>JBDHKN010000022.1:0-50143 GCA_039586365.1 Gemmatimonadota bacterium | reverse complement strand
AGATGGTGAGCTTGCTCGGAGTGGTGTCACCCGTGCGATTGGACTCCACCCATGCAATCAAATGTGCACGTAGAGAGCAACAAGCTGAAGAGTGCTGTGCACAGTGGAATTCGAAAAGGCTCCAGCCGATGCTGTGCAGGTCGAGCCATGAGAGGGACGCGTCCGTTGGCGCGCGCGAATCTTCGGTGTCACTCCCCACTCGTCCGCGTTAGTTCGCCTCCCGCGAAGCTATTTCCTCCTCAAGTCGTTCCCACTCAGTCATCAGGTCGGTGAGCTCACTCTGTAGGTCCTCCTCAAGTCGTTCCCACTCAGTCATCAGGTCGGTGAGCTCACTCTGTAGGCTGTTTCGCTCCTGCTCCAGAGCGTGCAGCTCTTGGGCCGGAGTCTGTTCGAAGTAGTTCGGTTGGCAAAAGGCCTCGTCGATCCCGACGAGCCGAGTCTCGGTGGTCTCGATTCGTGCGGTGATCTCCTCGAGGCGCCGCCGCGACTTCTTTAGTTGTGACTCGAGCTTGCGGGCCTCGGACCGTCGGTTCTTAGCTTGTTTCGCCGGCTGCGTCGTTTCTTTTCGCTGCTTCTCTTTCTTTGCCTTGAGAACCACCCGGTCGACGTCGAGATGGTCGTCCCCGCAGGCGTGAACGTACTCCTCGTACGTGCCGGGGTAATCTCTGATGCCATCCCACCGTATCTCCAGCACCCGTGTGGCCAGCTGCCCGACGAACCAGCGATCGTGAGATACGAAGATGATGGTGCCCGGGTACGCCTTGAGCCCCTCGACGAGTGCCTCGATCGATTCGAGATCCAGGTGATTCGTAGGCTCGTCCAGCACGAAAACGTTGGGCTGCTCGATGCCGAGGCTAGTGAATACGAGTCGTGTTACCTCCCCACCGGATAGTGCGCTCAGTTTCTTCTTGCCGTCCTCGCCGGAGAACAGCATCAATCCCAGTTGGCTGCGCACGAAGCCCAAGTCCCGGTCCGCACAGAAATTCCAGATCCACTCCTCGGCTGTGCCGGTCGGGTTCTCGAACTGCTCCCGGTGGTCCTGCGCGAAGTAGCCGGGATGGGTCTCGTATCCCCACTCTACCTCGCCTCCGTCGGCCTCGAGGCGGTCCATCACGATCTTCAAGAGAGTCGACTTGCCGACACCGTTGGGTCCGATGATCGCGAGCCGATCACCTCGCTTGACCGTGAGGTCCACCCCGTCCAGGATCACGTTGTCCCCGAACGCTTTCTTCACCCCTCTCAGGGCGAGCACCTCGCGCCCGCTGTCGCGCCGCTGCTCGAACCGGAACCGCGGGTACCGGCGCGAACTCTGTGGCAGCACCTGTAGCTCGTCGGCCTTCTTCTCGATCATCCGCACCTTGCTCTGAGCTTGTCGCGCCTTGCTCGCCTTGGCCCGAAACCTGTCCACGAATTTCTGGTGGTGCGCGATCTCGCGTTCCCGGGCGGCGATGTCCTTCATCCGTCGTTCCAGCTCGGTGTGCTTGGCGGCGAGGAAGTCGGTGTAGTTGCCAGGATAGGAGAGCACCGTCTCGTAGTCGACGTCCATGATGGTCGTTGAGACGTTGTCGAGAAAGCGATGATCGTGTGAGATCGCGACCACCGGCCCAGCAAAGTCCCGCAGGAACGTCTCGAACCAGCGGATCGAGAGGATGTCCAGGTGGTTGGTCGGTTCGTCGAGTAACAGCACGTCGGGTGCGCTCGCCAGCACCTGTGCAAGTAGCACCCGCAGCCGGAAGCCTCCGGACAGGGTGGAGAGCGGGTCGTGGTGCACCGATGCCGGGAGGCCGAGCCCTTCGAGGATGCTGGCGGCGCGCGCCTCGGCGGTGTATCCGTCGAGGCGCAGCACCGCCTCCTCCAGCTCGGAGAACCTGTCCGCCTCGAAGTGTCCCTCCGTCTGAGCCAGCAGTACTTCCTTCTCAACCATCGCGTTCCACAGCTCCGGGTTGCCCATCAATGCGACGGACAGGATTGTTTGATCGTTAGCGGCGAACTGATCCTGCCGCAGCACACCTATCCGGAGTCGCTTCGGAGTCGTGACCGTCCCTTCGCTTGCCTCCAGGTCGCCGCTCAGAATCCGCAGCAGCGTAGTCTTGCCGGAGCCGTTGGCGCCCACCAGCCCGTACCGTTCTCCGGCATTGAGCTGGAATGACACCCCCGCGAACAGCGTCCGGTCACCGAACGACTTGGCGAGGTTGGAGACGGTTATCATGGGGAAGGAATCTAAGCCGCGTCTCCCGGGGCGTGATCGTTCTTTCCAAGAAAGCGTGTACGTCGGACGACGGTGACCCGCCGATCCCTGCCGGGAGAGCCGCGGCCATCACTCCTCCAACAGAGCCATCTCATCGAGTGTTGACTACGGTGACGGGCTTGACCTCCCCAGCCACTCTCTCCAGGAGCTCCCGGTACCAGTCCACTGCTGCATCCCTCCGCTCCTCGAAGCCCGCTACGCCCCATACGACCGTGAGGGTTCGGGTGGTCTCTTCGCGCGTCTTGACTCGCTGGGCGTCCTTGACAGGGTTCCCGCAGGGGCCAGCAGCGTCGTAAAGGCAGATCAGCCCCTTCAAAGACATCTCCTGCCCCGATGCGTTGAAGACGTAACGCCCTGCCTCCGGCCCCGGCGCCACTCGAAACGGAGGCCGAGCCAGGTCCAGGTCCACCAGGGCGATGGAAAAGCCGCTGTGGAGGGAAACGACGTTCAAGATGTCCACGGCTACGTTGATACTCCCCAGATCACCCTGACCGACCGCCCGAACCAGGTACTCTGACGCGGGTTTCCCCCGGCCAGCTGGTTTGTGTCCCCAATGCCGGAGCATGTCCCGGACCCGCAATCGCAAGGATTCATCCCGCTGAAGCGGAGCTTCGGCGTCCAGCTTCAGGAACTCCATCACCCAAGCCGGAGTCTCAATCTCTCCTAGGGGTCTGGGAAAGGTGGAGGTGAATGCCGCCGGCCTGAGGAGGGGGTGGAACTCGACCGCGATGCGAAAGTCCTGGTTGCTCATGCAGCAAAGATGGGAACACCGTTGCTGGAAGCCAAGCGAGTGGTGTCATCAACGGATGATACCCAGCACTCGTCTTGATCGCACGACCACGCTCCTTGAGCTGCTGCTCTGGCGTCGGTACAACCCGTCGCAGCACCCATTTCTTCGGATCTCCGCTACATTGCTTGCGGCAGTGGGAACCGTCGGAGTGACCGCGCGGAACGTTGCTCTGCGGGTTCCATGTCGAAACCTTCTAGCGTAGTAAGCCGTCTAATCGGGAGTGGGTCTGAGGCCTCACCACCCGATTTCGGATTCCAGAGAGTGCCATGGAGTTGCGCGACCGCCTACAAGAAATTCTAGGATCGGACTTCTCCGTCGAGCGGGAACTTGGCGGCGGTGGCATGTCACGCGTGTTCGTCGCGATGGACAACTCGCTGGGGCGCAGGGTGGTCGTGAAGGTCCTGCCACGCGATCTCGCAGCAGGTGTTTCGGTCGACCGCTTCCAGCGCGAGATCATGCTCGCGGCAGCGTTGCAGCACCCACATATCGTAGGTGTGATAAGCGCGGGCGAGATCGAGGGCCTCCCGTTCTTCGTGATGCCGTTCGTGGAAGGAGAATCACTGCGTCGGAGACTCGAGCGCACTGGACCGATCTCGCCCCGAGAGGCTGTCAGTATCTTGAGAGATGTCGCCCGTGCACTGGGCTACGCTCACGAGCGCGGCATCGTGCATCGCGACATCAAACCGGACAACGTGCTGTTGACGTCCGGTTCCGCGACGTTGGCCGATTTCGGTGTGGCAAAGGCCCTGAGTTCGGCGCGGAGCGTGATCAGCGGACAACCGGGAACCCTGACCAGCGTCGGCACCTCTCTGGGCACACCCACGTATATGGCGCCGGAGCAGGTGGCGGGAGATGCCGCTACCGACCACCGGGCCGATATCTACGCCTTCGGCGTCATGGCCTACGAGATGCTCTCAGGCACTCCACCGTTTCACGATCTGTCCTTACAGGCGCTGATGGCGGCGCATCTAGCTGCGGAGCCGGTACCGCTGGATCAGCGGCGTGAGGGACTGTCGGCCAGGTTGGTATCTCTCGTGATGCGTTGTCTGGAGAAGGATCCGGCGGTGCGCCCACAGTCTGCATCGGAACTCGTCGAAGGGCTCGAAGACCCGACGGTCCTGAGCGGGCCCACCGCCACCGTGACGCACCCTTCTTTGAAATCAGTCGTCGGGCTGCGTCCGCGCTTGCGGATGAAGACGTGGAGTGCAGGGATCGCGGTCCTTGTTGTCGCTGCGGCTGCAGCGGTGCTCTGGCTGGTACGCAATGGTGACGTGGGATCATCCATTGCGACGGAAGCTCAAAGGTCCATCGCGGTGTTGCCAATCGTGAATATCGGCGGCGACACCGCCGATGCCTATTTCGCAGACGGAATGACCGACGAATTGATGAGCGCACTCAACAAGGTGCCTGGCCTTCGCGTCGCGTCACGGACAGCCGCATTCTCCTACAAGGGGAGTAACGCGACGCCCAGCGAGATCGGTGAGGGATTGAACGTATCGACCCTTCTCGAAGGTACTGTGCGACGCGACGGAAACCGCTTGCGTCTCACCGCACAGCTCATAGACGTGGCGGACGGTCTCGCGCTTTGGTCGGAGACGTACGAGCGTGAGCTGAGCCATGTGTTCGCCGTGCAGGACAGTCTTGCGCAGGCGATTGTCGGTGCACTCCGAAGCAGGTTTGGTGGTGTCTTGACGGCTGACGCCGTCCCCGAACGCGGAACCGCCAATCTCGAAGCATACGACCTCTACCTCCGTGGTCGATACTTTTTCCAACAACGCGGCGCCGACGGCCTTCGCCGCGCCCTGGAGTATTTCGAACAAGCCGTTTCTCGGGATCCCGGCTACGCAGACGCGTACACCGGAATAGCCGATGTCTACGGACAGTTGCCACTCTACACTGCGACACCGGGCGACTCTGTCCTGCCACTCGCGCTGCGCGCCGTAACGAGAGCGATCGCACTCGACAGCACCTTGGCCGGCGCTTTCGTCTCTCGCGGCGCCCTGTTGAATAGCGCCTGGCGGTGGTCGGAGGCCGAACGGGACCTACGCAGAGCCATCAGCATCGATCCGCGGAATGCAACAGCGCATCAATGGTACGGCGAGAACCTTCTGATGAACGGGCGTATTGCCGAGGCGATCGCTGAGTTTCAACGTGCGACCGAACTCGACCCCTTGTCTCCCGTAGTGACCGCGTTGCACGCGATCGCGCTCGCAGTTGCTGGCGATGCGGATGCGGCGGTCGAACGAGCGCAGCGTGCGGTCAGCCTCGACTCGCTCACGCCTGTGACCCGGTTCATGCAGGGTGCCGTCTATCTGTACTTGGACAGAGGATCTGACGCGATTCCGGAGCTCGAGGCTGCCGCGCAGCTAGCCGATGGCGTGGCAACGGTGAACGGATTGTTAGGCTACGCCTATGCCGTGACGGATCAGCCGGACCGAGCGAGAGCGGTTCTGCAGTCGATTGACTCCACGAAAGTTACGACCGGCAACGCCGCCGCCATCGCGCGCATCTACCTGGGCCTGGGAGACGCTGCTGCCGCGTTGGACTGGCTCGACCGAGCTGCTGACGCACACGATCCGTTCTTCGGCTCGGAGCCGCTGGCATCGCCGTTGTTCGACCCGTTGCGCGGTGATCCCCGTTTCGCCGATGTGATCAGGAAGGTGAATCTGGATGTGGACATCCTGAGTCGTTAAGTGGGGCCCTGGGGTTTGCTCCTCATGCGAGAAGACGCAGCAAGGCTCCGTTGAATCGGTCCGGAGCTTCTTGGGTTGGAGAGGTGCCCGGCTCCGGAGATCACCGTAGGTCGACCGTCTTGCACATCCGCACCCATCCGCCGTGCTACTGTCCTGCGCAGTTCCGGGCAAAGTCCTGGTCAAGACTCTTATCGGTTAGGATCACGAAGTCGCCCCGCCCCGCGTGCTCTGTAGGATCGAACGAGCGGAAGTCGTCGGCGATCTCCATTGAGACCACCAGGCTCCGTGTCCCCGGCCGGTAGTGCTGCACCTGCTCCGGGATCCCCGTGTGGTTCTCCACGTGGAAGCCTCCCACCATGTGGAGCACCAGGGCCCCTGGGTTCAGCTCCAAGAAGGTCGTGATGGCGTGAGCCATGGAAGCGTCCCATAGAGTTTGAGCCTGGAGGCCATTCTCCATGAATGCCGCCATGTGGGAGGGCGCTCCACCAGCCGGAGATTCCTCCGCAGGCCGCTCGGGCTGCTCCATCTCGGGTGGGTCGACGGCGGCATGGCCCACCTCCTCCTCCGCCGGCACTTCGCACTGCCGTTCCATGGGCATCTCGGCCATGAGGGTGAGCCATTCGTCCCGGTACGCTGCGGTGGGTTGTGGGTAGGGCAAGGGTGGGAGATAGCTCCTTGCGTGCGGCGGAAGGTCGTTCAGCGCATCCCTGCCCAGTCGAGTGACCCGGTTCACATAGCGGCGAGGGGCATTGGCGGCGATGACCGGAATACCCGCTTCCTTTGCCAGCTCCACCATTGGCCGGTAGTCGGTGTCGTAATAATCCCACGGTCGGGCGCTGGTCTTGAACTGGTCCTCCGTGATGAGGTCCTGGAGATACTCGTCTACGATGCCTTGGACATCACGCTCGAACATCTCCAGCGACAGGGCTACCGGACGAAGGGTTCCGGCCTGCTCTCCCGCCCTGGTCACCGCCAGCGCCTCGCGGAGCAGCTCGACCTGGACCCAATGGCCGACCGGGTCGGTGTGGCTCTCACCGACCAGCACTGCGTCCACTTGGGCCATGGCCCGGATTATCCCTTGCAGCGATGCGGGCTCGCCGTCACCCTTGAAGACCTGGAAGTGCTGGGCGTAGTCTGCTTCCTGCTGGGATGCGGCTGCATCCTGAACGCGAACGTTCGGGCCGTGAGCGAGAGATCCGAGGCCATGAGGGACGGCGCTCACGCGCGCGACGAGCAAGAGGGTGAGTGTGGCAAGCAGGATTGGGAACCGATTCATCGCATTTCATCCGGAGTTCGAGTGAGCACGGAATCTAGGCTGCAGCGGTGTGTGGAACCCTGCGCTAGCTTTGGCGCATTTCCGACACCACTGGGACTAGCTGCAAGAAGGTTAGCTATACCGCCTCGCATTTGCAGCCGTGCCTGTCATCTTCTGGCCAAAGCTGGTCGACTTGCGACGATGCAGCTCTAATGGAGGTAATCGGAATGGCGGCACAGCTCGATGGTTCTGGGGCGCGCAAGGGAGAAGTGGGTTTCTTCTTGCTGGCTACGCTAGGGCTCAGTGGGGTCTTTTGGATCTTGATCATAAGAGCAGGGACCCTGAGTGCAGCCGGTGGGCTCTACGTGATGTGCCTGATGTGGTGCCCTGGAATTGCAGCCTTGGCGACCCGCCTCATCCGTCATCACAATGTGAGGGAGCTTGGCTGGGTTTGGGGAAAGACCCGCTACGAGGTGGTTGGCTACCTGCTACCGATATTGTACGCGGGCGTCGTATACGGGCTCGTGTGGTTGACCGGCCTGGGTGAGAGACGTGAGGAGTTCGGCACGAACCTCTTCTTGTTCGTGGGCGTTGGGACCGTGTTGAGTCTGTTCACTGGCTTGGGTGAAGAGTTGGGTTGGCGTGGGTATCTCGTGCCACGGCTTCACATGATGAGGGGATTCACCCAGGCGGCTCTTCTCAGCGGCCTCATCTGGACTGCATGGCATGTTCCGATGCTGGTGTTTGCCGACTACAACGCTGGGGCGCCAGTGTGGTACTCCCTGCTTTGCTTTGCGGTACTTGCTGTGGGTGCCAGCTTTGCGTTTGCGTGGCTGCGCCTGAAATCAGGCAGCGTATGGCCCGCTGCGTTGCTTCACGCGAGCCACAACCTGTACATCCAAGGGTACTTCGACCAGGTCACCGTCGACAGCGAGACGACGAGATATCTGACCGGTGAGTTCGGGGGCGGCCTTGCGCTTGCGGCTGTGGTTGTGGCCTACTTTTTCTGGCGCCTTAGGGATCGGCTGCCAGCCCGCAGCCCACCGAGCTGAATGACAGCGAGCCCCGGCAGTGCCGGTAGCGCTCGATCGTTGGTGACGAACGCGGTGCATCGCTGCGACAGTGCAGCCGACAATTGGATGGCGTCGGCTGTCCTAATGTGATAAGTGGCACGCAACTGCGCCGCCGCACGAAGCTGAGGCCCGCCGTTGTCGACCAAACGTATCCCTCGGCTGCGCGTAAGCAGCGCCTCATACCGTTCTGCAAGGCCTACGTCGCCCACGCGATATAGTAATACAAGCACCTCAAGGAGAGTGAGCGCCGATTCAGCGCCGCAACTAAGGCTCACTCCGAGCTTGTTGCCTGAGCCGGCGATGGATGGATCGCAATGGGGAACCCCGAGCGCGGTGAGGCCCGGGCATCACAACACACCGACGCCGCGAGACCGCGGCACCCAGAGCAGATGCGACAGACCTCGCGTGGAGATGGTCGGGTCAGTACCTCCAGCTCACGGTGTCAGCGCCCGGCGGTGCCGCCTGGCGAATCCGCTCGAGAATCTTCGGCACGTACATCTGATTGTAGCGCAGCCGGGAAAGGGCGTTGGGACGGGTATGGTCACCGTTCCAGCAGTGGCCGGCTCGGGGCTCGTAGTCCACCAGCCCGTCGTAGTAGGGATCCGTCGTGCTCTCCAGGAACTCCTCCATCAGGTACACCGCGTTGTTGAGGTAGGAATTGTCCATCTCCCCCACGTAGATGTGGATCTTGCCCACTAACTTGGGCCCCAGGGTTGCCCAGTCTCGCTGGAGGATGTAGCGGAGGTCGTAGTTCTCCCTCATGTATTCCGCCACTTCCGGGTCGATCACGCCGGTCATCTTGTCCCACACATGGCGTGGGTAGCCGTCGTCACCCGCCGGTCCGAACAGCGTGAGCCACACGTCGCGCTGTCCGCCTGAACGGCCTTTGGTCCCTAGCACCAGTTCCTTGTGATTGACGTCCTCCAGAGTCGTCTGCACCTGCCCCAACGTCGTACGGCTCCGGGGCCGTGCCGTGCGCTTCCAGTCGGAGTCGATGTAGTACGCGTTCTCGTCCTCGTAGATGTTCACCAGCGTGAAGGCACGGAAGTCGATGGGATCGGGACAGGCCGCGAAAGCGCCGTTGTACTCGTCGGGGTAGAACACCTGCACCGCCAGAGCTTCCCAGCCACCCGTCGAACCGCCATAGAGAAACCGTGCCCAGCCTTCACCGATCC
Source organism: Gemmatimonadota bacterium (assembly GCA_039586365.1). Taxonomy (GTDB): domain Bacteria; phylum Gemmatimonadota; class Gemmatimonadetes; order Gemmatimonadales; family GWC2-71-9. Next base: position 40,909 of record JBDHKN010000022.1, on the reverse strand, counting down.
CGCGAAACTGCTGTTCGATATGGGGGATGAGTTCGTAGGTGATGGCATCACCATACGGGCCCATGTTCACCGAGTTCACTGCGTACGAGTCGTCGAAGTACTGAGTTGGGTGCTGGATCTCGATGATCAGCATCCTGGGAAAGTCGGGGCCGCTCCACTCCCGGTAGAACTGGTAGGCGTGTTCCTGCACAATGCGGTTGTAGCCGTGCAGGTCGAAGCGGGCGCTGTAGTCAGGTTCCAGGTCGGGATCGGGAGGGGTCTCGCGAAAGCCACCGAAGTCGGACGGGAAGTGACCGTGAAACACCGCCAGCGGGTAGCGGGCCGCGGGGTGCTCGTCGAATCCCTCCGGCAGCAGCACGTGCGCACCCAAGTACATGGGACGGCCCCAGAACTCCGTGAGCAGCTCACTCTGTATGCGAACGTGCTTGATGTACTTGGTGTCTGCGGGTGGCTCGATGGGTGGGATCTCCAGATCCAGCGAGATCGGTATGGTAGTGGCACGCCGGGGGTCAATCGGGATGCGCGCCGGTTCACTGTAGAAGTTCCCGGGCTTGCGCTCGAGACGTTGTCCCTCACCCCTGTCCGGGGGCAGCTTCAGCACTCTTCCGTCTCCTAGGTGGAAGGTCTCGTAGCGATTGAGCAGGGCCTGGACCCAATACTCACCCGGCGGAATCTGTGCTATGCTCTCCAACGGGTAGCCGAACACCCGCGCGTCGATGATCGCCTCCTCATCGGGGCCGAGTCCCTCTGCATCGACACCGAACACCAGTTGTGTTTCGGGCCCGTTACTGACTTGGAACCGAGGCTCCGCGTCAGCGTTGTTCGCAATAAAGAGAAGTACTCGCCCGTCCTGGGGTTCCGCGCTTCGCTGTTCCGGGAACGAGATCGCGAACCGGAGTGGGGACTCCTCTGTGGTGACGCTTGCAGGTTGGCAGCCGAGTGCCATGACGCTGGCCGACAGGGCGGCGGGTGCCAAAGTGTGGCTCCAAAATGTAGCTGAGAATCGGAAGTGGGATCTCATCTTCGTTACCCGCTATCGTGGAGGTGGGAGCTGCAACAGTAAGCTACGGCCGTGGGGTGGCGGGGCGGAAGGTTCACTAGATCCGGACATGTCGTAGCACGCATGTGCTGCACCGTTGTGCCGCGAGACCATCGCAGCCTATCTTGACTCAGGGAGCAACGACCGGAGTTCGTGGAACTGATCGCCGTGCGCGAGGCAGCAGACAACATTCCGCGATCTTGGTGCGATCTACGGAGCTGGTTTCGCCGAGCAGCACCGCAATGCCATTCGCGCTCTGCTCAACGGCCAACTCCACGGCAATGAGTACCTCGGGAGTTCCAGATGTCTGATTTCTTAGAACGTGTCAAAGTCGCATTCGCTGATCTCTACGAAGTCGAAGAGAAGCTTGGTGAGGGGGGCATGGCCATTGTCTTCCTTGCGAGCGACCGCAAGCACGGCCGCAAGGTGGCGATAAAAGTGATGCGGCCCGAACTGTCCGAGTCGCTTGGTGGGGATCGGTTTCTGCAGGAAATTGAAACGGCGGCGCGGCTGAGTCATCCCCACGTCCTGCCAGTCCACGACTCCGGCCAAATCGACGGTCTGCTCTACTATGTCATGCCTTACGTCGACGGTGAGTCACTCAGCGATCGCCTCAGGCGCGAGCAGCAGCTTCCCATCGAAGATGCGATTGCTATCACCACCGAAATCGCTGAAGCGCTGGCACACGCACATGGTCAGGGAATCGTGCACCGCGACATCAAACCCGAAAACATCCTCCTGTACGGAGGCCACGCTGTCATTGCCGACTTCGGGATCGCCAAGGCGTTTAGCGCGGCAGGTGGAGACCGGCTGACCGGCACCGGGGTAGCGATCGGCACTCCTGCGTACATGAGCCCGGAGCAGGCGAGTGGCGACGTGGTGGATCCGCGTAGCGACGTGTACGCCTTGGCCTGCATGCTGTACGAGATGTTGGTCGGTCAAGCACCGTTCACAGGACGCAGTACACAGGCCGTTATTCAACAACATATGATGGCACCTCCTCCGTCCGCCTCCGACAGCCGAGCGACGGTAACACCCGAGCTGAGTGGCGCGATACAGCGTGGCATGGCGAAGGCCCCGGCTGATCGATTCGCCACTGCGACGGAGTTTGCGGCGGCATTGGTGAGCCCCAGCAAGGCGGCGGCGGGTTCCGCTTCCAGCATCCTGCGTGCGCGTGTGCCCGTAGCACTGTTGGCGTACGGCGCCCTTATCGCAGTGGTCTACTGGCTGCTCAATCTCGTCGTACAGCGCTTCGTGTGGTCACCGCACCTTCCCACCTTCGGATTGGTCGCGCTGGTCACGCTCCTGCCGATGGTAGCCATCGTTGCCTACCACCGTGGCCGTGGCGACAAGGAATCGTGGAAACTCATGCGGTTCAGTGTGCCGGCAAACGTGTTTGTCGCAGTGGTGATTCTCTGGTTGCTGTTCGGGTCGACTGATCTTGGTGCAGCGACCACTACTGTAGTGGTCGAGGATGAGGACGGCAACACGGTGGAGCGGGTCGTTCCGAAGAGCGAGTTCCGCAAGAACGTTCTGCTCTTCCCGTTCGACAACACTGGGGATTCTAGTGCGGATTGGCTGCAGCATGGCATACCGACTGCCCTCGACGTCGATCTCGAGCAGGACATGTTCATCGAGATTCGCACGAGCCAAGAGCTGGTGGAGGAGTATCGTAGTAAGGGCTACCCAACCGGCCTTGGCCTACCACTCACCCTCAAGCGAGAACTCGCCAGCGATGCGCATGTACCGCTATTCGTGTCCGGGACCTACTCGGTGCTGGAGTGCGAGACGCAGATTGTCGTCAGCCTCTACGAGACTCGGAGGGGAAAGCTCATCGCCGAGCGGTCCTATTTGGGACCCGACTTCATTGCCCTGGCGGACGACATGTCGGTGCAGCTGAAACGAGATCTGGGGGTTCCCGCACAGCACATCGAGGAGACTGAGGACTTACCGCTCGCAGACATGCTGACCGGGTCACACGAAGCGTTTAGGCTGCTCGTCGAGGCCTTTCGCGCGCTCACGTTCGATGAAGATTGGTCGGGCGCCGCCACCGGCCTTCGAGCGTCCCTCCGGGCGGACTCGACGAACGCGTACGCGCACCAACTGCATTATGCCGTGGCCGCGTTAAGCAACGATCACGCGAATGCAGCTAGCGCCATCGCAAGCGCCATGCGACACAGCTATAAGCTTCCCGAGCGGAAGCGATATCAGGTCAAGTTCCAATACTACGATTTCAACCAGGAAGCCGAGAAGTCTCTGGCCATCGCCGAGATGCGGGTGGACTTGTTCCCTGACGACATTGAGGGTCGGTCGATCCTCGCCAGAATCTATGGGCTGCGCCACAGGATACCCGAGGCGATGGAGCAATACGAGGCGGTTTTATCCATCGATCCATCGCAAACGGTCTATCTGCGACGGCTAGGGACTCTGTCGCGCGACAGAGGAGATTTTGCTCAGGCTGCGGACTACTACCAACGCTATGCGGATGACCATCCGGACGAGCCCCAGTCTTACGCTTCGCTGGCGGGTTTACAGCGACTCCAGGGCGAGTTCGACGCAGCCAAGGCCACCTACGAGAGGGCGTTGCTCCTCGAACCGAGCGATGTCGGGGTGATGGTGAGCCTGGCAACGTTGGAGCGCGACGTCGGCAACTTCCAAGGCAGCCTCGAACAACTCGATGCGGCCCTCACGGAAGCTAGGACCGCGCAGGACAGCGTCGAGGTGTTGTCGGCGCTCGGGTCTGTGTACGAGTCCGGCGGCCGTATGAACGAAGCCGTCGCATACATCGAGCGCTGGCTTGCGATTGCGCAGACGTTCGACGCTCCACTATTGATGCTGGCTCAGCGTTTGGGCTCACTCGACAAGTACGTGGCAGCTGGTCGGGCAGAGACGGCGCAACAGATGCTCGCGGACATCGAGCAACAACTGCAGCCGCCGCTTGAACAGCTCGGCTCCCTTGGACGGATGAGAATGGCGCTTGCGCTCGAGGACGCGGACGCCCTCGAGGCTGCCATCCCTGATATAGAAGCGCTGATCAGCAGCGTGGGTATCCAGGCCCTGCAACAGCGCGTGCTTCATGCACGTGCTCGCGTTCTCGAGCTGCGCGAGGATTGCGGTCAAGCGATCCCTGTCTACCGCGAGGAGCTGGACAGCAACCCAACCGCGACTGCTGTATACACTGATGTCGGACGCTGCCAGCGGAAACTCGGCGATGCGGACGGTGCCGAACAGAGCATTCGTAAGAGGTTGCAGTCAGCGCCCTACGATCCCAAAGCCCATTGCGAACTGGCGCTCGTGTTCGCGGATCGGGGTGACACAGCCCAGGCGGTGCGGCACCTCGAGACGGCGCTTACAGTATGGGAGAATGCCGACCCGGGTTACGAGCCGGCCCAGAGGGCGCGCGAGAAGCTCGCGACACTACGGCCCTAGCGGCAGTCGGCGCGGACCCGCCCGCATCCGCGCCGGTCGGCGGTCGTCAATCAGCGCCCATTCGCGGCCTTACGGCACTTGTATGTGATCCCCGAAGAACAACGCGTTCAGGAACAATCGGTTAGTGCCGCGCCAGTAGCCGCGGAAGTTCGTGTTGTCCACGAAGAGCACAACGGTGCCTCGCCCGAGCCGATCCACGAGAACTGACGGTGAACCTGCGAGCCGCTGGCGGTTGACGCTGGAGATGTAGCCGCTCAAGTGTGGGTCTTCGTCGACCAGCTTGGCCACGGTACTGTAGGAGTTCTTGCTTGGAGCGAAGAAAAGACTGTGGTCCCGCCACACCGGTAGAGACCGCCGGAGATACCCGAACCCAATTGGATGTGTGACATCGAGATCAGCTTGCCAGATCGACCCGCCGATGGCTTGTGCTCCCTCGAAGTCGCTCGCGTCGGCGTAGTCGCGCCGCGGCGCTACGTCTGCTTCATCTGCTTCTTGCTCCTCAGCCGGTTTCCCCACGCCCGGTTCGTCTATGTTGGGTGTCAGGCCGTTGCGGGTAGCCCAGGCCGCAGCCGAACGCTGCGCCACAAGGGTTCCGCCACCCCGAACCCATGTCTTCAATGCATCGAGCCGGTCGCCCGAAAATGTGCCCGTGCTTCCCGACACCAGCACTAGCACGTCGTAGTCGGCCCAGTCCACCCGCCCCAGGTCGGTGACATCCACCTTGGTCACCGGCATGGCCACGCGCTGGTCCAAGAGGTGCCAGAGCTGACCGGCCTCGTAAGATGACACACCTTCGCCCATGGGAAGCAGGACACGCGGCGCGCGCACCGGTCTGAAGCTCCCGCTGCCCAGGTCAACCCCTTCGACAGATTTGCCTGTCACCGCGCTGCGGATGGGGACGTTGGCCTCGCGCGCGGCGTTCTGGACGGCGGAGTGTAGCGAGTCGGGATTCAGGCTCTGCACACTCAGCGGGATGGAGATCGATCCGCGTGGAAACGATACGTCCCCGTCGGTGGTCCGGGCAGTGAACGGACGGAATGCGGCTTCAGCTTTGATACCAGCGGCCTGCATCGCCTGCAGGGCGTGCGGCGCTCCGGAATTGGCCCAGTCCATCAGATACGCGATGGAACTGCGGGCCACCGGGCCGGCGCCCTCCAGCGTGGGGACTTCGGTGAGCGGTGCTCCCGTCGGGAGCTGTCCGCCCCGGAGTCCCGCATCGGGCATCCCGTACGCCAGGCTCACTGTCCAGGTTGAGGCGTCGTAGAACACGCTGTCCGCGAACGTCGCGGTGCGCTCGAAGATGGAGCGGGCGAGCCGGTACATCGGTTGGCTTGTGGGCACGACCCACGCGCTACCCGGCTCGAAGGTGACGTCGCCTATACGCTGGGTCGACGCGAGATCGTAGACCTCGATCCGGTGCCTGAGGAGAAGATCGATGAACTCTCGATTGAGCGTGGCGTCGTGTGGGTCACCGAACACCCACCCGCTCACGCTGTACGCCTCCGCGGCAGTGATCGCCGAGGCGAAGAAATCGCGCTGGTACTGCTGCATCGTCGCGCGGTTTTCGATCGTGGCCTGCACGGTCGCGATAGTGGTGCGCAGGTGGTTCCGGATCGTGAACGGGAAGGTGATCAAGCCGTGGTGTGAACTCTCCTGAATGTGACCGCGGGAGCTGGCTTGCTCGAACACCAGCCCCAGTCCTCCCAGGAAGTTCGGATACGTAGAACCGTAGCCGGGATAGACGTTGTCGAACACCTCGCCGCTGAAGTACATCGATCCGATGGCGTCCAGCGCCTTGGCCCAGTACTCCGCGTACATCGTGGTGATCTCGGTGTACAAGCGCTCCGGTAGCAGCGGATTCCACGATCCTACGGGCTTGGTCGGCTCGAAGAAGTACGTGCTGCTCGACCCCATCTCGTGATAGTCGGTCACCAACTGCGGCTTCCATTTGTGATGGAAGTCTATACGCGCTTTGCTTTCCGGATTCACCAACGGCAGCCAGTCACGGTTGAGGTCGAACCAGTAGTGGTTGGTGCGTCCACCCGGCCAAACCTCGTTGTGCTCGCGATCGAGTGGATCGGCCACGAACGGCTGAGCCCGGTTGGAATTGGCCCAATGGGTGTGCCGGGCTCGCCCGTCCGGGTTCAGCGTCGGCTCGATGTGGAAGATCCCTTCACTCAGGTAGCGCTCGACCTCCGGCCCAGTGCCCGCCACGAGCCAGTACGCCGCTAGCAACGCCGCCTCGCCCGATGATGGCTCGTTGCCATGCACGCCGTAACCCAAATGCACTATGGCGGGGAGATCGGCGCTCGACGAGGAAGCCGCGTTGCGATCTAGCGAAGCTAGGTGCTCTTCACGGATTGTCTCCAAACGGGCGTGATTCGCCGGCGCGGTCACCGTAAGCACCGGCATCACCCGGTGCTCGTATGTCATTCCGATCTCCTGATACGTCGCCCGGTCGGAGCGGTGCGCCAACTCCTGCATGTACGCCACGATCTGGTCGTGCCGGGTGTGAAACGTGCCGATGGGGTAGCCGAGGAACTCCTCCGGCGACGGAATGGCCTGATCGAAGGCGTAACCATCGGGGAAGAAGTAGTCGTTCTGCGCGCGCGCGGAGCAGGGTGACAGCGCGACCAGTCCGAGGGATAGGAATCCGGCGAGGATGGACCGTGTGTCGATCCGGCGATGGTGTATGGAGAGATTGCTCATAGTGTCGATTCGCTCTGTGGTCAGGGAGTGACGGCCCGCAGCACTTCTCGCGTCAGGTCCCAGCGGTTGAACCCCTGCCGCCCGTAGTCCAGGCCGCGGCGCACGATGACGACATCGTGCGACGGAGCCACGATCACATACTGCCCCCGGTTGCCGGCCGTGGAGTATGCATCGTGAGGCACGTCGGTACGGTCGTCGGGCACCAGCCACCACTGGCCGCCATAGAAGTTGCCGCTCTGCGCCGTGGACGGAGCCGGTGTCCGCACGAACTCGATCCACTGTTCGGACAGGAGTTGCTCACCATTCCACCTGCCGTACTGGAGGTAGAGCAATCCGAATCGGGCCAGGTCCCGCGCGGTCGTGTAGACCTGGCTGCTCAGAATGAAGTCGCCGAAACGATCCGTTGAGAGCAGCGTGTTGCGCATACCGATCTTGTCGAGCAGGGCGCGCCGCGGGTACTCCAAGTAGGTTTGGTCGTCGCCGAGCACCTGTTTCATGGCGTACACGGCGAGAATGGTGTCGTAGTTCTCGTAATCCCAGAATGTTCCCGGCTCGCGAATCAGGCCGCGGTTGCGCGCACCGTTTACCGAACTGGCCCCGGCCCAGTAGGCGAGGCCGGAACCGGTCGCGTATTCCAGACCCCGGTTGTCCACCGTGTACAGGCCGCTCGACATGTTGAGTACGTCACGCAGCGTGATCGCGTCGCGCGGATCGGTTTCGGGCGACGCCGCGCGCGGCAGCCACTCGAAGCCGAGCGGCTCATCCAACGCCATCCTCCCTTCGTCGACCAGCATGCCGATCAGCGTCACGGCGATGCTCTTGGCTGTCGACCAGGTTCGGGTCTTGGTGTTGGCGTTCACTCCGGGCGCGTAGCGCTCGTGGATGATCTTGCCCCTGTGGAGCACGATGAGGCTTAGGGTTACCTGCTCCGCCGACTCGCGGTCGAACGCCCAGTCGGAAGCTGCTTGGAGCGCCGCGGCGTCCACGCTCGCCGGCGGCGGCTCCTCGACGACCAGATCCCCGTCGGGCCAGGGGATGGTCGCCGGATCCCCCGGTGGCGGTGGCATGTCGAGGATCGGCAGGTTCTCGATGTCTTCGAACGTCTGGTCCGGCGCCAAGATCACGCAGCCCAGCCCTGTGCGAAACGCGGCGCGCATGGTCGGCGTCCCACCAGGCGCACCGATGGCCACAGCTTTGCGCTCCCAGTCAACGACGTAGTCTCCCCCGCGCGGCGTGCCAACGGGGTATTGCAGGTAGGCCAACTCCTGAGCGAAGACCTGCTCGAGCGTCCGGTCGGACGTGAACAATCCATTGCACATGAGCACCGCCTGTACTCCGTGCTGGACCATGTCGCGGTCGAAGCGCCAGTAATCGTAGGTTTCTTGCTGCTGTGCGCTAGCGGGCACTGGGAGGAGAAACGTCAGGGCGATAAGTGAGAACGAGAGGCGTTTCATTGGCAGTCTGCTTTGAGGGTCAAGAAGGGGGTCTTGAGCACAGTGAAACTAAGGGTAGCCGTGGTGAATCGATAGCGGAAGGAACATCGAAGCTTGACGGTGTTCGGATGCGCGCCCGAATTGTACCAAGCTCCGTCTGCGGATCAGCGAGGAGAAGAGCGTGGTGGCGCAGGTATCTGGTCGGGCGTTCCTGGGCTACAGCAGGACCTCGGGAGAGTTCCCTGGGAGCTCCGATGTCTCAGCTGGTTCACCGTCTCTTGCTGCAAGTCGCCGGCGGCTCAACTTTGCAGAGCCGCCACAACAGCTCGATCCAACGCCGTCGCGCCTAGCGTTGCGCCTGGGGCACGGGGTCCACACATACCCTCAGAACCCCCATGCCAGCAGGTTATCCACCAGAGGCTGCGGCACCAGCTCCAAGGTATTCGTGTCGCCGCAAAAAAAGATCTTTGCAGTCGTTGATCGTACCAGTCCCATGACCGGCGTGCCGTCAGTCAGCTGGCCGAGGATCTCGATCTTGGCTGTGTCGTAATCCGTCACGGCGGCGCCGACGAGGTAGGGGGTTCCTTCTATGCCCCGCACGATCGGATGGTTGCCGAGCATCGTAATGGCACCCTCCACGGCGCCCGCGAACTTCACTCCAAGGGACTCCGCCAGTTCGTCAATGGGATCAGTGTTCCGGTGATCGCTCAACAGCACGAGGGTCACGCGCCGCTGCAGGAAGAGTTCGTACGCACGTAGCTCCTCTGCGCGCGCACGACCCCACTCGCCGGCCCGGATGACCATCGAATACTTGTCGAGCAGCGGGCTAGTTACGGCGGCGTCGCGACCGAGCTCATCAACCGCGTAGCCCAGGGATCGCAGGTACTTGGCGAACTCCCTGCCCTGGTGGGGCGCGTCAGGATCGAAGGATTCGCCCTGAGGGAACCACCACACCCCGCCGTCGCGCGAAGCATCGATCAGGATCCGCCGTTCGTGGGCCGGCTGGTCCGCAGGAGAGTCGGCCAGCGCAGAGCTGATGGGATCGACCGTGGTGTCGCTGCAAGCGGCGGCGAACAGCGTGGCGGCAGCGGCGAACGCCACGGGAATGCCGGGATTCAGTGGTGTCATGTTGGCCTCCGGTGCGTGTACTTCAAGCTGTGTTTGTTGGGTCAAGCAGCCGTCAATTAGTGGGTGGAGGCCGCGCGGCTCGTGCAGGGTCCTGATCAGATCGACGGTGTCGTCAGTGCTGGCGGCCACCCCCCTGAAGAAGGCGAGCCTGCCTTCGATGTCGCTGCCACCACGCTCGCGCGGGCAGGGGTTCAACCCTATCTTTGCGGCCCAGACGCTAAGCGCCCCGCGAGGGAACCGAACAGCCAATCCTCGAGATGCTCCGATGAAACTGCCAATACACGCCCAACACGTCCGACTTTACTCGACACTTCTGTACACCTGCACAGTGTCCCTGGTCCTAATCCTGACCGGCTGCGATCAGGGCAGCCGGTTGACACTGCTGGACTCGCGCTCCGGAAACCCTGTTGAGGGCGCGTTGGTTCTCTCGCCCGGTGAGAGGACGGTGTATCGGTCGGACGTCAACGGCATCGTGACACTGCCGGACGGATACGGAGCGGCCGGCCTTGAAATACACGCGAAGAACTACCAACCGAGCAACTTAGAACCTTCCGCGATCCCCGACGAAGTCGTGTTGGTCTACGATGAGACACTGGTCAATCCGGGCGAAGCTCGCATGGTATTCGAACGGGCGGACACGCTGCGCGGCAACTACGGCCGGTTCCGGCAGAACAACGACATCCTGACCTACGACCTCGACATCAAGGTAGACGTGGCAGAGAAATTCGTGGCGGGGACGAATAGCATCCGTTTCGCGATGACCGCAGACGGCAGCCGTATTCAACTCGATCTGTTCGAGAACATGGTCATCGATAGCATCATCTTTCGCGGTGCAGAGCTATCGCACACTCGTGAGTTCAACGCTGTCTTTGTCGATTTTCCGGAAACGCTGCGACAAGGTGAGACGTACAGCATCGATTTCCATTACTCGGGCCACCCGGTCGAGACGGGGCGGTTCGGCGGCATGACTTTCAGTGAAGATTCCTTGGGCAATCCCTGGGTGTTCACTGCCTGTCAGGGGATCGGAGCCAGCCTGTGGTGGCCCAACAAGGACCAGCAGCCCGACGAAGTCGATAGCATGACCATCAGTGTCACCGTGCCTTCCGACGTGATGGATGTCTCGAACGGCCGGTTCATGGGTGCGGAAGACCAGGGAGACGGCACGACGAAGTACCGCTGGAAGGTACACTATCCGATTAACAACTACTCGGTGTCCGTGAACATCGGCGATTACAGCCAGTTCTCCGACACACTGGGCACGCTGACCCTGGACTACTACGCGTTGCCCTACCACTTGGCGGATGCCAGGCGACAGTTCGCTCAGGCCAAGCCGATGTTGCAGTGCTTCAACCAGCATTTTGGGGATTACCCCTTTCCCAGAGACGGATACAAGTTGGTGGAGGTTCCCTACTCGGGGATGGAGCACCAGAGCGCGGTCGCGTACGGCAACCTGTTCACCAACGGGTACCTGGGCAGGGATTGGACCGGCGTGGACATCAGCACGCGGTTCGATTTCATCATCGTTCACGAGAGTGCCCACGAGTGGTTTGGCAATAGCGTGACGGCCAATGATGTCTCCGATGCGTGGATTCACGAAGGCTGGGGGACCTATCTGGAAGGCGTCTACGTGGAGTGCCTGTTCGGTTACGACGATGCGATCACCTATCTAAACGGATATCAGAACAAGGTGGGTAACCGTGAGCCCATCATTGGGCCTACGGGAGTAAACCACTGGCCCACGCAGGATCAGTACTTCAAGGGAGCGCTGTTCCTGAACACTTTGCGCCACGTGATTGATGACGATGAGACTTGGTGGGCGCTGCTCCGCGAATACGCCGAGCACTTCAAGTATCACAACATCTGGACGACCGATGTGATCAGCTTCTTCAACACCCGACTGGACAGAGATCTGCGACCGGTGTTCGAGCAGTACCTGTATCACTGGGATCTACCAGTCCTACAGGTTCGATCGGAAGGCGATTCGGTGAGCTACCGGTGGCAAGCGGATGTGGCGGATTTCGACATGCCGCTGAAGGTTCGGTCGGGCGGGACCGCGCACACCATCTACCCTACGAGCGAGTGGCAGTCGGAATCGCTGCGCGGTGGCGCACTGGAAGATTGGCAACCCGCCACAGACCTGTTCTACATCGACGTGAACGTCTTGCCGTGAGTCATTCACCCCCCGGGGAGCAGCCTGCCAGTCGGAACGCTCCAATGCGGGTGGAATAGGTCGTGGCGTCCGGTTTGTAGTAGTCGCCGACATACCAAATCGTGCAGTCGTCGCTCGGATCGACGGCGGTCTGGGTGTAATCCTCCCACCGCAGCGTGCTCTCCTGGGCTGCCTGGCCTTCGACGAGCACCGTCTCCCTGAGCGTAAGAACGCCAAGGGGATCGTCCGCCAGCCGGGCAGCGAACCGCTGGCCGGCGAAATGCGGAGTTCCTCCGAAGGAATACCCGATACCGATGTTGCCCTCACGGTCTATTGCCGGGCTGGCCATCCAGCGGTACAAGCCTTCGGGTGCATAGGTACCCTGTTGCCGCAGCCATACCGTGCGGTCCCGGTCCACCGTGAACTCATACCAGCGCACACCACCTCCGCCCGCCGTCGTGGCAACGGAGTGCACCGCGACTATGGACTCCCGATCTTCCAGCTTCCGGTACACGAGACGGGACATGATCTTATCGCCCTGCGAATCCAACCGCTGACTCGTCCCGGGCTGCGGTACGCAGTTGGTGAGTTGCCCTTCGCATAGATAGTGGTAGGGGGCCACCGTGATCTTCTCGGGCCCGGAGAGTGTCGTGTTGTCGGGATATGCCCAGTCGACGGAGAACTGCCAGACGTAGATGCCGTCGTCGTCGAATCTACCCTCGAGTTGGGTGCCGCCCGTGGCCATCATGATGTTGGGTGCGCCGGCCGGTGGCGGTGCCCGACCGTCCAGGTCGGCGTTGTTCAGGAAATTCACGCCGTCGATGACTATGCACTGCTCCGTCGCGGGCTCGCCAGCCAGCATCTTTGCGCGATCCACCACGCAGGCGTGCTTCTGGACCACGTCATCACCGGTGCTGGTCGGAACGTAATAACCGTCGGGCCAGATCGCCGGGCGCGGGTAATCCGGAAACAGCGGCCGCAGGAACTCGTAGCGGTAGTACGAGCCCATCGGATCGGGGCTCGTGCTCACGGCGTAGCACATCGAGTAGAGTCCCGCCTCCTCCGCAGTCTGCTGTACTCGCCGGGCCCGACTCGTCGTCGCTGCTCCGGCGGGATCGCTGGGGGGAGCTGGCGGTGGTACAAAGAGGGGGGCGGCCGGACCAGGTTGACCGGACACCCCGGGTGGGCTGAGCTGGACGCCCGCTCCGGATTGCCAGGGTTCCGGTTGGTCGGGCCGTTCGGGACTGCGCCGGAAGATGGGCATCACGATCAGCCAGCGGTCCGCCAACTGATCGTAGCGAACCACCGCATCGCCGTTGTTCCGGGCTTCACAGGTCCCTCCGAACCCATGGAAGACTGTGTTGGTCGGCACGGCCCCGTACAAGACTCTGCCTGTGGTGTCGAATCGCTCGCCCTGTTTGGTGAAGATCGCCAAACGAGAATTCACAGTCTGTACGATGTGGTTGGGTCCCACGGCGATGCTGTTGTCCGAGGGGTTGCGCCCGACTGACGGGCCATGGGGACCCTCGAAGCCCAAGCCGAGTCCGTCGTAACTCGCTGCTACGCTAGCTGGAGGACGAGCCCCCGGGGTCGTCTGCTCCGCCTCGGCGGCGGTCAGGATCGGGGGCATCCTTGCTTCCTCCTCGGCACACCCGATGAGGACCAGGCAAAGGACAACCGGGCTAAGACGCGAAATGGGCTTCAATTTGCTGCCACCTTTCCGACGGTATTTGAAGATCGGGTAGACGATGGGTCTGTGGTGGGCTGCTGTCGCCTCTAGATGACACCTGCCAGTCATCGCATATTGGGTACTTGAGATGCCCAACGGTTGGCTTCATCCGCCCGCCCGCCGCGACGCCCGCAATGGGACGCCCTCCGACGATACCGGCCGTCAGCCGTGCAGTGAGCTGGTTGTTTCTAATGCCCGCCATATGAGGATGGTTGCAATGATTCCGCATTCCAGCGGCATTTCGTGGCACTGCGTCCGACTCGGCTGCGTCACAATCTATATGCTGCTTTGTCTCGTGTCTCCGGCAAGGGCGCAACAGGCGGAGATCAGCGGCACCGTCGTGGACTCGCTCAGCGGCGTGCCGGTTGAGCGCGCGCGTGTTGAGGCGACCCGCGACGGAACCGTGATCGCCACGACGGATACGGACCGCATGGGCCGGTTTGCGCTCAACATTCCCGCCGGCAACTACACGCTGCTGTTCGCCCGCCTGGGCTACCGCCCGGACCGGAGGGAGGCCTTGTCCGTCGCCGCCGGAAGCACGGTCACCTTGACGGTGCGTCTGGTACAGCAGGCGTTTGTCATCAACCCTGTCGTCGCGTCGGCGTCCCGCAGGGAAGAGAAGGCCTTGGATGCGCCGGCCTCCGTCACGGTTGTGGACACTCGGGCAATCGCAGCGCGTCCGGCGGCGACCCCCATCGATCACGTGTCCAGTGTCACCGGCATAGTTGTGGCGAACACCGGCCTGACGCAGGCCGAGGTCGTGACGCGTGGCTTCAACAACGTCTCGTCAGGGGCGTTGCTCGTGCTCACTGACAACCGCTACGCGTCCGTCCCATCGCTTCGCATCAACGTGTACAACTTCATCCCGCTCACCAATGAGGACGTGGAACGGATCGAGGTCGTGCGCGGGCCGGGAGCGGCACTGTACGGGCCCAATGCCACCGACGGTGTGCTCCACATCATCACCCGCTCCCCGTTCGATGCTCCCGGTACGACCGTCTCGCTCGCAGGCGGAGAGCGATCGCTGCTGCACGCTCAGTTCCGCCACGCCGGCACGATCGGCGACCGACTCGGCATCAAGCTCTCCGGCCAGTACATGCGTGGTAACGACTGGAGCTATGAGGACCCCAGGGAGCAAGCGAACCGCGCAGCTGCGATCGCCGCCGGCGCGGCCCCCGATACGCTGCGCATCGGCCGACGGGATGAGACGGTCGAGCGGTTGAGTGGCGAGCTGCGACTGGATTGGCGGCCGAACGATGGCACCGCGTGGACGACGTCGATAGGGGCTAACGATGCACTTGGCAATCTAGACCTCACGCCCCTCGGCGCCGCGCAGGTCGATAACTGGCGCTACTACTACCTGCAGAGCCGGCTCAACCACGGCCGCCTCTTCGGACAGGTCTTCTTCAACACCAGTAACTCCGGTAGTACCTACCTGCTCCGCACCGGTGATGCTATCACCGACCGTTCGCAGCTGCTGGTTGCGCAGATTCAGCACGGTAGCTTGCTGAACCCAAGCGTGAATCTCACCTATGGGATCGACCTGCAACGCACGGTGCCGCGCACCGACGGCACGATCACAGGGCGCAACGAGGAGGACGACGCTATCAACGAGGTCGGTGCTTATCTACACTCGGAGGTTGAGCTGTTCCCCAATCTGCGGCTCGTCACGGCCGCGCGGGTGGATTACCACAACCGGCTGGAGAACCCAGTGGTCTCTCCGCGAGTCGCGCTGGTCGCGCAGCCCGGTCGGGATCAGACGGTGCGATTCACCTACAACCGGGCGTTCAGTACGCCGAGCACGAATAACCTCTTTCTCGACCTGTTCGGTGACGCCATCTCGTCGCCTTTGTTGCCAATTGACATCCCAATCCGGCTGGTAGGCGTCCCGAGCACGGGCTTCAATTACCGCAGGGACTGCGGTGGCGGGCTCTGCATGCGCTCGCCGTACACACCAACCGACCTCGGGGATGAGAACACCTACCTCCCGTTGGATGTGACACTGCTGTGGCCGGTGCTCGTGGATACGCTGCTGGGCCGTGGCATCGATATCTCGGAGATCCAGGCTCCAAACGCTGCGCAGGTCGGCACCGTGCTCATGATGCTCGATATGGGCTCGGGCCGGTTCGTCCCGGTGAGCGGTGTCGCCGACATCCCGCCGATCGGCCCGACGATCGACGACGTGCTCGAACTCGGGTACAAGGCGGTGCTGTGGGATCGCGTGAGTCTCGGCGTTGACGTGTACCGGGTTTGGAAGAACGACTTCATAGCCGCCGAGCGGGTCGAGACACCGAATGTGTTCTTCGATCAGGCGATGCTCACCGACTACTTCGAGGGGTTTATGCCGGCTGACACGGCCGCAGACCTGGCCGAGATAATAGCGATGGTTCCGGCCGGAACCGTGACGCCCCAGGAGGCGCGCGATCCGTGGGATGTGCTGGTGACCTATCGCAACTTCGGCAAGGTTGGGTACTGGGGCGCTGATCTGGAGCTCGGCGCGATGCTCAGCCGCTCACTCAGTGTGCAGGGTTCCTATTCGTGGGCCAGTCGCGACCTGTTCCCCGTGGTGAACGCGGTTGGCGAGCCCGACACGCTGCCGCTGAATGCCCCTGCCAACAAGGGCACGTTTTCCGCTCTCTATCGGGACGATGTCTTGGGTGTCAACGCAGAAGTGCGCGGCCGCTGGGTAGGAGCGTACCCCCTGAGCAGCGGCGTGTATGTGGGAAACGTCGAGGCGTACTCCGTGGTCGATGCGACGGTCGGGTATCGCCTCCCATTCGCTCCCGCGGTCACGGTGACAGTGAACGCGCTCAATGTGCTGGACAATCGGCATCGGGAGTTCATCGGTGCTCCCGAGATCGGACGTCTCGTGACGGGCATGGTGCGGGCGGAGTTCTAGCGCCGTTGCCGGTCCCCGGGCTGCCGGGGTTAGCGATCTCCGGTCACCACTGTAGGTCCCCGGGCTGCCGCCCGGCATTGGCGATGCTGCACTCGGCCGATCATCTGGTTTCCCCGTCGATGAGAGCGCCGTCGTGTGACTCCTACCACTCTCGTCAATCGTCAATCGCCACTCGTCAATCGTCAGTCGTCAATCGTCAATCGTCAGTCGTCCTCCGGTACTTGAATATCGGATACACGATGGGGCGTTCTTCGGCGCCCAGGGTCCGCAACGTCTCGTCCAACACGCCCCAGCCGACAAAGCCGTCCCTGGATTGCGGTTCCAGGAAATAGAACGCCGCGTTCGCCATCGGCTGTGCCAGGTCGACGAAGTACGTCCCGGTTGGGAACTCCCGGACGGACGGACCGTAGAACCCGCCCTCCAGCACCGTCATTTCATAGCCGCCACTCTCGACCTTGAGCATCCGATCGATAACGAATTCCTCGCCTTCCGCTTTCATTGGTTCCTCGAGTGCGACGACAGCGATGTTCTGGGTTTTCAGTTTGGCGACCAGGAACTCCAGCTCTGCTGGTATCAAATAGCCCCGCGGCATCCAGGCGTCTGCAGTACCAACCGGCCTCGTCATGTCTTCGACGCCGCTCACGACCTCGGGCGGGCCGCTGGGCCGGACGTGGGCCCTGATGCTGGTGCCTGGCAGATAGGCGGTCTCGACCTCTGGGAAGCCGTCCCGATAGGCCAGGATGTCGATCGTGCCACGCGACTGGTACTCGCCGTCCAGCCAGTTCCGGAGTGTGCCCGCTTCGGCCCCGTTGAGGACCCGCTGCACTGTTTCGTCGTCTGCCTCCTCGGCTACCCGCTGCATCTCGGCGCCGTGCGCGTTGGTGTACTCCACGAGCGATGTGATGTACGCATACTGGCTGTAGACCTGTCGCTCGAAGCTCGCGGATCCCGGAGTCTCGGCCAGAATCGACATCCGGTTCCGGAGGCCGTACGCGTTGGCCAGGAACTTCGCCTCGACACTCCAGATCGTCGCATCGTGATGCCACACCTTGGGGGGCCACTCGTCGCCCTGCCACAGCGCGTGGGTGAACGGCTCCAGCCCGAACTCGTCTCTAACCCTATCTCGCACTTCCGGGAAGAGGTTGTCCCGCACGTATTGGCGGGGCCCCGGATGCGCGGCGGGCACCGTGCAGTTCACGTAGGCGATACTGTAGGCGAAATTCCCCCGACCCATCCTGTGCGAGTCGTATAGCAGGATCGGGTCCCACGGATTGAGCAGCCTCTGGAACAGGCCGTTCATCTCCACGGTCTGGAGCTTCACCGCATCACGATTGATGTCGAAGCCGGTAGCATTGGTGCGCTGTCCACCCACGAATGGCGCCCGGTCCCTGGTGCTGAGGGTCCCGGTACCGTCAGCGTTAAAGATCGGCGTCATGATGATGATCTGGTTGTCCAGCAGGTGCTTGCGGTTGCCGAACAGAATATCCCGCAGCAACATCAACATCGCTTCTGCGCCTTCCGGTTCGGGAGGATGGATCTTCCCCTGCAGATAGACGACCGGCTTGCCCGAACTGTCGGCCTGCTCCGGAGAGGTCACTCGCGGATTCGCCAACACTATGGCCGGCGAGATTCTTCCGAGTGTCGTGGTGAAGAGATCGAACACGTGGACGTGCTCGCTCTTCCACTTGATGGCGTCGATGAACTCGTGGAGGTCCTCGATCGACATCGTTCTCGTGAAGTTGGTCTGTTCGGCCACGGTCTGCAGCTCGGCTGGCCACTCCCCGTTCCAGCCCTCCGGCACTTCGTTGCCCCAGTAGATCTTCTGCTGGGCAGCCACCGCGCTGCAGCAGAACAGAATGAGCGCAGCGATCGGTGCCAGGAATCGGGTCTGTTTCATGGATTGTCTCCTCCAGTGTCTGCAGCTTGCGTCGCGTGGGCCGTCCTTTGAAGCGACCAGCGATGGCAGTCGTTGCGGCGAGAGGTTACCGCTCCTACTACAGCCGCAGATAACCTAGAGGATCGAAACGGGAATGTAAGGTTGCGGTTGCGAGTCGCGGTGCCGAGGCCCCTGGTTAGGGTCGTCACTCGTCACTCGTCACTCGTCACTCGTCAATCGTCAGTCCATCCTCAGCGACTTCATCGGATCCACCAGAGACGCCCGCCTCGCCGGGACGTAGCTAGCCAGCAACCCAACGCAGAGCAGCAAGGCCGACGTTGCCACGAACGCCACTGGATCGAGTGGCTCGGTGTCGTAGAGCAGACCTTGCAGGAATCGTGTGAGCCCGACCGCACCGGCGACGCCAATCACTATGCCCGCACTGGCTATCCTGGTTCCCTGTAGCACCACCATCTTCTGAACCGTGCCGGGCTCGGCGCCAAGGGCGAGGCGCACACCAATCTCCTGGGTTCGCTGGCTCACCACGTACGACAGGACACCGTATAGCCCGATGGCGCCCAGGATGAGAGCCATGGCGGCAGCGATGGCGAGCGCCTGCATGGTGAACGAGAGTCGCGCCTCGGAGCGGGCCAAGATCCGCTCCATCGACTCCACCTGGGCAATGGGTAGATTCGCGTCCAATTCTGCTGTCGCCGCGCGCACAGCGGGCACGAGCGACAGGGGGTTCTGGGCGCGCACCGCATAGGTCAGTGATCTGGCATCCCAATCGTCAGCCCTGGGCCCAACCATTGGATAGTAGATCATCTCGAGCGGGTCCTGTCTGAGTCCGTGGCCCCGCACACTCTCCGCAATCCCAACTATGGTCATCCAGGGAGTCGAGTCTGACGCGAAACGGAGGCGTTTCCCCAGCGGGTCTTCGCCTGGCCACAGGCGCTCGGCTAGCGCGGCGCTGACGATGAGGTTGCCCAGTTCTGACTCGTGATCTCTGCGGTCGAAGGTACGCCCGGTGCGGAGTGGGATCCGCATGGTTTCGAAGTACCCCGGAGTCGCGGCCGAGAACCAGAATATCGGGGGCAGCTCGGTTTCGGCGGTGGGTCGGTCCTCCACGTAGAACGCCGTGCCGCGGCGATACTCGCCGAGCGGGAGAGCCTCCACCGCTCCTGCAGCCACCACGCCTGGCAAGCCGCGGATGCGCTCAAGCAGTTGTTGATGGAAGGCCGCTACCTGGTTCGGTTCTGGATACTCTGCGTTGGCTAGTGAGATGCGGAAGGTCAGTATATCTCGAGCGTCGAACCCGGGATTGATATTTCGAATCTGCCAGAAGCTCCGTACCAAGAGCCCTGAGCCGATAAGCAAGACCAGAGCCATGGCCGTTTGCATCACCACCAGTGCGTTCCGCGCTATGCGGCGATCGCGCCCGGTGGAGCTGCGAGTGCCGCTCTGAATCAGTGAACCCACCATTGCCGGTGAGACTCGCTTAAGCGCGGGAGCCAGACCGAACAACAGGGCTGAAAGCAGCGTGATACATGCGGTGAAACCGAGCACCGACCCGTCGATTCCTAGCTCATCGAGTCGCGGCAGGTTGCTTGGGGCGATTCGTATGAGGGCCGTGACTCCCACCCAAGCGAGTAACAGACCGAGGAGTCCTCCCAACGTCGCGAGTAGGACGCTCTCCGACAAATACTGGCGCGCCAGGACCCAGCGATCAGCACCGAGTGCCGCACGGACGGCGGACTCCCTGCGCCTGCCCTCAGCGCGGACCAGAAACAGGTTTGCCACGTTGGCGCACGCGATCAGCAGTACGAAACCAACGGTGCCGAGCAGGATCCAGAGCGGGCGTTGGACGTCGCTGACCACGTCTTCCTTGAGCGAGTGCACGGATACCCTGAATTGCCCCTGCTCGAGGAAGGCCACCAGTTGAGGTATGTCGGCATATGTCTCAGGCATCTGGGCGACGAACGAGGCGAGCTGTGCCTGTGCCTGGCCAATGCTCACACCCGCCTCGAGGCGCGCGATTGAATTCCATCCAAAGGTGCCGGGCTGAGCCCGCGCCGGATCGATGCGTGCCGGTATCCAGATGCTGGTCTCATCCTGTGGGAAGGCAATTCCCTCGGGTAGGATACCGACGACTTCGTACGACTCGCCGTTCAACTGAATGGATCGCCCCACCAGCCCCGGGTCGGCGGCGAATCGTCGGGTCCACAGCTCGTGACCGATGATCACGGCCTGTGGGCCGTCGGGAAGATCCTCTTCGTTCACGAAGTTCCTCCCCAGAACGGGTGCGATCTTGAGTGCCTCGACGGTGCCGCGAGAGACAATCGCCCCAGTGATGCGTTCCGGGTCGCCGTCGTCGGTGAGATTGAATTGAGAACTCCGGTAAATGGCGATGCTCTCGAAGACGTCGTTGTCCTCGAGATACTGGATGTAGATGCCCGGTGAGATTCCGAACTCGTCGTATCCGAGTCCCGGTGCCCCGTGCCAGATTCCCACTATGCGGTCAGCGTCCGGGTAGGGAAGTGGGTTGAGTAGCACGCTGTCTACCACGCTGAAGATGGCTGTATTCGCACCGATGCCGAGCGCCAGCGTGATCGCGGCTATGGTTGTGAAGCCGGGTGTTCGGCTCAAAGTCCTGGTCCCGAATCGCAGGTCCGCCCAGATCTTCCGCATCGGTCCATCTCCCTTCCTTCGTCGTTTGCCTGCCCTGCCCTTGGGGCTCTCCACGGGGGATAGCCTGTTCTTTGTATGGTGGGCTGCGATTGCCAATGCCTCACGCCAATACCACAGCCGTGCGGTCACACCCGCCGAGCCTGCCCGACGGCCGAACTCCTCGCGCAAGTCGCCCAGGACGCTGTGGCCGGCGTCGTCCCCGGGCAGGACACCGCCAAGCAACGCCTCCGCTATCCGAGGCGGACGTCGGGTGCGATCGGTGCGTCCGCTCATCCCAGCAACTCCTCGAGACCTGCGGTCAGGTTGGTAAGCGCTCGGTGCGCTGCGCGCAGGGCCTTCAGCCCGGCTGGTGTTGTCTCAAAACGGCGCTTGGGGTGTCCTCCCCGCTCCGATGTCGCGCCCTCGATCTCCCACCGGACGAACCCCTTCTGCTGCAGCCTGTCGAGGCTGGAATAGAGGGCGCCGCGGGAGACCCTGCGGTTGGCTTTCCGTTCGAGTTCTTCACTGATGTCGGGGCCGTAGGCCGCCATGCCCAGCTGCAGGATGGCAAGCAATACCATCTGCTCGAACTCGCCGATGAGACCGTGTCGTTGTGTCATGTGTCGGTTCTGTAGAAGAAGTCTGCTTTACAGACTAATACGCGAAAACGGCCTGAAGGTTTCGCGCGCCGCCGGCTGAGGGAGCCCGGCTTTGCCGATGGCCGTATCTACCGATGCTTTATCAACGGTGAGCGGTCGTTGCCGGTAGCCGGGCCTGGTGCGGGGACCATGTCGTGGCGCGCTTGGCCGGTCAGAAACGATGCTGCTGGCTCCTCAGCGCTTCCCGTTCCACTCCCTGATGAATTGAGCCGCTCCCTCTACGAGCTGCTCGTAGCGGAACTGTCCCTGGGCTGCCGTCGCCGCGTGAATATCTCCCGTGGTGAACGCTCCGTTACTGGAGATTTGATGTGAGGCCGCTTGTTTGCCCGTGGCTTCTGGCCGGAACAGGTAGGCGCTCAGAAGGAGTTCGAGGTTGCCTCCGGACATCGTTTCCCGGGCCTCCCGAGCAAGCGGCGGGAAGGTGAGAACCGGGTTCTCCACCGCCGACATCTGGACCAGGGACGGGGTCAGATAGAGCATCCCGGAGGTTTCTCCCACACCTGCGTGCCAGTCGAAATCCGGCGACGAGTACGGCGATTCCACGGAAGGCAGCTCGAGCTCGCCAAGATCCACGGCTGTGGCGGGAGTGGAGTTGTTGATGCGGGTGATGACGTTGGCCACCGACGCGGTGTTGCCACCATGGCCGTTGTAGATGGCGATTTTTCGGATACCGTGGTGGATGAGAGCTTGGGCGGTTTCGAAGATCACCGTCTCGAACGTCTCAGGGGAAAGGGTCAAAGAGCCGGGGAAGCCCAGATGATGCGCCGAGATCCCGGCTAACACCACGGGGGTGACGAGGGCGTCCGCTCTCTGTGCTATGAGCTTGCAGGCTTCCACCGCAGCATAGCTGTCGGTCCCCAGGGGCAGGTGCCGCCCGTGCTGTTCGATGGAGCCAACAGGGATCAGCGCCACGTCCGTTCGCTGTAACGCTGCCTCAACCTCAGGCCAGGTCATGTGGGGTAGGTAGTTCTTCACCTTCTGCTCGGTGAACAGGGGGTTCGTATCCTGTGCCGCCGCCGGGACGACTGCGACGAAGGAGGACGCCGTGAGCGCCACTGCGACAAGGGCCATTGAGCGTTTCATCGTAGTGCTCCTCGTGTCGCGACCTTCGAGCCTCCGCCAGCCGATAAGCAACATGTCCGACTCACGAGAGGCTCTGGGGGTCACGCTGGAATCGTTGATCGAGAGATTCGGATCCTTGGTCGAGAGACCTGAGTATGCGGTTGTGTTATTCGAGTGTCCAGATACTCACATGAGATCCGATCGCGTGCCGAGGTTCCTTGCTTGGTCCAGGCGGACACTCTGCTGCCCTGGCTTGCTGGTCATCTGCGCGCGCGGTATTGTCTCTGCGGCAGTCGGGGCAGCGGCGCCCGAGTGCCATCAGGCCCACGTACACCCAAATGAGGATGTGCCCATGCGCAACGGACTACTCGTTTTCGCGATCTTGTTTCTGCTCCTCCAGATCTCAGCGGGAGCCCTCCTCGGCCAGGAGCGCGCCCTTGGGAGATACGACTTCCGCCACTACTACTCGTACGATGAGCTCACCGCATTTCTGACCGACATCAACGAGGCTTATCCGGAGTTAACGACACTGACGAGCCTGGCCACATCGCAAATGGGTAGAGAGGTCTGGATGCTCGTCATCAACAACCCCGAGACCGGTGCGCCCGAGGAGAAGCCAGGGTTCTTTGCCAATCAGATTCACGCCGGGGAGGTTATTGCTGCTGCATCCGGCCAGTACACGATCTGGTACTTGCTCGACCGGTATGGTGAGGACGAGCAGGTCACCAGGATCGTCGACAACCTGTCGCTGTACCTCGTACCGCGCCTGGATGTCGATGGAGCGGAAGCGTACCTGACGGGGATGCCGGCGGGAGAGGATCCCAATCCCGTCGACAGTGACTCGGATGGTTTGTTCGATGAGGACCCGCCACAAGACCTGGACGGAGACGGTTTCATCGTCCAGATGCGGAAGGTAGATCCCTTGGGAGAGTGGAAGACTTCCACCGAGGATCCGCGCATAATGGTCAGGCGCATGGCTGATGAGACCCAGGGTACGTTCTATGCAACCTACACCGAGGGCATCGACGACGATGGTGACGGGGAGTACAACGAGGACAGCTATTCCAGCAGGTTCCTATCGAACCGGAACTATCCGTGGAATTGGCAGCCCGATGTTCTCCAGCGGGGTGGAGGCTCCTACCCCATGGAGGAAAGCATCACGCGTGCTGAGGTGGACTTTGTCGCCGCGAACCCCCACATCGCCATCTATCTGCAGCATCACTGCTGTGGCCGAATAATACTGCGACCGCCCACTACTGGACCGGATGCCGACTTCAGGTTCAGGAACGATCTCGAGGTATATCAGGTAGCGACTGCGCGGGCTCTCGAGCATTCAGGATGGAATCTGGCGACCTCCGTGTTTGACTGGGACCAGGCCAGACGGCCGGGAGCTAACCGCAAAGGCACACAGGCCTATCGCGATAAAGATGGCAATATCAGAAACGCGCCGTACGGCATGTACCCGATCCCCGAGAACAACGCGCTCGACTTCTCCGATCCGGCCAACTGGGATCAGCGGGATCGAGGCTACTACGCGTATGGTAGCTCGCTCGAGACCATGTACCTCGTCTTCGGCATCTTCTCACTGGCCGACGAGCACTGGCGTGAGCCCGACTACAACTGGGACGGCCTCGTAACCGAAGTCGAACGGCTCAAGTGGAACGACGAGGAGCTAGACGGAGCAATCTTCATCGACTGGCATCCGTTCGAGCACCCGACGCTCGGGAACGTCGAGATTGGCGGATGGAAGCAGAGCAAAGTCAGCCCGCCCGAAGGTGAGCTTGTGGAGCTGGAGTGCGAGGCCGGCAACCGCTATACGGTGTATCTTGCCACGCTGGCTCCTCGCGTCGAACTCAGCATCGGAGACGTCGAGGCAATCGACGAACAAGCCGGACTCTATCAGGTGGACATCAGCGTCAAGAACCTCGGCGCGTTGCGAACGGCGACCGAGCAGGGGGAATGGCTTGGAGTCGTCGAACCGGTTCGGCTGGACGTGTCACCAAGTGCCAACGTCGAGATCCTGTCTGGAGAGACAAAAGTCGATCTCGGACAGATCGAGGGAACCTCGGAGAGCGAAAAGACCACGTACGTGCTCCGGGTTGTGGATCCGACGCTTGATGCGACGGTTGCTGTCTCGGTGTGGTCGCAGCGGGCCGGGCGTGACTCGACAGTCGTGAGGGTCAATCGCTGACGGGACATGGAAGTCCGTTGGCGCTGGGTTCGCAAGAACAACGCGACGAGCGAAAGGAGTTCCCGGTGAGTATCCGGTCCTGCTGCGCAATGCTCCTCATGGGACTCGTCCTGGCGGCGACAGCTCACTCCCAAACCGCCGCCTACGAGTTCCGCTATCACACCTACGCCGAGTCCACGGCGCTGCTCCAGGATCTGGTGCGGCAATACCCTGGTCTAGCCAAGCTCTACTCCATTGGCAAGAGCGCCACCGGTGCCAAAGAGATCTGGTGCATCGAAGTTGGCAATCAGGCGACGGGAGCCGCCGAAGACAAACCTGCCACCTATTTCGACGGCAACCAGCACGCCTCGGAGGTGACCGGTGGAGAGACGACGCTGTTCCTAGCCCACTATCTGCTCACTCGCTACGGCTCCGACCCCGCCGTCACCCACCTGGTCGATACCCGGGTGACTTACATCGTGCAGAGAGCCGATCCGGATGGTGCCGAGGCGTACATGACCGGCCGGGTCGAGTGGGATCCTGAGAGCGTGCCCCGCGCGAACGACGCGGACGGAGATGGCACCAAAGGTGAAGATGGGCCCGAAGACATCGATGGCGATGGGGAGATACTGAGGATCCGCAGCGAGGATCCCGACGGTGGCTGGAAGGTCTACGATCGTGACCCTCGCATCATGGTGCGACGGGAAGACAGCGACACCGAAGGCCCGTTCTATCGTGTCATCGATGAAGGTATCGACAACGACGGCGACGGAGCAGTGAACGAGGATGCGCCCGTCACCGGATTCATCTCCAACCGCAACTACCCGGCGTTCTGGGCTTCCGCTGACGGCCGGTTCCGTGGGGGAGGGAACTACCCGTTGCAGGAGCACAACGCGCGGCTGCTGGTGGACTTCATACTCTCGAAACCGCACATATCGCAGATCGAGTCTTACCACACCACGAGCGGCATCCACCTCCGCCCCTACGCTGCGAGGCCGGACACCGATTTCCCTCCCCAGGATCTGCAGGACTACAGTGCCATTCTAGCCAAGGGTACTGCAATCACGACCTACCCGGTGGCATCGGTATACAACGACTTCACGACGATCCAGCCGGGCGTGCCGCCAGATGAGCAACCCGGAGTTCGGCACGGAGTCTTTATCGACTGGTCCTATGTGCATCAGGGCCTTTTCTCCGTTACCACCGAGCTGTGGACCATGGAGCCGTTCGTGAACGAAATGGGTTGGGGCGACATTCCCAGGGACAAACCGTTGTTTGCCGTACCCGGTCGCTATAACCGGCCCGATGCTCAGGCGGCGGTGCTCGCGTGGCTGGACGCCCATCGGGGCTCCCCAGAGCTCTCCGGGCAGGGATTCGTCGACTGGAAGCCGTTCGATCATCCTACACTGGGCGATGTCGAGATCGGCGGATTCACGCGCTACTGGTTGCGCAATCCTCCTCCGGGACCGTTCCTCCAAACGGTCGTCGAAGACCAGGCCAAATTCGCGGTGGTACAGGCGCTGACGACACCCAGCGTCAAGATTCAGGACGTGGCCATCCAGCGAGACGGCAACTCAGATCGATGGAACGTCAAGGCAACCGTGGCGAATGAGGGCTATCTCGACACGTCCATGGAACAGGCCCGTCGCGCCAATGTTGCCAAGCCCGACAGGGTGACGATCGAAGTTCCCGAAGGCGCGGCAACCACAGATCCCCTCACCGTCGAGTTCCCATTCATGCGCGGGACGAGGGAGTCGTCCTATGTGAGCCTCTACCGCGCTGCCTGGAACGTCGTCGCGCCAGAGGGTACGGCGGTGACCATAGTCGTCCGTTCGGAGAAAGGCGGGACGGATCGGCGGCAATTGACGATTCACGATTGACGATCAACGAGTGACGAGTGACGGGTGGCAATTTTGAGCCCGTCCTCGCCTCCGGCCCCTCCCTAGACTGCCTGGCGGCCCTTACGGCCCTCTGCTGCCTTGAACCGCCCTTTGCCGCCCTTTACCGCCCTTTACCGCCCTTTACCGCCCTTTGCCGCCCTTTACCGCCCTTTACCGTCCTTTACCGCCCTTTGCCGCCCTTTGCCGCCCTTTCATTCACCGTCGGTTGCGGTACAGCCGCTCATCGACAACGGCCGCCATCCGCTACACATGCAGCCCGGCTCCCAGAAACGCGCTGATCCGACTTGCCTGCTTCACCGGGTCGTTCACTACGTCGCGATGCACGATATCGAGAGCGTCAAAGCAGGATCGATCTGCAATCAGTCGCTTTGCCTCTGCTAGGTGCTGCTCGAACAGATCGCGCATCCGGTCATCATCGACATCATCAGGCTCCCTTTCCCGCCCTTGCCGTGGCACCAATCCGACCTCAGCGGGTATTGCAGGTGGCCTGCTTACGATCCTCTGACCGGGACGTAGCTTGTCTCAGTCGCGGACTCATACTCCCAGCTGTCAGGAGAGGCACATGCGCCAGTTCACTCACGCCCTCACATGGGCCCTGCTAGTCGCCGGCTCTGCCTGTGCAAGGTCTTCGGAGACGAATGTCGCCCCAAGCGGTGAAGCGGAGTTCCAAGAGTGCATCAACTGGCGCGTCGAGGTATTCAACCGATCGCAGCCGGGAGGTGTGGCTGTCTACTACCAGGTCGGTGCCCGGCCGGACCCGACAAGCGGCACAGATCACGATCGCTCGTCCAGCCTGGGGTGGGTCGCCGAGGGATTTACGGAGGTGTATCTGATACCCTCACCCACTGAACCACAGGTGGTTGCCAAGGTCACGACAGGTGGATTGCTCCGCACCGTGCGGACCGGCGTGTCGATCACGGTGAGGTGCGCGGAAGCGCGGCCCGATCGCTGATGCAGCCGCCTCCTACCGCACTGTACCGCCTTTACCGCCCTTTACCGCCCTCTCTTACCGCCTTCTACGCATGTTGAAAGCCCGCCCTTTACCGCCTTCTTCCGCCCTTTCCTTCACCGTCCTTCACCATCCTCCACTGTCCTTCACCGTCCCTGTTTCCCCCACTTCGATCGGAAGCTCGATCTCCTCACCCCAGATGTACTTGCCGAACCACTGCCAGTTGTGCCATATAGCGGCAAGTCTCTCCTTGGGCTTTGTGATGCCGTGCCCGAAGCCCTTGTAGACGATTAGCTTGGTGGCGACACCGACATCCTGGAGACCCTGATACAGCTCGTATGCGTTGGGTATGGGCACGCGCCGGTCGAATTCACCGTGTTGAATGAGCGTTGGTGTCGTGGCCTGAGTGATGAACGTCATCGCTGAGGTCTGGGCGTAGATGTCGCGGTCCTCCCACGGCGTCGCCTTGAGGTACTGACGCGTGAATGGATGTATGTCGGTGTTGACGTAGTACGTCACCCAGTTCGAGATCCCGGCTCCTACCGAGATCGCCGCGAAGCGATCGGTCGTGGTGGTGAGATATGCCGAGATGTATCCGCCCTGGCTCCAGCCCATCGCACCGATGCGGTTGGTGTCGACGATCCCTTGTGAGACGAGGTAGTCCACGCCAGACAGTACGTCCCACGCATCGCCCACGCCGAGGTTGCGCACGTTGAGCGACCGGAAAGCTTCACCGTATCCAGCGGACCCACGGTAGTTCGGGCGCAGCACCAGAGCTCCCTTCGCCAGCCACTGGTGCACCGGATACACCGAGCCGGTGACGGCCGTCGGGTAGTCGATCCCTGTCGGGCCGCCGTGAATGACGACGAAGAGGGGATACCGCTGTGAGGGATCGAAGTCCACGGGTTTGTGGAGCACGCCCTCGATGGTCGTCCCGTCGCGGCTCTGCCAGGAGATTACCTCGCTGGTGCCGAGTTCCCAGCCGTCGATCTGGTCGGACATGTTGGTCAGTTGGGTGGGACTGTATCCCGCGACAGGCGAGCGATACACCTCGCTCAGCGAACGTCCGTCACTTGCCACTAGCGCCATCGTCCGCCCGTCAGGTGTGAAGTCCACCGACCGGATCTGGTCCGGCGTGGTTGCGACCGCGGTAGCATGCCCCGAGTTGGGATCCACGCGGAACACCTGCCGCTTGGTCCGTTGCCACGCTACCAGGTAGATGCCGGTCGGTGTCCAAGCAGTGACGGAAGGATCCTCGTCCAGATCGACGGCGAGACGCGTCGGCGTTCCCCCTGCAGCGGGGATCTTATAGAACAGCCCGTTGGTGTAGTAGACCGCAGTCACATCGGGGCCCGCTGCCTGGTATACGATCCAGTCTCCGTCAGGCGACCAGGTCGGGTTACTCTGCGGTCCATCTGCCGTGACCAGTGGGCGCACGTCGCGCGAGTTCACGTCGACCAGCGAGATGTCGGCCTGCAGCCACGAGTTGATGAGCGGGTCCGGCGTGTGTCCGAACGCTATCTCATCACCGTCAGGCGACCACGCGAAGCCGGACACGGTGAAGTCCGTCCCCTCCGTGAGACGTTGGGCTGTCGCGGTGGTAGGCCCATCCGGCAACTCGACGATCCAAAGGTGTCTCAGACGGTACTCTTGATCCTCCACCGCGAACGCGCCGTACGTTTCCTCTCGCTTCTTGTCGCGCTCGCTCTGGGGCTCACTGCTCGTGAATGCAATGCGCTGTCCATCAGGCGCCCATTCGAACCCTCCCACGCCCTCCTCCACATCGGTCAGCGCATGTGCTTCGCCGCCCCGAGGATTGATGAGGTGGATCTGCTGTTTATCGCCGCGATCAGCGAGAAAAGCGATCCACCGTCCGTCGGGCGACCACGCGGGGTTGGTACTGCTGCCATCCTTTGTCCGAGTCAACTGGAACGGTTCCTCTCCTGCACGCACCAGCCAGATCTCGCTGTCATAACCGTTCTCTTCCCAGTCCGTGGTGCGAACGGTGTACGTGATCGTCTGCCCGTCGGGCGAGATCGCCGCCGCACCGATGCCGCGCAAATCCATGATGTCCTTGAACGAAGGACCGGGAACGTCCGCTTCCTGAGCCGCCAATGTGGTGAGCGGCAAGGCCAGCAACGGCAGAACGGTTCTGAGACTGCACAGTACGCCCATCTTTCAGCTCCTTTGGATTGCCGGCGTAATATGCGGCTGGGGAACAACACCGGTAAGCCGCGGCAACCGTGCGCAGACGCCGCACGAGCTCGCGAGTGTCAGCGAGATAGCGTGGCTGTCGAGTACCATCCCGTGTCGCTCGCTCACGGACTGGGCTGTCACGTCTGCCAGTGGCAACGCCGTTGCACCCCATTGCTGAGCGGAGGGCGTGACGACGCTTCGGGTAAGCAGCGACGAATGGGTGTCAATAAGCAAGGCTGCCGGGCAAGCTCACCGGCAGCCTTCTAGAGGAAAGCTACTTGTAAGAACGGATTCTCAATACATCCAGTCGACCTGGGTCCCTGCGGGACGGTTCTTGATGATGTGCTGGGCCATGAGCCGCAGCAGCTGAGCGCTCGACATGGGCCGCCAGCCATGGCTGCCGTGCGCGCCGTATGTGACCGATCCCCCGTAATACGGATTGGTCGTCGATTCCAGAAACGCCTCTGTGTGTTTGACGCCGATATCCAGATAGTAGTTGTCCATCGTGCCCGCGAATATGTGGAGCTTTCCGACCAGTTTGGGCCCGATCCTATTCCAGTTCTGTTCCAGATAGTACCTGACGTCGTAGTTCTCTTTCCACGCCTGCGCTACACTCGGGTCCATGACTCCGGTGTACTTGTCGAACAACGGCTTGAAATAACCATCGTCGCCCAGCGGACCGAATACGGCCGACCAGATGTCGATCTGCTCTCCGGAGCGGCCCTTGGTGCCGTTTGCGAGTTCGAAGTGGTTCCGCTGCTTCGAGGTCAGGTTGATCTCACCCGTCGCGGGGACACGGCTGTTCGGTGTGGGGACCGTGCGCCACTCGTGCACCTTGTAGAACGCGTTCACGTCCTCGTAGATGTTGATGCCTTCGACGTTCCTGAAGTCGAGTGGGTCCGGTGCGAAGGACCAGGTACCGCCGTAGAAGTCCGGGTAGTAGACCTGTAACGCGAACGATATCCAGCCTCCCGTTGAACCGCCGGTCAGCACCCGCGCGTAAGGCTCAGGAATCGCTCTGAATCTGCGCTCGAATTCGGGGATCAGTTCCTCGTGAATCGCGGTTCCGTACGGCCCGACGGCCGGGGAATCGACCCCGTACGAGTCGTCGAAGTAGGGGCAGGGATGCTGCAGCGTAACGGCGATGAATCGCGGGAAATCGGGTCCCAGCCACTCTTCCCGCACACTGCGCCGGCCGCCCTCGAAGCCGAGCGGCGCGCTCAACGAGAAGTGTCCCTCACTGTACACCACGGGATAGTTCACGTCGGGATGTTCGTCGTATCCCTCCGGCAGCAGCACCACCATACCCAGGTACATTGGCTGTCCCCAGAACTCGGTGAGTATATCGCTCTGGATCTTGAACCGCTTTACGTACTTCGAGTCGGGCGGGACCTCGACGGGTGGGATGATGTTCGTTACCTCGACTGCGATTACGTCCGCGGAAGCGGGATCGATGTGCACTCGTTGCACGTCGCTGTAGATGTTTCCCGGCGAGCGTTTCCAGTTCTGGCCTTCCCACTGGTCTTTGTGCATCCAAACGGTGTGGCCGTCCGAACGGTTGAACTCGGTGTATTTGTTGAACACCGCCTGGATGTAGTAATCCCCTGCGGGCAGTTCACTCAAGCTCTCGAGCGGCGACCCCAACGTGGTACCGTCGATCACGGCAGGCTCACCTGGACTCAGGTTCTCGACGTCCACGCCAAAGAACGGAACGCCCGTCCGTCCGGCCTGAAACCGTACTTCGGGGTCGTTGTTGCGTGAGATGATGATGAACATTCTCCCGGTCACAGTCTCGTTTAGTACTGACTGCGGGATGGCAATCTCGAACTTGAGGTCGGACGGCTGAGCGGTTGCTGCGCCGGCATCGATCACAGCCATGGCAGCTGGGCGATCCTGGCAACCCAACAACGGCCCGAGCGAGACAGCGCACAGCGCCACGACTGCCTTCCTGTAGTACCAATACTGCCTTGTTACGGCATTCATTCGATCCACTCTCCGATTCTCAGATGGATACCGTCCTTGGGGCGCCAGCCGGGCCCGCCGCACTCGTCCCACTGCAAGCTGCCGCCAAGCGGTGGCGCAGCACCAAATAGGCGGCCGCGAACCGCGGCAGTCAAGCGAGCTCGTACCGCTCGGCGCGACCGGGTCGAGCACGGGTGTCGCGCAGCTGACGCACAGTTTGCGACTGTCCGCATAGCTTGCGTTTATTGCTATGTAGAGATAGACTTACATAGACATAGATACAAGCACCGGAGATCTCATGGCGCAGCTACGAATGACGTATGCGACAGCAATGGTCCTGCAGGCCCTGGATGCAGGTTATATCCACGGCTTCGATATCATCGATGCCACCGGACTCAGGAGCGGCACGGTCTATCCTGTGCTCCGCAGGCTCGAGCAGCTGGGCTTGGTGAGGTCCCGCTGGGAGGCCGTGGCGGTCGCTCGCTCGAGTAGCCGCCCGCCCCGCAAGTACTACCGACTAGCTCGGGCCGCCGAGTCGCACTTGCAGGTGGCACGAGAGCGCTATCCCTCTCTGCCAGCAGCCCAACCACTGGCTGAGAATGGGCGGTGATATGATTCCCGGTCGCATTCTCAGACTGGTCAGCTTGCTGGTTCCCGCAGACCGCCGTGAGGAATGGCTCGCAGAATGGCAGGCCGAGTTCCGATCAAACTGGGGGAAGGGCGCTCGGCAATCTCGCTTGCCGATCATGCAGTACGCGCGTTGTCTCGGCGCACTCGAAGATGCCTTCTGGTTGCGAATGCGCTCGCGGAACGGGGGCATGCTCTTGCACGACTTCCGTTATGCAGCTCGGACACTGCGCCGCAACTTGGGTTTCACCGCCGTGGTGATCCTCACCCTGGCACTCGGTGTGGGGGCTAACACGGCCATCTTCAGCGTCGTGAGTGGGGTATTGCTGCAGCCTCTTCCCTACGGGGACCCCGACCAGCTCGTGACGGTCTGGGAGAACAACCGCAGCCACTCCAATCACATGGGCCAGGTGTCACCGCCCAACTTCGCCGATTGGAGGGAACAGAATGACGGCTTCAGCGCCATGTCCGCCGGTTATTGGTGGAGCGCGACCATTACCGGGGGCGCTGGAGCCGAGCGGGTGCTCGGTGCGGCAATAACACCGGGGACTCTCCAAGGGGTTCTCGGTGTATCTCCTTCACGTGGTCGCTCGTTTCTGCCGGAAGATGGAACCGAGGGTGCGGAACCGGTCGTAGTCTTGAGTCACGCGCTGTGGCAGCGGCGGTTTGGCAGCGATCCCAGTGTAGTGGGTGCCACAGTGGAGATAAGCGGAGTCAGCCGAACTGTGGTTGGTATCATGCCGGCCGGATTCGCCGTGCCGACCTATCCCACCGCGGAGCTGTGGCGACCTGTAACGATGGACACCTATGGGGACGACCGCAGCTCTCACTACCTCAGAGTGATCGCCCGCCTCGAGGCCTCTACGACTGTCGAGCAGGCCCAGGTCGAAATGGACGCGATCATGGCGCGGCTGGAGCAGCAGTATCCGGAGCACAACGCCAACACGGGCGCCAACGTGGTCACTCTCAAGCACTATGTGGTCCGCCAGGTGGACCGTGCCCTTTATGTCTTGCTTGGTGCGGTGGGGTTCGTGCTCCTCATCGCCTGCACCAACGTGGCGAATGTGATGCTAGCGCGCGCGTCGGTGCGGGAACGTGAGTTCGCCGTCCGCAGTGCTCTGGGTGCTGGCCGACGCCGGTTGATACGCCAGGTGATGACCGAAAGCATGCTACTTGCGGCTTTGGGAGGAGCTGCTGGATTGCTGTTGGCCCATTGGGGAGTGAGGCTGCTCATCGCAATGAGCCCTCCGGGGATTCCACGGCTCGACCAGGTCGGCATTGATCCACGGGTGCTGGTGTTCATGCTGTCAGTCACCGTCGTCACTGGCTTGGCGTTTGGAATCGTGCCTGCGCTCCAAGTCTCACGGCGGCACGGAGTCGATGCGTTGCGGGAGGGTGGCCGCGGTGCCAGTGCAGGTCGTGCGGGCGTGCGGGCGAGGAAAGCGCTGGTCGTGGCACAGCTGGCGATCGCACTTGTGTTACTGGGCGGTGCAGGATTGCTCACTCGGAGTTTTGGAAAACTGATCTCCGAGCAGATCGGCTTCGATGCAACCGGCGTGGTTGTCGCTCCCATCAGCCTGGCTGGTCGCTACAGCGACGATGCTGACCGGGCTCAGTTCGTTAACGACCTGCTCGAGCGGTTGGGTCAGAGGCCGGAGGCGACAGCCGTTGGGGCGGCCGCATGCGTTCCCTTTGTCCCTTGGGAGCTCAATTCGTCTTTCACCATCGCGGGACAGCCGCCGCCACAGCCCAATGAGGAGCCTGATGCGAGGATCAACCCCGCCAGCCAATCGTATCTGCAGACCGTCGGCATCCCGCTGCTCCGAGGCAGAGGCTTCACGGACAACGACGGTCCGGGTTCGCCGGGCGCCGCCATCATCAACGAGGTTGCCCAGCGGCAGTACTGGTCAGGTGAAGATCCCCTCGGTCAGTGGATAGAGCTGGAGGGGTGGGGACCCAGAAGGTTCGAGATAGTCGGCATCGCTGGAGATGCACGTTTTTGGGGATTCGGTTCGGAAGCTAGCCCCGAGATCTACATTCCGTACGACCAACAGCCGTTCCAATTCGTGAACGTGGTGGCCCGAGTTCCCCGCGGAGCCGAGCAGTTCATCCCGGTCATCCGTGAAGTGATCCACGAGCTGGACCCCGATATCCCGGTATACGACGCTGCTACGATGCGTCAACTGATCGGAAGGTCTGTTGCCTCGGAGCGGTTCTATATGGTGCTGTTGGTCGTATTCGCAATCGTCGCTGCTGCGGTTGCGGCCGTGGGCATCTACGGTCTCTTGTCTTACAACGTGGCCATGCGATCGAACGAGATCGGAGTTCGGGTGGCGTTGGGTGCCCCACGGGGCGATGTGTTGTGGCAGGTGGTCTGGGACGGCTGTCGGCTGGCGGTCTTGGGGATAGGGGTGGGTCTAGCTGCGTCACTCGGCTTGGGGCGCATTCTGACGCCACTGCTTCACGAGGTCGCCGCAACCGATCCGCTGAATCTCTTGGTTACCGGACTGGCAACTGCACTGATCGCCGTGCTCGGGAGCTACGTACCCGCCCGGCGCGCCACACGGGTGGATCCGCTCAGGGTGTTGCGAGCGGAGTAAAGGACTCGGCCGTCACCTAGCTTAACCCTATCCCAACTCATACCTTAGGCGTGTCTTCAGTGCGGGACACTCGCCATGACCGACCAACTGGGCCGCATCAAGACCGCCCTTGCCCAGCGCTACGCCGTCGAGCGAGAACTCGGCAGCGGTGGGATGGCAACCGTATACCTCGCCCAGGATTTGAAACACCGCCGTCAGGTAGCCATCAAAGTGCTGCGTCCGGACTTGGCCGCTGCGCTCGGTCCCGAGCGGTTCCTGCGCGAAATCGAGATAGCGGCTCGGTTGGACCATCCCCATATCCTTCCCCTGTATGACTCAGGCGACGCCGACGGTTTCCTCTACTACGTGATGCCATTCGTGGAGGGGGAATCCCTGCGTGACCGGCTTGTCCGGGACAAGCAGCTGCCCATGGATGACGCGCTACAGATCGCGCGTGAGGTGGCTGATGCGCTGTCCTACGCCCACAAACGCGATGTCGTGCACCGTGACATCAAGCCGGAGAACATCCTGTTGGCTGGTGATCACGCGCGGGTGGCCGATTTCGGCATTGCGCGTGCGATCACCGAGGCGGGTGGCGGGCGGCTGACTGAGACGGGGCTTGCCATTGGGACGCCAACCTACATGAGCCCGGAACAGGCGGCGGGAAGCCGGGACTTGGATGGCCGAAGCGATCTCTACAGTCTCGGTTGTGTGCTCTATGAGATGCTCGCCGGAGAGCCACCGTTCACCGGCGCCACCGTCGAGAGTGTCGTGCACCAACACCTCACGGCGGAGCCCCCGCCGGTGACAACGCTCCGGCCTGCGGTGCCACCGCAGGTCGCTGCCGCCTTAGCGCGCGTCCTCGCCAAGACGCCAGCCGATCGGTTCAGCCCGGCTGCGCAGTTCGCGGAGGCACTGCGGGAACTCGCTGTGACAGGCGCTCCGGGACTAGCACCGACGTTCGGCCCGTCTCCCGTGCGGACCAGCCCGCTCCTCGCAGCAGGGGCATTCGCACTGGGAGCGCTGGTGCTGCTGGCTGTGATCTACCTGCTGGTCATTCAGCTCGGTCTCCCGATCTGGGTGTTCGTTGCAGCGGTAGGACTCCTCGTGGCCGGGCTCCCGGTCGTCGTGGCCACGAGCCTCGCGGAGCGCCGCCGCGCGGCTGGAGTGACGGGCGCTGCTGGTACGCTGGACCGCCTGACCTGGCGTGGGGCTTGGCTCGCGGGGCTAATCGGGTTCGGCTGTCTGGCGCTGGTGACGGTGGGATACGTGGGGATGCGAGTACTCGGGCTCGGTCCGGCAGCGTCGCTGATAACGAGCGGAGCAATCGCCGAGCGGGAGCGCATCATCCTGGCCGATTTCGAGAACCGCACCGCCGACTCGGCGCATGGCCCTACGGTTACCGAACTCATGCGAATCGGTTTGTCACAGTCGCGGGCGGTATCGCTCGTCGATCCCGCTCAGGTTGGCCGCATTCTCCTCCTCATGCAGCGAGATCCGGCGGACGGGCTGGATGCGGCCGTGGCCATGGAGGCAGCGCAGCGAGAGGGCATCAATGCGGTGGTCACCGGGGAGATCGTGTCGGTGGGCAGCGCTTACTCGATCTCCGCACGCCTGGTCTCGGCGGACGGCGATCTGCTCACCACGCTGCAGGAAACTGCCCGCGGAGAAGACGAGTTGGTAGGCGCCGTCGATCGTCTCTCAGTGAATCTCAGAGAACGCGTGGGCGAGTCGTTGCGCAGCATCCGCCGCAGCGAGCCGCTGCGGCGAGTCACGACCGGATCGATGCGCGCACTGCGAGTGTTCTCGCAGGGTCTCAACGCGACTAACCAGGGTGATGACCCCAGGGCCGTTCAGCTGCTGGAAGAGGCTATAGCGATAGATACGACATTCGCCATGGCCTACCGCAAGTTGGCCATCATCCTAAACAATCGATCCGAGCGGCGATCTCGGGCGGTAGAAGCGGCCACCAAGGCCTATCAGTACCGCGACGCCCTCACCGAGCGAGAGCGCTATCTCGTGACCGCAGCCTATCATTCGGTGGTCACGCGTAACCGCGACCAGATCATGAGTGCGTACAGCACCCTTCTCGATCTGTATCCCGACGAGACCATTGCCCTGAACAACCTCGGTGTGGTCTATGGTGGCCTCCGCGAGTACGAGCGAGCGGTGGGACTCTACGCCCAAGCGCTGGAGTTGGACTCCACGACCAGTTTGTACTTCGATAATGTGGCCAGGACCTTGGAGAGGATGGGTCTGTCGGATTCGGCTGCCTGGGTTGTCGATCGCTTCGAGCGGCGCTTTCCCGGTAATCCAGCGGTTGCGATAACCCGCATCGTATGCGCGGCCTATCGCAAGGACTACGCCGCCGCCGAGCGGCTCGGCTACGCGCTGATGGACGAACAGCGCGGTCGGGTGTTCTGGGAGGCGACAGCCTACATGTGGCTGGGGAACCTCTCGGCTATGCGGGGGCAAATGGATCGAGCGCAACGTGATTGGGACAGGGGGCTGTCGCTCACCGCACAGCGCGATCTGGCGGGCCGCTATCTGGACCGCGTTTCCATCCGCGCTATCCTGGAGCGACTGCTGCTCGACGATCCGGCCCGGGCCCACCGCGTGTTGGACGCTGCGCTGGAGCGCTACCCGCTCGAGTCACTCGCGCTGCTGGACCGTCCCTACACCGACCTTGCGCGCGCCTATGCCGCCGCCGGCGCTCCGGAACGTGGTCGCGAGTTGATTGCCGAATTCGACGCTATCCCCGAGGCCGACCACACTTACGATACCGAGCGTGCGCGTCACGGTGCGCTGGGAGTCGCCGCGCTGGCGGAGGGCAGGCTCGATGAGGCGATCGCAGAGTTTCGGATGTGGGACGACGGGAACTCGTGCGCCACGTGTGCCTACCCGTGGCTGGCGCGGGTGTACGATCAACTGGGTGTGGCGGATTCCGCCCTGGCTCTCTACCAGCGGTTCGTCGAGACGCCCTCGGCGTCTTACGGCAACGATGCGGGACACCTGGCCCACGCCTACGTGCGGGTCGGCGAGTTGTACGAACAGCGCGGCGACTGGGAGCAGGCGATCGACTACTACGGCCGGTTCGTTGAGCTGTGGGAACATGCCGATCCGGAGATGCAGCCGTGGGTCGAAGAGGTGAGACAGACCGTCGCCCGGCTGTCGGCTGAGCCGAGGCGGTAGGGCCTGGCCGTCTGGTTTGCCCGACCTGTTGCACAAAAGCCTACGCTGCCGCCCGGTGCCGACTTCCTGCTCTTGATTCCCTAGCGGATACTCCGCCTCAGAATGCCCGGTTGAAGCGGGTCCAGAGATCGTCTCCCAGCTGCCAGTAGCGCTCCACGGTCCGGTTGGCTAGGTCGTGACTGTACTCCGTGAGAAACGCCTCGGCCAACTCAGGATCTTCCCGGTAGAGCCGCAACGCTTCTTGCTCCAGTGAATCCTGACGCGCGAATGCCTCCCGCTCGATGGGCTCCCAGACTTCCTGCACCACCTCCTTCATGTCTTGGTAGCGGAAGTAGGAGAGCTTGCTGGCCCGGCGGAACGCCCACCAGGCGGAGTCGCGTCGGTAGGCTCTGCGGCCGCCCACCATGTAGGACTCTGGCATCTGGGTGATCCCGATGTAAAACGGGATGTGGGGAGTTGTGGCCGGGTTGTCATATCCCAGCCAGACCACCCCACCGATCGGGTCGGGCAGCCAACTCCGTGACTGGGTGATCTGCACATAGGTGGCCGTCGGGGAGGCGATGGTCCGCTCCCGTTCGACCCCCAGGAGTTCTCTCAGATCGGAGTTCATGAAGGGGTTGGCAACCGGGCTCTTCACCGCCGCGCCCTCACGGTTCACCACCGTCAATCGCCGCGTCATATCGTACGGGGTGTCCTCGTATGCATCCCGGAAGATCGTAAGCAGGTCCTGGACGGAGACCTTGTTCTCCGGCTTCACCGAGAGGGGAAAGTTCTCGGCGTTGGCATCCAATTCCAGCGAGGGCGCCAGCAGGCTGAGCGCTCGCCACTCTCGTCGCCTCGAGTACAGGCTGGTGCGGTCGGCATAGGCGTAGCAGAACTCGAAGGGCTTGCCGCTGGCGGGATCCCACCACCCCATCTCCTGGGCCAGCGAGAACACGTTGTCCGATGCCATGTAGTGGTCGGGATCGCTCAGGTCGATCTGACGGATGCGGTGGGAGTTGGCACTCACCGCGATGTGATCGTCTGGGAGGCGCACCGCCGCCCACACCGCGCCCACGTTTCCCCGGCCGGGTCCCAGGATCTCGAAAAACCATACCTCTTCGGGGTCGGCGAAGGTGAAGCACTCGCCCCAGTCGATGTACCCGTATTCCTTGGTCAGCTCGTCTGCCAGGCGGATGGCCTCACGCGCGGTTGTGGCCCGCTCCAGAATGAGCCGGTACAGTTCGGGGGCGTCAATCAGTCCCTCGTTGCTCTTGAGTTCCCGCTTGCCTCCCGTAGTCGTCTCCCCGATGGCCAGCTGATGTTCGTTCATGATGGGGTACGCGGCGTCCATGAACTTCCAGGTCTCGGCAACCTGGGGGATCTCGCCCCGGGGGATCCGATCGGGGTCGTGAGGGCCGGTTGTCCGCTTGGGCTCCAGCCAGACGGTAGCCATCGAGCCTTGAGGGTGGCTGCGCCGCGGTTCAATGCTGATCCAGGTGCGGTCTGTTCCGGAATCGCACGAGTGGCTCGTCATGGTCGAGCCATCGCTCGATGCGAGCGGGCCCACCAGGAGACTAGTGCACCCGTCTGGATGGACGGTTTCAGATAGTGGCCCTCGTTCGGTGGGTTGCCACCCGAGGCCCAAGAGTGCGAGGAGTAGTGTCGACCGGCCGATGCCGGTCAGATAGCGACGGATGCGCGGGGAGTTGAGCATGGCGAGTCTCTCCTTTCGAGTGAAAGGCGCCGACCGCCGCGGCGGAACGTGCTGTGTCGCACCACCGGAGAAGTCGCGGCGGTACCGACATTATAGCCCTCTGCACTCCCACCAGTCGACCACGACCCCGTGTCCTCAGTCCCACCACCGCGTCGTGGCGGCAATAGTCACAGCCAGGAGGTTCGCCCTGGGTGTTGCTCTCTGAGTATCTGGGAAACAGCTACTTGGTGCGGAATGCGAAACCGACAAAGAGGAACAGCAGGATGAGCAGTGTGGGGCCGAGCAGCTCCCAGGAATCCGTACCGTCTGTAGAGTAATCGAGTAGAGCGGTTGCCAGGGCTAGCCCCAAGAAGACAACGCCGCTCACTACCAATCCAGCCACGGTACCCAAGACCACCACCCAGCGCCGTCCCTCGAGTGGCGAACTGGACAACCGAATCCGTGCTGCCACGAAGCCCAGCAGGCTACCGACGGCCAGGCCTATCCACAGTTGTCCGGTGAAAGGATGCATCTTCATGCGCTGCTGTGTCGGCGACCTCAACCTCTGCCACACGGGGAGACTTCGCAAGAGGGTTTGCTCCGGTACCGATCTGGCCCGCCCCGGCAGCCAACGGTAGCTTAGTGTGGTCGGTAACTGGGAGCCTGCCTTCCGGTCCGAAGCCGCTCGCAAGGAGAAACCGATGAAGCAGAGTCACCGCGAACTGCATCGCCTGGTGGCGGTCACAATTGGAGTCGTCCTGGTTGTTTGGGCTGTGGCGGACGTGCTGCCTTGGCTGGAGCGGATCGCCCTCGCAGTCGGAGTCGCACTCATAGCGCACGGACTACCCTTCATAATGCTGACCGACGGTAACGCGAAAG
>JBDHKN010000021.1:0-50198 GCA_039586365.1 Gemmatimonadota bacterium | reverse complement strand
GCCTATCGCCGGGCGCTACGGGCAGCAGAACAGCATCTCGAGTTGAATCCTGATGATCCCCGCGCAGCCACCATGTGTGCGGTCTCCTACTGTCGCTTGGGTAAACAGGAACGCGGTCTCGAGTGGGCGGAACGCGCTTTGGCCGTCGACGCAGAGGATGCAGGGGTGCGTTACAACGTGGCGTGTTTGTACTCACTGGAAGGTCAGACCGAGAGGGCCATCGAGTGCCTGGAAGAGGCAGTCCGTTGCGGCTTCGGTAATCGGGAATGGTTCGAGAGAGATCCTGATCTGGCATCCCTGCGCGGCCATCCCCGCTTCCAGGCATTGCTCAGGGGCAAGCACGAGGCGGCCAGCTAGAGAAGGTCACCAACACGCCATTACTCTCTTACCGTCAGTGCCGCATCGCGAGAGGCCACCGCACACCGCACTTGATCCATTTCCGCTGCCGCATCGGGTGGTGGTTTGGTGAGCAGGCTGACTCCGATTGTTACCACAAAGCCCGCGAAGAAGCCGGGCAGCATTTCGTATAAATCGTAGAACCGATCCTTGAACAGCAGTACCCACAGGACTGTCGCGGCGAATCCTGCCACCATGCCGCTGATCGCACCAGCGCGTGTGGCCCTGCTCCAGAACAGAGAACAAAGTACCACCGGAGCAAATGCGGCCGCGAGTCCGGACCAGGCGAAGAGAACGAACCAGAAGATGACACGCACTTCCGGCAGTGCCAGCGCCAGGGCACCGATCCCAATCAGACCCGTGGTGACTCTTCCCAAGACTGAGAGCTGCCGCTCAGTGAGGTTAGGTTGAAACACCTTTTGGATCACGTCTCGCACCACCGCTGACGACGCCAGGATGAGCAGCGAATCCACTGTCGACATGATGGCAGCGAGTACGATTACCAGAAATATGCCGGTGAAGAGTGCAGGAAACAGATTCCCACTCATCGTGGGGAGAATCGTCTCCGGATCAGCCAGGCCGGGAAACAGCACTCGACCTGACATCCCGGCGAATACGGCGCCAACATCGAATACCACAATGCAGATCACGGCAATTACGCTGCCACTCACTATTTCAGACCGATCCCGTGCCGAGATGAAACGGGTGAGTAGCTGCGGTGCGCCGAGAAAAGCGAGACCGATACCAACGAAGCCGGCCGCGCTGGCTATGCCGGCGGGTGAAAGACCGAGGTTGCCCATGGGCCTGAGCATGGCCGGATCGATCTCCTGCAAGCGGGCCATTAGCGAGGGCCAGCCACCCACCGCCGCGATCCCGACCAACGGCAGCACGAGCAGCCCGGCGAACATGAGCACGCCGTGCATGAGATCGTTGTACGCCACTGCCTTGAACCCGCCGACCGTAGTGTAGAAGAGAATGAACGCGGCTCCCAGCAGCACGCCGGTCTCGTAGCTGGTCCCCAGAAAAGAGCCGAAGGCCTTGCCGGAGGCTGTGAGCTGTGCTGCGGTGTAGGCGGTCACCATACTGAAGATGATCACCACGCTCACCAAGCGGATCACCTGGCGGGTGTCGCGAAATCGGGCCTCTAGATAGTCGGGAACCGTTATGGAATCGTAGCGATCAGTGTACTCTTTGAATCGGAGACCCACGAATGCCCATGCGAGTGCTACTCCCAAAACCTCTCCCAACACGATCCAGAACGCATGCACTCCCAGTAGGTAGCCCATCCCGGTCAGCCCGAGCAACAGCCATGCGCTCTCACCGGTAGCGTTCGAGCTGAACGCGATGACCCAAGCGGGGAGTCGCTTGCCCGCTACGAAGTAGCCGGCGACAGTCTGCGATCCGCGGCTCGCCCAGAGCCCGATCGTGAGCAGAACCACGCCGTAGACGGCGAGGACACCCAGTATCGATCCAGACGTCACGTCACTTTTGCTTCCGGACGTGACGGTGCCTTGCATAGAACACCGTGACCACGGTGAGGCCGGGACCAACGGCCGCCAGCAGCAGGAGCCAACTACTCCAGGGTAGACCGGCGATCATGGGCAGTTACCTTAGCGAGTCTACA
The DNA here is from genome assembly GCA_039586365.1 of Gemmatimonadota bacterium. Classification (GTDB taxonomy): domain Bacteria; phylum Gemmatimonadota; class Gemmatimonadetes; order Gemmatimonadales; family GWC2-71-9. Next base: position 48,178 of record JBDHKN010000021.1, on the reverse strand, counting down.
CGTCGGCATGCCCGCCCCAGCCGGTCAAGCGCATCTTGTACTTCGTCTTCCGTCACCAGCATGGACGGGCCAATGCGGATGGTGTTGTTATGGAGGCCACCGATCCCGATGAGGAGTTGCTCGTCCTTCGCCGCTTCCAGCAAGGCCCGGGCTTTCTTTGAGCTTGGCTCCTTGGTCCTGCGATCTTCCACCAGCTCGAGAGCCTGCATGAGTCCCATCCCTCTCACGTCACCGATCCACTGATGCTGCTGCGACAACCGTTCGAGCCCCGACTTGAGTTGTTGCCCGCGCACCTCAGAGCGACCTGGTGTGTCTTCCCGAACCATCACTTCGATGGCTGCATCGGTCGCCGCCATGCAGACCGCGTTACCACCGAACGTCGAGATCGTCTTCCCGGTCCAAACCTCGGCAATCTCTGGCCTCGTTATCGTGGCACCCACTGGGAAGCCGTTGGCGATCCCCTTTGCCATCACCATGATGTCGGGTTCGACTCCCCAATGTTCGATGCCGAACCACTTCCTACCGGTTCGACCAAACCCGGCCTGCACTTCGTCGCATATGAACAGGCCACCATAGCTGCGAACGATCTCGACCATGCGCTGGAAGTATCCAGGGGGTGGCACGATGTACCCTCCGACACCTTGGATCGTCTCAGCGATGAATGCTGCCAGTCTGCCCTTGGTGGTCGTCTGAATCACGTCCTCGAGGTCTTCTGCCAGAGCGTCGACGAAGGCCGGGTCAGCGAGATCACCGAGCGGACTGCGGTAGCGGTTCGGTGACATTACGTGCTTGACGCCCGGTATCGAAGATCCAAGGGGACGCCACGACCCGTGCCCCGTCAAGTTGGTCGTGAGGATGCTGCGTCCGGAGTATCCGTGGCGCACAGATATCACTTCGGTGTTGCCGGTGTAAATGCAGGCCAGTGTCACAGCAGTTTCTACTGCCTCAGTACCGCTGTTTGTGAAGAACGATTGGCTGAGTCGCCCCGGAGCGATCTCGCTCAGCCGACGCGCCGCAGTGACGTGGTTTTGGTTGATGTATAGCGTAGATGTGTGACCTAACCTCGCCGCCTGCTCTACCACCCGTGCAACCACTTCAGGATGACAATGGCCCAGTGAAGTTGTGAGGATCCCGCCAAAGAAGTCGAGGTACTCGCTGCCTTCAGAGTCCACTACGATGGAGCCCCGGCCCTCCACCAAGACGAGCGGATCTTCGTACAGCGGCTTTACGCAGGGGAAGACGAACTGCCGGTACTCAGACTGCGCCTGGGCAGTCCGAGATGTAGTTGCAGTCGCGCTGGGTGCGCTCATTGCTACCACCTTGAGATTACGACACGTTTGTCCGTGTAGAACGTGATGGCGTCTTGTCCTTGAGCCTTGAGGTCTCCGTAGAAAGAGCCCCGCGTTCCCCCGAACGGGAAGAACGCCATCGGTGCTGCGACGCCGATGTTTACACCAAGCATACTAATCCCTGCCCGGTAGCGAAACTCGCGGGCCGCTTCCCCGCTAGTCGTGAATAGGGAGGTCATGTTACCATAGCTGTTGTGGTGAATCACGTCGATGGCGGCAGCGAGCGAATTGGCACGAGTCAATCCTGCAACCGGTCCAAAGATCTCCTCGCTCCCCACGATCATATCCGGACGGGCTCCGTCAAACACCGTAGGTCCCACCCAGTGTCCCTCGGGATATCGGTCAACCGTGGCGTCTCGGCCGTCCATCACCAACTTCGCTCCCTCCCGCACCCCATCCTCGATGTAGCCGTGAATCCTATCCCGGTGATGTCGCGAGATGACCGGTCCCATGTCGGGCTCGCCTTCGAGCGCGTAGCCCAAGCGCAAGGAAGCCGCTCCATCCAGCACGCGCTCCCGCATGGGCTCGTACACCTCCCCAACTCCCACGAGCATGCTCCCGGCCAGGCAACGCTGTCCCGTAGAGCCAAACACCGAGGACAGTATGGCTGCGGTTGTCTTGTCGAGGTCGGCGTCTGGCAGGACGATGAGGTGATTCTTCGCCCCACCCAACACCTGCACTCGTTTTCCCTGGCTGGCCGCTTCGGCGTACACCTTGCGGCCAACGCTGCTGGAGCCGACGAAGGAGATTCCCTTCACATCGGGGTGCTCGAGTAGAGCTGTCACCACGTCCTTCCGTCCGTGCACAACGTTCAGGACCCCGTTAGGGAGGCCGGCCTCCACCGCCAATTCCACAATAAGCTGGTGTGTCAGGGGGTCCTGCTCACTCGGTTTGAGTAGGAAGGTGTTTCCCGCTGCAATCGCGTATGGCCAGAACCAGAGCGGTATCATCACTGGGAAGTTGTACGGCGTAATTGCCGCAAACACACCCAGTGGTTGGAGGATCGTCTCGCAATCAATACCTGTAGCCACATCCTCTAACGTGGTCCCCAACATCAGTGTTGGAATGCCACAGGCATGCTCGACATTCTCGATTCCACGCCGGATCTCGCCCAGACATTCCGGTAGGATCTTGCCGTGCTCTTTGGCAAGGCTCACGGCCAGCTCCTCAAAGTGCTCCTCCAGGAGTGCCTTGAGCCGGAACAACACTCTCGCCCGCTCGATCGGTGGGGTCTCGCGCCAAGCCGGGAAAGCGCACTTGGCTGCCGCTACGGCGGCAGTAACATCATTCGAGGTGGATAGCGGAGCCCGCCCCAGGATGTCACCGGTGGCCGGATTGGTGATCGGTAGCGTGTCAACTCCTTGGGCAGCTATCCAGTTGCCGTCGATGAAGTTCGGAACCGGCTGGGCGGTTGCTGCGGCTCGAGTCATGCGTTCCTCAGCAAGGGAGAATGAGGTGTGCCAGTGTGATGCTAGTTCATTTAGCTCAAGTGGCGGCAGATGGCTAGGGCCTCTCAGCAGCTACCTGTTGGTGTTGGTGGCTAGACCGAGTCCGATTAAGATCACACGCCGGCCGGCCGTCACCGCTGCAACCGCGTGGTGCGGTGGGCTGGCCGATAACGGCAGCAAGCAGGCATTGTGATACTGTTTGCGACGCGTCCAAATGATGGGAGCTAGATGAAAGTCGGTTTGGTTGGCTTTGCTGGATCGGGGAAGACTACTGTCTTCAACGCCATGACTGCCCTCGCTGCGCCAGTGGGCTTCGGCGGCACAGTGCGGCTTGGAATGGTGCGGGTGCCGGACGAGCGGATCAACAGGCTGGCGGAGGTCTTTTCACCCAAGAAAACCACCTACGCTGAGATCAGCTTCTGTGACATACCGGGGGAGTATGGCGCCGAAAAAAGAGGGCTCTCACCCAAAGCGCTGCAGCAGATACGCGATCAGGATGCACTTTGCCTCGTGTTGCGGGACTTTGTGAATCCCACGCTCCAAGGAGACCCCGATCCCCTGGCCGATCTGGAGGCCTTCCATACCGAGTGCGTATTCGCCGATCTCGACGTCGTTGAGCGGCGGCTCTACCGGGCTCGAAAGGACGGGATCGGTGCTCTGGAGCTAGGGGCATTCGAGAGAATGAAGGAGGTCTTGGAGCAACAGCGCCCGGTGCGGTCCCTGTCTCCAGCCGAGCTGAACCGGGACCATTTCACGGGCTACGGCATGCTCAGTGACAGGCCACTACTGGTTGCGCTGAACCGCGGCGAGAGAGAAGCTTCCGAGGAGTTGCCCGCTGAAATTGCCACGGCACTCACCGCGATCCATGCCGCAGGTCTGGTACTCTCGGCCAGCGTGGAGGCCGAGATAGCCTCCCTGGAGGCCGCGGATCAGGCGGCATTCTTGCAGGATCTGGGACACTCCGAGTCGGCGCTGGCCCGCTTCATCCGAACTGCCTACGGTCTCCTAGACCTCGTATCCTTCTTCACTGTTGGTGCGGACGACGTGCGGGCCTGGACGATCAAGCGCGGAACCAAAGCACGCCAAGCGGCAGGACGCATTCATTCGGATCTGGAGCGTGGCTTCATTCGGGCTGAGGTGATGCCTTATAGGGTGTTCATGGAGCACGGCTCCGAACTAGCCGTGAAGAACGCCGGCCTGCTCCAGGTGGAGGGAAAAGACTACGTAGTGTCCGACGGAGACATCTTGCACGTACTATTCAATGTTTAAGGTTTGTGGGCGGGATTGGTTTGTCCCGCCGCAATCGCTTTGCTGCCGTCACACCGCAGAGCTATCCTAACCCATGGCCGACTCCCACTTCGTCTTCTGCTCGGATCCAATACGCCTCCTCGAGGCCGCTGCGGAGGCTTTCCTCGTACCGCTCACTGCAGCCGCACAGAATCCTTTTCCGTCACCTGATTACCTCCTAGCGCTCCGGCAAGGCGGACTCCGTGACCACCTGATTCGCGCGGCTGCCGAGCGAGGTGTACAGGGCTGGTTCGACCCGCCGCTCTGCATATTCCACGAGTTGCCGGATTGGCTTGGTCATACCAGACGAAGGCCGCTCGGGGACTACGAACGAATCGTGCTGCTCGCCACCGTGTTGCGCGAAGCAGCGGGTGACGTGCTTGGCAGGATCCACGATGTGGGTGCATTCCTGGACGCGGTGGACCGCCTGTTCGGAGAACTGGTGCAGGAAGGCGTTGGGGCTGACGCTTTTCTCCGAGCCGTGGGGCGGCGTGAGGGAGATCCTTTTGAGGTTGTTCGGGACCACGAGTTGGCTCTCACCTATCGTGCATACATCGAAAGACTCGATGCGGCAGAGCGACGTGATGGTCGCGATACGTATGAGGACTGTGCCAGGGCGGTGGCGGTTGGTTCAGAGGTTCTTAGCCAGCGCTTGGGGGGGCGGCGCGAGATCAGGATCTTTGGCTTGCACGATCTGCGGGGTGGGTGGCGCCGGCTGCTTGCAGCCTTGGTCAACTCGCCTGCGCTCGACCGTGTCGTGGTCTACGCTGCAGAGGAGTTGCTGCAGGAGGAGCTGGTGGGGACGGTCCAGCATTTGGATCACCGACCTGTGTTTGGCACTGCCCTGTTCGACGGGGGTGAGCGAAGCGAAGTCAGCGTCGATCTCATTGCCGCGCCCGATCCAGACCGGGAGGCCGAAGAAGTCGCACGGCGAGTGCGCATGCTGGCAGAGCACGGCACACCACTGCACCGCATCGGTGTGGTGAGCCGCAAGGCGCGACCGCACGTAGAACTCATTGTGACGGCGCTGGCTCGTGCGGCCGTTCCCGCCACTGCACGCTTGAGGATGGGATTCGCTGAGATCCCGGTAGTGCGCAGTGTGCTCGCCCTCTTCAAAGCTGCTGCAGTCGGTTGGAACCGTCGCGCCATCGTTGACCTGTCAGCTCAACCGTACTACGCCAACGATCTTGATGTGAGTGTGTTGAATCACATAGGCTACCGCGAAGTGGTTGCCGGCATCGACGCGTGGCTAACGGCGTTGGTTCAACTGGAACAGGAGTCGCAATGGTTCGAGTCCGGGGAGGCCGACGACGAGGAACGCCGCCGCCGGGATGTTCCGTCAGCCGTACGCGTGTCGCGCACTGTAGCGGCGTTCAAACGGTTCGCTGCGGTAGTACGCCCACTCGATGAGACACGCGTGTTACTCCCGTGGGTGCGATGGTTCGAGAGGTTCTTGGCTGACGATCCACTCGCCATTGCCGCAGGGATATATGCGGTACCTGAGGGCCAATTCGAGCTGGCGCGCGCCGACTTAGCGGGCTGGAGGGCACTCGGGGAGGTGGTAAGCGAATGGCGGGAAGCCCTCGAGACTTGGGGTACCGAGTCCAGCCCGATGGACGCGAGCCGGTTCCACGCACGGTTGCAGAGCGTTCTCTCCGGTGACACCGCTCTCTGGACGAAAAACCGGCGGGGTGTCCAGGTGCTCGAGGGACTCGCGGCAGCCTACCGGTCGTTCGACCACCTTTTCATTGTGGGCATGGAGGTGGGGCATTTCCCGTCGCCTGCCCCGCGGGTGGCGGTTCTCGACGACAGCGGCCGGGCGGCACTCCGCGCGCTCGGAATACCTCTCGAGGGCACCGGGGTGTGGGATGCTCGCGAACGGGGCCTATTCCGGATTCTGTTGGCTGGGGCGGTGCGCTCGGTAACGCTGTCCTATGTCAACATGGACGAGCTGGGAGATCTGCAAGCTCCGTCGTCGTTCGTCGAGGCGGTGGAGGAATGCCACAGACTGAACTGGCAGGAGATTCCACCCCACCGCGTGCTCACGTCTGACGTGCCGACCTTTGTGACGGCGGAAGCGGGCGACCAGGCTGTGTATGCAGCGCAGGTAGAGCGCGTGAGAGAGACCGGGGCTTTCACTGTCTACAGTGGTCAGATAGAAGACAGCGCATTGCTCGACCGGCTCGCCGACCGCTACGGAGACCACTATGTGTGGAGCCCTTCGCAACTCGAACAATACGCAAACTGCCCGTGGGGCTGGTTCTCGGCCCGGTTGCTCAGGCTCGAGAGAGTCGACGACCCCGACCAAGAGATGGATCCGGCCACACGCGGTAGCATACTGCACGACACACTGAAGCGATTCTTTGATCGCGCTGCCGAGATCAAAGGCGGTCCGGTGTTCCTCAACCAGGCGGATGCGGGGTGGATTGAACGGGAAGCCAAGGTGGCGCTGGAGGAGGCTATCGCCGCTGCACGGGACGAAAGGTGGGTCGGTCACGAATCACTACTTCCCGCCAAGAGAGAGGAACTGAAGCGAATCGTCATGGGGTACCTCGAGTGGGAGGTCGATCTGCACGATAGGATGACCAGCTCGAATCGCGGAAACGCACCCAAGATGGTACGTACTGCCGTGGCTGAACATGAAATGAGTTTCGGCAGGGCTGTGCTCGACCGTGCAGGTGTGCGGGTGCTTTACCGTGGTTTCATCGACCGCGTGGAAGTCGGGTGCGACGAGCGCGTCGATTCACAGCACCTCGTAGCGGCGGTGGACTACAAAACGACTGAGTTCAGCACCCCAGGCGCAGGCAATCCCAAGGCCTGGGACGATGGCGCGGTCTTGCAGGTTCCGCTGTACGCGCACGCACTGCGTACACTGGTGCCTGGAGGCGACGTGGCCAGGGTCGAGTACCGTGCGCTTGCCAAGAGAGATGACAAAGCGGTGCACCGATTACAGCTCTACGAAGTGAACTGGAAAGGACCACTGCTTGTTCAGCAGCCCGCTGCGACGCAGAAGTTCGAGCAGGCGCTGGATTGCGTTGCTGAGTACGTGCGCCGCATTAGGAGCGGTCATTTCCCGGCGGAAGTTCCTCCATCGTGCAGTTGCCCCTCGTGGTGTCACGGCGCCGACATCTGCCGAGTGGTGCAGGAGACAAAGGGGAGGAGCCGATGACGTGGCGACTGTCGCCCCACCAGAGGGATGCTGCCCTGGCTGCAGATCGTCACGTACTGGTATCCGCAGGCGCAGGGTCGGGAAAGACCCGAACCGTGGTTGCACGGGTGCTGTACCTGCTAGGTGTTGAGGTAGAGGGGCGGCAGACGGACAAACCGCTCGAACTGAGGCAGATCGCAGCGATCACGTTCACCAACAAAGCCGCAGCCGACTTGAAGCTCAAACTCAGGAAAGCGCTGCGGGATGCTGGACGCCGTGACGAGGCGTACGGAGTTGACACGGCGCGGATTGGCACGATCCACGCGTTCTGTGGCGACGTGCTGCGTGAGTTCGGTTTACGACGCGGCCGCAATCCAAACCCGCGTGTGCTTGAGGAGGGTGAAGGGCTGGAGCTGGTAGGCGAGGTGGTTCGCGACACACTGCTCATTGCGTTAGAGCGCCGCACCGTTCCAGGTATTGAGCGGCTGCTGGCTGGTCGTTCGCCCTCCAAGGTCCGCGGGATGGTGGAGCAGCTGCTCGACGAGAGCGACCGGCTGCGATCGATTGCCGCCAATCGGGAAGAGCACGGGGAGGACGAGCAGATCTTGATCGACCTGGCGCTGGAATCACTCACAGCTCTGGAACGGCGCCTTGACGACGAATGTCTGGTCGATTTCGACCGCATGATCGTGTGGACCCGGGATCTCTTGCGGCATGACGACTACGCGCGCCACGCACTGCGCCGCAGGATCCAGACTCTCATAGTCGATGAGTTCCAGGACGTCGATCCTGCTCAGCGGGAAATCGCTTACTTGCTGGGAGATCCCGCTTCGGGACGCACAGACACCACACGACTCATGTTGGTCGGCGACGCCAAGCAGAGCATCTACCGATTCCGGCGGGCAGACGTATCGGTGTGGCGCCAGGTTGAGCGCCAATTCCGATCGTGGGAGAATGCCAGCGTTCTACCGCTACCAGAGAACTTCCGCAGTAAGGCACCGATCATCGACTTCGTGGATGCCACCGTCGGCAGATTGCTCGACTCACCGCTAGCCGGCGACAAACACGCAGATTACGAAGTCCCGTTCGAGCCGTTGACTGTTGGCAACGGGGAAGAACAAGGTGACGGCCTACCTGTAGAGGTGATTCTTGTTCCCACGAAGGAGAACGGTAAGGACTATGGTTCGGACGAGATCCGGCTCATCGAGTCCGACGCGATGGCGCGGCGTGCACGAGAGTTGAATGACGACGGGATCCGTTGGGGCGACATGGCCGTGTTGCTGGCCAGCTGGAGGGACGTGGAAAAGTACCGTAGGGCTCTGGAGCGGCAACGAGCCCCCACGTACATCCTCCGCACGGAAGGATTTTACGAGCGTCAGGAGGTCGCAGATCTGATCGTTGCATTGACCGCCATATATGAGCCGTACGACGATCGCGCGCTGTTCGGTTTCCTGCGAGGTCCCTGCGTAACGCTCAAGGATGAGTCTCTACTCGGATTGGCCCTCGCTCTCGACGGCACACCTTACTGGCGTCGGCTGAGTCTAGGTGAGGGGTTTGACGTCCTGGCGCGCGAAGAGCGGCGTCGCTTGGAGTGGGGAGTAGCGCTGCTTCAACGCCACGTTGCAATGCGAGATCGTATCACTACCGATCGAACACTCCAGAGCCTAATCGATGAGTCGGGTTACCTGGCGCACCTGGCACTGATGGGCGATAAGGTTCAGGAGATCGCCAACGTAAGGAAGCTGGTGCGAATCGCTCGCGGCATGCGCAAGCGAGGACTTGGCGGCTTCTTACAGACAATCGCAGATGCGCGCTCCCGCGGTGACCGCGTGGGTAGTGCATTGCTCTACGGGCAGCGAGACGACGTTGTCACAATTACTTCGATTCATGCAGCCAAGGGACTGGAATGGCCGGTCGTTTTCTGGTGTGATACGATCCGGCAGACGGCATCCTGGAGCGCCCCAGATCCGCTGAGAGGGCGCGACCGGATAGTGCTGCGGAACCCGGCTGTCGATCACCAGAGAGATGAGGGTCAGGCGTGGAAGGAACTCAAGAACTCGATCGATCGTGAGGAAGCGGCGGAGGATCGCCGCCTGTGGTACGTGGCCATGACACGTGCCATGGAGCGTCTGATCGTTACGGGACTACCACTCGGTCAACGGGAGAAACCAAAATCCGGCACACCCGCAGGGGACTTGTGGACGATGCTCCCATCGTTTCCAGCGGTGGACGGCAGCGCTTTTACGTACCAGGGAAACGATGGCAGGGAGCATCGAGGTGTCGTGTGGCTGGCCGTTCCCACCACCGCCACCTTCAGTGCTGCTGAGGCGCAAGTGCCCCCAATGGCTCCCATTGCTGAGCTCACCTCGCTCGCCGAGCCGAAACATCCGCTGACCACGATTCCGGGCGGTACGCGACACTCGGCCACTGAGATGTTAGCGTTTGCCCGCTGCGAGCGGCGCCACTGGTTCAAGTATATCCAAGGGCTGCGCGAGCCACCCGTAGATCGAGCAGGTGACGACTTCATCGCCGCGGTGAAGAGGGGCCAGATTGTCCATGACGTGTTGGAGCATTTGCGGCAGGAGGATGAGCTCGACTCGTTACTCGAGGACGCCATCGGTCGCTGGGATGAGGAAGCCCCACCACCTGAGTCGACTGAGGGGGCACGGTACCGCAGGGCCCTCCACGAAGAGATCAGATCGGTGAGCGTGCATCCCGAATACCGGTTGATCGCCGACGCGTCTGGAGCGCGACGGGAGCTTGGGTTCTTGCATCTCGCTGACTCAGAGCACTGCTACCAAGGCAAGATCGACCTTGTGGCGCCCGAGGTGAGCGGGTATGCCTTGCTCGACGTGAAGACGAGCCAATGTGACGCGGCTGTCGCGCAACGCAAGGCAGAGCAGTACCAACCTCAGCGGGACGTATATGTGGCGTCTGCCGAAGGGATCGCGGGAATGCGAGCGGCGCGCTTCGCGTTCCAATTCTCACGGGCGGGACTGCAGATATCCGAGAGCATCACGGAAGAAGCGAGCGCGAGAATCGCGGCTTCGCTGAAGCAGCGTCTCAGCAGGATGACTGAACAGCGGCCAGCACTCACGGCACACCCGACGGAATGTCACTGGTGTGGCTACAATAGGGTTGGCTGGTGTAAGGGGGTGAATGCGGGTCAGCTGGATTTGCCGTTGGGGTGATTCAGCTGTCAGCTATCAACGTGCAACTGTCGGCCTCAGCCGTCAGCGTTCCCTCACCGTCTCCCAGCATATCTCGGGAGGGGGCCGGAACACCCCAGCCGTTCTTGCCACTCTGCCGTTATTGCCACCTGTCACTCTGGCTGCCACCAAACTAATCTTCGGTGCGATCTACAGCCGCCAACCCATCTCTGGATGAGGTGTGTTGAGCAGCAACGAGATTTCCGCTCGACTGGATACCCAGGAGGCCATGATGAGTGTGCTTGCGCGAGCCTGCCGTTTTCCCACTTCGGTCCTCGTAGCCGTTCTCGTCTTCATCCCCGGTACGGTGTCGGCACAGACTACTGTCCAGGCGTCTCGCGGCTGGGCGGAGCTATCTCCCTTCCGGCCGCTCGACCTGCCGACGCCCAACTCGTTCCGGACCGGCTCCGGTCGACCAGGAGCCGGGTACTGGCAGCAGCGTGTCGACTACGTGCTCGAGGCACGGATCGCTACAGACACACATGTGCTGAACGGTAGTGGGACCATCCGTTACCAAAACAACTCGCCGGATGAGTTGCCGTTCGTGTGGCTCAAGCTGGACGCGAACTTATGCGATCAACATAGCCTGTCGGCTGAACTGAACGTGCCGCCGCTCAGGTTCGGAGATGCGGTGTTCGACTTCTCCTGCCAGGGAGGAAACGGGATGACACTCGAGCGTGTGGAATCTGGCAGACGCCCGCTGTCCTATGATGTACTCGGTACAATCGTACGCGTCGATCTGCCGCAGCCACTAGCCTCCGGGGAGGCCCTCGAGCTGACTCTGGTATGGTACTGGACACTGCCCGAATACGGCTACGGACGGATGGGACGTGACGGCACTTTGTACGAGATAGCCCAGTGGTATCCGCGGGTGGCAGTGTACGACGACATGAGCGGCTGGAACGTCGAGCCATTCTTAGGAGCAGTGGAGTTCTACCAGGAGTACGGGGACTTCAGCGTCACCCTTACGGTGCCTGCCGGCTACATGGTAGCGGCGACTGGGATGATCGACAACCCTGACGAGGTGCTTTCATCAGCGCAGCGTGAGCGTCTCGCGCGGGCGCGCAACTCGAACACCGCGGTACCGATCATAACTCGGGAAGAAGCACTGGCGGCGCGGCAGAACCGGATGAATGGTACCAAGACCTGGCGCTTCTCCGCCGAGAATGTCAGGGACTTCGCATTCGCCATGGCACCCGATTTCCGTTGGGATGCCAGCAGCTGGGATGGCACACTTATTCAGACCTTCTATCGCCCCGAGGCCAACCTGTGGGAGGAAGCGAATCGGATGGCATGGGTTACCATCAAGCACTTCTCAGAAAACCTGGCGCGCTATCCATGGCCGCAGGCCACCACGGTGGCGGGACCGATCGAGGGAATGGAGTATCCTATGCTTACGTTTGTGCCGGTAGGGACATCGCGGGAAGAACTCTACTGGGTGCTCACCCACGAGTTTGGACACGAGTGGTTTCCCATGCTGGTGAACTCGAAGGAGCGCGTACACCCGTGGATGGATGAGGGATTCAACACCTTCGTCAACATCGCGTCGGTCCAGGAGTATTTCATGGGCGAAGCTTATGCTGACACGATTGACCAGCAACCGCTTCACCTGTATCCGATCCACTCGATCCTCGGGCAGGAACAGGCGATGGCGTTGCCGCCGGATGAGCAGCATGACCTGTACTGGGTGGCGTATTTCAAGCCGGCGCTCATGCTGCATCTCCTGAGGAGCGAGGTAATGGGTGCAGAACTCTTCGATCGCGCGTTCTCGGAATACACTCAAGCGTGGAGCTTCAAGCACCCTTACCCGGCGGACTTCTTTCGCTTCATGGAGAATGCTTCGGGGATGGACCTCGATTGGTTCTGGCGTGGCTGGATCTATACAGCAGCACGCCTCGACCAGGCTGTCGAGCAGGTGACCATCGGTAATGACAGTACGGAAACGCAGATCCACCTCCGGAGTCGGGGTGAGATGTTGATGCCGCTGGAACTAGGATTGGAGTACAGTGACGGTACGTCGAGGACCGTCAGACTACCGGTCGAGATGTGGAAACTTGGTCCCGACTTCGTGTACCGGTTGCCTGCCCACCCGCAACTCGCTCGTGTCGAGATCGACCCACGAGGAGTGTACCCGGACGACGATCGCAACAACAACGTCTGGATAAGACAGGGGATGTGAGGGTCACCAGCGATCCATTTTCGGTTGTCGGCGGGTGCAACTTTGAGACCAATGGGAGCAGAGGGAAGAGAACGGGCGTGCAGGAAGCGATCGCTGTCGACTCACGCCACGGCGCAGCAATCCTCCGGCTCGCGGAATCCCGCAGCTATTAGGTGTTCACGGATTTCCCAGCGGGCTTCTGATGAGCCAACTGCAGCAAGGGCGTATGCCTCACGGTAACGCCTGATGTCAGACCAAGGAACGACGGACGCGCCGTGGATCGTCTGACCCATCTTCCGCGGGTCCAGTTCAATGAACGCTGCGACGCGATGTTCGTTGGCCAGCAGTGCCCTGGCGAAGGCTTTGCCTACCGGCCCGGCACCACAGATGACGACCGGGCGGCCGGCTATACGATGCCGTATGAAGTGAACCTTGCACCGTCGGAACGCATCGTCTGCGTATCTCTGGTCCGTGCGCGAGAGCCGATCGGGCCGCTCTCTCCACCGCAACAGAACTTCAGGGACCTTGCCAAAACGATATCCGGCTTCCCACAGCCGCAGGATCAGGTCATAGTCCTCAGGCCAACCAACTTCTAGATATCCACCGAGTTGCTGGAAAGCGGTTGCGCGCACCACCAGAGTAGGGTGCGGGATAGGACACTCTACGAAGAGATCGCGTTCGATCGCAGCGGGACTGATAACGCCGTTGATCCAGCTCTCATACTTGCGCGCGCCATCCCGGATCAACCGTCGCGGGAAATAGCTGATGCCGGTTCCGCATGCCACGATGTCGCGGTGCGTGTCGAGGAATTCAACCTGGCACTCGAGTCGTGTCGGACTGGCGATGTCGTCAGCATCCATGCGAGCCAGTAGCTCACCTCTCGAGTGTGATGCAGCCTCGTTGAGAGCTGAGACTATGCCGTGCTGTGGAGACTGGAATGTACGGATCCGTGCATCACGGCGTGTCCACTCGTCAAGTAAAGTCAGAGTGCCGTCAACTGATCCGTCGTCAACGGCGAGTACCTCGAAGTTGTTGAATGTCTGGGCTGCGAGAGATGCTAGCGCCTCGTCAACAGTGGACGTGGCGTTGCGACAGGGCAGCAGTATGGAGACCAGGGGCGTCGAGCTCAATATGATAGAATATCCGCACTAGGTACTCAGCGCCACCTTCGCTGACCCTCACCGTCCCCTTACCACCCCACCACCCAAACCATAGTTTCTCCGCGATGCTCAGGTGGCCGTCAGGTTGGCAGACTGTTCAGTTAAGATTCGGAGAGCAAAGTGAACGATCACATCACGGAGCGCATTTCGCGCCTCACCGAGGCGGTGAAGTTCGGTCATGAGGAGTTCATCTTCCCTTGTTGTGCTCCCCTGTACCAGGATCCCATCGTACTCGTGACTGGGACTGGAGCCGGGGCCGTGGATTCTGAGGGTCGTGAGTTCCTCGACTGCTTTAGCGGGATTCTCTCGACATCGATCGGTCATTGTCATCCTGAGGTGGTGGAACGGGTTAAGAACCAGATCAGCATGCTGGGACACACATCGACCTTATATCTCACTGAGAATCAAGTCGAAGCCGCACGCCGTCTTGCAGCGATTGCTCCCGGCTCCCTCAAGAAGTGCTTTTTCACTAATAGTGGTACGGAGGCCCTCGAAACGGCGATCATGGCCGCATGTCAGTACACTGGCCGCAGTGAGGTGATTGGTCTGCGTCACTCGTATCACGGGCGCAGCTTCCTTGCTACGGGGATCACGGGGCACGCAACATGGCGACCGCTCGCGAGTCACATAGCGGGTATCAGACATGCCCGAGCGCCATACCTCTATCGTTCAGATTACATGGGCTCGAGTGACGAGGAAGCGGCGGAAGTATTTGCACGCGATGTGGAGGAAGTGATAGTGACTACCACCAATGGTAGGCCGGCCGCATTCGTCGCGGAGTCGATTCTGGGATTGGGCGGCTACGTGGTGCCTCCACGCGGCTACTTTCAGCACGTAGCCGAGATTATCAGGAGCTACGGCGGGTTGTTCATCAGTGACGAGGTGCAGGCAGGCTTCGGTCGCACCGGTGGTAAGTGGTTCGGGATCGAACACTGGGGAGTGGAACCCGATATCATGTTCACGGCGAAAGGGATCGCTAATGGTTTCCCGGTTGGTGCCACAATCGCCAAGCCGGAGATCGCCGATGCTTGGAAGGCCAAGACGGTCTCTACCTTCGGAGGCAATCCTGTTTCAATGGCGGCGACTATTGCTACGCTCGATGTGATGGTACGGGAAGGCGTGCGGCAGCGTTGCGAAGATCGTGGCAGACAGTTCAGGGCTGGTCTCGATGCACTGTATGATGTGCACGAATGGATCGGTGAGGTGAGAGGGATGGGTCTCATGCTGGCTATGGAGCTAGTGGAGGATCGCGTTACGAGGGAACCCAGCCGTAAGAAGGCGCTCGCTCTACTCGAAGCAGCGAAGGAGGAACGGCTACTGATCGGCATAGCTGGTATGCACGGCAATGTGATCCGGATAGCACCGTCGATGCTGATCACAGAGGATGAGGTCACGGTTGCGCTCGCACGGCTCGCAAGGGCCTGTAAACGTGTGGTGAGAGATGTGTAGGTTTCTCGGACGGTGTGGGCGTCTCGCCCCGCCACTGTTCAACGGTAAGGCTGTGAACGCCTTGGTGTGCCGGGAGCGAGCTTGGTGAGCGAAGCTCCGGTACAACTCCGCAAGATCCTGGGGAGACGTGACGTACTCGCACTTGCGTTCGGTGCGATGGTTGGGTGGGGCTGGGTTGTGCTGGCAGGGGAGATGATAGATCGGGCCGGCAGTATTGGTTCGGCTCTGGCATTCGTGGTTGGGGCGGTGATGGTGCTGTTTGTGGGCCTGACCTATGCGGAATTGACGGCTGCGCTTTCCCGAGCCGGTGGTGAAATCACGTTCACATTTGTCGGCATCGGACCTCGAGCCTCCTTCATCTGCGGTTGGACTTTGGTGCTGGCGTACCTGTCGGTTTGCTCATTTGAGGCAGTCGCCCTTCCGACGGTTGTCGGATACCTGGCACCCGGTTTCGAGTTCGGCTTCCTCTACTCGATCGCGGGCTGGGAAGTACACGTTTCTTGGGTGGTGGTGGGAGTCGTCGGCGCATTGACTATTGGTGTCGTGAACTATCTGGGTATACGGCTGGCAGCATTCATCCAGTGGACTGCCGCGCTGCTCCTCTTCGTGATTGGTCTGTCCTTCTTCATACCTGCGACCATCACAGGAAACGTCGCTGACCTGATCCCTCACTTCACGGTCATAGCAGGGTTTTTCGGGGTAGTGATCATGACGCCGTTTCTGTTCTTGGGGTTCGATATCATTCCCCAAATGGCGGAGGAGATCGCCGTTCCTTCTCGGGTGGTGGGAAGGTTGATACTGATTTCGATAGGCATCGCACTGGCGTGGTATGTCCTCGTGCAGTTGAACGTGGGCCTCACATTGGATCCGGTAGCCCGTATAGAGAGCGGACTACCCACGGCTGATGCCATGAGCGCCGTGTACGGGAGCCGCTGGGCTGGAAGAGTGCTCGTGTTCGGTGGGTTACTTGGCATCCTGACCAGTTGGAACGCTTTCTTTGTCGGGGCATCGCGCCTCCTGTTTGCTATGTCGAGAGGGGGTATGCTCCCCTCCGTGTTCTCACGTTTGCACTCACGCTACGAGACGCCTGTCGCCGCCATCGTACTCCTCACTGCAATCATAGTAATGGCGCCCTTCTTTGGCCGCCAAGCCTTGGTGTGGCTGGTCGATGCCGGAGGACTGGCCGCCGTTTCAGCATACTTGCTTGTTACCATTTCATTCCTGACAGTCCGCCGTCGCTACCCTAAACTTCATCGGCCGTATCGCACACCCGCGCCCACCACGGTGGGAGTACTCGCTCTAGTGACCACGGTCTTCTTCTTGATGCTGTATTTGCCGGGCAGTCCCTCAGCCCTCGTCTGGCCCTACGAGTGGGCCATCGTTCTCAGTTGGGCATTGTTGGGAGCGTTGCTGGCTTTGGGGCTCCCCCAGCGCCATGAAACGTTGGGGCGAGACAGGCGGGCAGAACTGATCCTGGGACCATATACCGGAGAAGTCCGAGAGGGGAAGCTATGAGAATGTGCAAACCGCGACGGATGTAAGGGAATGCTTGAGGGTGGTGGGGCCGATGCTCCGACTTCATGATGATGTATCCGGAGACGCTCCGATGCGTTCCCGTCCTCCACCTCCACACAGCTGCTTGACGACACGATACCCCGCAGATTATGCTCGATACCGACAATAATCGGATACGACTTAATGTCACAGCGCAGGTAGTTTGAGGGACCTTTGCCCGATATTCCCGAGCCCCCCGCCCGATTCGATGCCCGGTCGCCGATGTTTCACGGATTGGTGCGCGGCATGCTGCCGCTGTTCCTGCTGACTCTGCTGCGCAACCGACCGTTCCATGGCATCGACTTGATGCGCTCGATAGAAGAGATGAGTGAAGGTACCTGGAAGCCCAGTCCGGGATCGGTCTACCCCCTGCTACGGCGGCTGGAACGCGATGGACTCGTCAAAGGGAAGTGGCATCGGAGCCGCGGTGCACCGAAGCGAGTCTATCGGCTGACACCGCTTGGGCGTGCTAGTCTTCCCAGAATGCAGTGCGAGATATTGACGGAACTCTATGCCGCTCAGAAGATCGTCGACACCCACATCGTGGCTCTCGAAGGTAGCCTCGGTCGAGGACACAATGCACAAGGATGATATCTCGCGTCTGCGTCTGGAACCCCATGAGAAACGGACCAATCCGACCCGGCGATGGACTGTGTGGGGTGTGCGTATCATTGCGCTCGTCTTGGTGCTTGCGGTGTTGTTGGCGATTCTTGGCAGGCGAGCAGCTGATCCAGCTGCTGTCAGCTCTCGCGACTCCCTGCCTGTAGTGACAAACCGTCCGGTTCCCGCAGGTGGGGAGTCGATGACACGGGCACTTGCTGCGGGCGGATATGTCGAGGCAAGGCGACGGGCCATGCTGTACCCGGGACGCGACGGAGTCGTCTCGCAGGTGAGTGTAACCCTGGGGCAGCGGGTGAGGAGAGGTAGCCTGCTACTCGAATTGGACACCGACATTGCTGCAGCGGAAGCCGCAGCGGCAAGGGCCGACGTGAGGGCGACACAAGCGGAGTTGGCGGATGCGAGGCGCATTCTGGAGCGATTAGAGGAGTTGGCGCTCAGCGAAGCGGTCACAGAAGACGAGGTGGAGCGGGGGCGCTATCGGGTACAGGGTCTCATGGCACGAGTCGAGGCTCTCCAGGCGCGTGAGGAGTTGGCCCGGGCACGCCTCGATCTTTCCTATCTCCGTGCCCCGTTTGACGGGGTGATCGTGAGGGTGGACTTGGAGCCTGGTGAGGTCGTGAGTCTGTTCGGTGTCCAGAGTGGGGCTGGAGGGATCGAGATAGCCGATCTGTCGGAAATCTGGGTGAGAGTCGACGTTCCCGAAGATCGCATCGGCAGCGTGGTATTGGGAGCCCACGCAGAAGTGGTGATTGATGCAATAGGTGATGAGCGGCTGCAGGCGGTGGTCGTCGAGATCGCCCCCGTGGCGGACCGACAATCGAACACAGTGGAAGTCGCCGTGCGGATCATTGATCCTCCACCGATACTTCGTCCGGATATGAGCGCCAGAGTCACGATCCAACCGACGGGAGATTCGCTGTGAGTGAACGGCCGATTGTCGAGGCCCGAGGCCTCGTAAAGACCTACCACAAAGGGGAGGCGGAGATCCGCCCGCTGAACGGACTCGATCTAGATGTAGAGCAGGGCGAGTTCCTGGCATTGATGGGTCCGAGTGGATCCGGTAAGTCGACATTGCTGCACATCATTGGTGGTCTCGATAAACCCGACGCTGGGATCTGTCGGGTTGGGGAAGTTGAAGTGAGCGCCATGGGGGAGAAAGAGCTCTGTGACTTTAGAGCCGCCAACGTCGGATTCGTCTTCCAGGTCTACAACCTCGTGCCGGTACTAACTGCCCGCGACAACATCGAGCTTCCGTTGCGGCTCTTGGCAGTCTCGAAAGCGCGGCGGCGAAGTCAGGTCACAACTGCCCTCGGAATGGTGGGTATCGCGGATCGAGCTGACCACCTACCCTCTGAGCTCTCGGGGGGAGAGGAACAACGAGTGGCAATCGCGCGCGCCCTGGTAACAGATCCGCAGATTATCATAGCGGACGAGCCGACTGGGGATCTCGATGAGGAGTCGAGTGGCCAGGTTGTAGATATTCTGGCCGCGTTGTCGGCGGAACACCATAAGACTGTCATTATGGTGACTCACGATCCCGAGACGGCCGAGCGTGCCAACCGAATAATGTATCTGCACAAAGGACGCTTGCTGGATCGCAATCCCAGGGAATTGAGTGTGAAGGAGATCTTCCCGTGATGGGCCGCTTGTTGCCGTTCTTATGGTGCAATGTGTGGCGCAATCGGCGACGCTCTGTTCTGACCGTGCTAGGTGTCGGAGTGGCGGTCTTCGTAGTTGCTGCTCTGGGTGCAGCCGTAGAGGGCATGACGTTCCCAGTGCGGGAAGTGGGTTCCCAGGAGCTGCTTACAGTGCGGGAGGCGGCCCGGGCAAATGTGCTGGCCAGTCGACTCCCGGCCTCGTATGAAGACCGTGTGGCGCAAGTCACTGGCGTCAAGGCGGCTACAGGTGTGCTCTCGGATCTGGCGGTGGTTGGAACAGACATGGCGCACATCTTCGTGCGTGGGGTGGATCCGGACCGGTACCGGCAAGTCCATGATATTGTGCTGGATCCAGTTGCTTGGCATGCGTTCGAGGCGGACCAGAATGTGGCGCTTGTGGGTTTCAGACTGCTCAAGCGCCTCGGTTGGCGGGTGGGCGACGAAATCGAGATAGAGGAACTTCGCCTGCGCGTCAGGATCGTGGGAGAAATTCCGGAGCAAGGTGTCGATCTCGAGAGCCACATGCTGGTGCGACGTGGCTATCTGCAGGTGGCGCGGGCGGCGGAGGGGCAGGTGAGTTACGTACTCGCTGCCCCTGAGCAAGGGTATCGCGCGACCGACCTTGCTGCTGCGATAGATGAGCTGATGGAACTCGCGCCAGTGCGAACTGAAACCACATCCTCCGGTGCTTTCGCCGAGGCGGTGATCGACGACTTCATGGGGTTCATTGACTATCTCAGAGTAATGGGTGCCATAACGGTGCTGATCACGCTACTCGCCGCCGCCAACGCCATAGCAATGAGCGTGCGCGAACGGACCAGAGAAATCGGAATGCTGAAGGCAATCGGATTCAAACCGGGTTTAGTGCTGTCCTTGGTCCTGGCGGAGTCAGTAACACTGTCGCTGATGGGCGGTCTGCTCGGCGTCGGTGCTGCCGCCGTGGTGGTGGGGAACGAAAGGGGCAGCATGGCCGGTCTGATGTTGTCGACCTCCACTGTCTTGACGGCAGTGGCTGCGGCGCTACTCGTTGGTATCCTGGGTGGTCTGGTGCCGGCGCGAACAGCAGCGAAGGTCAGAACCATCGAGGCTCTGAGAGGCATAGAGTAGGCAGGGAAACACGATGGTGCCACTCAAGTACATTTTCCGGAGTCTTGGAGAACGCAAGTCACGTACCATCATGACCGTGGTGGGCGTGGCGCTGGCGGTCACGATCTATGCGGTGATGAGTTCGGTCGCCGCCACCATGGTTGAGAGCTTTCGGTCAACCGGCACCCCGAGCGAAGTGGTCGTTGCCCAGACGGGAGCGCTCACTCTCGAGTTCTCCAATATTGAACGGGGATCGCATTCCTACATCCAGACTCTCCAGGGCGTGGCCAACACAGGGGGCCAACCTCTGGTGTCACCGGAGCTTTGGCTCGGCTGCATTCTCAGGTCTGACCACCACGAGCGGGACGTGTCGGTACGGGGAGTTACCGATATAGCTCGGCAGGTGTACGGGCAGGTACACCTGGCTGCCGGGAGCTGGCCCGGGGCTGGACATCGGGCGGCGGTGGGTCGAGCGGTCGCGGGTAGGCTCGGTCTCGATGTGGGCGAGAGCGTCGAGTTCGAAGGTGAGAGGTGGGTCATTGTCGGACTCCTCGATGGAGGAGGACGGGTGTACGATCAAGAGATATGGGTCGACCTCGACGAACTGTCTGCCGCGGCGAACCGGCTCACCTACTCCAGCTACACCGTCGTGGTCGCCGACTCTGCAGCTGTTGCACCGCTGGTGGAAGCGGTGAACGAAGGGCGTCGTTTCCCCCTCACCGCTTTGGGCGCCACAGAGTTTTACTCCCGTACGGGAGGGATGGAGATCTTCATGGCGTTTCTCGGTACCTTCATCTCGCTTGTGATTGCTATAGGTGCGGGCTTCGCCGGAATGAACACGATGTACGCAGCCGTTTCGAGCCGTCGGCGCGAAATCGGTGTGCTACGTGCCCTAGGGTACCGAAGTAGCTCGGTACTCATGTCCTTCCTCTTCGAGTCTGTATTACTGTGCCTGGCAGGCGGAGTGATTGGACTGCTGCTCGGTCTGATCCTGTCGCTGGTACCGATCGACCTGCCCCTGCTGCCTTCGAGCCACGTGGGACTTGGTGTGCCGCAGGTGTGGCAGTCACTGGTGCTAGCCCTTGGAGTCGGCCTCGTGGGCGGAGGTTTGCCGGCACTACAGGCAGCCCGCCTGCGAGTGGTAGATGCGCTCCGCTGACAGGAAATGCGAGTCATCGTGATCCCACGAGCGGTTCTATGCCGGTGTCTCTCACTGACGACACTGCTGATCACCGTGGCCCCGATGCAGGCAGTGGGGCTGCGCGCTCAGGAGGGGGAGGGGTCAGTTACGCTGGTCGGTGAGGTGCTGGACTCTGCTACCTGGCTACCAGTCTCCGACGCGGTGATCCACATTGCCGGCAGTAACATTCTTGATCGCAGCAGTGCCGCCGGAGAGTTCCAGCTGAGTGGAGTGCCGATGGGTGAGCACCGACTCATGATGTTCAAGATCGGTTACGCTCCGCGGCTCTTCGGGTTCACGGTAAAGCGAGCCAATAGGGGGCATCTCGACCTTGGGCCTGTCCTTCTAGCTGTAGGACAGCCAGCCCAGATGCACTTGTCGGGTACCGTCCGCAACGCCACCACCGGATTGCCGGTCGACGCGGCAGCGATTGGAATCAACGGTACCACAACATTGAGTGGAGACAGCGGTATCTTCTCGCTGGAACAAGCGGTCGTGTATCGGGGGGCCAGCAACCTGATTGAGGTACGCCGTATCGGTTATGTCCCGTACGTCGGTGATTTCCCAGTCGACGTCGCCAGCGAAGGGCTCGAACTTGACGTCGCCCTCACGCCGCTACCCGTGGAGTTGGCTGAGGTTGTCGTATTGGGGGACCGGACGGTTTATGCGCTCGGAAAGAGGATGCGTGAATTCTATCGGCGCCAGCGCACAGGTATAGGTCACCATATCACGCGACCGCAGATCGAACAACGGCAAGCACGCTTCGTAACCGACCTGTTGAGAACGGTCCCTGGACTGAGCGTGACCCCCGACGCGTCCGGTCGCAATAACCTGCGGATCATTGGCTCATTCAGCCTCTACGAGACGTGCGGCAGCCCGAACATCTACCTGGATGGCGTGCTGATGTATGGTTTCGATGGAGTTGATCTTGATTTTCTGGTACTACCCGAAGAACTGGCCGGCATCGAGGTCTACACGAGACCCGCGCAGATCCCGGCTGAGTATAGTGGGGCGGAGTCGGGGTGCGGAGTCATCGCCATCTGGACCCGTTGATTCACCTTGCGCAATCGATATCCCGCCCGCACTATAGCCCCGAACTGAATTGCCGCTGATATCCAGCAGCTTAGTCGTCACCACGTAGGCAACACAGGAGATCCAGGCATGGCAACGTTTGTGCAGCGGATGGTAGGCGCCGCGAAACTCGACGCGCACACCTACGAGGAAGTTGAAGCAGACAGCACGGCCTTGGGGCAGTCGCTGGGAGTGGTCGTCCTCTCGAGCATTGCCGCCGGCGTGAGTGCGGGGCATGGGCTAGGGGGGCTAGTCGTAGGGTCGGTCGCGGCGCTGCTGGGTTGGTTCGTCTGGGCGTTTGTCACCTACTTTATAGGTACTAAGCTCCTGCCGGAGCCGCAGACGAAGTCCGATGTGGGAGAACTATTACGCACGACCGGGTTTGCATCGTCGCCCGGTATTCTGCGGGTCTTCGGCTTCTTGCCCATCCTGGGCTGGCTGCTTGGCATGATCACAGCACTGTGGATGCTAGTGGCGATGGTAGTGGCAGTGCGGCAAGCACTCGACTACACGAGCACGGGGCGGGCAATAGGTGTGTGCTTCATTGGCTGGCTTGCACTGGTACTGATCACGATGGTGCTGGGGGGCATGACGGTAGGAGCCCTAGGCTTGGGATGAACGCAGGTTTGCTAGGCACCTGAGATTATCCTGATACTATCGGCGATGGATCGCCGGTACGCTGCGGCGTAGGTGGGTGCGCCCAGTGGGCGGCTACACCCGTGCGGTCGCTGTAACAGTTCTCCAACCGCGGTCGCTCAGCAATCGATGACGTTTACCGATAGGCCGCCCCGGGAAGTCTCCTTGTACTTGTCCTGCATATCGAGTCCAGTCTGGCGCATGGTCTCGATCACACGATCCAGCGGTACATGGTGTACGCCATCTCCGTAGAGCACGGCGAGGCGTGCAGCATTCACTGCCTTGGCCGCCCCCATGGTGTTTCGTTCGATGCACGGTACCTGCACGAGGCCAGCCACTGGATCGCAGGTTAGTCCCAGGTTGTGCTCCATGCCTATTTCGGCGGCTTCCTCCACCTGTTCGTTGGTCCCTCCCATGACGGCGGCCAGACCCGCAGCGGCCATTGAGCACGCTACGCCCACCTCCCCCTGGCAGCCCATCTCGGCTGCTGAGAGCGATGCGTTTCGCTTGTATAGCATTCCGATGGCTGCGGCCGTGAGCAGGAAGGTGCGAATGCCTTCTTGGCTTGCGCCGGGCATGAAGCGGACGTAGTACGCACCGACCGCTGGAATCACGCCGGCAGCACCGTTGGTGGGAGCCGTGACTACGCGGCCTCCCGTGGCGTTCTCCTCGTTCACAGCCAGGGCAAAGAGACTCACCCAGTCCAAGAGCGTCATGGGATCGTCCGTTCGAGTGCGCTGGCCGAGATGCTGGAAGAGCTTAGGCGCGCGCCGCCGCACCCGCAATCCACCGGGAAGCTCGCCCTCAGCGGCACACCCCCGCTCGATGCACTGCTCCATCACCGACCAGATGTGGTCCAGGCCGCCCTCCGTTTCTAGCCGAGGGCGCCACGATCCCTCGTTGGCTAGGAGTAGCTCGGCAATGGAGAGCCCGTGTTGCTGTCCCAGGGTGAGGAGCTCGGCAGCAGATGCGAATGGGTAGGGCAATGGTCGTGCTGGTTTGCTGCCACCGGTCATGCCAGCTTCAGCCTCGCCAGCAGTGAGGACGAATCCACCGCCAACCGAGTAGAACTCCTCGCTGCAGACAGTGTCGCCGTTCTCGGAAAGAGCAGTCAACCGAAGACCGTTGGGATGGAGAGGCAGCGAATAACTGTGGTGGAACAACACGTCCTCAGACGTGCGAAACCGGACCGGGTGATGTCCCAAGAGCCTCAGCGTTGCTTCATTGCGCACTACGCCTGCAAGGGCATCCACGCTGGCAGGGTCCACCGTCTCCGGGTGCTCCCCCGAGAGCCCGAGGATGATTGCTGTATCGGTGGCATGCCCACGACCTGTTAGAGCCAACGATCCGTACAGATCGCAACGTACCCGTTTGATCAGATCAAAGCCCTTGCTCGATTTGAGCATCTCCGCGAAACGGAGCGCGGCTTTCATGGGCCCCACGGTGTGAGAGCTGGATGGGCCGATGCCGATCTTGAACAGGTCGAAGACGCTGAGTTCCATAGGTGTGTAATGTAAGGGGCACTGCTGTCCTACGGAGAGTGAGGAGTTCTATCGGTGCGCCGTAGTTGGGTCTGCCAATACCACCTTCCCAAGGTTGCGTCGCGCGTGAATGTAACGGTGAGCATCGACCGCGCCCTCTCGATCAAACGGAAAGACATGGTCCACCACGGGTCGCAATTCTCCCGCCACGACCGCACGATAGATCTCCTCCAGGGCCGGCCGGAGGACCAAACTCTCCTTGGCCTGCAGGTGGAGCAAGTGTACGCCGAACACGCCTACGTTCCGCTGGACTAGGGAGAGTGGGTGAATGAAGGGCATACGTAACCATGCCAACGCGGCGCGGGTCCAACTACGGTTCTGCCGTGGCAGAGCTTCACTCAGTCCGTAGACAACCAGACGGCCCAAGGGAGCCAGCAGCCGGCGACACGCCGCCGTCGCGGCGCCGCCGACTGAGTCGAGGGCTACATCGACACCCCGTGCGCCAACGAGCCGGAGCACCTCCGGTGCCCAGTTGGCGCGGGAGTCAAAACAAGCCTCGGCCCCCAGTTCGTCGGTGACGAACCGTCGCTTCAAGGGACTACCTGCCGTGCCGATGACTGTCAGTCCCCTTCCCACGGCCAGCTGCACCGCCGCTGTTCCGACACCCCCACCCGCACCAAGTATGAGAGTGGTTTCGCCCGCCCTGGCGTTACCAGCGTCGAAAAGGCAAACCCAGGCGGTGAGAAAGACAACAGGGATCGCAGCGGCCTCTGTGGGAGAGAGTGACTCAGGGTATCGGAAAAGCTGTTCAACCGGCACCAGCACGTCGCGTGCGTAGCCACCGTAGCGGAGCAAAGCAACTGCCCGATCTCCCTCCTTCCAGCCGTCGACCTCAGAGCCAACACGGACCACTTCGCCGGCAACCTCGAAACCCGGGCTGTATGGGCGGGCAGGAACGGTGTCGTAGAGCCCTGCCCGCATGAGTAGGTCGGCGAAATTGACACCGGCTGCCCGGACCCGTAGCTGTACTGCGTTAGAGCCGGGAGCGCTCAGAGTCAGTTGTCTCCGCACCAGCACTTCAGGTGGGCCGTGACGTTCGATCATGATCGCGTGTGTCGTCTGCACGGTCATTGGGCGGTTTCCGGTGACATGACGTACTTCCATAGGAAGTCGGCCATATCCATGCGGCGCGCGATCTCTTCTGCGTACGCCAGGTAGTAGGGACTGTCGCTACCGGGATTCCACGTCGCCGGGCGCGGCAGGCTGGCAGCTAACAGAGCTGCCTCTCGTTGGTCCAGTTCACCGGCCGGTATGCCGAAGTAATGACGTGCTGCGGTCTCCACACCGAAAATGCCTGGTCCGAACTCGGCCACATTGAGGTAGATCTCCAGAATGCGCTGCTTGGTGAGCCAGCGCTCGAGTTGTCTGGTGAGGATCGCCTCTTTCACCTTGCGCAGGAGATTGCGGGATGGAGATAGCCACAGGTTCTTGGCCGTCTGCTGGGTTATGGTTGACGCTCCGCGCGGGGCCTCACGTTCTTTGAAGGCCTCCCGGACGGCTGCCGCAATCTCAGCCCGCGAGAATCCCGAGTGTGAGAAGAACTCGATGTCCTCGGCCACAACCGCCGCTCGCTTCACGTGCACTGAGATCTCGGCGTAGTCCGCCCACTGCCACTGGAGTGCAGGTAGCGAGGGATCTGCGCTGGCCCGCGTCCGGTACCGTTCAATGAACGCGGTGGATTTCGGATTCTCGGACGCAAGAGATGGAACATCAGGCCATGTGAGCCACTCGTAGACCAACCACCCCAGGATTGCAGCTAGCAGGATGGCTCCTACCCTCAAGGCGTAACTCAGCAGCGACACTCGCTTGGCCTGTGATTCCCCGCGTACCTTCACCGGCGGTCACCGTTCCTCACAGTCCGCGCAACTCCTCCGGTACTGGATGATCGCGGGTCGGGAGATCGTTGGTGATTGAAACGATCCACCAACGACCGTCCTTCTGAATGAGTTGAAAGCTGTCCACGCCTTGCTGCGGCGCCCGTTCGGATCCCGGTATGCTCGCCTCGTACAGCACAAGGACATGCGCTAGATCCCTGAAGACCAACGAGCTGGTACGGACGACACTTTCCTGAAATCCTGTCTGCTCGACGTTGGACTGCTCAATGAAACGGACGAAATCAGCGATGAAGCCGTCTACCGAGAACACCGTCGAGGTCTCTCGACTCGTGCGCAGCACAACCACGGCCTCAGCGAGAAACAATGACCTCACCCGGTCCCAATCTGGCGTGGTCCCCTCGTCAAAGGTGACCAGACTATAGAGTTCTCTGATTGTGCCCTCGGCCGTTCTCAGTGCGTCATCCTGTGATGCCGCAGACGTTTGCCCCGTGAGGTTGGCTTTCGAGAAGGAGATCAGGAACACAAGGGGGAGCACAGACAGCCATCCGGAGCGGTTCATGTCGCCGTACCTTTGCTCAGGTTGCAGTGGGGTTCTCATCAAGATACTACCGTGGGCGGTGCGCTCGCTGTGCACCCAGCGTAGCAAGGGCGAAATCGGTTCCTGCGGCCCAGCCGCGCAGGTAATCGTGTGGTGATACGAGGATGCCACGCTCTTCCTGGCGAACCTCTAGGCTCGCGCGTATTCTTCGAGCGGGAACGGACGTATCCCTGTATTCCGTTTCTGTTTCTGACCAGTTTGCTAATCACCTGATTACTGAGGAGAGGTCATGCAGAGTCATGTGCGTGAGCGAAAGGTAGCATCGCGAAGCCGCCTTGGCCTCGCACTGCTTGGGATTTGCGTTGGGTTAATCGCATCTCCCAGGCCGGGTGAGGCTCAGGGGCCGACGCTACCGCCCCATTTTGCGATCCGGAACGCCCGGATCGTCACGGTCTCCGGTCAGGCAATCGACCGCGGAACCGTAGTACTGGAGAACGGTCTGATCACCGCCGTCGGGAGCAACATTGCAATCCCCAGGGGAGCCTGGGTGATTGAAGGTGAAGGACTCACGGTGTATCCGGGATTGGTTGACGCCATGTCGACTGTCGGTGTCCCAACTTCCAGGCGGGTGCCTCAAGATCGTGCCAGGGTTGGCGGCGGTCAGGCCGGCCAGGAGCAGGCGCCGTACTCCTGGGGCCCTGAGGATCGCCCGGCCACATTCACCTGGCTGAGTGCCGCAGACGAACTCAACTTGGAGGACGACGGCATCGCCAAGTGGCGGGATGCCGGCTTCACGTCCGTGGTTGCCACCCCAGAACTCGGTCTGTTCCCTGGACAGGTGACGTTCATCAACCTTGCTGGTGAGAGGCCGCGCGACATGGTGGTGAAGACACCGGTAGCCCTGCGCGTCAATTTCTCAGCAGGCCCCGGACATAGAGGATTCCCCAACTCGCTGTTCGGCGCCATTGCGTACGTGAGGCAGTCTTTCCTGGACGCGGCTCACTACGATCAGGCTTGGACCATCTACGAAAGCTCGCCGACCGGTCAGGTGCGCCCGGAATACGACAGAACCATGGAGCCGCTCCGCGATGCACTCAACAACCGGAGTTACGTAATGCTTCCGGGAGGTTGGGCATACGAGG
Organism: Gemmatimonadota bacterium; assembly: GCA_039586365.1. Lineage (GTDB taxonomy): Bacteria > Gemmatimonadota > Gemmatimonadetes > Gemmatimonadales > GWC2-71-9. Next base: position 20,108 of record JBDHKN010000021.1, on the reverse strand, counting down.
TGCAGCGGGCAGTGAAGATCGGTGGGGAGATGGGCGTCAATACCCTCATCTATGGGGCGCACCAAGGCTACCAGATCGCTGACGAACTGGCTGAGAAGAACATTCCTGTCCTGTTGAACGCGAATTGGCCGGAGCCACCGAAGGACGGAGACCCGGACGCGGAGCCATCGCTCCGTGAGTTGCGCTTCCGCGATCGCGCACCCACGACCCCGGCCGAGTTCGAGAAATCGGGTGTGCGGTTTGCTTTCTACTCTGGTGGGGCCGAGCCCGACAAGCTGTTGGCAAATGTGCGTAAATCGATTGCCCTGGGCCTCTCGCCTCAGGCTGCGGTTCGAGCTTTCACACTCGGACCTGCCGAGATCTTCGGCGTGTCGGATCGGCTAGGGAGTATTGACGTCGGCAAGATCGCCAATGTGGTAGTGACCGACGGTGATCTGTTCGATGCGGAGACCAAGATCAAGATGGTATTCATCGATGGCAAGAAGTTCGAGCCGGCTGAAGCAACGATGGCTCGGGAACGGGCAGAGGATGCAGAGGCCGAAGCGGAGGCAGCAGAGCAGGAAACCTTCGAACCGCCCGTACCCATGGTTGAAGATCGCGGACCTATCACCACCTCACGAGTAGCGGTGATTCAGAACGCCACTATTCTCACGGTCACACAAGGCACAGTGGAAAACGGTTCGATCCTGATCCGTGACGGCAAGATCGCAGCGATCGGTACCGACATCGATGTACCAGGTGACGCTCAGGTAATTGATGCAACTGGCAAGTACGTGACGCCGGGTATCATCGACGAGCACTCCCACATTGCCTCGGACGCGACCAACGAGGGGAGTATCGCGGTGTCGGCGATGGTGGACATCAAGGATGTCTTGAATCCAGACGATATCGCCATCTACCGCGCTGCCGCAGGGGGCGTGACTTCCGTCAGCATACTGCACGGCAGTGCAAACCCAATCGGTGGTCAGAAGGCCATGATCAAGCTGCGGTGGGGCGAAGACGCTGACGGATTGCTGTTCGAAGGGGCCCCACCGGGTCTCAAGCTAGCTCTCGGAGAAAACGTCAAACGCGACCGTGAGCCTGACCGCTATCCAGCCACAAGGATGGGTGTGATGGACGTCATCCGGCAGGCACTGCTCGAGGCGCAGGCATATCGGCAGGAATGGCAGGAATACGAACAGCTGAGCGAGCGCGAGCGTCGTAGCGTCATACCGCCACGGCGCGATCTCAAGCTGGAAACGATAGCAGGAGTCCTGGATGGTATGATCTTGACCAATATCCACACCTACAGGGCAGATGAGACGCTCCAGATGATTCGGTTGGCGGAGGAGTTCGGTTTCCGAATTTCCTCGTTGATACACGTGCTGGAAGGATACAAGGTCGCGGACGAGATCGCAGCACACGGTGCGGGTGCGTCGACCTTCTCGGATTGGTGGTCGTACAAAATGGAAGCGTACGATGCCATCCCCTACAATGCAGCGCTGTTGACCGAGCGCGGCGCGCTGACCTGCATCAACTCGGACAGCGATGAAGAGATGCGGCACCTGAACCAGGAAGCTGCCAAGGCGATGAAGTGGGGCGGCATGTCCGAGGAGGATGCGCTGAAGCTGGTTACTATCAATCCCGCCATCATGTTGGGGATATCTGACCGTGTAGGATCGATTGAGGTCGGCAAGGACGCCGACCTGGCAATATTCACCAACCATCCCTTGAGCGTCTATTCCGTAGTCGAGAAGACGCTGATCGACGGTCAGGTCTATTTCGACCGCGAGCATGATCTGGCACGGCGTCAGGCCCTAGAGCAGGAGAAACGAGCCTTGCTCGAAAAAGAGAGAGGGAAGAAGCCGGAACGACCCAGAGTCACCACCGACGCTGCTGGAGAGGAGGTGCTCCCATGAAAGCCGCACGGATTCTCACAGGGTTCCTTGTCGCTGCATTGGCCAGCGGTGTGTCGCTAGCTGCACAAACTCATGCTCCCGCCCTCGCCATTCGAGGGGGCACTGTGCATACCTTGGCTGGAGCACAGATGGAGGGTGGCACCGTCCTCATTGCGAATGGATTGATAGCGGAGGTGGGCAGAGACGTGTCGGTTCCGACTGGGGCTCAGGTCATCGATGCCACGGGACTGCATGTCTACCCAGGCCTATTCGACGCCATGAGCCAGCTGGGTCTTACCGAGGTCGGCGCGGTAGATGTCACCAACGACATGACCGAGTTGGGAGCCTACAACCCGCATCTCTTGGCTATGACCGCGGTGCACCCGGCGAGTGAGCACATTCCGGTGGCGCGAGCCAATGGGATAACACACACGGTCTCCATGCCCGGTGGACGTGGGGGAGGCGTAATCAGCGGGCAGGGCTCACTGATACATCTCGACGGTTGGACCGTGGAAGAGATGGTGATTGAACGGTCGGTTGGGGTAGTGCTCAATTGGCCCACCATTCAAACCCGCCGGCGCAATTTTGCCACCGGGTCGGTGTCCGAAAGTAGCTACAGTGATGCCAAGAAAGCGTACGACGAGAAGGTCAGTGAACTTGACGAGTGGCTCGAGGGCGCACGCCAGTATGAGGGGTCGCTAGATGCCGGAACCGACGTGGAGCGGGATCTCAAGCTCGAGGCACTGGGCAAGGTGCTCGACGGGGAACTTCCTTTTCTCGTATCAGCCGATTCCGAGCGGGACATCAATGCCGCTCTCGACTTTGCCAAACGGAATAACGTGCGTGTAGTCATATTGAGTGGTTCGCAGGCATGGAAGGTCGCCGATCGTCTGGTGGCGGAGGAGGTGCCGGTGATCCTGGGCCCGACCCAGTCGTTGCCCGGAGGGGAGGATTGGGGCTACGACCGGATGTATGCCCTACCCGGACAGCTCCATGCCGCGGGAGTCAAGATTGGCTTCGGAACATTCAATGCCTCAGCTTCACGCAACTTGCCCTACGAGGCCGGTAGTGCGGTATCCTTCGGACTTCCACGCGAGGAAGCTCTCAAGGCTGTCACGATCAATCCGGCTGAGATCCTCGGAGTCGGGGATCGCTTGGGCACAATCGAGACCGGCAAGATCGCCAATCTGATTGTGACCGACGGCGACCCGTTGGAGATCAAGACACAGATTCTACAGCTTATCATCAATGGGGTGATTGCTGACAAGATGAACAAGCACTTGGAGTTGTACGAGAGGTACCGGGCACGTCCACGCCCGTAGCACTTAACCGTAGTGACCAGAGGCCCGCGGGTTGTTGCTGATCTGCGGGGCTGCTGGCTACCACCTGGCAACGTCGAGTCGAGCCGGTCGCAACGGCTTGATTCGACGGTTGCCAGTTAACTATCCAGCGTTGGCCGACGAAGGGTCGTCGCGAACTTCCAGAGCGCCTTCCCCCCTACCGATCTCTTCCCCATTAGAATCGGTCAGTATCGACTCCGCCAAGTACTGGTCTCCGGACATACCTACAAAGCGGCCTCTGGCTAGCAGTTCACCGGTGGCCGGTGTCCGGGTAAGTGAGATACTGAAGCTCATGGTCAACGCGACAGCATCCACAACTAGTGAATTCACAGCGAAGATGGCTGCGTCATTCATCGCCTTGAAACAGATAGTGCTCGAAAGCACTCCTGCAGCGTTGAAGTGGTCCTCTTGGATCGGAACCACGATGTCAGCTTCGCCCAATGAGATCTTGATGCCAGGCTCATGGCCAGCGTTGTAGGGGGCGGCAAGGTACATGTGTTCCAGGTTCTCAAGATGGGCCTTCTGTAGCTTCCGCTTGTGTCCCTCAATCGCCAACTGCGTCTTTCCTTTGATACCGTGAGGTGCAATCCTACCACAGCGGCCATGCCCTTCAGCGTTTGGGTTGCAGATACGAAAACACCAGGCCGATCGATTGCGAGTCAACGGGCAGCCGACACGGTTGTATTCTCTAAGCCCTCTCTTGGTTCTTATCGTCTTCTTTTCTATCTTCACTGTGGGTTCTCTTCGAATTCCCGATGTTCAATACCCCCGGTTACGGCACCTTGACTCAGAGTGTCTTCTCCGGGGAGTGAGCAATGGCCACTCGCAGCTGCCAGGTAGACTGGAGCTGCAAGTGGCCGATGCAATGTACTGACAATCGTCCCTAGAGCATACCGTTCAGCAGCAGCAAAACTGGGCACTCACATCTGTGCGTCGGGAACCGACACTACCAGCCCTGTGGTGCCAGACCAACCCGGGGTCAGCTGCCGGTTGATCCTTCCAAGCTGCGATAGACGTGTGCGAAGGCTACGAGAGACAGAGGGATAGTCACCAGCAGGCCCACTCCGAGGGCGAGCAGTCCCAACACGTTGACAAAAAAGAGCACTATAGCAAACAGGAACAACTGCCAAGCGGATCCCCGTGTAATCGCCCAGCTGTGCTCCACCGAGCCAAAGGGGCCGCTCTCCTTGTCAATGATGGACCAAGGGTAGAACTGGAGTCGCAGGCCGAGGTAAATCCCGGGAATGATCAACAGCAGGAATCCAATAGTAGCGATTACGGCGACGATGATCGATGCGATGAGGTAGCTCACGATCAGTGGTATGTTCGCGAACAGATCTGCCAGCTCACCGCGTTCGCCATCCACGAACCGCAAGCCCATCCGCATGATCCCCAACGTCACTACGATGCTCAGGACCCACGAAACAAACGCGACCAGGGCGGAGTCAAAGAATACTGGGAACATGGAGATCATCACGACGATAATCATCGCCATGAGAAAGAGTCCTAAGTTCGTGGTCGCCGTCGTCCACCCGAACCGGACAGCGTCACCTATCGAAAACCTGGGCTCAGCCATGAGATACCTCGCACTAGTGCAGGTTGGCGGTGTGCTCCGAGCAGATTGATACAGCTCGAGCAGGGCCGTGATGGCCGGGTCCAATATGTGATATGACCGGGTCAATCGTCAAAGGTGAGATTGCTGTGTCGCTGTTGTGCTGAGGCCCTGAAACACATGCCGTAAGGCATCCCAGTACCATTGCCAGTGGCATTACGCTGCGCGACCACTATGCGCTTGTTTGCATGAGTCCAGCTCTCTCCGGTGTCCTTGATAGTGTGATCGGTGCCGAGCTTGCCGTGTTGAACGGCGCAGTTCCAGTTTCAGATGCGGCCTGACGGGGTTGCCATAGAAGTCTGTCCCGAAACCCACTGGGCGCTAGAGTCGCTGTTGGACCTGTCAGCTTGTCACCCTCCCAAGCACTTGATCTCGAAGCCTCCCAGAGATATTGTGCATATACACATAATAGGATGCGCCATGCCACGACCCCGGAAGCGGCGATTCTGCCAGGCCTATGGTGGTGACCGTGTGTTCAAGCCACGCAGCATCCCTATGGCCCAGCTCCATACAGTCCGGCTTGAGCTCAGTGAGCTCGAGGCCATGCGCCTGTGCGACCTAATGGGATTGGATCAGGAGCAGGCTGGCCTGCACATGGGCGTATCACGTGGCACGGTGCAGCGCCTGCTGAAGGCAGGCAGGGCGAGAGTTGTGGGAGCGTTAGTGGAGTCTGCAGCGTTGATCATAGAAAGAGGAACCTACGATGAGGATCTGCATTCCAACTGAGGACAATGGAGGTCTCCAGGCAAGGGCCCACGCTCATTTCGGCAGTGCCCGATACTTCACGCTGGTCGACACCGAGACCGGCGATGTAGAGGTCTTAGCCAACCAGGGCAGCGACCATGTTCACGGCAGCTGCAGTCCGCTGCGCCAACTACGGGAATGTGCTCTTGACGCAGTAGTCTGTCGCGGAATGGGACGTCGCGCCTTGGCCACGCTGAAGGCCGAGGGGATCGATGTATACGTGACCCAGCGAGACGTCGTAAATGATATAGTGCAGACGGTGAACAGTGGCGAGAGCAAGCCACTGACGGATCTGGCAGCGTGCCAAGGCCATGGACATGGAAGTGGGCACGAGGGCCCGTCAGGCCATGGGCAACAGCGGAGATTTCGTCGCCACGGAGTCTGACTTGACCTGACAGGGGAACAAGTTGGTCCGGCACTGAATTCTCAATGATGCAAGCGACTTCTCTGTGGTCTTGCAGCGGAGAGGGTTTGTTGCAGTCCCTCGGCACGATTGCATACCTGTGCTTGTGTGTGCCTTGTTCCCAGGGCCTGTGGGATGTCACATGGACGCCTGCGAGGAGCGGTTTTGCTCGGACTGCAGGGCTATAGTAGTTTTCCTGGCCACCAGCGACGTTCGCCTGCAGTAAGCAATATCGTTCTCGCGAAAGAGACTGTACTGGTAGCTCCCATGACGTCACCCGTAGTCGAGCTAGAACATGCTGGCTTCGAGCTGGGCGGTCATCGATTGGTCGGCCCGCTCGACCTCATCGTGCGACGCGGTGAGACGGTTGTTCTGTTGGGCGAGAGCGGTTCCGGCAAGACAACGACCTTGCGATTGGTCAACCGACTGCTCGATCCCACTGAAGGTGAAATCCGAGTCGAAGGCTCTTCCACAACCAACTGGAACCCCGTGCACCTGCGGCGGCGCATTGGATACATGATTCAGGAGGTCGGACTGCTACCTCATCTCACCGTGGAGGGTAATGTGGAGCTGGTGCCTCGCTTGCAGGGATGGCCCGTCCAGCGTCGCAAGGAACGAGTCGCGGAACTGCTGGCACTAGTTGGACTGCCACCGGAGCAGTTCAGCCATCGGCGGCCTCAGGGATTGTCTGGTGGGCAGCGACAGCGGGTCGGAGTCGCCCGCGCCCTGGCCGCCGATCCACCAATCCTCCTGGGCGACGAGGCGTTCGGAGCTGTTGACCCTGTGACACGAGCCGATATGCAAAGGGAGTTCAGATCTCTGGTCCAACAACTTGAGAAGACAGTCGTCTTCGTGACCCACGATGTGAGAGAGGCCCTGGCGTTGGCGGACCGAATTGTCGTTCTGGAGGACGGGCGATCCAGTTTCGTGGGAACCGTGGCGGAGTTCCAACGGAACGAAAGATCGAGTGTCAGGGCACTTCGGGAACTCGCATGAGCATCTTCGATTATATGATCGACAATCGGGCGGACGTGCTTGCGAGAACATTGCAGCACATGGGTCTGGTGGCTGTGTCGGTGGGCATCGCGATAGCAATCGGAGTCCCCCTTGGTGTGCTCATTGCGCGGAGATCGGTACTGCGCGGGCCGATCCTCGGTCTGGCAAACGTCATGCAGACAATCCCCAGTTTGGCGCTGTTTGGTTTCCTCCTGGCCGTACCGTTGATCGGGCTTGGAGCTAAGAACGCCATTGTTGCCCTAGTGGTGTATTCACTCCTACCCATCATTCGCAACACTCTCACTGGGATTGATGGCGTCGATCCCGCAATAAGTGAGGCCGCACGGGGAATGGGGATGACTGATTGGCAACTGCTGCGTATCGTGGAACTTCCTTTGGCCGCACCTGTAATGCTGGCGGGCATCCGAGTGGCGGCCGTCATAGGAGTCGGGATAGCAACCATCGCCGCAGCAATCGGAGCTGGTGGGCTTGGCGTGTTCATATTCCGAGGACTCGCGATGGTTGACAACGCAGTAATCATGGCAGGTGCGATTCCGGCAGCGATGTTGGCACTGCTGGTTGATGGGGGACTGCATTTCATCGAGCGGAAGTTGGATTGGAGAGTAAGCTGAGCAGCAGGGGGAGCATGGTGGAGGGGCTGAACGGAGACAGGCTGTCGGGGGTGGTCTGGTGTCGCGCCATGATTCTTCCCGTTCTTCCATTTCTCGTTTCCTGCAGTGCCGGAGCCACAATCGTCGTTGGCTCCAAGAACTTCACCGAGTCGGTCCTGCTCGGAGAAATCGTAGCACAGCAACTCGAAAATCATGGCCTCGAGGTCGGTCGCAGATTCAACCTCGGCGGGTCATTCATCTGCCACAACGCGTTGACTTCGGGTCAGCTGGACGTCTACATCGAATATACGGGCACTGCCTATACCGCCATCCTCGAATTGCCTGAGGAGAGAGATCCATTACTGGTCAGGAACATTCTCGATAGCATATACGCTGATCGCTGGGACCTGACCTGGACAGAGCCCCTGGGGTTCAACAACACGTTCGCCATGTTGGTGCGCGGTACCGACGCCAGAGAGCTGGGTGTATTGTCGCTGTCCGACATAGCCGAGTATGCCACCCAGTGGCGCTTCGGAGCGGGTTATGAGTTCATAGAACGAGCAGATGGGTATCGTGGGTTGCTCGAGCACTACGGCATTTCGTTCAATGGTCCCCCAGTGGAAATGGATCTGGGGCTCACCTATCGCGCCCTTGCTGAAGGACGCGTGGATATTGTCGCCGGCAACTCCACGGATGGGCAGATCGAAGCCCTAGATCTGTTCCAACTAGTCGATGATCGATCCTATTTCCCGTCTTATGAAGCAGTGCCGGTGGTGCGAGCGGAGACGTTGGAACTCTTCCCGGTCGTGCGGCAAGCTCTACTCGAACTGGCAGGAACGTTGGACGAGCAGGAGATGCGGCGACTCAACCGTCTGGTCGATGTCGAGAGGTGGGATGTCAAGGAAGTTGCAAGGGGATTTCTGGAGATGGTGAGGGACCGTGAGCGGCGGTGACGGCGGTCATCACGATCTTGGCGGTGGATTCCGCAATCCCTGGCCCAAGGCGGGACAGCCGGTTTTCACCGGCATGCTGCGCTGGGCTGTGACCCGCACGGTCAAGCCACGCATTGATCGCACCCGACGCGGTGCGGTCCCTCGTGCGATTCCCGCGTTCGCAGACCCGAAGGCACAAGCCAGTGAGGTGTCACTCACCTGGGTCGGGCATGCGACCTTCCTCATTCAAATCGGGGGAAAGAACGTGCTGACTGACCCGGTGTGGAGTGAGCGGTGTTCACCGGTGCAGTTCGCGGGTCCGCGGCGCTACATGCCACCGGGAATTCGGTTTGAGCAGCTGCCACCCATCCATTTGGTGTTGCTCTCACACGACCACTACGACCACTTGGATTCTGGTACAGTGCAACGGACTGTCAGTGCCCATCCGAGAGCGAGATGGATTGTACCCCTTGGTCTGCTCCCGTTCATGAAGAAGAAGGGGGTCATGACGGTTCAGGAACTCGACTGGTGGGAGGAGCGAGAAATCCATGCTGGGGTGGAACTCGGTTGTGTACCCGCACAACACTTCTCAGGCCGCGGCGTTCGCCGCAACCAGACTCTTTGGTGTGGCTGGACTATAACCGGGGGGGGGCGCCGTGTTTACTTTGTGGGTGATACCGGCCGTCACCCTTCCTTCAGCGAGATCGGCAAACGCTTCGGTCCGTTCGATGCGGTATTGATGCCGATCGGGGCATACGATCCCCGATGGTTCATGGCACCAGTACATCTCGATCCTGAAGAGGCCATTGAGAGTTTCTTGGAGCTCACTGCTGATTCGAAGCTAACCTGTCCTATGGTGCCGATGCATTGGGGAACCTTCAAGTTGACCGACGAGCCCATGTCAGAGCCCCCAGAGCGGGCGAAGGCGATTTGGCAGCGACACGGCTTGGATCCGGACAGACTCTGGATCATGGGCCATGGGGAGACACGGTGGCTCCCTTGAGTATACAGAGTCAATCGTCGGCTGGCTGTCCGAATTCCTGGCGCAGAGAGTCCGTGTCCCAGCCGGCATCAGCGTCTGCATCGCGATCCCTCAGGTCAGACAAGAGAAGTTCCTCGAGATCACGGATGCGTTCGCGGGCGAGGTTGATGTAAGACTCCCGGTCGTGTCGCATAGCAGCTAGGTCACGTACCGATGCCTCATCGTGCATCCGGAACTTGCGTGCTGCTCGGTGCGCGTGATAGGTCCTTAGCCCTACCAGGCGCAGAGCATCGACGCCCATCCGTAGCGACGTATCGAGGGTCTCGCGGTACACGTGCTCAACTCCCAACTCTATGAGATCGTAGGCGTCCGACCGGCCACTCGCTCGTGCGAGAATGGTGAGATGGGGGAAGTGCTTCCTAGCCGTACGCACTAGCTCGGCCGTTTTGCTTGGGCTGTCTAGGGCAAGGAGTAGCAACCTGGCAGTTGCGGCGCCAGCCGATGCGAGTAAGTCGTGACGTGAGGCATCTCCGTAGAAGACCTTGAGCCCGATCCTACGCAACATATCAACTTGGTCCGAGTCTGTGTCGAGCACCGTAGTGCGGACGCCGTTGGCCGTGAGTAGTCGGCCGACCACACTGCCAAAGCGGCCGAAGCCAGCGATAATGACTTGGCTCTCCTCGTCGATAACGTCCGCCTCCCGCTTCTCAGCTGTCCGGGTTCCCAATCGGGGTTGGAAGAGCCGCTCATTGATTAGCATCACGAATGGGGTCAGGGCCATCGAGAGCGCGACGACTGCGACCAGAGGTGCCACGATTTCCTGCTCCAGCACGTCGTTCTGCGTAGCAAAGGAGAACAACACGAAAGCGAACTCACCGCCTTGCGCCAGGGCAAAGGCAAAGAGGAGGTTCTGGTCTAGTCCCATCCCGAATACCCGACCGAGGGCGAACAGCAGAACGAACTTGACAGTGAGCAGGATTGCCACGAGTCCCAGTATCAACCAAGGTCGGGAGCCAATGAGGGCAAAGTCGATGGAGGCTCCAACCGCAATGAAGAAGAGGCCAAGCAGGAGACCTTTGAACGGTTCGATATCGCTCTCGAGTTCGTGACGGTACTCACTGTTTGCCAGAACTACTCCCGCAACGAAGGTGCCAAGTGCGGGACTGAGCCCCACCTGTGCCATGAGGAGGGCGATCCCAATTACCAGGAGCAGTGCCGCTGCTGTGAAGATTTCTCGCAGTCGTGTTCGAGCGATGAGTCGAAAGGCCGGGCGAGTGAGGAATCGACCGCCGACCACGATGGTCGCGACAGCTCCGACCACCACCGCGGTGCGCTCCCAGGCAGGTAGTCCTGCCACCCACGTCGATCCGTGCGCAGCAGTCGTCTCACCACCGTGCACCGCAGCAGTAGAAGCTGCCAGGAGTGGCAAGACCGCGAGCATAGGTATCAGGGCAAGGTCCTGAAACAGCAGTACCGAGAACGAGCTCTGTCCGCCACCGGTCTTAATCAGTCCTCGTTCGTTCAGGGTCTGAAGAACGATCGCTGTCGATGACAAGGAAAGGATGAGACCGATGGCGGTAGCTGCCTGCCAGGGAAGCCCGATCGCTAGACCGATCCCTGCCACAACCGCAGCGGTGCTGACAACCTGCAGACCTCCAAGACCTAGGATAGGTGCACGCAACCGCCATACACGGGTCGGCTCGAGTTCCAGCCCTATGAGGAACAACATCATGACGACCCCAAACTCGGCGAACTGCATGATGTTCTGGCCCTCCTCGCCGATAAGTCCGAGGCCAAAGGGACCAATGGCAACCCCAGCGATCAGGTAGCCCAATACGGAACCGAGTCCAAGGCGTCTTGCGACGGGGACCGAAATCACTGCCGCGGCCAGGTAGACGAATGCCTGGTAGAAGAAGCCTTCCCCGTGCATCAGCGCTCCACCATCGGATCCTGAACGATCTCGTCCAGTCTCCGGTTGATCCGATCATGACGGCGCGCGGCAGCGAAATCGATGCGACCATCCCTCAGCGCACAGATCACACGGCGGTAGTCGTCAGCATGCCGTGCTATCTCAACGTCAGTCATTCTGTGGGTACCGTGCACAACAAATGGAGGTAGGTAATCCATGCCACACAAGTAAGCTGTCTGTTCGATTGGTGCTAGAAGCTCTCGTACCGTGAATCGGCTAAAGCCATCTCGACGGTAGGCATCCTCGCGTCCCCCTGTGGTGACGACACTGAGCATCATCTTACCACGCAATGCGGTGCCAGCAGATCCGTACGCCCAGCCGTGCTGCAACACCAGGTCCTGCCACTGCTTCAAGATGGCCGGGGTGCTGTACCAGAAGAACGGATGCTGAAACACTGCCAGCTGGTGCGCCGCAAGCAGCGATTGTTCTGTCGGAACGTCGATATCGAATTCCGGATAGACCTCGTAGAGGTCATGGAACGTCACCCCAGGTAGATCACGTACGACGTCGGCTAGTCGTCGATTCACCCGAGACTTCTCCAATGCAGGATGTGCGAACAAGATCAGGATCTTGGTCGCTGGGACCTGTGCATCCATCGATGTTTCAGACTCCGTCTAGCAGGCGCAACAAACACTGGTGATTGGGAAGAGCGGTCGAAACGATGTCGACAAGAGATCCAAATTGTAGATGTAAAGGCTCGAACTCAACCCTGGTGGCCCGGTCTACTCACCCCTACTTGCTCTAGAATAGCCAGGGGTCCTTCCCTGCGAACGCGCTGAAGCTCATCCTCGTTGTGCACCAGCAGGGAGCCGGCGAAGCCCAGCGCGTTGACCGAGATGTGATCGCACGCCTCCCTCGAGCGCGGCGCAAGCAACATCCAGTCCTTGGTGACCAGAAGATTGTAGGGGCCGGACACACCGGCGGCAGCGAGCATCTCCGTATAGACCCTCTGAGTAGCAAGCCCCGCATCGAGAGCGGTAAGGCTGGCCAACTCGGAGACGTGCGTTAGGACATGTACAAAGGGGAACTCCGGGACTGTTCCCCACCGTCCAACGAACTCCGCACGAGCGATAAACGGTTCGATAGGCACGCGCTCCGGACCGGGCCCGAAGGGTACCGGTACCTGCTGCAGGTGCTTGTGTGGCTGGCTCGCACCGGCCACTGTGCCTGCGTTGTAGAACGCAAGTCCGTCAAACTCCTTCAAACAAAGCCACATCGCTGCGAAGTCCCGCTGAGTCAGCAGAGTATCCTGGTCTTCGAAGACTCGAGTGACTATCAACACGTGGTGTTCGACGACGTTAAACTTGTTCAGCAGGCACACGTGGCTGTCGCTGATTTCCGCGACAAACACGTCCTCATCGTAGGGGAGAAAGGGATTGACGCCGGTCTCTTCTTGCATTAGTCCTGCGACCAGCTTGCGGTCGATGCTCTCCAAGACCCGAACCAGGAACCGGACGCCGGCTTGCTCCACGAGTTCGATACGCGTGGCTATGTTCACGAGTGCCCCGGAGCGGACCGCATGCTCGGATCGCTCCCTAATGGACTGCCAGAGTTTGCCACTCTCGAAGCTCGTTGTCAGAAGGGTACTCCGCAGTTCTTCAAGGTCCAAACGTCAGGGATCACAACAAGACTACTACGTCGAACGGCAACTTGCTACAACCATTTGTGGGGACCCCAGAGCTGAGTCTGAAGGCCGGTGTCTCTGTCTCACTGCTTGCTGGAGTTTGGAGTCACGTATCAAGTCTGTTGCAGAATGTCTTGCACGTGTACCACCCTGTTCCTACCGTGCTCCTTTGCGTAGTAGAGTGCTCGGTCAGCGTCCATCAGTAGCCTGGATAGCCACTCCGACGTTGGCCGCGGGCCTTGGCTGGTGAAGTGGGCCGTGGTGGCACCGATACTCGCTGTGATCGGTCTCTTTGGCCATGCCACGGTTTCGATCGCAGTTCGGAAACGCTCACCCAGCCTCACCGCTCCTGGTCGGTCGGTCTCGGGCAGGACGGCGCCGAACTCCTCTCCACCGAGACGTGCAACGTAGTCACTTCGCCGAGCCATTCCCAGCAGGATATTTGCGAATCTCCGCAGCACCTCGTCACCGGCCAAATGTCCGAAGTGATCGTTGTATGGCTTGAAGTGGTCTACATCCAGGATCAGTACCGACAGCGGTCTACCATTACGCAGCGCGGATTCCATCTGAATGCCCAACTGATCGAGGAAGGCGCGGCGATTCCATAGAGATGTAAGACTGTCAGTGGCGGCCATCGCCTCCAGTCGGACGTTGACCTCCGCCAATCGTTGAGCTTGCTCATCCATTCTCCGCTCGGTCCGCTTCCTTTCGGTCAGATCTACAATGGCACTGAGCACAAACACGCCGTCGGGAGTCTGGATTGGGCTCAGTCCGACTTCGACGGGGACGTCAGTTCCGTCACGGTGTCGAGCCATGAGGTCGCGAGTCTTGCCCATGGGCCGAGCGTCAGGAACATCGCTGAAGCGCTGCCGGTGAGAATGGTGTGCTTTACGGGCGGCTTCCGGCACTAGGATCTCTATCGGTTTCCCGAGCAGCATGTTTCGATCGTAGCCGAAGAGTCTCTCGGTCGCGCGGTTCACCAGCGCTATGGATCCGTTGTCATCGACCAAGATCATGGCACAAGGTGCTGCCTCGATGACGGTGCGCAGTGTTGTCTCGTCCAGTTTCAAGTCAGTCAATTCCCATCCCTCGTCTGTCCGGAGCAGCCGGAACCAGTGGTGTTGTGGCCCCGTAGGGCAGCTACGTCGCGCACACAAGTACGGGTTATCGCGTTAAAGCTGTCGTGAAGAATGCGTGAATGCCAGCGATAAAGGTGTCGGAGCGAGTGTCTAGCTTCCAACAACAGCCAAGCATACCTTGGATGTTCCCGTAGGCAGATTCAATCATTGAGCTTCAATTGCTCGGCGTCGAGTTGGCGTCGCTACCAAGCCTCACCTGTGAATTGGGGGTTGTCATCGTGCAGCGATCGGTAATCGTCACCTTGATAGTCTGCGCACCTCTTGTCTCGTGCACCGACACTGCGTGGAAAGCGGCCGTACCACCCGATTGGTCCTTCGACATCCAAGCTCAGCCGGTGAGAGCCGAACACGGAATGGTCGTGACTACTGATACATACGCCAGTGAAGTCGGTGTACAGATACTCAGGGCTGGCGGGAACGCGGTGGATGCGGCGATCGCAGCTTCTTTCGCCCTCGCCGTAGTCAATCCGGAAGCCGGCAACATCGGGGGTGGCGGTTTCATGGTGCTCCGCTTTGCTGATGGTTCAGCTGCGACACTCGATTACCGCGAACGAGCTCCGCTGGCGGCATCGCGTGACATGTTTCTCGATGGCAACGGTAACCTGACCGATGGATCGCGGGTAGGGCACCGCGCTGTAGGCGTCCCCGGTACAGTGGCTGGACTATGGGAAGCGCATCAACGCTATGGTGTCTTGCAGTGGGCGGCTCTCATCGCGCCGGCGATCACCTTAGCGGAAGGCTTCCAGGTTCGCGAGCGGCAGGTTCGCTCGCTCGCAGCCCACGAGTCAGACCTCGCCAGACACCCGCAGACTGCCGCGATCTTCCTTGCGAACGGAAGGGCACCGCAGTTAGGGGACACGCTGGTCCAAGCAGATCTATCCCGTACCTTGATCCGAATTCAACAGGAGGGACGTGACGGATTCTACGCCGGCGAGACGGCACGACTGGTCGTCGAGGAAATGCGGCGAGGGGGAGGCCTCATCACATTAGATGATCTTGCCGCCTATTCGCCGGCTTGGCGGGACCCCGTCCGGTTCGAGTACCGTGGGTACACCGTGATCTCGATGCCTCCGTCTTCTTCGGGTGGCGCCACCCTGGCGGCGATGGCCAAGATCTTGGAGGGTTATGAACTCGGTAACCTCGATTGGCACTCCGCCACTATGGTCCATCTCTTGGTTGAATCATGGAAGCGTGCTTACGCTGACCGAAACACCTACCTGGGCGATCCCGACTTCGTTGAGATTCCATTGGATAGCTTCGTCTCAGCAAGTTACGCAGCAACACGTAGGTCACAAATCTCGCTCGAGCGTGCCACACCGTCGGCGGCGGTCGGTCCCGGCTTGGGATTGTACGAGCAGGATCACAACACTACTCACCTCTCGGTGGTGGATGGGGCTGGGAACGCGGTGGCGATTACGACCACAATCAACTCGTTCTATGGCATCAAGGCCGTCGTTCCCGGCGCGGGTTTCTTCCTCAATAATGAGATGGATGACTTCGCCGCAAAACCTGGAACAGCAAACATGTTCGGTCTAGTGCAGGGTGAGGCAAACGCAATCGCTCCCGGCAAACGGATGTTGAGCGCCATGACCCCATCCATCGTTTCACGGCCAGACGGGTCACTGTTCTACGTGGTCGGCTCTCCGGGTGGGGCCACTATTATCACCAACGTGTTCCAGAACATCAGCAACGTGGTTGACTACGGAATGAACGTGGTTGCGGCGGTGGCGGTTCCGCGGATTCATCACCAGCATCTCCCGGATCGTATTGACTACGAACGGGGATCACTCGCTCCGAAGACGATCGCCACCCTCGAAGCAATGGGACACGTCCTGCGAGAGCGATACGATCCCTCCTCTCTGTACCCGTACATCGGAGACATCCAGGCAATCATGGTACTGTCAGATGGTACTCTGGAGGGTGCCTCAGATCCACGCCGCGGTGGGGCCGCTGTTGGCTATTAGGATGGGCGATCAGCGGTCAGCCGATAACTGACAGCTGTTCACTGCCTAGTGTCGCCCTGGCCGGCCTAGTCCGGTTCTGAAGTGCTTGCGATCGCACCGCGGGCAGTTGCGGCTCGGGAGAGCAGCACCGGCAAAAGGAGGCTCAGCGCTGCAACCGCCCAGAGGCCAATGGCGAGCGGGCTGGAGAACAGCACTCTCCAGTCGCCTCCGCTCAGTGCCAAGGCGCGTCGGAGATTCTTCTCGACCAGTGGACCCAGTACCAGGCCCAGGATGATGGGGGCCAGCGGTATGCGCAGTTTCCGCAGGAAGTAACCGAGCAAGCCGAAACCAGCCATCAGTATCAGATCGAACGGGCTCTGGTTCACAGCGTACACCGCGATGAAGCTCAAAGCCGCGACCGCGGGCAGCAGAAACCACCGCGGTACCGTGAGCACCCTTACGAATATGCCAATCAGCGGCAGGTTGAGGAGCAGAAGAAAGGCGTTGCCGATATACATCGACGCTGCGAGGCCCCAGAACACTTCGGGGTTGTGCTGGATCAAGAGTGGCCCTGGGGTGATGTTGAGTCCTATCAAAGCACCGAGCAGGACCGCTGTCGTCCCACTTCCCGGCACACCCAATGTGAGCATGGGAATCATGGCGCCAGTTGCAGCTGCATTGTTGGCCGCCTCGGGTGCCGCTACACCTCGGATATCCCCTTTGCCGAATGTTCCCTCCCGATCTACGAGACGTTGTTCGGTCGCATATGCAACGAAGCTCGCTATCGTGCCCCCTGCGCCCGGCAACACTCCAATGAAGAACCCGCTGATGCTGCCGCGGATCATGGTCCACGCAGTGCTGACGAGTTCCTGCATCCTGATCCTGACCCTCCCAAACGGGGTGACCACAGCCTGGCCCTGCTCCGTTTCCTCGAGGACCTGAAGGACTTCGCTAACAGCGAAGAGGCCAACTGTCACGACAACGAAGTCCATACCATCGAGCAGCTTTAGCTGACCGAATGTGAAGCGCGGAACAGCGCTGTGAGGATCGATCCCCACGGTTGCGAGGAACAATCCCATTCCCGTGGCCAGCAGTGCCTTTGGCACACTCCCTCCCGTCAGGCTCGAGAGGGCGGAGAATGCGAAGATCATGAGTGCCACGTACTCGGCAGGACCGAACCGGATGGCCCAGCCAGCCAGTGCTGGAGCAAACAGAACGAGCCCGAAGACCGACAACGTACCACCGACAAAAGAGGCGATGGCCGACATGGCAAGGGCGGGCCCGGCCCGGCCCAGCTTGGTCATCGCATGGCCATCCAGGGCGGTGACGACTGCCGATGCGGTCCCCGGAACATTGAGCAGAATCGTGCTGATTGAATTTCCGAATTGGGAGCCGTAGTAGATTCCGGCGAGAAGGATCAAGGCGGACTCGGGGGGCATGCCGGAGGCGAATGTTATCGGTATCAGCACGGCGATAGCGTTGATCGGACCGATTCCGGGAAGCATGCCGACCACCGTTCCGATGAGAACGCCCAGGAATGCAACCACCAGGTTCAACGGCTGCAGCGCCACTGCAAAGCCGCCCAGCAGCTGGGCCAACGCCTCCAAGCTCAGTTCCCTCCCACAAAGAGGCTGCCGACCGGAAGCGGCAGGCCAAACACGTACACGAACAGCAGGTAGAGCACGCCGCTGTAAGCCACAGCTGCAGCCACGCTCTTGACCGGCGGTCCCTTGAATAGCAGGGCCAAGACCGTCACTTCGAGTGTGGTCGACACGAAGAACCCGAGGAACGGAAGGATGGAGGCATAGAGTGCTAGGCTTGAAACCACCATACCACCCCGCAACCAAATCGTCCGACTTGGCCAGGACGGCTCGGGTTGGGGACGCGCTAGCAAAGAGCCCCCAGCAACGGCAAACAGCACAGCCACCAAGAACGGTAGAGCCTTGGGTCCAATTGGGTCAGTGAGGAAGCTGACGGTGAATGTACGAGCCTCTATCGCGATCAGTGCCGCCGCCAACAGGCATAGTGCGCCAACGATCCTGTCACTCGGCAGCTTCGTCATTGGACGATCCCGATCTCTCTCGCCATGTCGCGGAATGTCACGACCTGATCGTGCACAAACTGCTCAAATTCCGTACCGACGAGCAAGAACGGTTCGAGTCGGCTCTGTTCCCGGGCCCGCTGCCACGCTTCGGACTGGCCGAGCACCGTGATCCTGTCGAGCCAGACGGTGTAGGCTTCCTGTGAGACATCCGCGGGTACGTACAGGCCGCGCCAGTTGATCCACTCCACGTCGAAGCCTGATTCTCTGGCGGTAGGAACATCAGCAAACCGCCCGCCAAGTCGTTCGGGAGCGAACACCGTCAAGACTCGGACGTTCCCCGCGTCGAGTTGTGGGATCATCTCGGAGGCGTCGCCGGAGAACAGCTGGACGAATCCTCCCAGCAACGCCGACATGGCTTCACCGCCGCCGTCAAAGGGAACAAAGCGGATTTTGGCGGCATTGATCCCAGCGGCGTTTGCCAGGAGGAGGACTTTCATGTGATCCTGACTAGCCACTGCGCTGCCGCCGCTCACCACAATTGCGGCGGGATTGCGCCTCCACTCCTCCACCAATTCTCCCAGATGCTGCCACCGGGCGTCAGATCGCACTGCGAAGGCTCCATACTCAGCCCCGACGGCCCCGAGCCAGCGAACGTCTCTTTCGGTGAGAGATCCCCAGAGACCTTGAGCCAGGTTCAGCGTCGTGCTCGAACTCGCGGCGACGATGAGGCTTTGATCGGTTGCTCGCTGAGTGACGGTGTGGACGAAGGCCACTCCGCCACCTGCCCCGGGCATGTTGGTTACCCGCACTGTTCCGCTCACGAGCTCGAGTTCTGACAGGATTCGTCCTATCGTTCTGCAGGTCAGATCCCAACCACCACCGGCGTTGGCCGGTGCAATGCACTCGACAACCCTCGAGTCGGCTAATCCAGTGCACGCAGCGTTGCACAGATAACACCCACATAGGACTACACGTGTCAGCGCAGATCTCATCGGCGTTCGTGATAAGTGTGACTCAGTTCTAACCATTAGTGGCCAGCAACGTACGACTAGCTGTGCCACCATGGTACACCCAAGGTGCTCCTGTTGGGTCCAGAATCAGTTGACGAACTCGCGGGCGAGCGGTGAAGCCTACTTCTCGCATCCCTGGTATCTTTATCCCGATCTTCCGCCGGAGACGCAGCCCTGAAGCACTCTCAGAAGTCCATCTTCCTCTTCTGGCTTCCCCTCGCAGCCACGTGGCTGATGATGTCGCTCGAAGGGCCGTTTTTGGCCGCTGTCATCGCCCGGCTCGCGGATCCCAAGTTCAACCTCGCCGCACACGGCGTTGCCTTTGCATTCGCGCTCCTGGTGGAGGCGCCCGTCATCATGATCATGAGCGCGTCAACGGCTTTGGTAGATAACGCTACCAACTTCAATCGGCTACGCAAGTTCACCTACTGTCTCAATGCCGCAGTTACAGGCGTAATGCTGTTGATCCTGGTGCCACCCTTCTACGCCTTCTTGATGCAAGACGTCATCGCTCTTCCCAAGGAAGTGGCGAGCCTCACCTATGTGGCTTTGTGGATTCTGCTGCCTTGGCCGGGCGCGATCGGGTACCGCCGATTCTATCAAGGTCTGTTGATCCGCGACGGTCGTACACGGCTCGTGGCCTACGGCACGGTACTTAGGCTGGTGACAATGGCAACAACGGCTGTCACGCTGTACGTGTTGCTGGCACCACCTGGTGTGTACGTTGGCGCTGCGGCACTGGCGGTTGGTGTTTCGGTCGAGGCCCTGGCTAGTCGCTGGATGGCGCACAACAGTGTGAGCAAGCTCAGATCCATGCGTGAGCCGGAGGCTGATACAAGTCCAACGCTGAGTTATGGACAGATCGTGCGGTTCTACTATCCA
>JBDHKN010000107.1:0-15446 GCA_039586365.1 Gemmatimonadota bacterium | reverse complement strand
CCACCGTTGAAGTTGAGCCGATTGAAGCCGGTCGATGGCGCCAACGACTGGCGCACCAGCAAGTCCGTGATCCGCTTCTGGTACACCGTCACCTCCAACGACGCCCGGTTGTCGAACAACGCGGCGTCGACGCCGCCCTCGATCTCTTTCTGTCGCTCGGGCCGGATATCCGGAGCGGCGACGGTGGTGCCAAGTCGCAGAGTCTGGAGCCCTACGATGTTCCCGGGATTCAGCGGGCTGAACTTGGTCCCATATTGGGGCTGGTTGCCGGACTCGCCGTAGGCCGCCCGCAACTTGATCTCATTGAAGACACCGACGCCCACCGGGACGCGGTAGGATGCGGCGGCCTTGGGATAGACGTAGGTCTTATCGGGATCGGAGTTGTTGCTGCTCCGATCCACCCGCAGGCCAGCGGTAAGCATCAATCGCTCGGCGATCAACACCTCCTCCTGAGCGAACAACCCCATCTCTTCGGTCCGGTGGCGCTCTTGGTTGAGCTGCGTCACGGTGCCGGCCTCTATGTTCGCCAGACCGCCTACGAGGTCCTCTGCAATGCTCATGATGTTGTCGATGTCCCGCACCTCATACTGCCACCCGAGGGACGTCGTGGCCGACAGCGCATCGCTCGGGGTGAGGGTGTGCACGCCATTGAAGTTGACGTTGTAGCTCAGACTGGAGGCCGTGCCCTGAATCGACGTCCCGGGCTTGCCGTCGATGGGCTCGAACTGAGCCTCCGGCGGCGCAAAAGTGAAGTTCTTCTGACTGAAATAGTCGGTTCCTCCTACCACGGAGAACCGGAGTTCGTGCGATGCAGTCTTCAGAGCGTCCCAGCTCAGGTTCGCGGAACCGATGAAGCGATAGACGTTCTCGTCGTTCTTGACCAGCGCGGCCGTCTCGAGGGGATTGCTGTTCGCAAACGGGCTAACCGGCCAAGATCCGTCGTCGCGCTGCCTGATATCGATGAAGGTCGGTACCTGCGGGAGCGCCATCCAATAGCTTACGCTGCGGTTGTCGTTGTTGGTCAGTCCGCGTGACGCGTACGAGTGGACGGCATTGGTGCTGAGCTGGAACTGCACGCCTGATCCCACGTCCTGATCGATGTTCAGCTTGAGGGATTGTTTGTTGTATCCGGTGTTGGTGACAATACCACCATCGTGTTTCACAAGGGCCGACACGAAGTAGCGAGTGTCCTCGGTCCCACCGGTTACGCTGAGAGAAGTCTCATACGAGAGCGGGTTGTTGCCGGCGAGTTCCTGCTCGTGATCGAACGCCCTACCAGCCACCCAGCCGTCGTCAGACTTGCAGGACGCGGTCGGGTCGCGCTGCGGCCCGGCTGGCGCCGCACACGGGCCGAATGCCTCTATTGCATCGTCCAGAGTCTCGAACGTCCGCAAGCCAAGCTTGTTGGACATCGCCGGGACGCCAAAGCGCTGCGTGATGTCGAACTGCGGCCGGCCAACACGGCCACGCTTCGTCGTGATCAAGATCACCCCGTTGTTGGCTTTGGACCCATAGATCGCCGCCGCAGCGGCGCCCTTCAGAATCTCGATGTTCTCGATGTCGTTCGGGTTCAGATCCGCGATCCGGTTGGGCGAGTTTTCCTCCGTACCGGCGTTCGCTCGCGTGATGAATCGGCTCCCCGTGCCCAACAGCGTTCCGATGGACCCGTCGTTCACGACAACCCCGTCGACCACGTACAACGGCGACGAAGCACCGAGAATCGACGATACGCCCCGCAGTCGAATCTGCATCCCTCCGCCGGGGGCACCGTTGTTGGCCTGGACGTCGGCGCCCGCCACCCTACCGTAGAAGGCTGCCTCGACGGTCTGGGTTGGCGCCAGCGCGATCTCCTCACTGCTGATTGTGGAGATCGCCTGAGCCAGGTTGCGGCGTTCTACGCCCGTCGCGGTGCCGGTCACGACGATCTCTTCCAGCCGCAGGATGTCGGCCTCGAGAAAGACCGACACGCTGCTCTGGGTCCGCGGCACGACTACTTCGGCCCGGCGGTATCCGATCATGCGGACCATCAGGCGGACCGTACTGTCGGGCACCCCGATGCTGAAGTTGCCGTTCTCGTTCGTTGTCGCCGAGATAGTTGCGCCCACTACCAGGATCTGTGCCGAGGAGAGGGGTGTGTTGGCGGTCGCGTCCATGACGCGCCCAGCGATCACTCGTGTTTGCGCGAGCGCATCGCCACCCAAAGCGAACAGCAACGCGAGCGCACAAAGAACAAGTCTCCTGCCCATGACCTGCCTCCTTTCGACCGCTGCAACGGGAGGGCCGCAGCCGGTCTGCGAGGGTCGAACAGGGGGCCGCAACCAGAGTACTGCCCTGGCGGTCCCAGCGAAAAACTACATACCCGCCTGCCAACCACGGGAACGGCAATACTCCCCCCGGCTCACCGCCAGTCAAGAGACGCGGCGCCGTGGCAGACGAAGTTCTTTAGGGCTGTTACCTGTCCTACAGGTCACGACGCTGCAGACCAAGCAAAAAGGGAGGGGGGCCCACAGCGCTCCGGATAGTATGTCCCGCGAGACCACCACGCGTCAAGTAGTGCTTGCCGGGACGAGGAAATCGTGATAAGTCCATGGCCGAGAGGAGGTGTCTCGACCCGACGACAACTCAGGAGTGATACCATGCACGTCCCGCCGTTCAGTCACACCAGAAATGATGGTCAGAAGGTACGCAGTATGCTTGCGAATCAGTCGATCACGGCCACGCACGCGGCACTGTTTGCATTGCTAGCCCTGGGGACGATTGCCTGCCAAGGCGCGGGCGCCGGACGCAGCGACCTCAAGTTCGAGATCTCCTTCCCCGCCTCGATCGAAACGCAACCGCTCGATGGCCGAGCACTGCTACTCCTGTCAACTCGGGACGACCAAGAGCCGCGGTTTCACGCCGCCAGTTGGGGACCGCAGACACAACCGTTCTTCGGTATAGAGGTGGAGGGACTCGCACCCGGCCAACGCGCGGTCATCGACGACGCGGTGCTCGGCTATCCGGTGAGTAGCATCGCAGACCTCCCCGCCCGCGAGTACAATGTCCAGGCGGTGCTGAACGTGTACACCACGTTTCACCGGGCCGACGGACACGTCGTCAAGTTGCACATGGATCAGTGGGAGGGGCAGCACTGGAACATCTCGCCCGGCAATCTCTACAGCGACGTGCAACAGATCACCATCGATCCTGAGGGTGGCGGCACGGTTCGCATCGAGCTGACCAACAAGATCCCGCCTATCGAACCGCCCGAGGACACTCGCTACGTCAAGCATGTGAAGATCAAGAGCGAACTGGTGAGCGAGTTCTGGGGCACCGACATGTACATCGGCGCAGTCGTGCTGTTGCCCCCGGGCTTCGAGTCGTATCCCGACGCACGTTACCCCGTGGCCTATTCGCAGGGGCACTTCGCTCCGACGTTCGGTTGGTTCCGCGAACAGCCCCCCGATCCCGCTGCAACGGGCCGGGCCAGCGCCAGCCAGGCGAGCGCATACGACTTCTATCGCAAGTGGACGTCGGGCCAGCTTCCCAAGATGCTCATCGTCATGCCCCAGGACCCAACTCCCTACTACGATGACTCCTACGCCGTGAACTCCGCCAACGTGGGCCCGTATGGGGACGCGATCACCCAGGAGCTGATCCCCTACGTCGAGCAACAGTTCCGGGGCATCGGCGAGGGCTGGGCCCGCACGCTGTTCGGCGGCTCCACCGGCGGCTGGCGGGCGTTAGCGGTGCAGATCTTCTACCCGGACCTGTTCAACGGCACCTGGTCGTTCTGTCCCGATCCCGTAGACTTCCGCTACTTCCAGCTAGTCAACATCTACGAGGACGACAACGCCTACTACCCTAACAGCGAGTGGAAACACGACCCCATCAGACCCGTGATGCGAGGCGTGGACGACCAGGTGCTGATGACTTACAAGGACGCCAGCACTGTCGAATTGGTGCTAGGCACCAGGGGACGTTCCGGCGGACAGCTGGACATCTTTCAGGCCGTGTACGGTCCCGTGGCGGAGGACGGCTACACACGTCTGCTCTACGACAAACGCACGGGCGCAATCGACAAGGGCGTGATCGATTACTGGCGGGAGAACTACGACCTGCGCCACATCCTGGAGCGCGACTGGGCGACACTCGGCCCCAAGCTCCGCGGCAAGATCCACATCTACATGGGCGACATGGACACCTTCGTGCTGGAGGAAGCCATGCGCCTGATGGAGCAATTCCTCGAGGGCACACGAGATCCGTACTACGCCGGCAGCGTGGAATGGGGTGAGCGGCAACCGCACTGCTACACCGGCGCCCCGCCCGGGCAGAGCAGCGTGGAGTTCGTCCTGCCGCAGATGGCCAGGCATCTTACACGGACGGCACCTCCGGGAGCGGACGTCCGGAGCTGGAGATACTGAGTAACGGTAGAGGAGGGTGTGACATGTCGCTTACCGTCCGACTCCATAGCAAATACTGAAGCTCAACGCGAACGCAACGCGGGGAAAGGCAAGGTGCATCACAATGACGCGCACATTGACAGTTCTCCTCATGCTCGCCGGCGTGCAGGCGCTCGGCGCGCAGACACTCCCGATTATCAAACCCGAGCACCTCCAACTCATCACGCAAGAGATCTCGGGCGATGCCGCCTACGAACACATCCGCGTGATGACACATCTGCATCGGACGACGGGCGGGGGAGACGGTCTCTGGAATGCAGCTGCATACCATGAGCAGAAAGCGATGGAGTTCGAACTCGAGGACGTTCAACTCATCAAGCAAGCCTACTCTCGAGGAAGCCGCCCGTGGAACGCCCGTTTCGCGGATCTGTGGATCGTAGAACCGGTGAGAGAACGCATCGCCAGCACGCTCCAGACCCCACTGCACCTGGCCGATTACAGCCGAGCAACCGACGTGACCACCGAACTCATCGACGCAGGGACAGGCAGCGATGCAGCGGACTACGTAGGCAAAGACGTCTCAGGTAAGATCGTGCTCGCCAACGGATCGCTGGAGGCGGTGATGCGCGAAGCGGTGTGGAACAAAGGTGCAGCCGGTGTCGTTTGGTACCCGAGCACTATGAGTGACGTCGCGCTCTCCCGTCCGGACCAGTTGCGCTGGACGCGGGTCTCGCCCGAAGGGCCGGACGGCCAGCTGAGCACCTTCGCCTTCAGCTTGTCGTTACGGCAGGGCCTCGCTCTCAAACAAAGGTTGGCCCGATCCCAAGCGCCCGTCAGAGTGCGAGCAGTGGTGGACGCCGAGTTCACCTCCGAGGCAGGAGACGAGCCCTGGCAAGTGATGGTGGAGGCTTACATCCGGGGCACAGAGCCGGAGCTGGGACAGGACGTCGTGCTAACTGGACACCTCCAAGAGGAAAAGACTTCAGCCAATGATGATGCGAGCGGCACCGCGAGCTTGCTCGAGATTGGGCGCGCGTTGACGAAGCTGATCGACGAGGGAAGCTTGCCGCGTCCGCGGCGCAACATCCGCTTCTGGTGGGTCACCGAGATCTCCTCACAGCGCCAGTACTTTGCCGATCATCCTGAGGCGCACCATCAGATGTGGGTGAACGTCAACAACGACATGGTGGGCGCGAACCAGGCACAGGACGTAATGCGGGTTCAGAACATCACGCGCCTGCCGGCATCTCGGTTCCACTTCTTCAACGACGTGGCGGAAGCGGTGATAGAGTACATGGTCGCGGCGAATACGTCGCAGCTAGCACAGACGCGAGCCGGAGTAGTCCTCGGCACCGATCTATACACCAAACCGCACCTCTCGCATCTAGGTACGCGTCACCGCTACAACGCCAGCATGATCTTCTTCCACAACAGCACGGACCACATGACTTTCAACGAGGCACCGATCGGAGTACCGGGCGTAACCTTCACCAATTGGCCCGACCGCTACATCCACAGCTCGGACGATGACCTGTGGAACGTCGATCGCACCCAGTTCGGCAGGAACATCGTCTCGACCGCGCTCATGGCGTGGATCATGGCAACCGCCGACGAGAGCACCACTCCGGCCCTAGCGGCAGAGACGCTCGGTCGCGGCGCGCAGCGGATCGGAAACAACCTCGCCCTCGCTCTGTCATGGCTCGGCACGGAGACCGAAAAGACCGGTGCCTACCACCGCGGTGTGAAGCAGGTCCGCTACGCAGCAGCACGCGAGCGCTTGGCCGTGACGTCGTTGCAGGAACTCGGCTCCGAGGGTGCTGCGATGGTTCCCCAGTTGCTCGAGGCGGTGAACCAGCGGGAGACGCAGGCGGTGAGCGAGGTGGAGCAGTATTACCGTCTTCTCACCGGCCAGCGTCCGGCACCTCAAGTTGAGCGATCCGACGCCCAGCGACGCCTCGCTGACCTGCACCCGACGGTGACTGCTGACCCCACGGAGTTCCTGCCGGTGAGGCAACAGATCCCCGGCGTCCCAGGACTACACGACTTGATGGCATTTGAGGTACTCAACTGCATCGACGGGGAGCGCACCGGTCTGGAGATCTACGAGTACGTGGCCGCGGAAGCCCGTGAAGCGGGAGAGCACTACTATGGGACGGTGACCCCGGAAGCCGTGGAGCGCTACCTGGAGGCACTCGCTGAGTTCGACTTGATCGGTTTGCGGTAGGAAGAGATTGCCGAGAGAGAGTAGACGGTTGTGGGGAATTCGCTACTGAAAGGCACGGTGCAAAAGATGACGCGCACATTGACAGTTCTCCTCATGCTCGCTGGCGTACAGGCACTCCACGCGCAGACGCTCCCGATTGTCAAACCCGAACACCTCCAACTCATCACGCAAGAGATCTCGGGCGATGCCGCCTACGAACACATCCGCTTCATGACGCAACTACACAGAGCTGTAGGCTCGGACGACATGTGGGAGGCGGCTCAGTACCACGAGAGGAAAGCGAATGAGCTTGGGCTCGAGGACGTACAGTTGATCAAGCAAGCGATACCCTGGCCGGCGCCAGCGTGGAACGGGCGGTTTGCAGATCTGTGGATCGTAGACCCGGTGCGGGAACGCATCGCCAGTACCCTACAGACCCCACTGCACTTGGCCGACTACAGCAGGGCGGCTGACGTGACCACAGAAATCATCGACGTGGGGACCGGCACCGTGGAAGCGGACTACGCGGGCAAAGACGTGTCCGGCAAGATCGTGCTGGCCAACGGACCCATGTCCGTTGTCATGAGTGAGGCAGTCTGGAACCGAGGTGCGGCAGGTCTAGTCTGGTATCCGAGCACGTCGAGCGACGTGGCCATTTCCCGTCCTGACCAGCTGCGCTGGTCCCAGGTCTCGCCCGAAGGTCCGGACGGTCAGTTGAGTACCTTCGCCTTCGTGTTGTCGCTGCGGCAGGGCCTGGCGCTCAAGGCACGCCTGGCCAGGGCCGAGACGCCGGTCAGAGTGCGGGCGGCGGTGGATGCCGAGTTCACATCCGTGGCGGGAGCTGAACCGTGGCAGGTGATGGTCGAGGCCTACATCCGTGGGAGCGAGCCAGAGCTGGGACAGGACATCGTGCTCACGGGTCATCTCCAGGAAGAGAAGTTCTCCGCCAACGACGATGCGAGCGGCACGGCGAGCCTCCTCGAGATCGGACGAGCGTTCAAGAAGCTGATCGACGAAGGGAACCTCCCAAGGCCCCGTCGCAACATCCGCTTCTGGTGGGCTACGGAAGGTTCGAGCGAGTTCCAGTACTTTGTCGATCATCCTGAGGCACACCATCAGATGTGGGTCAACGTCAACAACGACATGGTGGGTGCAAACCAGGCGCAGGACGTGATGCGAGTGCAGAACGTGACGCGTCTTCCTGCGTCCCGATTTCACTTCTTCAACGACGTGGTGGAAGCGGTCGTCGAGTACATGGTCGCCGCGAATACCTCGCAGCTCGCGCAGACGAGACCCGGAGTCACTCTCGGCACCGACCTGTATACGAAGCCGCACCTGTCGCATCTCGGCACGCGCCACCGCTACAACGCCAGCATGATCTTCTTCCACGGCAGCACGGACCATATCGTATTCAACGGAGCGCCCATCGGAGTGCCGGGCGTGACGTTTACCAATTGGCCCGATCGCTACATCCACAGCTCGGACGATGACCTGTGGAACGTCGATCGGACGCAGTTGGGCAGGAACATTGTCTCGACTGCTCTCATGGCGTGGATCATGGCGACGGCCGACGAGACCACCACTCCGGCCTTGGTGGCGGAGACGGTCGGCCGCGGCGCGCAGCGGATCGGAAACAACCTCGCCCTCGCCCTATCGTGGCTCGGCACGGACGCTGACAAAGCCGGTGCCTACCACCGGGGCGTCCAGCAGGTCCGCTACGCGGCCGCACGCGAGCGCCTCGCCGTGACCTCGTTGCAGGAACTCGGCCCGACCGGTGCGGCAATGGTACCCTCGCTGCTCGAAGCAGTGGACCGACGTGAGACGCAGGCTGTGAGTGAGTTGGAGCAGTACTACCGGCTCCTGACTGATCGCCGTCGCGCGCCACCCATCCAGCGATCCGAGACACTGCGACGCCTCGCCGAGCTTCGCCCGACCGTGACCGGCGGGCCCAGGGAGTTCCTGGCGGGCTTTTTTGGACTCGGGGGAGTCCCAGGGCTTCACAACTTGATGGCTTCCGAAGTGCTCAACTGCGTCGACGGCCAGCGGACCGGCCTGGATATCTACGAGTATGTGGCCGCCGAAGCACGCGAGGCGGGTGAGCACTACTACGGGCTGGTAGCCCCCGAAGCGGTATTGCAGTATCTGGAAAGCGCCGCAGAGCTCAACTTGATCAGTCTGCAGTAGCAGCCAGCGCTACCACAAAGCCCCGCAACGGGGAAGATCGAACGTCGCTACCTGTTCCGCATGGACGAAACGCGGAACAGGTAGCTCAACTTCAAGAAGACACGGGTTGCTGCAGCAGGTGTCACGCGGTCAGATGGAGCACGTCATGTCCTGACCGCAGCACATGGGCGATTTTATCTTCCCGTGGCCTTCCGGGCACTGGGAGATGAATACCACGGCCCCTTCGGGGGTGGTCAGTTTTTCGTGAACGAGTTCCTTGCCGCACTTGCCGCACGTGATGCTCCCGACGCTCATGCCGCATTTCTCGCAAGTGTACACAGCCATGTGTCCTCTTTTCGTGTGTTGAATGATTCTGCCAACTTCATGCTAGGCTAATTGTCGCCCGTATCGTGTGGTTTCGCCACCGTCCGATCGTTCTGAAACCACCCATTCCCCAACAATCAAACGCGGAACAGATAGCTCAACTTCAGAAAGAACCCGTCGTTCACACGCCCAATCCTGCGGAATCTGAAAGCGGCCGGCTCCTCCAGACTGCTGCCATAGCCCAGAAAGAACACGGTCCCCGGTGTGGGACGGTAGGAAAACAGCCAATCGACCCTCAGGTCGTTCCGCACTTCGCGACCCGCGCGCGCATAGGTGTCAGTCTCGGAATCGTAGATCAGAATCGGATCGTTGGTGCGGGAGTCGTCCCGCAAGGAGTCCTGGACCTCGGCATCGTACTGTCCGACGAACCTCACGAAGATCGACCGGGAGAGCTGATACTCCAGCTTGAGCCGCGGAATGCGCCGCATTCCCACCGTGCTCCAGTCGCTGGGACGGATATACTGCTGATGGTTGTATAGCGCGTTCACCCGCAGTTGCTCGGTGGGACGCCAGTTGATGTCCACTGTCAGAAAGAAAACGTTGGCCGGAGCCCATTCGTAGAAGTTCTCATCGCGGCCGTAGATGACGCGGAAGTTGCCGGAGAGATTCTGGAACCGCGGGGTTGTGAGGCTGCCAAGAAAGTCCAGGTTGTAGAGGCGGTCAGTGCCCGTGTACGGGATGGTGTCGACGCCGGCGGAAGTGGTCCGCTCGATTACGTAATCGCTATAGAGCTGTGGCGGGTACTTGAACGACTCGATGACCAGCGTCGTGCCCACCTGCCAGCCACCCCGCAGGCCGAAGGCGCCGTTGAGATGCAGTTTGGGATCGTCCGGGATGTTGCCGGCCATGAACCGGTCGTAATCCCACGCACCGCTCATGCTGACACTCCCGGTCCAGCTCTCGAGCAAGGCCCCAGCACGGCCGAACAACGTGACACGAGGGACGAAGCTTGCGTTCACGACGTCGCTGCGGTTGATGAAACCACCTTGTGCACTGAACTCCGGATGCACGCCGCGGAACGACGAAGTGAATCCGAACGTGCGCCCCGAGCGGCTGAACGCGAGGTTCCATAGCGGTGCGTTGGTCACCGTACCACCTGACCGGGTGAAGCTCGTGGCACCCTGGAACGTCACCGAATACAGGCCACCGAACACCCAGCGCCCGTCGACCGAGGGTACGCGGTTGTAATCAGCTCCGTCTACCTTGTCGGTGTAGGCGATTCCCAAGTGGGATTGGCCCCCCAGATCACGGCGCACGCGCAGCCAGTTGTGCACGGGGTTGTCGCTACCCGTGGCGGAACTCGTTTGATCGTCCACACCCGACAGTAGCGCTACGTTGGTGCCCGAGACCTTGCCCGTAAGCTTCACCGCCGCGATCGGTGCGGCAATGCGCCTGGTGTAGATGAGCCGCTCGGGCAGTTCGAAGTGCTCGATTCCCTCGAGGAAGAAGGGTCGCTTTTCTGGGAAGAACACGGCGCTCCGCGGGTCGAACTGGACTCTGGCCACGTCGGCCTCGATCTGCGAGAAATCGGGGTTCATCGTGCCACTCAGAGTCAGATTGTTGGTCACTCCCCAGCGGAGGTTACCGCCCAATTCGGGGTCGGGACCGCTGTACGCCCAGCCCGAAGTGGCCTCCTCACCCGTCACGCGGGCGGTGGTCTCGGGATTGAGATCCAGTACGAGTCCACGGCGCAGCTCGGCGAGGCCAGTCAGAGCGCCGCTCTGTGACAGGAACGAGGCGTTCGCTTGGAGCACCGGGCTCCAGGTATCCTCGAAGCCCGAGTGTTGCACCTTGCGGATTACGTTGAGACCCCAGTCCTGCTCGGGATCGGCCTGATATGGCAGACTCTTGAACGGGATGCGGATCTCGATCTCGTAGCCGGAGCCGGTGAGCCTACCCTTCGATTGGTAGACGAAGTCGGGACTCAAGTCGATGGTGTATGCGCCGGATCCCCCGGCAGAGAAGCCACTGCCCGCGCGGCGGTCCGCGTCGCGCAGGATTCCATCGGACTGGACACCCAACGGGTTGACTCCGATGACAAAGGCTTGCCGGCGGTCGTTGAACGTATCCAGCAAGATCTGGACGTAGTCGTCACCCTCGATCTTGTCGCGTTCAGCAAGTGTGGCCCGTACAGACGCGTTGGAGTCATAGCAGCGAACGCCGAAGTGGAGGGCGGTCGGCGCATACCAGGCTAGCACCTCGGTCGAATCGTGGGCCGGACGGCCGTCGACTGGCAAGTATTGGGTGAAGCCGCGCAACACCGCTGCACTCTGCCATACGGGTTCGTCGAGCAAGCCGTCGATCTCGACTTGGGCGTCTACCCGTGGGATGCTGACAGCATGGCTCACCAGGGGCTCGCTCTGAGCAACCAGGCTGGTCGCCAGCGTCTGCAGCGCGACGAGCGTCAACACCACAAAGCCAATCGGCGACCGCGCCCGCTTCAAGGCCGAGTTGGTCCCAAGGCGCACTTCCACCCAATTGTGTAACGCGCCTCTGCGGCCGTAACGCCCTCCCGGCAACGGGAACTCCAATCGCCCTGCAACGAACTATCGGAGTTCCAGTACACCCGCCTGGACACCAGCGTCCAGCGTTTGCGCCACTTGCTCGAGTGTCACGGTCCCGTAGTACCAGTCACCGTGAACCATCGCCTCAGCCATCACCTGCTTGTAGATATCCAGGTAAGATGTCTGGCCGTCTACATGACCCCAGACGGCAAAGGCCATGAGCCCGTGCAGCCCGGTGGCTGGCCTTGGCCGGTCGTTCAGGTAGCGCTCAACGTCATCAATTGATGCCGGCACCTTGCTCGAGGCTGCACGCTCCGCTGCGCTCAGCGTGACTCTGGGTGCGCTCCTACCGGTCAGGCTCCTATAGTAGCCATCCAGCGCGGCCCGCTGAGCACCCGCCAGGTCTGTAACGCGTCCGACAGCGTCCGCGATCGCCTGATCGGCCTGGCGGTCCGTCCCGCTGAAATCCCTGATCGTCCCGAGCGCCCGTTGCTCTCGCAACGCGGCCGCCTCGATGATGTACGTGCCTGCCTTGTAGGCCTCTTCCCGTTGCTCCGGCACCGAGCTGGCCAAACGGGCCATGGCGACCCGCAGGTCCTTACCGAAACGCTCGGCTCCGCGGCCCTCAACTTCGGCGATGAGCGTCGGCACCTCCGCGGTGCCGGCGTTGGCCAAGTACAGTGCGGCAGCTGCAATAATGAAAGCATTGCGCTTCAGTTGGGTGGGGTCGACCTGCCAGAGGTCGTCCAGACTGGAGTGGATGTAGTCATCCGGCCAGTTGATGAACCCCACCGACGGGATTCCAATGATAGCGTCGTTGAAGACCATGTGGTCCGAATTGTTGAAGTTCGGCACTATCTCGGCTCGATACCCGTCACGCGTGCCCAGGTGACTGAAGATCGGCTTGGGGAAGGGATAGGGACTACCCACCTGCAGGGCCGCGAGGTACCCGGAGTTGCCGTGGATCACCAACTCGGCAAGACTCTGCACCACATCGGGCAGATAGGATGCGTTGTGATGTGGGCTGCGGATGATATGCTGCACCCTGCTCCCCTCTGTCTGCTTAGCGCCCACCATGTCCTGATGCAGGTTGACGATGAAGTCTTGCCGCGCTTCCGGGTGGGTCTGGAAGTACCAGTAGGGTCCCCGGATCTCAGTGGAGAGCCAAAACCGCAGCGTACGTTTGGGACGCTCGATCATGCCGGTGGCAATCAGGTGCTTCACAGCGCGAGCTATCTCCAGCACGCTGGCGCATCCGGATGCGTCGTCGTTGGCTGAGAACTTCTCCTCCTGAATGTGGCCGGTGAACACCAGACCAGGCAGCGACGGGTCGGTACCGTTGATTCTGGCCTCAATGAACTCGGTTTCCATGTCCGAGGCGTCGAATGCTGATTCAATTAGCACCTTGACGCGGACCGGACCGGCCGGATCGGCCCCGGTGAACGCGACTTCCTGCGGCAGAGACCGGCCGGCGAGCAACGCCTGCAGTTCACCGCCCCGCCGGGCCGAAAGTACGAAGGCGAACCAGGTCTGGGTCGCCACCCCCGGGGGTGCCGCGGTCTGCACTCTCTGCCAAGGAATCTGGTCAGGATGGTCAAGGGGCTGGCTGGTGGAGCGCAGCGCGGTAGTCACGATCCCCAGCGCTCCGTGGTTGAACACGGCTTGCTCGATCACGGCTGCCGGATTGCCTGCGGCGAATACCACCTTCCCACGCACATCCTTACCCGCATAGTCCGAGGCGCTGGTCCCGTCACCCACATCAATCAGTTCGGTTTCCACATCGACCGACCTGCTGTTGTCGGCCAGCATGACCTGGACGTCGGTGAGATCGGCCAGCTTCATGAGCACCGGGCTGGTGATCCAGATCTCCCCCTCGGTCGCATTCCACGCGGCGTAATCCAAGGGTTGCTTGAGCTTGAGCACATCCTCGAGTCCGAACTCCAGCGCTTTCTCGTAAACGAACTCGGCCGCCGCTGTGAAACCGGGGCTGTTCGTCGGACGATGGTATTGGGTGAACGCACGGATTGTCTCGAAGGCTGCGTCGCCCGAGATCTCACCGTTCAGAATCTGGAACAGGCGATCGCTCAGGAACGGGCTACTCTGAGCAGTTGCCGGTGGCGGTACCTGCAACGACAACGTAACCAGCGCCAGGCCGACTTGAGCCGGGCGAAGAGTTCTGCAACAGATCTCTGCAAGCGACATGGAGCGACTCCTAGAGAAGTGAAGTCCGTATTCCCTTCTGGCCCACAGCAGCGAGAAGCAAGACGAGAGTATGCCGACAGGAGCCCCCGGCGGCAAGCCCGAGACCGACGACTGCGATTGACGATTGACGAGTGGTGAGTGGTGAGTGCCAGCGCGACTGAAGATGCAGGAGGATGCACTGAACGCAGGTGTCGTGCTGCAATCCTATCCCGGAGCAGTAATCCCGCCGCCGGAAACAAATACTCACCATGAACCGTATATATCTATTGAGTTGCTAATTTGACCCATGGAATTGCTGTGGAGGTGACGTGATATGTTGGCAAACAGGATTCGCTTCTCACTGGGCACCGCCGCGTTGCTGACGGTGCTGGGAGTGCTGCCGCTCAGTGCCGCAATACCAACCGGTCTTACCGAGACCCCCGGCGCTCCCACGGACAGCGAGGCAACCGTCGTGGTGTGCAACCACAACTCGCTCGACGTAGTGGTTTATGCGGTGTCAGAGGCTGGTAGGGGCTTCCGGCTCGGCATAGTGCAGCGCACTTCCGACCAAACATTGACACTGCCCGAGCAGCTTGCGGACGGAAGCACCGAGTTCCGTCTCAGGATCTACTCGCTGAGGCCCAGCCTAGCAGCCTCGGCAACGCGGGGATACCTGCAGGCCGTGAAGACCAATCCGCTGTCCGCGCGTGCCGGTGATAAGATCATGCTCTACGTAATGAGGCCACTAGCCGAGTCGTTCATCGCTCACTGACCAGCCCTGGCCAGCAATAAATCGGCGCTGCCACTCCATCGGGACCCGGCAGCGCTGTGCTGCGTTTGGGTGCTGTGACGCCTCCCGCCGGGGCCAGCAAGATCGGCTCTCCACCCGACCCGCAGCTGCTGTGCCTTGTTGTCCAATGTCCCACTTCATGTGCTTCGGAGCACCTGGAGAGACGCCAAACATCGTCAAGTCAGGGCCAAAGTGTCCCAGCTTCGCTTGAGCAGCGTGGATTTGGGACAGCTACTTCGAACTCGAGGGGGCCGAGCAGTGCGCTAACAGTTGGCGACATGACCAGAATGGCGAGCGCCTCGTCACCTCAATTCCACTAGCCTCAGGACAGGTAAACCCGGACCGCAGCAGACAGCTGTTCCAATCTAGATGGTCCGAAAAAGGGGTAGCACCCCCCCAAACCCACACAGATGTCCCAAAAACGACGTATGAAGTCCCAATACCGCACTAACGGAGGCTGGCACATTGACCGAACTTCTTTGTGGTTCCCCAACTATTGAGCGCTCAATCCAACCGCGGAGGTAACCATGTCTCTTCGTAACCGCCTGTTGGCCTTTGCCATGCTGGCCGGTTTCGCCCTCGGCGCTGCAGCCTGCTCCGACATCACTGCGCCGCGCCAGGACTGCGGATGGCAGGGATCTCAGACTAGTCCCTGCCTGCAAGCGGGTATTCAAGGGTCCCAGACCTGACGCTGGGCTGAGCGTTGGCGAGGGTGCTCAGGTGGCTGACTCCAACGTCACCAGGCTAGCGAGGGTACTCTGCAGCTGAGGCTCGACTGAGATTTCGTCGTCGTCGGGTGCCGCGTCTTCCTTTTCGTGGTCGCGGCACTCGCACAGTTC
>JBDHKN010000106.1:0-15455 GCA_039586365.1 Gemmatimonadota bacterium | reverse complement strand
GGCGTGACGTCGATCCTCGGATCGGTTCAGCCGCTCTATGTGCTGGACGGCGTTGTCTTGAGCAACGCGGTGGTTCCGGTGAGTACGTCCACCGTCACTGGGGGCGAAGATTTCATCCCCAACCGCATAGCGGATCTGAATCCGAATGACGTTGAGAGTATCGAAATCCTAAAGGGCGCGGCCGCTACGACATTGTACGGCTCCAAGGGTTCCAACGGCGTCGTCGTCATCAAGACCAAGCGAGGCCGCCGGATCCCGTAGTGGCTTGCCCGGTCGGGCTGGGGCTCAGTTGCGGATGAAGATGAAGTAGTTGGACTGGCTGATGACGTTGGCGATGATCCATTCGATAACCAACCCTGGCTGAACGGTTACCTGTTCGGTCACGGCGCGCTCTGACGATCCGATCACCTCCGCCAGCACTTGGATTCTCGATCCGGGGACTGACAACTGCGGCGGGATCTCGTATTCGGTCGAGTTCATGCTGGTGACGGTCCCCAGTCGCGTGCGCATGCTCCCCTGCGACCCATGCAGCAGATAGACCCGAATGTCCCGCCAATTCTGATTCGAGACCGTTACCGTCGTGCCCGCGTAAGCCGCCGCGGCCTCGGCTGCAAACGGTACGATCTCCGCGCCGGCCAGACCCACTATCTCCAGTAGTTGGTCGAGGTTGCGCGCCCGTCCAGCGGCTATGCCCCTGCTAATCGCAGCTGGAGTCGACAGGGTGAGCCACTCGCCAGCAGCTACCACGCCCTCGATAGCGATCGCGGGATCGACCATCGCTGCGGCGAGTTGGTTGTCCCGCCCCCGGCTGGTTGCCACAATGCGGAATTCACTGGCGAGTTGCCGCACGGCGGACGCGGACAGGTCTGTTTCAGCCGGGCTCGGACCCGCCCCGATGGAGGAGCCCGGAGCCATGAAAATGGAGTCGGCCGCCAGCGCGATCAGTGCTCCCGCCAGCCAGGCCTTTTCGCGGATTAGAGCATATACAGGCACCGGGCTATCGAGCAGCGGGTCGATGGCGAGTTGCGCGGCGGCGAACTCTCCGCCGTCGAGATCGAGGTCGAGAATGACGGCGTTGGCACCGCTCGATCTGGCGGCGTCCAGCGCGTGTGAGATCTGCTGGTTGAGGCCGTGCTCGACCGAGCCCACCAGAGGCAGGTGCACGACCGTGGGCTGCGTAGCCTGGGCCAGCGCCACCGGTGACTGGGCCAACAGCGCGAGCGCTGCCACGTAACGAACTGCCAGGCGGACCAAATGACCTCCCTCAGGGCGGGTGGTGTTATTGGGGCTGATCATAACACCCCGCTTGGACGAGCCGGTTCCCTGCGGCTCGGCTGCCGCCCTACCGTTGCTGCAGGTACTGCTCGGGTAAGTTGGCGTCTGCGTCCACCCCGCGCCACATGATATTGGTGACCCACCAGCGTTCACCGTCCCACATGAGCTGGATACTGTTGATGCCGCGTTGGAACACGTCACCGTCCGCCGTCCAGCGTGATTCGTAGGTTGAGAACGCATGGGCGATGTTCTCGAACCGTTCGGTGACGCGGCCGATCTCGCCTTCGAAGAAACCCCGCTCCTCGATCATGGCGCCACTCCCTGCCACGTATTGCTCGGCGGTCATGTAGCGGGCTCTCCCACTGGTGCTGTCTGTCGCGGCGGATGTGGGGATGAGCCTGGCCTCCAGCGCGAACAAGGAACGGAACCGATCCCAATCGCGAGCCTCACCTGCGGGGCCGGAGATCACGTCGTAGAGAGCGGCGATGATAGCGTCGATCGTTGCCACATCTTCGGGAGCTGCCGGGGGGACCATGGCGCTGGTCGCGGGCGCGCTCTGGTCGGCGGCCGACGCGCCGGGCTCGCTGCTACAGCTCGATAGTAACGGGACCAGCACTCCCACTGCTATCGTGAATGAACTATTCATCTGCATCTCGAGAACTCCCGGGTTTCAGGTAGCGGGACAGCTGCCACATGAGGTCACGGCAATGCGTTGCGCACTCCTGTTGCAGCCTCGGCTAAGGTACCGGGCGGTACTTGGTACGGCCAGAACGGGGAGCAAGTCGTGCAAATCCGCGGCGACATCCCGCTCGTCGATCGTCAGTCGTAATTCCACGGTTCGCTCGGAACCCGCCGGCTTGCTGTGCTGGCCGTCCCGATTCCCCGGGGATAAGCAGAGAGCCGAAGGACTATTGTCTTCCGGCTCTCTCGACGTAGCGGATGGCTACGACGCTTCACAGTTGTGACCAAAATCTACGTCAGGTGGGTCTGGAAGGCTAGCCAGTGCGCGGTGGGTGGTTACCCGGCCGATCCAGGAGTTCTCGAGACCACAGGGCTAGTAGATGGCTGACATTCTGGACTGCCTAAGGATTGTGCCTAGCTCGGCGGCGCCGCTTTGGGGGACTGCCCTCACGCTAACACCACATCGTGGACGCCACCCAGGATGCGGGCCACGGTGGATGCAGCAGACTCTGGGGTGTAACTGCTCGTCACGGTCCCGGCGGGGACGCTGGCGATGTCGAGGTGCCACTCGATGCCGTCGCCCAGGACGGTGATCTCGTGGCGCATGGTCCGGGTTGCGGGATCCGACACCACGATGCTGTGCTGCCGGTCGAAACCCACCCCCATGAGTGCGACGGCCGCATGCACGTTGACATTCCGGGGGAACTGTTGACAGGCTCCCCGGGTGGGGCCGTCGTAGACTACCCCCACTAGATCGGGCTCCAGTCCCAGGTTGCGGGGGTGTTTGGTGGTCTTGAAGGTCACCTCCCGGATGACGGAGCGCCCATCGAAGATACCGTCCAGCCCCAAAACGCCACCGTGGGGGATGAGAAGCCGGGTGCCGGCCTGGCGGCAGCGGGAGCGCACCTGGTCCCGGAACTCGTCGTCGGCCAGGGCGGTCACGGTGAAGGGCAGGAAATCGGTCTTGGCCAAGACTTCCAGCGCGATGCGGCGCATAGCCTCGGCGTTGGCCGCCTCGATGACCAGATCCACGTCCCAGCCGGAAACCTGGCCGAGGTCGGAGCAGACTGCCGCCCCGGGAGCCAGGCTGCGGGCTTTCTCTTCTTCCAGGTCGCAGAGGAACCCGATGTCGGCCAGGTCATCTTCTCGGATCCGCTCGACGATACACTTACCGATGGTCCCGCATCCCACGAGGCCCACTCGCTTCCTTCCGGTCGCAGACATGGCCCTACCTCCACGTAAGGGTTCCCGTCCGACAATTGCTGTGCGGAAAACATACTGCGCGGCACGCGCCGGGCCGAGGGGGACAGGATCGTGCTGAGGCCGCGGGTGCAAAGGCCTCGCTCGCCGCCCGGAACGTCCGCTTCCGAAGTCACTTATAAGTAGTTATCGTATGTATATGTAATATGTCGATTCACAGCTATAGATTCCCACGCCACGAGGACACCGCTTTGGCCCTGGATTCTGCGAGGTGCGATCTCGTCCCTGCCGGAGCGTACTGTAATAGGAGGTGTCACCGATGAGACATGCGAGAACTCTGGCGGCGTTCCCGATTCTGCTCGTCGCGACAGCCGTTGCTACGGGGGCCCAGTCGTTGGAGAAGCGTCACCAGATCGAGTTGCGGCTGGGCGCTTGGACTCAGGTGACGGACACCAGGACCGAAGTCGGGGCGGCTGGTGTTGCCACGTCGGTTGCAGCCACTGGGTTCATCGGGGGGTTGGCCTACGGACATTGGCTGCAAGAAAATCTGGCGTTCAAGATCAGCATCGGTGCAATGGCCGGCAGTGTCGACACCGAGGTCGGCAGTGCGGGGGTCACCACAGAGTTCGCCGTGGTTTCGCCGCTGTTAATCGGACTCAAGTACTATTTTCCCAGCTCGACGTACGGCTCAACGGTAAGGCCTTTTGTAGCAGGAAATGTCGGAGCTTTCGTAGGCAGTCAGGCGCGGACCGAGACCGGGGCCACCGTCTCAGTGGAACAGAGGACCGAACCGGCCGTCGGCGGTGAGGCCGGTGCCGGCATCGACTTCCTGCTGGGGAACCACTTCTTGCTGTCCGTGCTCCTGGCGTACGATCTGATGGCTGACTTCGAGCGACCGATCGGCGGCAGTGATAACTACAGTGGTCCCCAGCTGACGCTGGGGTTCGGCTACGTGTTTGGGGGCGGTTCGAGGTAGCCACCCGGTAAGGGGTACATACGGGTGTGCTGGTGGGGCAGGCTGGCCGTCGCGCGTCCCGCGGCACCTCACTGCTTGAACAACCGACTGTTGAACGCGAACAGCTCGGCCGCACCTATGTTGATCTCACCGAATCGCGGATGGGCGGGGCTGATCAGGTAGTTGTGCTCGTTTGCCACAACGGCACTCGGCAGCGGAGAACTTAGTGTGCCTTGCTCAGCGCGGGCGAAACCTCCCAGAAACCTCCACCCGTACGGGGTACCCCTCGAGGCTGTCGGGGATCGGCTGGCGAGTGGCCTCGCTCGACTCCGCTACGAACACCCGGATGCACAACGCATCGCCGCACCGTCCGATAGCCGTTCCCACGACTCCCGGCAGCGCCAGCAGCGAATCCGTGTGTGCTGCCAGTACCTCCTGGATCGACTGCGATGCCATGGTGGACTCCCTCCCATCTGGCGCCGGCTGGGCGCAGCCAACGGTCACACAGGTGAGCAGCACTGCGACGGGCGGCGCCCGAAGCGCTTGCCGGGTCGATCGGCTCCCCCCGGGCAGGCCGGGGGGCAACCGACGACGCTGGAATCCGGCGATTACTTCTTCACCGTGATGGAGGTGCCGTTGCTGTCGCCGTCCGGGTCGTGATTAGCGGCAGCGTCGTACGTCTTCTCCGGCATCGTGACGCCCGTGACGGTGAAGGTCACCGCACCCTGCTTCCTGGTAATCGACGGGTACAACACGATGCAAGTGCCGTTGCCGCCCAACTCACCCGTGGTGCATTCGTCCGAGGCGAGGCCGGCGGGATCCCACACCCCGGTCACGGTTGCGCCGTTTATCGGGTCATCGTTGGCGTCGTGGACGGTGATCTCGACGGTCGCCGACCAGGTCTTCCCGCTCTTGAACGTGACGCCGTCCAAGTCGCCAACGTGGATGTGGTCGAGCGCCGCGGGGTCGGTCACCGCGGACGTCGTCGACCGCTCGTCGTTCGTGGCGTCGGCTTCATCGGGCACGCGGGTGGCCAGATCGTGGCTCCCGGTCAGCGTGTGCGCGCCGAGCGACGCCCCCGCGGCGTTCCACACGAACGTGAGGGTGGTGTCGGAGCCGGCGATGAGGGCGTCCACCGTCTCCGTCCCGATCGTAACACCGTCGGTTGCATCCACCAGCGTGACGTCGAATGCGGTGGTCACGTCCTGATTCCCGACGTTCCGCACCGTCACGTCGACGCCCGCTGTGCTACCCTGGGTGACCGTGGCAGGAGCTACGACGGTCGTGACGGCCACGTCGGTCACCGGATCTGGCGGTGGCGGAGGGATGGACTGCTCGCCGTCGATCGAGACTCCGAACTGGAGTAGCACGCGGTCGATGCGGTTCGCGATCGTCTGCGTCGAGCTGCCCGCGAACAGCAGAGCCACGGCGTTCTTGCCATCGTCGTCGGTCACTATGAGCGAGCCCGAGTCGCCGCCGCCGCTGAACTGGCCAGGCTCGATGATGAGCTGGTCCACGAAGATGGCAGACTTGATGCAGAAGATGTACAGAACCTCGTAGCAGATCTCCACCGTCGCGTTGATCCCGGTGATCAGCCCGGAGGTGAGCTCGGTGGTGCGGCCGTACTTCTGCACGTCCAGGCCGAGCAGCGCCGCGACGTCGTCGAACCAGCCGTCGCCGTTAGTGTCGCCGAACATCTCGGAACTGGGCGTGCCGTACCCGTCGTCCGTAGGCGTGCTGTTGCCCAGCTCCGCCGTGGTGGATTGCGCGATGGCCGCGTCAATGGTGTTCGCGCCGCCCAGCGAGAAGTCGATCGGCTCGAACGCCGAGAGGGCCGCGATCTGATCGGCGGGCGTGCCGCCATCATAGGGTCCCGGCTGGTAGATCGGATCGCCGAGCTGGCCGTCGTTGCTGTTGGCCAGGACGTGGTTGTTGCTCAGGATGTAGACGTTCCCGATAGCGTCCTTCACCCGCGCACCGATGGTACCGGCGGTGATGGCCGGATGGCCGACCGAATAGCCGAGTGGCGCTGGGCGCTCACGTGTGGTCGGATTGCTGCCGGCGAGGAACAGCCCCGTGACCTTGCGCTGGACGGGAATGCTCTCGAGCACTTCGGGCAGGCCGCTGATGTCGGGCGTCGTAACGAAGATCTGTACCACTGGCCTACCCGCCGGGTTGAGTCCCACGGCGGTGCCCACCACGCCGGGAAGGCTGATCAGACGCTCGCTGTGGCGTTGCTGAACGGCGATGGCCTGGCGGATGGCCGCGTCGCCCTGCGCGCCGGTCTGGCGCAGTGCGGGGCCCTCCAGCGGGTCGAAAACCTGATCAGAACAGCCCTGCCAGAGGGTCGCGGCGAGGGTGAGAGCGACGAGCGCAGAGGTGCGCCGGATGGAACGGCGAGTTTGCATACCCACCTCCTGTACGAGTGGGAAGGCGTATTGTCTCAAATTTCAGTGTCGCGCGGGCCCCCGCAAGATGGGCCCCCTGCGCCACCGGTGGTGTGACTGGGATCACGGTCAACTAGCTTCTGAAGTGACGAGCCACCCGGGAGCCGCCATCCCGCAGGCCACAGCCTACTCTCGCAGTACGAACCCTACCTGTCCTCTCGTTATTCGCGACTTAGAGTCTTGGCTCGGCTGGTCTTCGCCGATAGCGTCGCCTGGCTATTCTCGCCAATCGCCAATCGTCAATCGTCATCCGTCAATCGTAACTCGTCAATCTCGAAACCTTATTTAGCCCGTCCTCGTAACGCACGTAGAACGATTGGGGGTAGCTCGTGCCTCTGGCACCAGTCATAAGCACCAAGAAGCTGACCAAACTCTACCCGGGAGTCGACGCTCTCAAGGCGTTGGACCTGGCGGTGCGACCGAACTCGATCTTCGGTTTTCTCGGCCCCAACGGCGCGGGCAAGACGACCACCATCAAGCTGCTATTGGGCCTGGTGCGCCCGACTAGCGGGTCGGCATCGGTGTTTGGTCACGACATCGTGGGAGACACGATCAAGGTGCGGCGCCGTATCGGGTACCTGGCGCAGGAGCCTAGGTATTATGAGCACATGACCGCGCGCGAGACACTGCGTTTTACTGCGCGGTTCTTCTACAAGGGACCACGGCGATCGATCGAGCAGCGGGTGGCCGACACACTCGAGTTGGTTGGTCTCGCGGACAAGGCCGATCGACCGATCAGGGGTTTCTCTGGCGGTGAACGGCAACGGCTCGGCATCGGGCAGGCGCAGGTGAGTGATCCCGACCTACTGATACTGGATGAGCCGGCTGCGTCGCTCGATCCGATGGGCCGCCGCGACGTGCTGGCGATCATGGAACGACTGCGCGAGCGGGCCACCGTATTCTATTCCACCCACATTCTTCAAGACGTACAGCGGGTGAGCGACACCGTCGCCATTCTCAATCACGGAGAGTTGATAGCCCAAGCGCCGATCGATGAACTGTTGGCGGGGAGTGGCGCGGTCGTGTACTCGATCGAACTTAGGGGCGACGGAACCCTGGCTCAGCAACGAGTGTCCAGTCAGCCGTGGGTGTCGGACCTGCGGGTGCACCAGAACGATCAAAGCACCCAGTGGCAGGTGAGCGTCAGCGATCAGGGCGCGGCCGAGTCCCAGTTGCTGCGGTTGGTACTGGCGGACGAATCGCTCA
The DNA here is from genome assembly GCA_039586365.1 of Gemmatimonadota bacterium. GTDB lineage: Bacteria > Gemmatimonadota > Gemmatimonadetes > Gemmatimonadales > GWC2-71-9. Next base: position 7,691 of record JBDHKN010000106.1, on the reverse strand, counting down.
CGGTACTGCAGTTCGGTCGCCGGCAGTATCAGTTGGAGGAAATCTTCATGGACTTGGTCGAGGGGAACGGCGATGGCGACTAGCGTTCCCCTGCAAGTCCGGACCGGCAGCGGCTGGTTGGTCGGTTTCGGCAACATGGTTGGCAAGGAATGGGGTTCGTGGTGGCACACCAGGCGCTCGTTGCTGCACCTGGTGCTCTGGTTGTTCGTGATCAACGGGCTGCTGTTCCTGGTCGGTGTGGACGAGAGACAGAGCCACGCACCGCAGGAAGTGCTGGCCGAGCTGATTGAAGTGTTCATCCGTGCGGGCGGATTGTTTGCGACCATCGGAATTGTCGTGGCGACGCAGAGTGCTGTGCTGGGCGAGAAACAGCTGGGAACCGCCGAATGGGTGCTGTCCAAACCGGTATCGCGTCCGGCAATGCTGCTATCCAAGTTGCTGGTGAACGGTGTTTCCTTCACGTTCCTGGCGGTGGTGATACCCACGGTGGTGTTCTACCTGCAGTCCATCCATCACGCATTGATGCAGCCCCCGCTGGTGCCGTTCCTGGCGGGCGTTCTGATCCACGTCGAGCACCTGGTGTTCTACCTCGCGCTGACCCTCGTGGCCGGCACGTTATTCAACGGTCGTGGAGCGGTGTCGGGTGTGGCGATCGGATTCCTGATTGCCGGGTTGATACTGCCGAGTGCCCTCCCATCGGTCACTCCCCTGTTGCCTTGGGCGTTGCACCCAATCGCCGGGGCGGTTGCGCGAGAAGGCACGCTGCCTCATGGGGCTTGGTTATCGATCGTCCTTACGGCGTTGTGGAGCCTGCTGTGCGTGCTGCTCGCGCTCAGACGGTTCGATCGAGAGGAGTTCTAGCAGTGCCGCCGATGAACGCGGCTGAAAGCGAATCCTCGCAGATCTGCAATCAGAGGTAGAAGAACAGCGCAAATCAATAGCTGTTACTGCTCACCCCACGTTCGCTCTGGAACCCGCTGGCCTGGCTGCACCGTAGCTAGCACCGAGTTTGCGGTTCAGCACGGGATACCCTATGCCAGTTTCTCAGTGGTGGAGCCGACCGGCACCGTATTGTTGGACAGGTTTGGGAGTCCCTGCGCAGCCCATCCCGCGCGTCAGTCGTCAATCGTCGATAGTCAGTCGTCACCCGTCAATCGTCGATCGACAGCACCTTCCCGAAGCCGCTAGCTTTCGTTTCCCCCGAGGACGACCGGGTCCTGCGGGCGGAGTTGCTGCTGATTGTTCGAGGAGTCCCCTGGAGAGCGAGCCACTGGACACGCCAAACCCTGCGCCGCTGCCGGCCCGCGACTGGCCGCTGGAGATCCATCGGACCCTCGCCGCTCGGAGGGTGCGCTTGGTGAGCTACGTCCCTGATGCCGGGCACAAGCGCCTCATCGAGCTGTGCCGGGCCGACTCTTCCATGCGTACCGTGTCGCTCACCAGCGAGGAGGAGGCGGTAGGGTTGGCCCTGGGTGCCTGGCTCGGAGGAGCGAGCAGCGTTCTGTTGCTCCAGTCCAGCGGCGTCGGCAACATGGTGAACGTGCTGGGCACGGTGAGGGAGTGCCGCCTCCCCTTCGTGATGATCGTGACCATGCGAGGGGAAGCAGGCGAGTTCAATCCCTGGCAGGTGCCCATGGGCCGCGCCGCGCCGCAGATGCTCGAGGCCATGGGGGTGCGGGTTCGCAGAGTGGAGCGCGCGAATGACGTTGCGGCCGCGGTGCGGGAGGCTCTGCGGGAGGCTGGGGAGGAAGACGCCGCCGTGGCCGTGCTGATCTCCCAAGCCCTGATCGGCATCAAGAGCTTCGAGGAGCAGCGCGCTCGATGAGCCCGGGAGACCGTTCCAGGAGCGAGCCAGACGCCGGTGCTGCGCCGGCCAAAATCGGTTCCTCCGCTGGGCCGCTCCGCCGCAGGGAGGCGGTTGCTCGCTTGCTGGATGAGCGGGGCGACCTGTTGGTCGTGGCGGGGCTGGGATCGCCGGCCTGGGATTGCACGGCCGCCGGCGACCATCCTCTCACCTTTCCCCTCTGGGGCGGCATGGGCCAGGCGGCCATGACGGGGCTGGGCCTCGCCCTGGCCCGTCCCGAACGCAGGGTCGTGGTCATCACAGGCGACGGCGAATTGCTCATGGGGCTGGGGTCGTTGGCAACCATCGGGGTGCAGGGTCCCAAGAACCTCTCGATAGTGGTGTTGGACAACGGCCGTTACGGAGAAACGGGGATGCAGGCCAGCCACACGGCTCATGGAGTGGATCTGGCGGCCGTGGCTGCAGGGTGCGCGTTTGCTCGAACCGCCACGATCACCCGCATGGAGCAGCTAGCGGCGCTGCGAGAGGCAATCCACGTTCTGCCAGGCCCGAGTCTGGCTGTAGTGAAGGTGCTGCCGGAAAAGGTCCCCCTGGTCATGCCACCGCGGGACGGGGCTCTCCTCAAGGAGCGGTTCCGTCGGGCGCTGACGCGCGGTGCCCAAGGCGCCGACATGACGGCCCAGCTGTGACGCAGCCAAAACCAATCCCGAACTGCTATTGGGTCGAGCTTGGGAAGCTCCTGGCCGGTGAGTATCCCAGGTCCTTCGACACCAAGTCGTCCGAGTTCAAGATAGCGGCCCTGCTCGCCGCCGGTGTCACCTGCTTCGTCGATCTCACCCATCCGGAGGACGGACTCGAACCGTACGACGAACTCGTCGCCGTCCTTGCCGACACCGATGTCGTCGTGCAGCACTTCCCGATTCGTGACCTGTCAGTACCAAGTTCCCCGAGTCAGACTGGCGAGATCCTGGATGCGATCGATACGGAGATCGGTCGGGGTGGCCTGGTCTACCTGCATTGCTGGGGCGGAATCGGTAGAACCGGCGTCATCGTGGGCTGCTGGCTGGCACGACACGATCATGCGGGGACGCGGGCCCTCGAACGACTGCAGCAGCTCTGGCGTGACCGCTCCAATTCACACGAACGACGATCTCCCGAGACGCCGGAGCAAGAAGACTACATCGTCAGTTGGAACGAAACCGGTGCAGCGCGGGGCCGACGAATATCCCGCGGCCACCGATCACTTGGCGACCGCGATCGACTTCAGTCACGTTTCCGCGGCACGATCCTCGGCCTCGCTGTCGGCGACGCCCTCGGTGCCCCGGTGGAGTTCCTGCAACGGACCGAGATCGTCGAGCGCTACGGGCCGACCGGAATGGCGGACCTCGCCGGGTGGCGAGGGTTCCCCGCAGGATGCTACACGGACGACACCCAGATGTCCCTCGCTACTGCAAGGGGCCTGATACGCGCCCGGCACCGCTGGAAAGAACACGGCAGCTGGGATCTCGAGGCAGTTGTGCACCGCCGCTATCTAGCTTGGCGGGAGACGCAGCACGAGCCCAACGAGAGGCGCGCTCCGGGCCGCACCTGCCTCAGCGCTCTCGACTCCGGTCAGGTGGGAACGATCGAGCGACCGATCAACTACAGCAGAGGCTGCGGTGGCGTGATGCGCACCGCTCCGGTGGGTCTCGCGCTACAGCTGGACGATCCGTTCGAGGCGGGCGCCGAGTGTGCGGCGCTGACCCACGGACACCCGTCGGGCTATCTGCCGGCCGGCTTTCTGTCAGAGCTGATCGCGCGACTGGTGCGAGGGTGTCAGTTGAAGAGCGCGGTTCGCGCCACGCGTCATTCCCTGAGGCGCTACGATAGTCACGCAGAGACGCTCCGCTCGGTCGACCGGGCGCTACAGCTGGCACAGTCCTCTATTCCCGTGCCTGACGCAATCGAGCAACTGGGGCAAGGGTGGGTGGGTGAAGAGGCGCTGGCCATTGCGCTGTTCTCGGCCTTGAGACACCCCAATGACTGGGCGGCAGCTACCCTCGCCGCGGTGAATCACTCCGGTGATAGCGACTCCACCGGCTCCATCTGCGGCGCAATACTCGGCGCCGCGCTCGGCGCGGAGGCAATTCCGCTACGTTGGATCGAGCAGTTAGAGAACCGAGCGTTGCTGGAGCAGACTGCGAGCGACATGTACGCGGCGTTCGTCGAGGACAAGATCCTGTCGTTGGACCAGTATCCGCCGGATTAGGTAGCTCCGCTTCAAGTAGGCGGTGGGGCAGCAGTCCTGTGCCATCGGAGCGCGCTTCCTCGAAACCTAGGTGCTTCCCATAGTATGACGGGTCAGCAGCGAGGAATGGTCCTGACCGCTGGCTGGACACGATTTCCGTGTAGCACTAGCTTTGTGTCATGAAGAACGTCACCATCACCCTCGACGAAGAGGTCGCTCGGTGGGCTCGTGTACGAGCAGCCGAGCTCGAAACTAGCGTGTCGCGCATGCTTGGTGACATGCTGCGGGAACTAATGCGCCGGGAACACGCCTACGATTCGGCCATGAAGAAGTATCTGTCTCGGCGACCCCAATTCCTGAGCGAGCCCCGCAAACGGTATCCCAGCCGCGACCAGCTACATGACCGATCTGGTCTTCGTTGACACGAACGTTGTCGTGTACGCGCGAGACGCGGCGCATGCCCGCAAACAGAGACGTGCTGCCGATTGGATGAATCACCTCTGGAGTACTCGTGCGGGTCGCGTGAGCTTCCAAGTGCTGCAGGAGTTCTACGTGACGGTAACCGCCAAGCTGAAGCCAGGCATGAAACCCAAGATCGCCCGGGAGGAGGCGCGGGCGCTCATGTCTTGGGATCCGATCGTTGCAGGGGTATCCGTGATTGAGGGCGCTTGGGCCGTGCAAGATACGTATCGGCTTTCCTGGTGGGATGCGTTGATCGTGAGTTCGGCACAGGTTGCTGGATGTAGCTATCTGCTGACCGAGGACCTGCAGGATGGACAGATGATCGACACGATGCGGGTGGTGAATCCATTTGCACATTCGCCGGCGGAGCTACTCGGCTAGCACGCCCGCTCCTGTTGACAGGACACATTTAGTCGAGTCGGCAGGCCTTAGGAGCTGGCGCGGCCTCGGTCGCACGCTCGCAGTGGTCACCATATGTACACAACTTGCTTGTTCTGCAGACACGACCTCGGTGTGAATCGAGTCGTCGCCACGTTTCCCGTGGGCCGGTTGCTCGCGTTTGACCCGGCCAAGGGGAGGTTGTGGGTGGTGTGCCGCCACTGCGAGCGGTGGAACCTGTCGCCGCTGGAGGAACGCTGGGAGGCCGTAGAGCAGTGTGAACGGTTGTTCCGAGACGCCAGGCAGCGGGTATGCACGACCAACATCGGGCTGGCGCGTCCCAGCGAGGGAGTCGAGTTGGTTCGCATCGGAGCCGCCTTGCGACCGGAATTCGCCGCGTGGCGCTACGGCGACCAGTTCGGGCGGCGCCGGCGGCGTGCGCTCGTGACTACCGCTGCGTGGGCCGTTGGGGGCGGAGCCGCAATCGCCGGGGCTGTGACTGTCGGCGCCGCAGCCCTCGGTGGTTATTGGGTGTATCGGGCCGGCGAGCGCTACGCCAGACGCGTACGGGACGAGCGGCTCATCGCGCGAGTGCACACCGAGTATGGCACGGCTCTCACGGTACTGGGCAGTCATATCGCCGGCGCTCGCCTCGTTCCCCATATCGGAGGCGGTGGCGGCTGGAAGCTCGAGCTACCTCACGTTGACGGCGTCGGCACCGTACGCGGTGACCACGCGCTGCAGGCGACCGGTCTCATAATGCCGGCCATCAACGGTGCAGGCGGTCCGCAGCGCATGGTCCAACGGGCCATCAAGCGGCTGGAGAACTTCACCGATCCCGCCCACTACCTGCACTCCGCTGCGGCCGCGAGTGCGCTGCGACCAGGTGGCACTTTGGCGGCGCTGCCGTTGGACATGCGACTGGCGATCGAGATGGCGGTCAACGAGGAGGCCGAGCGCTGCGCGTTGGAAGGCGAGATGTGGCTACTCGAACTCGCGTGGCAGGAAGCGGAAGAAATCGCCGCGATCGCCGACGGTCTCACCGTGCCAGCCGAAGTCGAGGAGAAACTCCAGCAGCTGCGCCTCCGGGCCGGGCGCCAGTCTGCCCCGTAGCCCGTCGCTTTAGGGGGCCCTCGAGCTAGCTGCCCTTAGAACCAGTTTGCGCACGCTGTCGCGTTTGGCCGTCAGTTGTGAGTGCAATCTGGCCCTCTCCAGCCCCAAGCCGTAGCTTGAGACTCGGGACCACGGGGAGCCTGTTCTATGGCTGACCTGTTGGACCGATCGAAGTCAACTTTCGCCGAGTTTTGTGTAGCACAACCTCAGCTCGGCAATGGTGGGGTGGGTACCGTTTTGTCTTCCCGCCATCGTGAAGCATCCTGTGACACAATCATCGCAATTCCCAGCCAAGAACTGACGAACCTTCCGGTGTTCGCCCACACGCGCTGTGCTGCGGGCAGGCGACGGAGAGCTACATGTCAATCAGCCAACCCCCGATCTGGGGTGGAGAAGACAACCGTGACACGCCACCCTTCGAATGGAGCGCGCACCATGCGGCGGTACTTCCTTCAGTTCACACTTCTTCTATTCCCGCTCTCCATCTTTTCCTCTGTGACTGCAGCTCAACAGAGGGATATCAGCGTCAAGATCATCTATGACAATCTCTGGCATGATGACCGCTTGGAGTTCGATTGGGGATTTGCGGCTCTGATCGAGATCGGTGACCGGACGGTGCTGCTCGATACCGGCACCCAAGGCGACATGTTCATGCGCAACCTGCGCACCCTGGAGAAGGACCCGGCCGAGATCGACGCGTTGGTGATTTCCCACGCCCATGGGGATCACACCGGGGGGATGGAAGCGCTGTTCGCGTTAGGTGCCCGACCAACGGTCTACCTTCTGGAGGCGTTCCCTCAGGAATTTCGCCAGCAGACCTCGGCCATGACCACTGTCGTCGAGTCTGAGCCGGGGGATGAGATCGTCCCAGGGGTGTTCACCACTGGGCAGGTCGGGCAGGGGATCCCCGAGCAGGCTGTGGCGATCGAGACGGGGGTGGGGTTGGTGGTGATCACCGGGTGTGCTCATCCGGGCGTGGTGGAGATGACCCAGCGCGTCCGCGATCTAAGCGAAGAGCCGATCCACCTGGTCATGGGGGGCTTCCATCTGATCGGAGCCAGCGGGCAGCAGGTTCGGGCTGCGGTGCAGGGCCTCCAGGCGCTGGAGGTGGAGAAGGTGGGTGTGACCCACTGCTCGGGAATGGAGGCCATCGACGCGTTTTCCCGGCAGTACCGCAGCAGTTTCGTGCCACTGGGTGTGGGGCGAGTCCTGACCTTCCCGTCGCCGCAGTAGGATCAGGAGACGGAACCCCGAGCTCCAGGAGAGCCAGGGGCGTGGTGAAATTGGCCATGCGATGCTTGGAGGGGGACCTACCCCGCTCGCGCCGGGCTCCTTGTGGGTGCAAGCTGGCCCTCTCCAGCCCCAATCCGTAGGTTAGAGCAGGACCACAGGAAGGCTGTCAATGGCTGACCTGCTGGAACGCCTCACGACTGCCCTCGCCGACCGCTACACCATAGAGCGCGAACTCGGTAGCGGTGGGATGGCCACCGTCTATCTCGCACCTGACAAGAAGCACAACCGCAAAGTCGCGGTCAAAGTCCTCCGTCCCGAGCTGGCAGCTTCACTCGGCGCCGAGCGGTTCCTCCGTGAGATCCAGATCAGCGCACAACTCAACCATCTCAACATTCTAACCTTGATCGACTCCGGTGAGGCCGACAGCACGCTGTACTACGTGATGCCATATGTCGAGGGTCAATCGCTACGGGA
>JBDHKN010000105.1:0-15461 GCA_039586365.1 Gemmatimonadota bacterium | reverse complement strand
GATTTACTAAACAGTTCATAGACCTAAGTGACTTACCGACAATCCCGGAACCTGCCGAATCTTCTAGTCATCGGCAACATTTTCTGAAAACCTGCCAACAATCCTTACTATACGCAGGATTTCTTCAGAGGTTCTGAGCCATGGACGCAATAAAGGACCGTTTTGCGTATCGCTAGTCCAGTGAATAAGATTCTGATGTTCCTGAGAAGTCGATGTCCATCATATGCTCCCAGAGTCCTGGGAGGTCGGTGAAAACCACTCTGCATCTGCCGACTTCTGACTCGCCCGATGTGCCCCTCAGTCCGATCACATAGGCCCGCTCGGGTTTGTACGACTCGATGAACGATCGAAGTCCTTTCTCGACCCTCCTAGGGTTCGTATGTGACTTGACCTCGATCGGGACAACGTCCTCCTCCTCGATGACGAAATCCACCTCGGCCTTCGCCCTCGTCCTCCAATACTTGGGCCTGTATCCCATCTTCAACAGTTCCACCAGCACATAGTTCTCGAAGACATGGCCGTCGATCTGGGCTCTGAAATCGTTGACGACGGCGTTGCGGAGGCCCGTATCGAGGAAGTAGACCCGCTCCTGTTTGACCATCTCCTTGCGCTTGTTGGTAAAGAAGGGGCCGACCCGATGGATGATGTAGCTCTTCTCCATCGCATCGAGGTACTGGGTCAGGGTATGCCTGTTCATCTCCAGGTTCGACGATGCTTTCTCCTTGTTCAGAAGGTCGCCGGGAGACAGGGCCAGATACCTTACTAACTTCTCGAGACCCACCATGTTCCTCAGCCCGAAGGTCCTCGCGACATCCTTGAGCAACAGCGTCTCGAGGAGGTCCTTCAGGTAATCCTGCTTGAATTCCGTGTCCTCCGACAGGACCACTCTCGGGTATCCTCCGTAGATGATGTGCTCCGTAACGAGGCCGCTCCTGGCCACAGCTGGTAATACCTTGTGTCCCTTGGCCCTGAGGAACTCGGGGAAGTTGAAGGTGTGCAGTCGGAGGACCTTCACCCTTCCGACGAGGTAGGACAACACATCCCTTCCCAGCAAGAGCTCGGAGGAAGAGGTTACCCAGAGCCTGTTCCCACTATCAACAAGGTATTTCAGCTTGGTGCCCGCTTCGTCTCCATACTGGGCCTCGTCAAGGACCGTGAGATCGACGCCGGATACGTACTCTAATTCGAACTGCTTGAACTCGTCATTGAACTGTGTCCTAGCCACGAGATCATCGAATAGGACGTACTTGGCATCGTTCTGTCTCATGTGATGCTTGAGGAAGGTCGTCTTTCCCGTCTGTCGGGCACCAACGAGAGCGACGATCCCATAGTTATCAGCTGCCCTTAAGAACCGCCGTCTGATATCTCGCTCGATGTACACGTGTTTATGTACATCTTGATGGTATAAATACCTTCCTATATGTATATCATAATATACAAAATACGAGGTGAAATGTCACTTCAATGGTGTTTTCTATGTGCATCATTCGACGAAATTCTACTTCTCATGCAATCAGCCGATGATCCTAATTGTTCATGGGGTTGATAACTCCGATAACGGTCATCCTATCAATCGATGCTCCATGATTAACCTACTGCAACATCGACCTCATGCAGGTATGACCGAAGCGCACAGGTCCATCATGATTGCACGCTTCCGAGGGTCCCTCATGAGCACCAGTCTCTGGACCTCGGAATGATCAACGCTTTTACCCGTCCTCTTGGTCCTCTCCACGATCTGGACCATGTCGTCCTTGAACCTCTCATGCCCAGGTCCGGCCATCCTGTCGTAGTAGGCCTCCGCCTTCATCACAAGTTAATAAAATATTAACATTTATGGATGTTAATTATTTTTTAACATTCGAGCTATTGATTCTGAGGCATTAAGGCCCAGTACTATGCCCGAAGGCATACCGATGGTACTTATTAACGGATGATATCCATCACGCCTCAAGATTCCCGTCCGTGCTCGAAGTAACTGTACGTCTACATCAATCGACAAATCTATATATGATGTAGACGTACATATTTATGTGGCATATACCGAGAAGCAGAAAAGGAACGGTAGGACCTACTATTACAGGACCGTTTCCGTTCGCGAGGGCGATAATGTAAAGAAGGTACGGAAGTACCTCGGAACCGACCTGAGCCCGGAGGCACTCAGGGATGCTGAGAGAGAGGCGGATATTGAGCTGGGCGTCCTCGAGGCTCTGCTAAGCATGGAGGAGCAGGGTTTCTTGGAGGAACTGCAGAAGGCCTACTCCGATCAACCATCCTCTACCAGGGAGAACAGGTACGAATCATTCGTATCCATGTTCACCAACGACTCCACTGCGATCGAGGGCAACACCCTGACCCTGCAGGAGACGGCGAGCCTCCTCTTCGACGGCATCACACCTGGCAAGAGCCTCAGGGAGGTCAACGAGGTCCTGAACCACAAGCGAGCCTTCGACCACATCCTCGAGTTCGACGGTGATGTTTCGAGGGAGCTCATCCTGGAGCTTCATCGTCTCGTTGTCAAGGACACCATGGACGCTGACATGGAGGACCAGGTCGGTGCCTTCAGGTCCGTCCAGGTCTACATCCGTGGGGTGGAATGGCTCCCCCCATCGCCTGACGATGTTCCCAAGGACATCGCCTCTCTGCTCTCTTGGTATGCGAAGAACAGGGATAGGGTCCACCCTCTGGTGCTGGCGATCTACTTTCATGTGGGCTTCGAGACGGTCCATCCATTCGTCGACGGGAACGGAAGGGTGGGAAGGCTGCTCATGAACTTCATCCTTCACAGGAACGGTCTACCGATGGTCAACATCCCCAACGCTAAAAAGAACCGATACTATGATGTCCTTCGGGAGGCCCAGGTTGAAGGGAACCTGAGGCCGTTCATCGAGTTCCTCTTGGAATTGTATCAAGGCAGTAGGCTCCTTTTCTAGAACATTCGATCTGTAAATATACCATTGTTTTTCGAATCGTTGAATCGAAAATCCTCAATTTAGGAGCGCAATTCATACCCGAAAGACTCGGGAGTTCACCGGGATTTAAGCATCGTCTCTGAGTACCTGCTTGCCTCTTCCATCAACCCGTCAGGGGTCAAGACCTCGACCTCGTCTGTGTCAAGGGTGGAGCGGCTGACCAGGACCTTGCGGCACCTCATGTTCTCCACCTTCGCGAGGAATTTACCGACATCGGATCTCGTCACCTTCCCCCATTTGACCTCCCCCACCAGAGCAGGTCGGTTCCGGACCGTGACCAGCACGTCCAGTTCTCGGTCCGGGTCCTTGAGCAACTCCTTCCGCCCTCCGACGACCTCGGCCATGAGGTCAAAGACGAACTCCTCGATGCCGGTCCTCAGGAGACCCTCGGCCGCGGGGGCTACCTCCCTGTAGCTGACCAGCCTGTCGGAGATTCCGTAGCGAGAATCCAAGTAGTAGTACATACGGATGGGAAGGGAGGGTATGCTGTAGACGTACTTCTTCCTCCTGAATATCCTGGTACGCTCCAGCAACCCCATCTCCACCATGTTCCTCATATATGGGATCACATGGGATGATGAGCCAGACTTGATGATACCACGACTGTGCAGCGTGTCGGCGATCCGGTGGTGATCAGCGGTGCCCGAGCCAATCTGGGAGAGGATCGACGAATAGGTTCGGGTCAACTCCCTCTCGTCCTCGGTGAATATCTCCCCGACGAGCCCAGGGACGATGTTGGGCAACATGGCAACGACATCCTCGAGGAGGCTGCCGGACCTGTGAAAGGGTATCGTCCATGGATCCCTGAGGAGCGGTGCCAAGGACACGGCCTCCTCGGCAGTCATGTCCTCTCGCAAGGAGAGCAGCAGGTCCGAGGGCGACACGAGGCCTATCCTGAACGGTCTTAGCAAGCCCAGCAACGGGGAGTTCCTCCCGGTAAGCCTGTCAACCACCCGCATGCTCGAGCCTGTGAGGATGAGTCTGCCGCTAGGATGAACTGACGCAAGGTCCTCCAGAACGAACATCGGCAACCTCTGGAACTCGTCGATGACCACTGTCTTGTCATTCCTAAGAAGCTCCGATGCAACCCTCGAGAAGGTCCTGAGGTCCTCCAACCCGTCTATGGCAAATCCTCTCGCAGAGATGCTTCGGTCCACACGGACGGAGAAGTAGTTATCATGGGGCACGAAATTCTCGATAAGGAATGTCTTGCCCACCTTCCTCCTTCCATAGAGAAGAGACCATCCTGGGTTGGCCTCGATTTGTCTGGATATGTTCCTCGTAACAATTTTATGAACCACAATTCATGAATGGGGGTTCAAATATTTATATATTCCCATTTTAGTTTGATAATCGAGAATTCCCACAACCAGCATGAAATCCTATTATAGCTCTCACCATGGTCTGGCAATCAGGATGGGCAAAGGTATTCTAGGTCAGTCCCAATAGGGTTTCGGTTGATCAGATGGAGGAGATATTTCCAGAACCCGTCAAGAAGCTGCCGGAGGCCGACATCCCTCTCAGCGGGCTAAAGGCCTATCTCTCCCAGGCTGACGGTCATCAGATCCTGTTCATGGAATTCAGTGAGGACGCCGAGCTACCCGAGCACAGTCATGAGGGTCAGTTCGCGATCGTCGTGGAGGGGAGGCTGGAGCTGACCATAGATGGGGTTGAGCACACCTTCAACAAGGGGGACCGATACTACATCCCCGCGGGCATCCCCCATTCGGCAAGGGTCCATGCCGGGTATGCCGACGTGACCTTCTTCGATCAGAGGGACAGGTATCGCGCGAAATGCGCCCACGACCATGATGAAACCTTCGAATGAGCATCTTGGTCGGTGATATATTATTTTATTTAGTGGGTTTTGTGGACAGTCCTGATAATTAAAAGGTATTAAACTGGCACAGGAACTCCTTATCATAGGATCCGACCTTTGCTGATGATCGTCATACTATTAATGTAGTTGACTATCAAAATAGTAATACTAATGATTAAACTTGATATGGAAATAGTAAGGTAAATATAAAACCATCAGGTGGGACTCGGCCAAGGATTTGGAGGGCGAGCTGGTAAGGAAGCCGGATGGATTCCGATAATCCTCTTATTCGTAGATAGAAGAAAAGAAGCGGCGGGAGCCCGGAGGACCCCCGCCCATTGTAAAGAAATAGCCTGGAGACGGCCCCCCTAACCCCCTAAAAAGGACCGTCCCCAGGCTGCGAGCCCCCTCACATGAGAATGCCATCTTGACGGTGTTCGGGGGACGGGACCCTTTCCGGAGGGAGATATAATCCCGGGGATGGCCCGTGGGGAGGAAAAGACGGGCCACCCCCGGGTCCCGTGCCCCCTTCTACCTTGGCGTTATCGGAAGCTTCTGTCTCTCACCTCTTGAGCGTCGACCTATTCATAGGAATGGCCCTACTCCTCCGCGAATTTCTGGCTGAGGGCCTTGGCTAGCATCACGAAGTCGGATGGGATCAGGATGATCGTCGTCGTGTTCTGCTCCGCGCCAACCTCGGAGATCATCTGCATCCGCCTGAGCTCCAGAGCTGCTGGGTTCTCGGAGATCTCCTTGGAGGCCTGGGACAGCAAAACTGAGGCCTGCTCCTCGGCCTCCGCCTTGATCAGCCTGGCTCGCTTCTCCCTCTGGGCCTCGGCCTCCCTCGCCATGGCCCTCTGCATGCCCTCGGGGATCTCAACGGCCTTGATCTCGACCATCTCGACCAGGATGCCCCAGGGGTCGGATACCTTGTCGATGATCTCCTCGAGGGTATCGTTGATGCGGTCCCGCTCTCGGAGCAGGTCGTCGAGCTCGTTCTGACCGATGATGTTCCTCAGGGTCGTCAGCGCGGCCTGGTTGATGGCGGCCCTGTAGTTTGCCACGGCGATGACCGCCTTCTTCGGGTCGGTGATCTTGTAGTAGAGCACCGCGTTGACCCGCACGGTCACGCTGTCTTTTGTGATGGCCTCCTGGGGCTCGATGTCCACCGTCCTCGTCCTGATGTCGACGAGGTTGGACTTCTCCAGGATCGGATTGATGAAGAACAGGCCCGGGCCCTTGATGGCCTCGTAGCGGCCGAGGTGGAAGACCACCCCTCTTTGGTACTCCTGGGCGATTTTGATGGAGGCGGCCACCAGTCCTAATACTACCAAACCCACGAAAATTCCGATTATCCAAACTAACATGTTTTTCAACCTTCCTACTGTTGCTGCACCTCGAGGAGGACCGGCACGCCGCCCTCCGAGGGTATGATCACGTACTGGATGCTCGTGTTCGGGTCGGTCAGCGCCTGGAGGTAGACCCACTGGAGGTATTCCCGGGTCTCGTTGTCGGCGGTGGAGTTGAGGTACTCCATGATGATGCCGATGGCCTCGGCCTGGCCGTGGGCCCGTATGACGGTCGCGTTCGCGGCGGCCGTGGCGTTGATGACGATGGCGGCCGCTGTGGCCTCCATCCTCACTATCGTCTTGTTGGCCACGTACTGCTCGGCCGCCAGGTTGTACTGCTGGGTGAGCACGTTCTGCTCCGCCACCTTCTTCTGCTCGATGGCTTCCTCCAGCTTGGCCGGCAACCGGATGTCCTGGAGGGTGAACCTCTCCACGATGATGTGCTTCTTGGCCAGCTCCCTCGCTATGTTCTCGGCGATGGCCTTCTCCACCTCGTCCCTCATCTCGCCGCGGATCTCTATCGCGAGGTACTTGGCCCCGATGTTGCGGGGCTCGGACCTAGCTATCGGGTTGATGATCCGGCTCTGGTAGTCCATGCCGTTGTCGATGATCAGCTCCGAGACCTTGTCCGGCTCGATGTGGTAGATGACCGAGAAGTCCATGGTCACCTGGATGTTGTCCTTGGAGGACACTACGATGCTGCCGACGTTGTCGCCAGCGGTGTCGGCGCCCACGAAGCTCATCTTCTGGGTACGCCACTCCACGTGCTCGATGTCAGCGAAGATGTACTTCGCCCTGACGTTCCAGCCCTCGGGGATCTCCTCCTCGCTGGGCCCGTCGGGCGAGTTCACGATGACGCCCTTGTAACCTGCAGGCACGACCTCGATTGAGGCGACCAGTAGCGCCACGATTACGATCACAATTATTAGAAAGCCCACGAATATTGCCAGTCTCTTCTGCTGAATCTCCAATTCCTTCACCCCTTATCCTCGCGCAGCTCCTCGATGCTCTGGAGGGCGCGGCTGAGCTCCGCCTCCAGCTTCTCGACCTGGGTCGTCAGGCGCTTGTTCTCCGCCTCGGCCACCCTGGCCTGGGACTTGCCGGCGGCGTCCACGAGGCTGGCACCGAAGGTCCAGCTGAACAGGTACGTCGCGACTGCTCCGATCACGATTCCTATCACGAACATTCCCAAGATTGCTGCCATCTTCTCTCGCTCCTTGCTTAAAGTGAGTACGATACGAAATCAGGGCCGGATCCTGTTTCATCAGGTCCGCTTATGGGCACGCCTTGAAGGATCTTGTTGCCCAATGCCCCAAATCCCAATGTTAATGTTCCAAGCATCTCTCGTTACCTTTTCTGATACTTAGAAGGCGGTTCCGAGCCTACCGTTGTGTGCAAGCTCGGTGGTACGGGGCGAGTCAAAGTCGCTGCTCGCTAAGAATCCTTTGCCACCAGACCCGTTTACCCGGCACGACGCCGGGATCTTGCAGGACGGACACGCTACCATTTCGGAAAGCGCCTCTGTTCATTATATATTGTATGTTTGTGAATATAAATGTTACTATTACGAGTGAATTATTCGGATAAAGTAATTTATACTGATATAATCTAGGGTCGACTCAGGGGGCTCAGGGCGGGACGGTACGCGACCGTGTGGCGGTCCCACCTGAGGATCCTATTACCCGCGGACGTCGTCACAAGACGCGCCCTTGCGGGTCCGGTTACGCGATTCGAGCCCAGAACCGCTCGTCCTCGTCGCTCCCGTCTTTGGACTCATCACTGGACTTCTTGACGAAGATCCTGTACATGAAATCGGTGACGAGCGCTCCGGCCACGAAGCCGAAGCAGAAGAACCCGAATGCTATATCGAACATCTGACACCTCCTTTTCAATTTCTTGATCCTGAACCCATATCTAGCATCCTGGCTTGAGCTGTTCCAGGATGCTCCAACTGTGGAACTTGAAGAACCTGTGGGGGTCCACCAGGGAACCCATCATCGCCAATGACCGGTAGCTTTACGACGGAACCTAACTCAACCGAACAGAATCCCACAGACATCTCTTGCACTTTCGGAACACCGAAGGCGCAACACACGTTGCCCGATCGCATATTGTAATGCGTGAAGGGACGCAGCTACGCTCTGCTTCGCTCGAAATCGACTCGGAAGAATCGACACCCTTCGCCCGGTACGAGACCGGGGGCAAGCGGGACGGGCACGCTACCATTGCGGAATGCGCCTCAACCAATAATATCTGTAAGTTTGAGGATATAAATCTTTCTCTCAGTCGCGGACATCCTCGATATAAATATATCGCTCCCTTATAAGGAAGGGGTTCCCGAGGGACTTTCACTCACCCCCCCAGTGAAGGGATTAAAGGTGCGGTGCCCTAGGGAATAAACGGGTCTTTACATGGAAGCTGCGCCCGCCCTTTTGGATACCTGCCCCGACTGCGGTGCACCCCTCGCCCACGGTGAGGGCTGCGCCCTTTGCAGGGTCTGCGGCCACAGCTCCTGCGGCTAGTACAGGCCCTGCCCCCCATTGACGTGGAGGACCTGACCCGTGACGTAGGACGCGTCGTCGGAGGCCAGGTAGGCCACCACGGAGGCGATCTCCGACGGGTCGCCCAACCGACCCAGGGGGATGTTCCTCATCGCCTCCTCCAGCTCCTCCTCGGTAGCGCCCGCGGTCATGTCCGTTGCGATGTAGCCGGGCGCGACGGCGTTGACCATGACGCCATTGGGGGAGAGCTCGAGGGCGAGGGACTTGGTGAGCCCGTGCATCCCGGCCTTCGATGCGGCGTAGTGCGCCTCGTGGTCGGTCCCCAGGTCGGCGATGATCGAGCTGATGTTGATGATCCTCCCCCAGCCGGCCTCGACCATGTCGGGCGCGAAGGCCCTCGACACCAGGTAGGCACCGGTGAGGTTGACGTCGATGACCCGGTCCCAGTCCTCCGCCGTAAGCTCCCAGCTCCTCAGGTGCTGGTGGATCCCCGCGTTGTTCACGAGGATGTCCACCCTCCCGAGCTCCCGGAGGACGCCCTCTCGCATCGTCTCGACCGCCCCAGGGTCGGCCACGTCGGCCTGGACCGCGACGCCCCTCCGGCCCCTTTCCCTCACCCACGCTGCGACCTCGTCAGCCTCAACGTGGCTCCGATGGAAGTTGACGGCCACGTCGCACCCTTCCTCCGCGAGGCGGCGTGCAATGGCCTTCCCGATGCCCCTCGAACCCCCCGTAACGAGGGCGATCCGGCCATCGAGTCCCCATCTCACGAGCTCACCTGCCATGGAAACAATCCCACCCGAGAAAGAACTTGCGGCCGAGCGAGGATACGTTGAACAAGTCACTAGTTTATGCTAAAAATATCTAATGACTCATTATGACTAAAAATAGAATCAGGAATTCAAGGTGTTTCATCGGAGTGTGAATGGCCCGATTCTACTCGCCTGGGTAGTAAAGCTTCTCCTCGGGGCGCCGCTCCGGGATGGACTCATGTATCTTCCCGCTCTCAGCGAACTCGTTGGAGACGTAGAGGGAGCAGAAGCATACACCGAACTCATCCACGTCCGGCATCATGTAGTCGCAGGGGCAGATGATGTCCTTGTCCCAGTCCTTGTTCCCGACCGCCAGTCTGCACGGGCAGGACCTGTAGCCGTAGCGCTCCTCGTTGTGAAGGAAGCCCTTGATGAGGTCCTGGGCGAACTCCACGTCAGGATTCAGCGTGATCCCCTTCTTGTTCGCGAACCTCAGCAGTATCGGGTAGAGCTCCTCAGCCGTCTTCTTCGCCATTAGAGAACACCTCCTCGAACTCTTCCGGGTGATAGCCGATGATGACTGTCTCCCCATCGATGATCATCGTCGGGAAGGTAAGCCTCGGGTTGTACTGCCGAACGTCGTCCAGGCACTTGCGCTTCTCGTCGCCGTGGAGCAGGTCCACATCGTGCCAGTCGTACTCGATGTTGTTCTCCTTTAGCCACTTCTTGGTATTGCGGCAGTGGCCACAGGTGCTTATGGCGTAGAGCATGACTCTCTTTACTGTTTCGGGCATCGGGGCAATCCTCCCTTGAGCGCTTCATGACCTCGAATGTGTCCGGCAGACCGAATCCGAACCCCCGAGGTGAGGCGAAACAAATGATTGACCCTTCTTTAGCTTTTCCCTAAATGGGCAGGGTATCAGAGCTTAAGGGGTTCGAGGTCCGCGTCGCACATGGGGCAGCGGTCCCACTTGGGGGGGTGTCCTATGGCGTACCCGCATTCCGGGCACTCGCCGATCTCGTAATCCCGCCAGTTGGAGATCTTCGCCTTCGGGGCCTGGACCGACATCACGACCGTTGGGCTGTCGCTCTCGTTCAAAAAGCCGTGCCAGGTGTTCGGCGGGATGTGCATCGCCTGGCCTCCCCTGAGCACCTTCTCCTCGTCCCCGCAGTGCACGTACGCGTCGCCAACGACCACGTAGATCCAGACCTCGCAGCCAGGATGGCTGTGGACCCTCAGCTCCTGACCGGGCTCGAAGGTGAGGAGAGAGACGTACATACCGTTCCTGTCGATCAGGACCTTCCGCCACATGGCCTCCTTCCGGAACTCGCTCATGGCTGCGACGTCGAAGTGTTCCATTTCTATACCCCCAGTCTTACTTGGATGTTCCCTCCCGGGTTTCCAGCGCCGTCGAATAGGACGTGCGGTTTAATAACTTTGGGGTTTGGGTATCAGGCCGCCACACAGAGGTCTGGCCCCAGCCTGGCTCCCTGCTCACGCAAACTATTAATAGACGGAGCGGCCAAAGAGAATGGTTGCCCACTCGGCATCTCGTGGGGGATGGTTGCAGTGGGTCGTGTGACCGGGGGGCATATCGCCTCATGAGCCTGCCTACCGAAGAAATTGCACCGACTCCTATGGTAGGGTCCAATTCGTGTTCTTCAGCCCGGAATGGTCAGACTCATCCCTAACCTCCGTCTCCTTCTAGGGGCCCCCCGGTCGCCGGATTCATCCTATCTCGGACCAGTGACCACCAAGGACCTCCAGCGGTGCTATCGCGTCCGGGACGTCCTCGATCCGTCCCAGGAACACGAGGTGGCCCGGGCACCCGCAGTCCGAGGAGCCGAAGCCAGGATGGAGCCGTTCCCCACGGGCGGTGCGGACGAGCCCGTTTGCGGCCTCACACTCCGACGGTCCCGCGAGCGGCAGCACGACGGCACCCAGCACCCGGACCTCGTCCCGTGCGGTCAGGCGGTCTATGTGCCAGTGGACGGCCTTCTCGCGTCTCGCGTGCCGGAGCAGGCGCGGCCGGAGCCCCCTCGCTGCCGAGCCAGCGTACCCATAGAGCCCGGCTGGGAACTCAAGTCGCCCTAGGCCACCCACGTCGAGGACGAGCTCATCAGGCACGTGGAGCAGGAGGGCGTAGCGACCGGAGTCCATCGGTCGGGGTAGCGCGACGTGCGGCAAAAAGGCTGCGCTAATTTTATCGGGTTGGAAAGCAGCCCCCAAAATATTTCTAAGCCACCCGTGATGTGCGGTCCGTGAGGTTCGAGCGCCCGCTGGTCGAGGCCCTTTTCGTCCGCCGCGAGAACCGGTTCGCGGCCGAGGTCAAGGTGGACGGGTCCACCGAGAGGGCCTTCATCCCCAACACCGCCAGGATGGAGGAGCTCCTGAGGCCCGAGCATCCGGTGCTCCTTGTCGAGCGAGGCCATCCGGGGAGGGCGACCCGGTGGGACCTGGTGGCGGTCGAGCTGCCCCATACCTTGGTTGCGATCGACGCCAGGGTGCCCAACATCGTCGTCGGCGACGCCCTGCGCGCGGGGGAGATCAGCCAGCTTCGGGGGTACGACAGTGTGCGACCCGAGGTCACTTGGGGCAACTCGCGCTTCGACTTCAACCTCTCCAATGGCACGAGGGAGGCCCTGGTCGAGGTCAAGAGCTGCACCCTCGTCGACGGCCAGGGACGGGCCCTCTTCCCCGACGCACCGACGGTCAGGGGCGCGCGCCACGTGAGCGAGCTGTCGAGGGCGGTCTCGGAGGGCATAGGGGCGGCGGTGGTCATCGTCGTCCAAAGGTCGGACGGCAGGTTGTTCGCACCCAACGATCGCACGGACCCCGCCTTCGGCGACGCCCTGAGGGCCGCAGCAAAGGCGGGAGTTGAGGTCGTCGTCAGGAGGACGGAGGTCACCCGTCGGGGCGTGGACCTCGCAGGTCCCGTGCCAGTGGACCTGGAGGCACTCCTCCCGGAGGTGGTGGGCCGATGAAGGACGGACTTCCGTGGCCGATCCACAGGAAGGATATGGAGCTGAGGGTGCCCTTCGACCTGGGGCTCTCGCTGCTCTGCGGTCAGGCCTTCCGATGGGGACAAAGGCCGGACGGTGGATTCAGGGGGGTCGTCGGGGGCACGGTCGTCGACATATGGCAGAAGCGGCCCGATCAGCTTAGGTGGGAATCGGGGCCGAAGGAGCTGTCCATCTCGGAGGTCACGACGTACTTCCGGCTCGACGATGACCTGGAGGCCATCCGCGAGACCATCGGCGATCCCAAGGTCGACTCCGCCTTCAACCAGTATCCTGGGCTGCGCATCCTCCGGCAGGATCCCTGGGAGACCCTGATCTCATTCGTCATCTCCCAGGTCAGCAACGTCCCAAGGATCTCGAAGTCCGTGGAGACCCTCGCCACCAACTTCGGGCACCACCTGGGGGACGGCATCAGCAACTCCTTCCCTGGTCCCTCCGAGCTTGCCCAGGTGGACGAATCCTCCCTGCGGCTCCTCGGCCTTGGATACAGAGCGCCCCACATCCACTCGATAGCCAACGCCGTGGCGGACGGTTCGTTCTTCCTCGAGCCGCTGAAGTTCATGGACTACGAAGAGGCCAGGAAGGAGCTGATGGGGCTCCCGGGCGTGGGACCCAAGGTGGCCGACTGCACCCTCCTGTTCTCCCTCGACCAGCTTCGGGCATTCCCCGTCGACCGGTGGGTGATCAGGGCGATCCAGGACTGGTACCTCGGGGGCGGGACCATGACCCAGGAGCGGATCGGACGGTGGGCGAGGGAACACTTCGGCCAGTACGCCGGCTACGCTGGCCAGTATCTCTTCCACTCCAGGCGTGTGGGAGGCGAGGAGTGCCCAGCCCCCGTCGCCCGCGGGATACTGGAGCCCCTTACCGACGAGGTTGGGCCGGACGAGGCGGAGTGAACGGGGAACGACTTAAATAGAAGGGTGGTCCTGGCATCCCCACACCCTTTATAATGCCAGCGCCTTGTGATAATATCCGTACATGGCAATGTTTAAATATGGCCCCTCCATTAGCGGCCCCCTCAGGCGGATGAACACATGCCAGTCGACCGAAGCGCCACCATAATTTTCCTCGGCACAATGCTACTTGCCATAGCGATCCTAGCTATGCCGGGCGCCGCCGAGGAGTACCTCGAGGTCGAATCCACCGAGCTCATCCCGGACCCCGCCGTCTTCGGCGAGACCATCGAGGTCCACGTCACCCTCCTGGACGAGACCAACGTCTCCAATGTCCTGTTCTTCTACTGCTCTCCCATGATCTGCTACGCACCGATCGAGATGGCCAAGGACGGAGAGGACTACTACAGTGCGACCGGTGAAATCCCCATAGAGGAGATGGGCGAGCACTACTACTACATCTCGGTGAAGTACGTCAACACCACAATAGTCTCCACCGAGTACATCTACTTCACACCGGTCGAGCCCTTCTCGACGGACCTGAAGGTTGACAATGTCACCAATGTCCCCGTCGAGGTGGAGACGGACAAGGAGGTCGAGATCTTCGCCGACCTTACCAACGAGACCGGCGTTGCGGCCGTCCACGTCTTCCACTGCAAGGGGGACGTTTGCTACGCCCCCGTCGAGATGACCCAGCTGCAGAATGGGACCTACCACACGAAGATCGGTCCCTTCGACGAGACCGAGGAAATTAAGTACAACATCACTGTGACGTACGACTCCGGATTAAAGGCCTGGACCCAGAATTACACGTTCACGCCCAAGGAGGTCGGTGACGACGACGACGATGACGACGGCGTCATCCCCGCAGTGAGCGCTGTCGCGGTCCTGGCGATCCTCGCGGCCCTCGCGGTCACGGGCAAGAAGAAGCGACGCAGGTGAGGACTCCTCCCCGCTACTCCTCCGCGAAGTACAACTCCATTATCTTGCGCTGACCCTTTCTCAGCATCTCGGATAGCGTCGAGATGGAGATGCCGAACATGGAGGCGAGCTCCCTCAGCGAGATGCGCTTTGGGTAATCGAAGTAGCCCCGCTCGTAGGCTATCTGGAGGATGTCCTCTTGACGGGAGGTCATGAGCTCCTCGTTGTCGATGGAGGTCAGCTTCATCAGCTCGACGAAGTAGCGGTGGGACTCTAGGTCAGCGATTATCTGCCTCACGGACTCCTTGTCGGAGGTCAGCAGCCTCCAGATGGTCTTGCCCTGCTTGTCCAGGCTGGACTCGATCAGGAAGGCCTCCGAGCCCACCATGGTGCAGCATGCGACGCAGTCGTTGGTGGCCACGGCGCCCTTGATGCGCCCGCTGTCCACGATGTTCAGGTCGGTCAGGTCTACGTCTGGATTCTTCTTGACATCCTCCATGAGCATGTCAATGTACTCTGGGTCGACCTCGATCTCCACCAGGTCCTTGTTGCCAGACTCCTCGTAGGGCAGGCAATCGATGATGTTGATCTTGGCGTGGTACTTGGCCTTGATCTCCTGCTTCCACTCCATCGGGGTCTCGATGGAGAGCACCGCTTCAAGCATTATCCCACCTACCGATGAATGTACCTTTTCTCATTAAAAGGGTATCGCCGGAGCCGCTCATCGGGCCCCGGGGTCGACCGTCTCCTCATCCGGGTCGGGGAGCTCGTCGCTGCTCCCATCGGGGGGCTCGTGGTTCCAGCGCGTGCTCCTCTTCGGCTCCTCGTCCTCGCTCGATTGGCTCATCTCCTCGAGGAGCCTGTCCAGCTCGTCCAGCTCTTGGTCTAGCTTGTCCCGCGCCTTGGCCTTGGGATCCTCGTCCTCCTCTTCAGGTTCTTCCTCAGGCTCCTCTTCAATCTCTTCCTCGGGAGCTTCCTCAGGCTCTTCGTCCAAGACCTCTTCTGGCTCCTCCTCCCATTCTTCCTTGGGAGCGGCCTCGATGGCCTCCTCTGGCTCCTCCTCTGGCTCCTCCTCGGGCTCCTCCTCGGGCTCCTCCTCGGGCTCCTCCTCGGGCTCCTCCTCGGACTCCTCCTCGGGCTCCTCCTCGGGCTCCTCCTCAGGCTCAACCTCGGGCTCCTCCTCGGGCTCCTCTTCAGGCTCCTCCTCGGGCTCCTCTTCAGGCTCAACCT
>JBDHKN010000104.1:0-26644 GCA_039586365.1 Gemmatimonadota bacterium | reverse complement strand
CGCCGTCCAACTCAGCAAGCTGAATCTCGAGGAAGCCGTCGGCCAGCGAGCGGTCGATTGTTGCGAGGGCTCCGGGGGGGAACGCCGGTTGTGACGCCAGATCCCGTCGTAGTGTTACCATTTCATCTCCCATCTCTTCCAGTCCTCCACAGGACCAATCAGGGAGATTTGCGTCATACTCGTGCAAGCCGGTGAACGTCGCGTTGACCGGTCGACGGCGGAAGTAGTGCTCGAAGAAGCGATCGAGCGTCGGATCAGAAATCGGGTTGGAATCCATCCGGCTGCGGGTCACGAACCGTCAGGCCGTGGACAGCGGCAGGCTCACCCAACGACGCTCTCGGAACGACAGCTCTACCGCGTTGATCGTTTCTTGCACGAGCGCACCATCCCAGAAATCCCCTTCGTTCCGGTCATCACCAGTCAGGATCTCCGTCACAAAATTGGAGACCAAGTTCGCGTAGAACAGAGTACGCCAGCTTTCGCGCGAACTGCCTCCCGGGGGATACAGCCGCTCTGGAATCTCCACATCACGGAACTCGACATCGTCGGGCTTGGCGGATCTGAGCGTCTCACAAACGCCGAACTCTTCTACCAGGCGACAAATCAGGGCGCCTTCACTTCCATAGACACGAGCCTCGAGTCCGGGGTAGTTCCCGACAGTCACGAAGCTCGACTGGATAGACCCGATCGCTCCAGTTGCGAACTCACCTATGAAGATGTCACCGTCGTCAATGTTCATTCGCATCATGCGACCGGTGGCCCGCACCACTCGATTCGGAATGAAGTTGTGCAGCGTCCCGACGACTTGCGAGAAGCCACTGCCAACGAACCAGTGAGCCAGATCGATGATCGGCGCCCCGTATCCTTCGAGCGACGAAACCTGGATCACAGACTGGTCCGCCGCATGATCGACTTGCCGCAGCGGCGTTTCTGGCTTGATCCACTGGGAGTTCTGCTCGTAGCCGTTGAAGATGAAGGGTGTTCCCACAAACCCATCGTCGATCAGCTCCTTCATGTATCGCATAGCCGGGCTATATCGGAAGGTGAAGCCGAGTTTGGTCTTCAACCCCTTGGCTCGAGCCAACTCGCTCGCCCGAACTGTGTCGCGGTAGTCATAGGCCACGGGTTTCTCACACAGCACGTGCTTCCCAGCCTCCAGCGCGGCCCAGGCTAACTCGAAGTGAGTGTGGCTCGGCGTACACACGTCGATAACATCGATGTCACTGCGGTTGATGATCTCGCGGTGATCTCCGGTCACGGTAGGAATGGCGAATTCCGCGCCTGCCGTTCGTGCAAGGTGCAGCTGCGGATCGGCGATTGCCACCACCTCACAACGCGGATCTCGGTCGAACCCCGGCAGATGAGCTCCCCGGGCCCAAGCTCCAGCTCCGAGCACGCCCACACGAAGCGTCTGGGTAGCACCGGAATGGTCGTTGGAAACCATGTCTACACTCACTTACGTTGGCTGACGTTGGTGGCCATCGTTGCGGGAGCACGACCGCACCCCCACGCGGCTACCGAGCTTACGCGTAACCAGTGCGTTCGGCAATAGCGCGACCCACTCCTTGACACGCCCCCGGCATCTCGCCGGCCCTTTGCAGCGCAAGCGGGTTCATGGATCTGAGTCTACCACAGCTGTGCCCCACAGCGTTTGCAGTGCCGCGCGTCGGAGTCGTGCGAAGACAACGAACACTCGAAACATTGTCGTTCCGTCATTGCTCTGCGCGACACATTGCCGAGCTCAACAGTCACGATGCCCGTGGGTACCGCTATTATCGCGTACCCCATGATCATCACAACTGCAGCGAGCGCCTGCCCGATATTTGTCTGTGGTGCAATGTCCCCGTAGCCGACCGTGGTGAGAGTCACGACTGCCCAATACACACTCCGCGGGATGCTGGTGAATCCGTGCGCTTCTCCTTCTACCAGGTACATCAACGAGCCTATGATGACCACCAGAGTGATCACAGCAGCGATGAACACGGTGATCTTCTCCCGGCTCTGTCGGAGCGCACGCATCAATACCGCGGCCTCAGAGACGTAATGGGCAAGCTTGAGCACGCGGAACACCCGAAGTAGACGGAGCACGCGTACCGAAAGTAGGGCTTGGCCGCCGGGAATAACGAGGCTCAAGTAAGTCGGGAGTATCGCCAAGAGATCTACCACCCCAAAGAAGCTGCGAGCGTAGCGAGCCGTGCGCGGCACACACGAGAGCCGCAGGACGTACTCAACCGTGAACAGGATCGTGAATCCCCACTCGAGGGCGCGTAGTAGGAGGCCGTATTGTAGTCGCACTGTCGTTACGCTTTCGAGCATCACGACTATCACGCTTGTTACGATGGCGATGATGAGTGCAACGTCGAACGCTTTGCCGGCCGCCGTGTCGTGCTCAAAGATGATTTCGTGTGTGCGTTGCCGCGCAGTCAGCGGCTCGGCTGGGCTCTGAGACATAGCTACGCTCCAGAATCGTTGGCAGGCGGAGAGAAGTTACGCATCTGTTGGGTGGGATGCGCCTGATACGAGCGCCGGTAAGCCGGCCGGCACTGTTCGCTTTAGTTGCTTTCGTTCTCTACTCCGTCACCTCCCACGTATCACCTGCCGGTTGAGATGCCCAGACCTTCACCTCCAGGGATACGGTCCCTCCAGCTCCACCCCGTGTTTGGACTCGAGCAGCAACTCCATGAACCGCTCGTAGGATTGCCAACTCGTGGTCCGGCTGTACACCGAGTTGGTCTTATGGGCAATCACCAGATCCACTGCGGGCATAACGGTGATCCACTGTCCCACAGCTCCCCGCGCGGTGTACGCACCTGCAAACGGGCCGACGGCTCGGGGACCGTCCCAGATCCACCACATGTAGCCATAGCCGAAATAGCCATCCCTCCGGCTGATGGGGTTCATCTCCTCCAACGGGGTCACGACGCTCGAGATGCGGCGGACCCAATCTCGGGAAATCACCTGATTGTCGCCCCACTGACCCTCCCGGAGCATGAGGTACCCGATCCGGGCCATGTCGCGGGTAGAAATCCACATGTGGTAGGCAGGATTCCTCGAGATCTCCAAGTTCCCGCTCTTCCGCTGGGCCGACCGGTCCCAGTCTTGGAAGTCCAGCGGAACGGCCAGTTGCTCCTCCAACGCGTCGTAGATATCGACCCCGGTCTCCTGCTCGAACACGGCGCCAGCGGCGTTGAAGTCCCAGTTGCTGTACAACATGTACGTCCCCGGTTGCTGGGACCCCCGCTCCGGAGCGTCGGCCAGGTTGTCACCGCTGTTGGAGGCCGGGTGGTAGACACCTGAACGGGCTGTTATGAGGTGGTGGATGGTCGCCTGCTTCTCGATGTCCAGCAGACCACCGATATCATCCATACCCAATTCCTCCAGGGTCTTCTCCAAGTCGATCGTGCCGTCCTCCACGTACTTCCCGTACAGCATCGCCAGGATGCTCTTGCGGCACGAGGCAAGGTAGGAGAGTTCAGCCACATCGCCGAACTGGAAGACCACGCGCCCGCGGTCGACCACAACAAGACCGGTGGTTTTGGAGCTGTCTCGGATGAACTCCCAGGCACTACGCAGTCCGGCGGCCGACCAGCCATACGCTTCCAGGGCCTGCGGATTGCGCCACACATATTCCCACTCCTCACCTGGGTAGACCCGCTCCTGGGCGACCTGGGCAACAGCCCGACTGCCTGCGAGCGTGGCGCTGAGGACCAGGACAGCAGTCAGGGACACGTGGATCAAGCCACGGCACGACCCCGAACGGTTGTGGCGATGCCTGCGGGTTGAGATGCGCTGCATGGATGAATCCTCCGTCGTACGGTTTTGGCGGCTAGGCTGGCGGAACAATTGGGTCAATGCGATGCTGACCAATCTAGTGACGGCGAAGTTCGGCGGCACCGGTCTCCTGTTGGACCGACCGGCAGGCGGAACAGCCTGCCCACCATGCCAAGACGAGGGAAGGCGAAGGAGAGCCAAGGAGAGATATTCGTAACATGTTGGACCGAGTACCCAAGTCCAGCCGGAACCTTGAGCTTGCCAGTCGCTGCACCACCAGCTGCGCGTGTACGCGGCGAACAACGATGTTTGCAGGCCCGCAATGGGCGAATACCCGCGGCACCCACCAAGCCAACGATCGACGGCAGCCTGATGCGGGGCTTTTTCAGTTCCGCGATTTAGCCCGCGAGAGGTCCTGGTAGCTGGTGCGATCGCCCGTTCCTGCGAGGTGTGCAGACCCGCCGGCGCGCTCTCGTCGCAGCCGCCCTTGGCGACCGTCAGCGCGCGGCGGGGCTCCTGCGGTCGGCGCACCTCGAGGGAATGACTCTCGGGCGCAACCATCGTCGGGAACCGGTGTGGAGGAGTCTGCGGGACTACCGGCCGTTTCAGGAGTTCGTGCGGGCCAGGTAGTAGGCGACGGCATTAGGCGGACCGAGGATTAAGAGTCCTCCCTACCGCATCGAAGTCCGAGGAAAAAGGAGTTTCCAGAGCTCACGCTTCGACGCGACGAAACTGCCACAGCAGAAATCTCCTCTGACCCGCCGTAAGCCGTCGTTCAATCTTGTCGAAGATCCCTATGAGCGACATCAGCTCGCGCTCATTCTCCGGGCGGCCATCCCTGCAGGAGAGGAACAACTCCCTCACAACGTCCCTATTCAGGTCCATGGCTCTCGCACACCCTCGGCTTATATCGCTAAAGTCAACGCACCGCAGCAGGTCAGTTTCCCAGAGTGGCGTTCCCCAACTCGCGCCCCAGTGGTCTGCGAGACATAACGCGCCCCCTGCACGAAGGACGCGACCGACTTCCCGCAAGAAGCGCTTTGGTTTCGTGTATGCATGAAACGAGTCAATACAAAAGACAACATCGAATTCACCGTCGCGAAACGGCAGCGCCATGGCGTCACCGCATTTGAAGTGCAGATTGCCGACGTCGCGATGACGATTGTTGCACCATTCAACTAATTCAACTGACCTGTCGACTCCGACCATCGCCGCTGGGCTCAGATACCGGGCGACGAACGAAGCCGGTCCACCGCGTCCAGAGCCGACCTCCAGCACGCTCCGGCCTGCGACTTCGATTCCCGAAAGCACGCGTTTGACCAGGTTCAGTTGATACTTCCACGGACTATCTGGGGGACGAACCCAGGCAAGATCTTGCTCGGGATTCCGCCCCGCGAAGTAACCCGGATTCATGAAGGTTAGCTGCTCAGCCTCGATGAACTTGCCCACTCTGTCGTAGCGCAGCGCCTCCGAACGGCAGTACAACGCGTGGCCGATTTCAGCGCGCAACTTACCCGGAAGAAGGCCTCCAATCTTCTTGAACCTCGTGAGAAGATACTCCGAGGCAGAGTCCGTCACTCTCCTTGCAGTTAACACGACGCTATTCCTTGTCTCCTTGAGAGGATCGCAGTGGACAAAGAGAAACGGGCCTCGCGGTGCGCAGAGCCCATCTTGAAATCCATTGCGTCTGTGTCAACCACGACACGTGACATCATGCGAAGGAGTCCCCGTGTCTAGTGTCAACGTCGATGGTCTTGGGTCTTCGTCGTCGGGCGGGCGTCGCACTGCGGCGTCACACTTCGGCGTCTATCTCGACGTCTGTCTGGCGGCGGGACACAAAAGGCCACCGGCGTGTTGGTCCGTACACGCGGTGGCCTTGAGAGCGCATCCCTAAGTTGTGATCTCATACCGAGGACGGCAAGAGTGGCGGGAGCGCAACACCGAGGTGAGACTAGCGGCGGGTCCGTTGAGACCAGAGGCCTTGTTCTTACCGAGATTTCTGACGGGCCAAGGACTAGCAGTTCCCAAACCGTATCGGAAGGCCCGTCGCCACGCGGCTCCCGGACCCATGTGCTTTGAATGTGCCTCGGAACGGCGGCTCCTGCCCCCTGCCTTCCGCGAGTCCCTCCCGCCCGGATAGCTATCTCAATATTCCCACATATTCTCAAGGCCGAAGGAAGGCAAAGGAAGGCCAAGGAGACACGTTCGCTCGGCCGCCACGGGCGGCCCGGAGCGGTTCCTGCGCGAGATCGAGATCGCAGCGAGCTGATTCATCTGCTCCACCGTTGCCCCGTGCTGCGGGGTCCGGACACTGTTCCTGTCGCAGCGTTGTCATTGGATGCACGCGGCTCGCCGTGAGTGCTGGGGCAAAGCACCCGGCCAACGCGACGCAGCCGAGCAACGCGATCACGCCCGCGTAGGTGACCGCATCGATCGGATTCACGCCGTACAGCATGTTGCCGAGCAACCGAGTGAGCCAACCTGATCGCAGGGATTCAAAGAACACAACACCGGCTAACAGTTGCTTGCCCGTGACCGTCGCACACTACCACGTGACCTCGTCCTAACCGACGAGGTATCATTGACGAGAATCAGCCCGTGCTACATGGAAGGGAGCAGAGCCGCATGCAACCCAAGTGGAATCTTCTACTGGTCGCGATCGTGTGGAGCTGTACGTCGGCTACCGGCCCTGATTTCGCCGCGACTGCAGAGCTGAACCAGCCGTTCCAACTCAGGGTGGGCGAATGGGCCCGAGTCGAAGATGCGGGTCTTGAGCTGCACTTCGTCGAGGTCGGCGAGGATTCTCGCTGCCCGAGTAACGCGCTGATCCTGTGCGTGTGGGAAGGGGATGGTGCGGTTGTCGTAGAGATTGCCTCGGTCGAAGTAGACGCTCGGACCGATACGCTACACACCACGCTCGATCCGAAAGCGGTCGACCTTGGATCGTTCCTGCTCCACCTGGAGCGTCTCGTTCCCTACCCTGAGGATGTCACGCCGATCCCGGTTGGTGAGTACGTGGCGAGCTTCGTGCTGACCAGTAGTTCTTAGCGCAAGGCTGGCCGCGCCGCACGACGAGCAGCCCGCAGCCCAGGTTCCCCCAAGGCACATCAACGCACATCAGAGGGCTGTCGGGCCGTGAAGCCAAGGCACACAAACGACGAAAGCCCCGTCAGAACGGGGCTTTTGGGATGGGAAAGCCCCGTCAGAACGGGGCTTTTGGGATGGCCAGGGACGGAATTGGTTGCGAAGCAGACGCGAGTGGGGTTGCGGCGGGGAGGGGGCGTCCACCGCCGACACGAGGATTTTCAGGTCGCAGACATTGCCGCCGAAATCGGTACGCACTGACACCAAAGGACATCAAATGACGTCGTGTCGCTGGGGTTCATTCCCCACCAAGCACCGCCATAAGTGACTGCCGGCGCAAACGAATCAGTGGCACGAGACCCGCCGATAGACTCACGACTGTCAAAACCCCGAGTGAGGTCACGTAGACACCGAGATCCATTGGGCTCACTCCGAAGAGCATTGCACCAAGGAATCGAGCACCGACGAGCGAGACGGATAATCCCAAAACCACTCCCGAACCCAGTGCCCGTGCACCTCGCCCGAGCACTAGGCGATCCACGTCGCGGGAACAGGCGCCTACGGCGATCCGGATGGCGAATTCCCGCCACCTGCGGGCCACAGTGTGCGCTGTTATGGCGTACACGCCAGTGGCCGCCAGTACGAGCGCGATCACCGAGAACAGGGAAAAGGCCCAGGAGTTGAAGCTCACGTGCCAGTTGGACTGCCGGACCACTTGCTCCATGGTACGGATCCGGGACAGTGGAATGTCGGGATTGACCGACCAGATCCTTTCCCTCATTGCAGTGAGGACGGCTTTGGCATTCCCCACAGTTCTGACCGTAAAGTACGAGTCATATGGCGTGATCTTGCCGAGTGGGAAGAACGCCTGCGGCTCGGTCGGCGAACCCCATCCGCTGTTGTAGGTGTCACCCACCAACCCGACCACGCGGTACCACCTGTCTTCAGATGACGGAGTTCCCCCTCCTAACCCGATTCTCTTTCCGATCGGGTTTTCGCCGGGCCAGAACCTGCGGGCGAGTGCTACGTTGACGATCACGACTTGAGGGGTGTCGTCTCTGCGATCAGCACCTGCGAAGTCCCTTCCTGCAAGGAGTGGGATTCCCATCGTTTCGAAATACCCTTTGTCACAGACATCCGTCAGGACCAGCGGCACTTCGCGCGGGTCGTAGCTCTCCGTTCCCTCCTGCCGCATCCGCCATCTCTGTGACTTGGGCTCGGCCGCCAGCTCCGTAATGACAGAGGCGCTCTCGACCTCCGGCATGGCACGGACCTCTGTGAGGACCTCTTCGAAGAAGGTCCGCCGTCTTGCGCGGTCGGTCCAGTCAGCGTCAGGGAGATGCAGCTGCAGGGTGACGACGTTGTCAGGATCGAAACCTGGATGCAGCGCCCCGTGACGCATGGCACTCTTCACCATCAGACTGGCTCCAACGAGTACCGTAAGTGCAAGCGCAACATTGGCAGAGACCAGAGTTAGCCCCAGCTTCGACCCGGACTTTCCGTCGCCACCCGTGTTCCTCACGAGCCCGCTTGACCCGGCGCCGGTTGCAGTGAGGCTGGGAAGTAGCCCGAACAACACGCCGGTAGCAGTCACTATGGCAACTGTGACAAAGAGGAAGTCTGGGCGAATCTCGGGGAAAAAGAGTGGCTGGAGTTCTCGAGGCCGGATCGCGAGCAGGAAGTCTCGACCGTACCACCCCAGGGCGATCCCCAATACCCCACCCAGCACGGCCATCAACAGGCTCTCGGTGAGTAGCAGGCGGACGATCTGACCGCGTCCCGCGCCGAGGGATGATCTGATGGCGAGTTCGTGCCGACGACTGTCGTTCCGCACGAGGAGCAGGCTCGCGACATTGGCGCAAGCGAGCAGTAGCACCAGAGACGCGACGACGTAGAGTATCAGAATCCGTTCCCCGTCATTCCCGAATACAACCTCGCGCAGCAAACGGACACGAACACCGACTCCGGCGTTGGTATCCGGGTGTCGCTCCGCCAGCAATGCGGCGATACGCTGCAGATCGGTCAAGGCCTGGTCTGTTGTTGCGCCCGGCCGCAGGCGCCCGATCATCCTCGCCTCCCTCATATAGCGAGGGTTCTCGGGGTCCCAACGGAACGGCATCCAGATCTGAGAAGCCTCCGGGAACGTGACCTGCGCAGGAAGGACGCCCACAATGGTGCTAGACTCACCTCCGACAGTGACGCTACTACCGACAATGTTCGGGTCGCTACCGAACCGGCTCCGCCACAGCCCCTCGCCGATCAGAATCGAGCGGTCTGCGTGCAGGGATTCCTCGCGCGGTAGGAAGCCCCTGCCAAGCATCGGCCTGACAGAGAGAACTTCGAGAAAGTTCGCGGAGACCAGCGTTCCCTTGAGACGCAACGGGGAATCGCCGCCGCTTACGGTCAGGTCGGCGTAGTAGAAACCGGCGAGCGCGTCGAACTCACGATTCATCTCCTGCCAGTCCAGCAATTCGGCGTAGGAGAATCCCATATCATCCACTCCTCGCTCCGGCGCCGTTGCGTCGACCACCAACAGTCGATTTGAATCTGGAAACGGCAACGGGCGAATTAGGACCGAGTGGAGCAGGCCGAACACCGACGTGTTGGCACCGATGCCGACGGCCACGGTCGCGACTGCGATTGCCGTGAAACCTGGTCGTTTTCGCAGCGCGCGAGCGGCATGTCTCAAATCACGTGCCAGGAACCGAATCCACCTCACCCTCTCTCCCAATCCCGCACAATCGGAGCTGTTCAGACGGCTTGGAGACACACGTTGCCAAACCGCAACGTGCTCTCGCGCAGCGTTGGCGAGAAGCGCCAAAACCTCGACCAGAAACAGAGCCACCATCGCTGGCTTAGGCCGGGTGCGAGACTCGACTAGCCAGTTGTCGCCGAAGAGTTGCACCAGCCGGTCGCCGTGACGCTCACGGAAAGCTCGCGGCAAGAAGCGTCGGACTATCCACGCGTACACGCGCACGGGAAGCGGCACTCGCGCCACGGTCATTGCTCGCGGGGGGCCAGAGGCCCGATACCTTTGTCCCGGACAGTGCTGAGCATCCAATCCATGCGCCACAACTCATGGCGCAACGCTTCCAGTCCAGACGGAGTTATCGCGAAGTAGCGGCGCCTCTCGTCGTCTAGCTCAGGCGCCGGTCGGTCTTCACTCTCACGAATCCAACCGGCGTCCAGCAAACGGTTCACGGCAGAGTAGAGCGTGCTGGCAGTGAGCGATACGCGGCCCGCGGTGCGACTCTTGATGTCGCGGAGCATCGCGTAGCCGTGGAGCTGGCGGTCGCTGAGCGACACGAGGATCTGGAAGACCGGGATTGAGAGGGGCCGAGTATCCACAGCGAGTCCGATTGAGGAAGCAGGTCGTTCTACTAATGTTGACGCAGGAGTACTCCTACGTCGCCCCGAGTATTACTACGTAGGCGAGCACAAATAGTTACAAAACTGACGTCTGGCTTCCTGGGTCGCGTGGGCGCGCTGCACCGATGGGGAGCTGATTGTTTCGGTTCGGTATCGCAATGGCGGACAATGTACGACCTATCTAGGAGCAGCGACGGGGAGTCCGGACACCAATATGGGAGAGTGCCCACTGCAAGGCAGAGGGCTGCCGGTGAGTGAAGGTCAACGCACGCACAGGCGAAAGCCCCGTCAGAACGGGGCTTTTGGGATGGCCAGGGACGGAATTGGTTGCGAAGCAGACGCGAGTGGGGTTGCGGCGGGGAGGGTGCGTCCAGCGTCCACCGCCGACACGAGGATTTTTTGGCCCGCAAAGATTCCCCCCGAAATGGGTACCCACGTACACCAAATGACATCAGATGACGTCGTGACGCGGCTCAACGCTGCAGAGTCGTGTCACTGAGTGACACTGGTGTACCCCAGTCCGCGCACATTCGAGGCACACGAGCGTCGCTAGGACCGTTGGTTCTCTCACCAGCCCTAGCTGACTGCGACCACTGGCCCGTGGCTTGGTGCTAGGGACACGCCCTCTCAAAGTCTTGCCGTACGCACCCACACACCAGCACGCAGCTGAGGCCACGACGCAGCCTAGACTCCAGTCGATATTCTCGGTGAAACCTGTGCGGCCAATTTCCCGTACCGTCAATTAAACCTGCAGTGCAATAAAAATTGGAGAGGACCCATGGGCCGTGACAGTCTGGGTGAGTTCGAGAAGGTAGCTCTGTTAGCGATTCTCCAGTTGGGGGGCGAGAGTTACGGGGCCCCTATCCTGGACGAGATCGAAAGACGGGTCGGTCAGACACCGTCCAGCGGGACCCTCTACGTAGCCCTGCGCCGTCTCGAGAGGCGGGGGCTTCTCTCCTCATCATTCGGAGATCCCACCCCCGAGCGTGGCGGGAGGGCCAAGAGGTTCTTTCGCGTCAAGCCCGAGGCCATCCGACTGCTTCGCCGGTCGCAGGAACTTTGGATCAGCATGTCGGAAGGGCTCGATCCGGTGCTGGGGGGTGAAGGGTGAGAACGCCGTTGATCCTGGCTGTCGTGCAACGACTCCTCAGGAGGAATGACCGAGAAGAGGTTCTGGGAGATCTGGAGGAGGGATACCGGCGGCGCAGGGAGAGTCTGGGAGCAGCAAAGGCGAGGCTGTGGCTCTGGCGTCAGACTCTATCTGTCCCGCTTAGACTAGCCATTTATCGGTTCGCGGAGGGCGTGAGCCGCAGGAGCGGCGCTCGCCCCTCATGCTCGAGCCAAGTTGTCAGGAAGGCAGGGATCGTACCCGAATCTGTGGTGCTCGATCACCTCTTCAGGAATCTTCGGTTCACCTGCCGGTCCATCCGGAAGCGTCCTCTGTTCTTCCTCATTCCCGTTCTCTCGCTGAGCGTAGGCATAGGTGCCAGCACCGTCATTTTCAGCGGCGCCAACGTACTTCTGTTTCAGGGGATGCGTGGCGTTCCCAACGCCAACCGAATGGTGGAGATCTGGACGGGCAGGAACGGAGTCGGCTTCAGAGAGCTCAACTATCCCGACTTCCTGGATCTAAGGGATCAAGCGACCGG
This sequence comes from Gemmatimonadota bacterium, assembly GCA_039586365.1. Classification (GTDB taxonomy): domain Bacteria; phylum Gemmatimonadota; class Gemmatimonadetes; order Gemmatimonadales; family GWC2-71-9. Next base: position 14,771 of record JBDHKN010000104.1, on the reverse strand, counting down.
GTTGAAGGAGATCGCGGGTTATAAGTATCAGATGCTCACCTTGAGTCGGGGGGATGCAGGAGAACGCGCCCTCGGTCTCCTGGTCTCCGCCAACTACTTCGATGTGCTCGGGGTGCGCGCTCTCAAAGGCCGAACCTTCCTCCCCGAAGAAGACAGGGATCTCGGCGCTCATCCGGTGGCTGTGCTGAGCCACTCCTTCTGGCATAACCGATGGGGAGCTGATCCGGACGTGGTGGGCTCTACAGTGTACTTGAGCAGGCAGCCCTACACCGTGGTCGGCATCGCGCCCCAGGACTTCCGCAGCCATTCTTCGATCGGAAATCCCGACGTGTACGTCCCCCTTGTGCAGCACCCGTCGCTCAACCAGGGGCGGAATTACTTCGAAGACAGGAACGGCGTCTGGTTTCAGGTTCTGGCCTTGCTGCAAGACGGTGTGACCGTAGCCGATGCTGATATCGAGGTCGCGACAGTGTTTCAGCGCCTGTCCGACGCCTACCCAGAGACCAACACAGAGCGTACTGCCAGCGTCACAGCGTACGGTGCCCTGCCCTCACCGGCACGGGGGTATGCCGGGGCGTTCTTGGCCATACTGATGGGCTTCGCTGTACTGTTGCTCCTCATCACGTGCGCCAACGTGGCCGGGATGTTCCTGGCGCGATCCATGGCACGGCAGAAAGAGATCGCGATCCAGCTCGCCATGGGTTCAAGCCGCGGCCAGCTATTGCAGCAGCTACTCACGGAGTCACTAGTCGTGTTCTTCGTCGGTGCGATAGGCGGGGTGGCGCTCGCCGTCTGGGCTTTAGGATATCTCTCATCCCTCACCCTTCCTGGACCGTTTCCCGTCACTCTCGAGATCTCATCGGGCGGCGGAGCGCTGGTGTTCGCGCTGGCGCTTGCCCTGGTTACCGGTCTGATCTTCGGCTTGCTTCCCGCCCGCCAAGCCTTGGGACTGAGTCTCGTCAGTACGCTCAAGAACGAGGGGGCACGACCGCGCTCGTCGGAGGGGCGGCTGCGCCGAACATTCGTTGCTGCACAGGTAGCGGCATCCCTGGTTCTACTGGCCAGCGCGGGGTTGCTGCTCCGTGCGTTGCAGCACTCCACACAGATCGAGAAGGGGTTTGACGCCACCGACGCCTACGTGACCTTTCTGGACCTGACTACCGAGGGCTACACGGATGAGTCCGGCAGCGCGTTACAGGATGATATCCTGGAGTACTTCTCCGCTTTGCCGTGGGTGGAGTCTGTCGCACTCTCCATCGACCTGCCCCTCGACATGAGTACTTACGGAAGTGCGGTCGTACCGGAGGGTTGGGAGAGCCTCTCCGACAGGGAGTACATGTCCACGCGGTACAATGCGGTTTCGCCGGAGTACTTCTCTACGCTTCGCATTGCCCTGGTGGAGGGCAGGGGTTTCGAGGACGGTGACAGGAGTGGCGCTGAAGAGGTGGCAGTAGTGAGCCGCATATTTGCGCGGCAGGCATGGCCCGGAGAGAGCGCACTGGGCCGCCGCATCGACACGCAACGCGGCAATGTCATTGTAGTGGGCGTCGTGGACGATGTGCCAAATGCACTGCTGACTGAGAATCCGGAACCGCTGCTGTACCGGCCGCTGGCCCAGGCTTACGGAGACGAGACCAACCTCGTGATACGTTCCTCGGCAGACCCTGCACTCATCGTGGGGGGGACACACGGCGGCCTCCGGGCCCTCGATCCGAGGATATCTCTTTCGCAGGTGATCGAGTTGGAGCAATTCACCGGCATAGGGATCATCCCGCAGAGGATTGCCGGCAGTCTCGCCTCGAGCCTGAGCATCGTAGCGCTGCTGCTTTCCACCATGGGCGTATACGGCGTCATGGCGTTCACCGTGGCGCAACGAAGACGGGAAATGGGCATCCGCATGGCCCTGGGAGCGGAGTCCACGCGAGTACTTCGTTCGGTCGTGCTGGGAGCATTCCGGCTTACCATCGCCGGGGTGATCACGGGAACGGTTCTGGCGTTGGCCGTCGGGGTCGTGCTCCGGACCTTCCTGCTGGGTGTGAGTCCCCAGGATCCCATAGCTCTGCTCGGTGCGGCTCTAGCGGTCGGCGGGATGGTGTTGGCCGGGGCTCTGGTGCCTGCCTGCCGGGCCGCGCGAGTGGACCCGGTAGAGGCGTTGCGGTATGAGTGACGTGAAACGGCGCATGTGTCACTCGGTTCCGGTCCTCTCGTGGGATCGATCCGCGTCGCCCTATGTGCTGGCAAGCAGCTACTCGAGTTCGCGAACTGGAGCGTCGGAAGGAGACCCGCTCTCACGCCCCAGTTCCGAGAAATCCCCGTGACGCGGCTCACGGCTGCAGAGTCGTGTCACTGCGTGACACTGGTGCACGCCAACCCGCGCACATTCGGGGCACATCGGGTTGATGGACACGGTGCGTGTAGTTAGCTGCTATGAAGCTGGCCGGGATGGTTTTTGGCTGCATCGTCATCTGGAGCAGGAAGGGATCACGAACTACGTGGTGGATGCATCGAGCATCGAGGTGAACCGCCGGGCTCGGCGCACCAAGTAAGATCGGCTGGATGTGCTGAAGCTACTGCCCAGGCCACTGACGCCAATGACAACGAGGTCGCCGGCGTCTTTGTCACCTGGTCTTCGTCCAACGAGGCTGCTGTTCAAGTCAACCTCATCAATGGCATTGCTGGAGCCCTGTCCACGCTTCGGCGCTGGAGCGCGCGATGCGATCGCCACACCTAGATCAGGAGGGGCCTATGCGCAGGAAACGGATCGAAGTCATTGCGAGCCTCGTCGCCGCAGCGTGTGCCGGCAGCGCCTCGGGACTGCCCAGTGTTACTCCGGTTAGCCCGGACGACGCGCGTCACGTCGCCCCGTCGTACTCGCCGGACGGCGGTGGGTCTAGAACCCACGACCTACGGATCAAAAGTTTGCGAACACTAGTGTCGCGGAGTACCTCTCAGACTACCTAAGGCACTACGAAGGAAGGCATTAGCGCGAGGGGCCTAAGCGGGGTTCAGGGGGTCGCGGGTTCAAATCCCGCCGTCCCGACTTGGTAAGGCTTGAGCCTGTAGGAAACTACAGGCTCAGGCCTTTGCCGTGCTCACCCGGAGTGGGGTAACAACTGGGGTAGGTTCTCAGCCCACAGTTCCGTCACGGACCTTCCTAGGCTCTTTCATCACCGCAAGCATCGTCTCCGCATCGGGTTGTTGGTAGCAACGCAGGATCGTCTCGTGGTCCTTCCACCCACCAGCGGCTGCTACGTCCTTGACCGAGTAATGCTTGCGTTCAGTAGCCCACTTTCGCCGGTAGGGATGCCAGAGACCCCATCCAGCTTGGGTGAGCCAGCCGCTCCCTCAGCCGCCAACGCTATCCCGAAGTCGGCCACAACTACTTCACCTGCCTGGAACAGGACGTTCTCCGGCTTGATGTCGCGGTGGACTATGTCATGGGAATGCGCATAGGACAGCGCGCTTGCGACCTGACTCGTGATTTTCAGAGCTTCGTCTACCGAGAGCTGCTTCTCGCGGCTCAGCCTGTTACGAAGGGAATCACCTTCGACCACGGGCATTACGTAGTACAAGAAGTTGTCAGCTTCACCGGAATCGAGGAGAGGGAGTATGTGAGGATGGCTCAGGTTTGCCGTGATCCTTATCTCACGGAAGAACCGCTCCGAACCCAACGCGGCTGCCAGCTCGGGACGAAGGACTTTGACGGCCACCTGACGGTCGTGCTTCAGGTCCTGCGCCAGGTAGACAGTAGCCATCCCACCGCTACCGAGTTCACGCTCGATGGTGTAGCCGTCGGCGAGGGCGGCCTTGAGGCGGTCGAGGAGATCGGTCATCGGAAGGTTCGGTTCTACTCTCGCGGCTCTCCCACCAACCGGGCTATCCGGCGCCTCACGTCTTCAACAAGTGGCTGTAGCTCGGGATCGGCATCCTTCCACAGCTCGACGAACCTGGCGTAGTACTCGACTGCCTTCTCGCGGTCACCACGCTCTTCGCACAGTTCGCCCAAGCGACGGTGCACAGGTGTGTGCATGGCCCGGCCCGCCGAAGAGCGGTTGGCTTCGAGGGCCACGAACCGTTCGTATACAGCGAGCGCAGAATCGGCGTTGCCGGCCCGTTCGTAGGCTTCTCCGAGTTCAGGATTGGCCTCGCATAGGGCGACCATCCCACGAACTAGGTCACAGGACTGGCGGAACAACCCAACTGCGTCCTCTGGTCGGCCGTCGGCCAATGCCACCTGCCCTTCGTATCGGAGAAGGCTGGACCGCGTGAGAAGATCGGCGCGCTCCTGCTCACTGAGTGCTGCCCGGTACTCGGCCAGAAGTTCACTCGCCGCTACCGGCCGACCAGCGCGGGCGAACGCCGGGATGAAGTCGCCGTAACCCCGTTGAGCCGGTTCCCTGTCGGCGGTCATGGCCCTGAAGCGTTCCCAGATTCGGTCCAGCCGTGGCGCCAGGGCCGTGGGGTCCAGGGCGTACGTGAGCTGTCGCCCCAGATCATCAAACTCCATCCGGAGGTCCCGTTCTTCGACTGACATACCCACCCGCTGTGCCCCGATCCGGAACCTCTCGCGGCGCTCCTGGCTTGCTCTGGCCATCTGACCGTGGACTTGCGCGACCTCCGCCAGCCGACTATGGGCCCATTGCTGCTGGTTGGGTGACGCGTTCAAGAGCTCCCTCGCCCTCGCCTCTGCCATCTCCCAGTCGTGCCGAGCGAGGGCAACGTTCGAAGCGCGTCGCGGGATCTCGAGACTACCGGGGAACCGTTCCTCAAGTAGCTGGAGAACGCTGTCAGCCTCACGCACATCCCCGGCCCACAGTCGATCCGCGATGAGGTTCGTATAGGAGATGACAGGGGCAACGTCGGCCGCGATTGCCCGCCGTAGTGCCTCGTCAGCCTCGTCTGTCCTACCGAGGGCACTGTAGGAAACGTAAACATTGTTCAGGCCGGTTGGATCCAGCGGATACTTCTCAAGCAACGCTAGATATGCAGTGACAGCTTTCTCATCATCGAGCGCTACGTTCCTAGCATACATTCCTTCGACGAGGTACCGCTCGCGATCGGACAGCCGGTCGCGCAGTGCGTAAGCTCGACGCAGCGCTTCCCTTCCCCTCGCTTCGCTCTGGAAGTCACCCCGGTTGCCGTAGTAGGCGCCCAGTCGGCGGTGGGCCATGGCGAAGGTCGAATCCAGATTCGTCGCCTCTTCCAGCAACGCAATTGCCCGATCGTAGTCACCTTGATCGGCAACCCTCCGTGCCTGCGAGTACAGTCGCAGGGCCTCGATCGAGCTGGTGGTGACACGCGCCAGCGGCGGATCAGCCCGCACACTTCGGAGCGACTCACCTATCCGCTCCCTGAGGGTTGCAGAGAGTCTGTCGACGGCCACAATCAGTTCGCTGGGACCGTCTGCAGTCTCACGTGCAACAACAAGCGCATCCCCGCTGCCCGCTGCAATCAGGCGAGCCGAGATGACGAATCCATCTCCCACAGGGTGGATGTCGCCAGCAACGTAGACCTTGATACCCTCGCGTGTGGCAACATTCCGGGCAAGGTCCTCAGTCAACGGCTCCAACTGGTCACGTTGCATCCGCTCCAGCACGTCGCCAACCTGCCGCGGCTCCAGGACAGAGATGATCGGCGACTGGGCCAGGTCTATTCGTAGTAGCTCCGTTATCGTCTCGCCCATCCGGGGATCGCCCGTCGCATTCTCGAAATCGGTCAGGATGAGCCGCTCCTGCTGGTCCAGCACCCCCGACGTGACGAGCGTGCCCACCGGCCGGATTCCCAGCACCCGCATCGTCATGTAGACGGCGGTTACGAGCCCAAGTCCTGCGAACGCCAAGGCGCTGATAACGAAGGCTCTGCGCCAGCGGAGCCACCGCCGCAGTCCGCCGGCAGGGGTGGTTACGGCAGCTCCGGTCGTGCGCGCCAGAGCGCGCTGGCGCTCGTGGCGGCCCGTCAAAAGGATGACGGGGAGTGCGACGACGATTAGAGCGACGGCTGTTACGAACACCCAGTCTGGGAGTCCGAGCAGCATGACTAGGCCGTAGACAACAGCAAGCAAGGCGACCGATCCAAGCCCGAACAGAACCGCAACCCGTGCAGGACGAGCGCGTCGGGCCATTGCCTCGTAGTCCGTGGCTGCGAGGGGCTGCGTCCCGGTTGGGGTGATTCCTCCGCTCGGCGTTGTCAGGGCCTCTAGTTGGGGCAACAGTTCCTCCGCACTCTGCCATCTGTCAGCCGGCTTCTTCTCCAAGCACCGCATCACCAACTGCTCAAGTGCTGGCGGTACTTTCTCCCGGTATTTCGTCACCGGTTCCACCGCTTGCGTGACGTGCGCAGCCAACACCTCCTGCGGCGTCGTCCCGATGAATGGAGGACGGCCCGCAAGTAGCTCGTATGCCAAAGCACCCACGGCGTATATGTCTGCCCGGTGATCGATGTGCTTGTCCGCAGCGGCCTGTTCCGGTGACATGTAGGCCGGTGTGCCTAGTGCTACGCCTTCGGTTGTTAGCTTCTGGGCACCCGTCGCTTCACTCACGGCCTTGGCAACTCCGAAATCGGTTACCAGCGCGTGACGTTCCGACAGCATCACGTTGTCGGGTTTGATATCTCTGTGTACCACTCCGTGCTTGTGTGCGTGATCAAGAGCGTCGACTACATCTCTCAAAATTCTGACCGCTTCTCCAATAGGTAGCTCGCCCTGATGAGCCAGCCTGCCCCGTAGAGATTCGCCCTCGATATGCGGCATGACGTAGTAGAGGAAGCCATCGGCGTCACCAGAATCATGAAGCGGCAGGATGTGGGGATGAGTGAGGTTGGCCGCGATCTTGATCTCTTGGTGGAACCGCTCGGGGCCCAACGCGGCCGCTAGTTCTGGACGCAAGACCTTGACGGCTACCTGGCGCTCGTGCTTGAGATCCTGCGCCAGGTACACAGTAGCCATCCCACCCGATCCAAGCTCTCGCTCGATCCGGTAGCGGTCAGCCAGTGCAGCTTTGAGGCGGTCCAGAATGTCGGCCATACGGCCACTCCTCTGGGTCCCGCTCTAAGCTATGGGTTGGTGCTCAGAGAGGCCAGATTGGCGTTCAGCACTAAGGCTCAGTTCCGCTTTTCGAATACCCACTTGTTTTCGTGACTGACCTGTCCCATCACGAAATGTTCTTCCGCTATTAGCGTACTACCCTCTGGTGCGAGACTGTACCTGACCAAATCGCTGGCCTGCTCGCCTTCAATCAGCAACGTCGCTTCGAACACCAGTACTTCACCATCCCACATGCCACGACCGCGAAGCTGGAAGTTGTCATAGCTGCGCTCCACTTCAGCTCCATCGGTGGTCAGATCTATCGCGAACGTGTCACGGTCTGCACCAAAGAAGTGGGTCCGCGACAGGTGGAACTGGGGTTCGCGGTGGTCGATCACGAATACCGAAGAATCGGGTGACGGCGACTGCAGGACGCTTCTTGTCGGATCGAATCTCCAAGTGCCACTGAAGTCAGGTCTCGTTGTGGCGGGCTGACAGGCGGCGGCCAGAAGGGCGAAAGGTACGGCGGCAAGTACGAGACGGCGCATACACCCCTCCTATCTGTTTTGGAGGGCGACTCCGAGACAACTGAAATATCAGCGGATGTGTCAGAGGTTGGTAAGGTGAGGTCTCGCGGAGTAGGTGACGCCGTCGAGAAGACCGCCGAGGCGATCGTGGAAATCGTGGCTGAGTACTATTCGCCCGCGCTGCCCGGAGCAACCACGCTCTTGGGTGCGCTGGGGACGAACTAGGGTCTCGTCCCGCTTTCAACCGACGGACTACTCGCTGTGTGGGCCAGACGAAGCATGTAGGGCTCGCAGTGCCTCCTACCCGGCGCTGGACGTGCAGTCCAGCCGATTCCCTCTCGCCGCACCGCTGGTCTCGGGACCAAACACCTTCTGACATCGGTTGAAACGGGCTAGCATGTTATCGAGCACGCCCCATGCAGCATATCACACTGTAGCTGCGAGTGGGTCGACACGTAACTCAAAGCGGCCAGAGATTTTGTGCGTGTGCCCGGCAGCGACTCTGGGTGCTAGATCGCAGAAATGAAGCCACGTAGCTGCATATGCTGGTCAGCAGAATGCTAGCTAAACCGCCCGTGTCTAAAGCATCTATGGGGACGACCGCAATGATGGAACATTTCGAAGAGAATGGGCAGATCAAGATCTCGGGGCCGCTACTAGTTGCACTTCACCTGGTACCGGGTCTCATATTCGCCGGAGTTTTCTTTGCTCTCTCGCGGTTGTTTATCCGTTGGGGACTCACTGGATACCTCGCCCTTCTGGTAGCGATTCCGGTTTGTCTGGTACCGGTGGAGATCGGCGTAATGCTTCTCTGGGGCGCGAGAACTGGAGGAAGGAATTCCTTGTTGGAGACAATAGGCTATCGCCAGCGCGGAACAGCGGTCGACTACCTGGTGGTGCCTCTTTTCCTGTTCATTTTCTGGAGTGTCTTGTCGATTGCGGTCGCTCCCGTCTCTCTGTATCTCGAAACCCATCTGTCTGTCTGGCTTCCGGCGTGGGCTACGCAAGCATCGCTCATCGATGGGTTTGCCAGTAGTAATTCCACTCAGCAATCAATCACGCTTGGCCTAGCGGTAATCCTATCTGGCTTCGTCGCGCCAGTTGTGGAGGAACTGTATTTCCGTGGGTTTCTTCTTCCAAGAATGGAACAGTGGGGATGGGCAGCTCCGGTCGTCAACTCGCTCCTGTTTGCTGCATACCACTTCTACTTCCCCGGGAATGTGCTCGGCATCTTTCTTGCTTTTGTCCCAATCTCTTATGTTGTCGTGGCTAGGAAGAATTGGCGAATTGGGGTGGTGGTTCACTGTCTATTCAATCTCTGGGGGGTGTATAGTCTGGCAACTTTTCTCAGGTAGGGCGGCCTAACACCATTAAGGAGTGCCGAGTCAAGGGAGTGAACTAGTCCAAAGGCGACGAACGTGGTTCGCGCTACGTGCGCTACTACAACCACCAGCGCTTGCACTCAGCACTGGGGTATCGTTCGCCGGTTGACTACGAGTCGCGAGCTGCGTAGAACACGGGTGTCTACAAAACCGAGGGAACATCCCAGGCGCGATGTGGCGTTGATATGAACGCGTGGCTAGAGAAGCGTAGCTGGCCGGTGATACGCGCGCCTGGTGGGCGGTACCCGTCAGCTCAAACGCGGAGCCGTTAGGCATCGCTCAGGCCACCCGCCCACAACTCGACGGGCACGTCTTCCGAGACTGCGAAGTGGAGCCACGTAGAGAGATCAGCCCCCGCCTCCGAGCAGTTCCCGCACCTCATCATCGGTATGCCCGGCCTCGCCCACGTCCTCGCTGTCGTCGAGCAATTCTCGGTCCTCCGCCATTCTGGCTAGGGCCAGCGAACCAGCAGCGCACCCGTGATGTCTAACCGGTTCAGAGCAGTCCCATTTGGCGAAGCACGTCATCGAACCTAGGATCGCCGCGAAGCGGATCATAGTCGGGCCATGTCTTCGCGAAGATGAGATGTGTATCGTTATCTTCAACTGCGCGCTCGAGATGGTGCAGCGCAGCGTCTCGTTCCCCAACGGCCGCCGCGAGAGGTGCCAGTATGCTTTGCTGCACGTACTCGGACTCAGACCGCTCAACTAGTTCGTTGTATAGGCTCGCCGCATCCTTCATACGGCCGGCCTTGGCATAAGACAGGCCGAGGTCAGCAACGGTCCACTGATGTCCACCCGACAAGTGAATCGCAGTATGTGCAGCGCTGATCGACTCACGGTATCGACCCGACCAACGAAACACACTGGCCATCACGAAATGACCTATGAACAAGCTTCGCCGGTCGGTGTCCCGAGATGCCGCTCCGTCGACCTCAATCATGTCGTGGACTACTCGGATCGCATCGTCGAAACGTCGGCTGGCCATGTAGCTCCACGCAGCCCCCAGGTGCGGTTGCCACGCTAGGGGATCAAGCTTTGTGGCTTTGCTGGCGCTCTCAAGCGCAGCATCTATGGACGAGCGTCCAATGTTCATGGCGACGAGCGAACGGTATCCGCTCTCCCAGTACAGAGCTGGTAGGTAATGTGGTTCGAGTTCGTGAGCTTTGCTGAAGTGGTACTCAGCGCTATTCCAATCCCAGTCGGATAGGTAGGAGGCGAAAGCCAACACCGCGTGCGGTGCGGCGAGTGATGCGTCCAATTCCATAGCCCGATGCGCGGCGCGCTTCGCCTCCGGTACTGCATCCTTTGGGCGCATCATGCCATAAAACGCGAAAAGGACATAGCTTTCGCCAACACCTGCATGCGCCAGTGCAAAAGCTGGATCGAGCTCCAATGCTTTCTGGAATGACTCCAGCGCTTTGACAAGCCCCTGGCCGCGCCGGGACCATTCATAACGGCCCCGGAGATACAAGTCGTACGCATCGACCTTGCTCGTCGCCGGCTTGACGGCTGATACAGCCGCATCGCTTAGAGTCACTCGTAGACGGTCTGAGATCGCTGTCGCGATCTCGTCCTGAATGGCAAAGACATCGTGCACCTCCCGGTCGTACCGCTCCGACCAGAGGTGGTAGCCATCCGCGACGTTGACTAGCTGCGCGGTAATTCGAAGACGATCACCTTCTCTGCGAACGCTTCCTTCAAGCACTTTGCTCACATTGAGCTTATCGCCGACCGCTCGCAAATCTTCACTCTTCCCCTTAAACGCAAATGCAGATGTACGCGCAACTACGTGGAGATCCGGAAACCTCGACAGTGCATTAATGATCTCCTCCGTGATGCCGTCGCTGAAATACTCGTTGTCGGGATCAGCGCTCAGATTCGCGAACGGAAGTACGGCAACCGACCTGAAATCCGCAGGCTGAACCTTTGCCCCCACTTCCCCGGACCTGATTGCCTCCACCAACACCGCGCCTGTGGCGTAGCGGTCGACCTTTGTACGCGCCAGCAGCGTAGTGACGACTTGGCCCACATACGCCGGGACTGAGTCGCGGATGCTGGTCACGTCGGCTGGGGTTTGCGACATCTTCTTGGCGATGACGGTCTGCACGTTGGGTCCAGTGAAAGGGGGCTCGCCGACGAGCATCTCGTACAACACGCAACCTAGACTGTACAGATCGCTCCGACCATCCAACTCTTGATCACCACTTGCCTGTTCGGGACTCAGGTAGGCTGGAGTCCCAATCGCGATCCCAGTGTCGGTCAGCCGTACACCACCAGCCTCACTCACTGCACGTGCAATCCCAAAGTCAGCAACAACAGCGTGACCCGCCTCCAACATGATGTTCTCGGGCTTCACGTCTCGATGGATCACATTGTGAGCGTGGGCATAGCCCAGGGCATCCGCCACCTCCAACGCGATCTTCACTGCGTCATCGACTGGAAGCTCTAGCTCTCGGTTCAGGCGGTCTCTAAGCGATTCACCCTCCACCAGAGGCATGACGTAGTAGAGGGACCCTTCTGCTGCTCCCGAGTCGAGCAGAGGCAAGATGTGCGGGTGGTTCAAGTTGGCGGTGATCCGTATTTCGCGGAGGAAACGACCAGCGCCGATGGAAGCTGCGAGTTCAGGCCGGAGGACTTTGATGGCAACCTTGCGGTGGTGCTTCAGGTCTTCTGCAAGGTAGACCGTAGCCATCCCACCGGAACCGAGCTCCCGCTCAATGGTGTAGCGGTCGGCCAGGGCGGTCTTGAGGCGGTCCAGAATGTCGGCCATACGGCGACTCCTCTGTGTCCCGCTCTAGGCTACGGGTTGGCACTGGAGAGGGCCAGGTTGGGATTGGCACCGGTGCGGCGCAGTCGTGCCCTGACGAGAGCGCGCTCGGCTGAGAAAAGCGTCCTTGAAGGACGCACTACCACGTAGGCAGCCGAGCCCGGCCTCCTCAGCCCGGGACTCACAAGAGTCATGCAGCATCATCCACATCTGTCCGCCTTTCCGCCCAAGAGTGGCATCGGGCGGTCCTACCGCCCTCCCACCAGACCGCCCTCGCTCACGGCAAGGCCAGCCGCCGCATCAGATCCTGGTGGCGCGGGTCGTCCCAATTCAGCTGCACGTCCTGTTGCCACATCCTCATTGGCAAGAGTCCATCCCGTTGCTCATATGCTCTGTCCAGCATCTCGAATGCGGCATCGCTATTACCCATCGCTCCGTACACAATCGCTGCATATAGCGGCTGTTCCTCACACAACACTCCCTCATCGAGGATGGCCTGAGCCTGGTCGAGGCGACCAGCTTTGACGTGCGTAACGGCCAGATCCCCCAGAGCGAACAATTGTCCTCCCGAGAGCGAGATCGCCCGTTCCAGTGCGACAGTGGCCTCTTCGTAGCGCGACAACCTCCGGTAAGCCATTCCTCTGTACCAGTGGACGGCGGAGGACTCCGGCGCCACCTCGAGCGCTCTCTCCAGCTCCACCAGCCCCTCCTCAGGGCGGCCACATTGAATCAGCGCGGCGCCAACTTGGGCGAGTGCCACTACCGAAAGCGGATCGAGTGCGCGGGCGTGGCGCAGGCGCTGGATCGCAGCGTCCCAATCGCCCTTGATATAGCCTAGGTAGAATCCATACGAGAAGTGCGCGTCCGCCTCTTGCGGATCGAGCTCGATGGCCCGGAGCAACTCGCGCTCGGCCAGCGCCCAATCCCAGTCGTACCAAAACGCGATATATCCCAAGCATGCATGTGCCAGCGCCAGCTGCGGGTCGAGCTCGAGAGCACGCAGTGTCGCAGCCTTGCCTCTCGGGAACGCGTCGTGTCGCTTCTTCCCCCATGTGGCCCCGATAACGGCATATGCTTGCGCCATGCCTGCGTGAGCGAGCGCATACTCGGGATCGCGCTCCACCGCCTGCTGGAAATACTCGAGCGCCTTCTGTACCCCCGGGCCCCGCTGCTTCAAGGAGTAGCGGCCCCGCAAATACAACTCGTACGCCTCGAGATCGTCCGTGTGACCCGCACGCGCTCCGGCTTCCGGCGCGCCGAGCAGCGAGACCTTGAGCTGCTCTACTACTGCGCCCGCAATCTCGTCCTGTATGGCGAACACGTCGTCCAGCTCACGGTCATACCGCTCGGACCAGAGATGATAACCATCGGCCACGTTGATCAGCTGTGCAGTGATCCTGAGCCTGTTGCCCGCCTTGCGCACACTCCCCTCCAACACCGTCGCCACCTGAAGCTTGCTCCCCACCTCCTTGATGTCAGCAGTCTTGCCCTTGAATGTGAACGACGACGTCCGCGCTGCCACCCGCAGATCACGCAGCTTGGTCAGCGCATTGATGATCTCCTCGCTGATACCGTCGCTGAAATACTCGTTCTCCGGATCAGCACTCATGTTGGCAAACGGTAGCACCGCAATCGACTTCTGCTCCGGCTGGGCTTCTGTCGCAAACAGCGCTGCGCAAAACGCGCTCGCCGACTCGTAACGATCCGCGGGCGCCTTGCCCAAGGCCTTCTCGATGGCAGCAGCGACCGGTTGAGGCACCGCCGAACGCACCGTGGTGATAGACGGCACGGTAGCGGCCATGTGCCGCGCCAACACGGCCTGTGGGTTGGGTCCCGTGAACGGAGGCTCACCGACCAACATCTCATACAGCACACACGCCAGCGAATAGATGTCCGCTCGGCCGTCTAGCTGTTGCTCCCCCACGACCTGTTCCGGACTCATGTAGGCCGGCGTGCCAAGCGACAGTCCCGTTTCCGTGAGCCGCTCGCCACCGGCCGCCCTGACGGCTAGCGCAATCCCGAAGTCCGCAACGACTGCCTCACCTTCATGCAGCAGGATGTTCTCGGGCTTGATGTCCCGGTGAATCACGTCGTGGCGATGTGCGTAGTCGAGTGCCGACGCAACCTCTTCAGTGATGCGCAGCGCAACATCGATAGAGAGTTGAGTCTCTCGACTCAGTCGTTGACGCAGCGACTCACCATCAATGTGGGGCATCACGTAATAGAGGAAGGAGTCAGCTTCACCAGAATCATGGAGCGGTAGGATGTGCGGATGGTTGAGCTTCGCGGCAATGCGGATCTCTCTGAGGAACCGCTCACCGCCGAGGATCGCAGAGAGTTCAGGACGCATGACCTTGAGCGCGACTTGCCGGTCATGCTTGAGGTCCTGAGCTAGATAGACCGTGGCCATCCCACCACTTTGAGACGGTCCAGAATGTCGGCCATACGGCGACTCCTCTGGGCCCCGCTCTAAGCTACGACCTGCGGCTGGAGAGGGCCAGACAGCTATGTGAGCGGGTTCGACGCGACCTCACCAAGACCTCTTCCTGACCTCCTAAGGGTGCAAAACACTACCCTAGAGGGCATTGTCAACTTAATGGCCCATGGGTGAAGTCGACGCCGGACGTGGCCGGGTTTGCTCAGGCAGCCGTAGCCGCACTCCATACTCTGAAGGAGCGGTCGCGTAGCAGCCGGTAGTTCGCCGATCGTAGGTGATGCCGCCCAAGTCTGAAGAGGTTCTGGACCACCCCGTGAACCGACAAGAATCGCTGCGCCTGACCTGCTGATTTGAACCGTCGCATCAAACGTTCTCGTTGTCGGGATGGCTGATGCGACACCTCAGCGCGATTGTTGGCATACTGTCGCGTGTCGTGGACCACCGAAGGAATGACTTCACTGTGCGCTGCTGAGTAGCTCCTCAGCTTGTCCGTCACCAGCCTCAACGGTTCGCTTCCTTGTCCCTTCAAGAGCTTGCGAAAGAACCGTTTGGCCGCTCTGGCATTGCGATGTTTCTGAACGAGGATGTCGATCACATCCCCATCCTGGTCCACGGCCCGCCAGAGATAGTGCTGC
>JBDHKN010000130.1:0-3869 GCA_039586365.1 Gemmatimonadota bacterium | reverse complement strand
GTGTTCCATGAGCATGGCGGACGCGGGGGATTACCGCCCGCGGGTCGATACTGGGTCTTACGCCCTCGATGTTTCGATCGACAAGAAGCAGGTCCTGACCGGAGAGGCGGAGATCGTCTTCACCCCCCTGAACGGAGGTGAAAGACTGCTTCCCATAAGCCTGGCGCCCAAACTCCGCGTCGAACGCGTCTTGATCGGCGATGACAACGAATGTCTCTTCGTCCAGGAGGACGAAGAGGAGGACGCCGATTTCTGGGTCATCCTCCCCGAATCCCTGGTCCGGGACAACCCGGTCACCCTGACCGTCACGTATTCCGGGAAGGACATCGTAAAAAGCGCGGGGAGCGGGAACTATTACGTGCTCAGACGAACCAGTTGGTATCCGAACATCCCCGTCTTTCGCGACCGTGCGCTTTACGAGATCACGTTCCGCGTTCCGAAGAAACTGGCGCTACTCGGTACCGGAACGCGCGTCGAAAAGTGGTCCGATGCAGATCATTCGTTCACGAAGTGGAAGAGTGAAATCCCGTTCACGGTCGCCGGCTTCAACTACGGCAAGTTCAAGGATCACTGCGAGGAGGACAAGGAAACCGGGGCAGTGGTAACCTGCTACACCAATCCCGGCCTCAAGGACGAACTCTTCATCCTCAGAAAAAGGCTGGAAGAGAACGCATATCTCCGGGCGGGGCTAATGCTTCACTCACATGAACTGACCACAAAGAAGATGACGAAGGACGCCGCCATCCAGGGATTAAACGCCCACAACATCTATACCCATTACTTCGGAGAGATCCCGTTCAAGGAGATCGTGATCTCTCAGCAGCCGTCTGGTTCCTACGGGCAGGGGTGGCCGACGCTGATTTTTCTTCCCTTTACCGCTCTCCTGAAACCGAGCGTGAGAGATCGTCTCGGCCTCAGTTCGGACGAATTTTATGAAACGGTCGTCTCCCACGAAGTCGCCCACCAGTGGTGGGGGCACATCGTCGCGGCGGAGACATACCACGACCTCTGGCTCGAGGAAGGATTTGCCCAGTATTCCGCCGCGCTCTACACCCAGAGGACAGAGGGGGAAGCGAGTTTCGTCGAGTTCATGAAAAACCGGCGGGACGGTATCGTGCTGGAGGTCCAGGGCGGAGACCGGCGGACGGACGTCGGCCCGATCTACCTGGGCCGCCGACTGAACACGATCGAGAACCCCGGCAACTCTTATCTCGTCTACGACAAGGGTGCCTTCATCCTCCATATGCTGCGGATGATGCTCTACGATTACCGGAAGAGCAGCGACGAGAAATTCATCGGCATGATGAAGGAATATGTCTCCACCTATTTCAACCGGAACGCGTCGACCGACGATTTCCGGGCGATCGCGGAGAAACATTACGGTGGGAACCTCGGCTGGTTCTTCGATCAGTGGGTCTACGGTACTGATGTCCCGTCGTATACATTCAGCTTCGTCATCAATCGCACCACAGACGGGAAGTATATCCTGACGCTCGAGGCGACGCAGACCAACGTCTCTTCCGAGTTTCAGATGCTTCTACCCTTCAAGATCCATTTCGAGAACGGATTCCAGGTCGTCAACCTCGAGATGGTCGGCGAGGGCACAGTGCGGCGTATGTTCAAGGTCCCCGTCAAGCCGGTAAAGATCACCCCGAACCCGTGGGAATCGGTCCTGGTCGAGAAGATCGAGGAAGTCAGGGGGCATTGACGATTCGCTTGAGACATCTTGACTTTTTTTATTGAAATGTGATATAATGTATATCAAATGCTTATTAGTGACCTTAACAAGGAGGAACCTATAGAACGGTTCTTTTTCTTTAATCATGTATTACATCCCTGATTTAGCAGACCAGATTACGGGATCTCTTCCTGTAAATCTTTCTTTTGAATCAAAGCAGTGAGGGATACTTGCTTACCCTCTCAGTCATATGGTGTAAAGAATAGGCAATTCGCATGAATGGAAACTTGTTGGAAAAATACAGAGTACTCCTTTTCTTTCCAGAGTTTGTGTCCCCGAGGCCCAAGCCTCTGATGTTACCCCATCCTTGTCTAGCCATCGCAGCTCCCGTCGAAGCTGCTGGTTTTGAGGTAAGAATCATCGACGGACGCCTTGCCCCCCCCCATCCCTCCCAATTGGATTTTGAACCCGATCTCATCGGCATCAGTTCTATGACCTCTCAAGTCGGACAGGCCGTCCAATTCGCCAGAATGGCCAGACGCCATACTCCTGATATACCAATAGTATGGGGAGGTTGGCATTCGACCACCTTTCCAGAGTCGGTTCTGCAGTCTGGGCTGGCAGATTACATTATCATGGGAGAAGGAGATGAGGCTATTATCGAGTTAATCGAAGTATTGAGATCTGGAAAATCAGTCAACGATATAATGGGGCTTGGGTGGCTGGATAACGGCAATGTCCGTGTTAATCCAGCACGTGAAGCCATGAAATCGATTCCAGATTTCCCCATTCCTTTCCACTTGCTTGAACGCGAACAATATGAAATTACAGATGGTTCTATAGATATATTTACCAGCAGGGGTTGTCCCTATAGTTGTGGATTTTGCTCAATCGAGCAAGTCTACCATCGACGCTGGATTGCCCTGACGGCCGATGAGGTCGTGAGCAATATGGAGGAACTCTATAAAAATGAAGGGATCAACTATTTTCGCATCGGTGATTCCAATTTTTTTGTGGATGCAAAACGGGTCAGAAAGATAGCCGATCTAATTCTGGAGAAGAAGTTGCCCATAATGTGGTCTGCGTGGGGTCATGTCTCGTCCATGAAGGTTCTTAACCGCGACGATTGGCGAAAGATCCAGATGAGTGGTCATCAATTCACGAATGTAGGAATAGAATCCGGATCGCCAAGGATTCGAAAGTACGTGGGCAAACCCACCTCCACTTCACACATCATTCCCTTAATTCGAATGCTTGAGGAAGAAGGGATTGTTATCCGGTGTTTATTCATGGTCGGTATACCACGAGAGAAGGAGGAAGATTTAAGGCAGACCGTCGATCTGATTATGGAAATTAAAAGCTATTCTCCGGCGACCCAATTCACTCTCTTTCTGTACCATCCCCTCCCTGGCAGCAGAATGGCAGATGATGAAATCTCCGAGGGGATAACTTTGAATTTTCCGGAATCCCTGGAGCAATGGGGTGAGCTAAAGAGCCCTACGATAACTCCATGGATCGCGGGTGCTGACAGAATGGTTGGATATCGAAAGCGTACTTATCCAAAAATGATCTCTTTTTATCTTTGGAAGGGCTGTCTTGACCTGGCGTGGACCCGAAGGGCTTCAAGAATTGGCAATGTTCTCCGTAAGAAAATTTATCAACTCATTGATTGGCGACTCCGTACTTGGAACTTCCTCTTCCCATTTGAGTGGTATTTCTATCGTCTGAAATCATTTTTATTGTCATCAGCGAAAAAATAATCCGGCAGATCCTGTCAATAATCAGTTCCGTACCCCGGCCGGCAGGCAATCCCGGTCGGTACACTCCGCAGCTTATCTCCTACCCACGAAGTTTTTGACAACTTTTAAAATGTATGATATAATGTTCGTGATCTGGTAACAATACCACGATCATCCGCTACGAGTTCATTTTTTAACGAAATCCGGAAAGATCAAATCGTTTAACAAGGGGGCCAGCGGTGCTGAAAACCAAAAACGGTTCGACACGATCCAACCTCTTCACGCTCATGGTAATCATGTCATTGATGTTCGGTCTTCTTTACCGGCCCGCCGAGGCCCGCCAGAACATCCGCTCGTCCTTCTTCGCGGTCTACCCGGAGGCGGTCGGCACCGTCATCGAGACGGTCCCAAGCCAGGAGAACCACTGTGGCGTCTGTCATTACGACTTCACC
>JBDHKN010000103.1:0-15718 GCA_039586365.1 Gemmatimonadota bacterium | reverse complement strand
GTACTCCGAATGGTGTGTGCTGACTCGGATCACTAGGCGATGTTGTCGCGCACCGCCTTGAGAGCCAACTCGACCCTGTTGCGAACCTTGAGCTTGTCCATGATGCGGGCAACGTGGTTCTTGACCGTCTGCTCCTGGACTCCCAAGCCCGTCCCTATCTCGCGGTTGCTCAGGCCATCGGCGACCAGCCCGATCACCTCGATTTCCCGGGCGGTCAGTCTATTGTCCGAACCCGATCCCCGGGGACTCTTGTCCCGCCACCATTCCAGCCAGTGTTCTGCCAGAGCCGGGCCCACCCAGACTTCCCCAGCGGCGACCGCTCTGAGTGCCGTCAGGAGCCGATCAGGCCCAGACTGCTTGGGAAGGCAGCCGCGTGCCGATTGCCTCAGCGCGAGTAAGCAGCATTCTCTCATGACTTTGAGGGCGTCCTCCGTGGGTCGGTGCTCACCTCGGACGGAGAGGAGGAATCGTAGGGTACATGCGTCGTCGGTGTGATCGACTAACACCAACAACTTGCACTCAGGGTGGTCCTCCACGATTTGCGATACCAGACGGTCATCGCGTTGCTGAAAGTGGGAATCCAGTAGCAAGATGTCCGGCTGCAGATCGGCAACTGCAGCGGGCACTTCACTTCCCTCAGACACAATGCCTGCGACCTCAAAGTCCGGGGCTTCCTCAAGTGTCACGCGAATCCCGATCTGGATGAGAGGTTCCGCGACAGCGATCAGTACTGATGTCATGATGTCCAAAACGTAACAGGAAGTATGAGGTTGACAAACGGTCGACCCGAGGAGTGCACGAGAACAGCTTCACGAAAGCGCCTGCCAGGAGCCGCCGGTCGCGCTTACGCGGCCGACGGTGCCTGGAACAAGTGTACGTCCCGTTGCGGATATGGGATTGAGCAGCCCGCCGCCTCTAGCTGCTCTTTGAGGGCCTGCATCAGGTGGAACCGCAGGTCCCAGTAGTCTTCCTTCTTGCACCAGGGCCTGACTACTATATCGACAGACGAGTCTCCCAGTCCGCTCACGGCCACGACGGGTGCAGGATCCGTCAGCACCCGCGGATCGTCTCGAAGAACCTTGCGAACTGCATCGATGGCCTGCCCTATGTCATCGTCGTATGAGATGCCCACCACCATGTCATTACGTCGCGTCTCGTTGGCTGCATAGTTCTTGATGGTGTTGCCATATACCGTGCCATTGGGGACTACGATCCGAACGTTGTCGGGTGTGTTGAGTGTCGTAGCAAAGAGCCCGACCGAACTAACTGTACCAGCGGTCCCTCCGGCCTCGATGTAGTCACCCACCCGAAACGGCCGAAAGATCAACAGCATCACTCCTGCAGCGAAATTGGACAGGGTACCCTGGAGAGCTAAACCCACGGCAAGTCCTGCGGCCCCAAGCACTGCGACCATGGATGCAGTCTGGACACCGACCATACCCAACGCAGCTACCGCGACAAAGGCCAAGATCAGGTAGTAGACCATCCCTGCAACAAACGGTACCAGAGTGGCATCCAAGTCGCCCCTGGTCATCACCCTTCTGACTAGTCGGCGAGTCCACCCGGCGATCCAGCGCCCGATCAGTAGGATAGCTATGGCACCGATCAGCTTGAGGCCCCAAGCCGTCGCCAGGTTGACCAGAACCGTTAGGGTCTGTTCCAGATCAATTCCATTCATTGCACCCACCTCTTCCAAGAATTGGCAGATAGACAGCGGACTGGATTCCGCTCCCGATCCCATGCGGTGGAAACGCTAACGGAGCAGTTGTCAGAGCGCAAGAAGATAGGTGTTGCCAGATCCGTGTGGCCACTCGGGTATCTTCTTGTGGTGGTAGTGGTCCATCTCATACCTTCATGCTGGGGAATCTCTGGTCGCCGCCAAAGTGAGGATCTAGTTGACGCAGACCGTGTCGCAGGAGAGCAAAGGTCCTATCAGCGCTCCACGGATTGCTTTTGTGGTGTCACACACACACTGGGATAGAGAGTGGTATCTCACGTACCATCAATTCCGCACCAAGTTGATCCATGTAGTTGGACAAGTGCTCGATTTGCTGGAACGGCAATCCGAGTTCCGACATTTCTTGTTGGATGGTCAGTCGATCATACTCGAGGACTATCTCGAAATCCATCCGGAGGATGCCCCGCGGGTCAGGTGTCAGGTCGTACAGGGCGGGCTCTCGGTCGGACCATGGTACGTCTTGCCTGATGAGTTCCTGGTGAGTGGTGAATCAACTCTCAGGAACTTGCAGCTCGGTCACAAGATCGCGGAGGCGTACGGTGGTGTGCAGAAGGTCGGCTACATGCCGGATTCATTCGGCCATATTGCGCAGATGCCTCAGATCCTGACTGGTGTGGGAATAGACTCGTTCATCTACACCCGTGGCAACGGGGACGAGATTGAGTCGCTCGGCTATGAGTACTGCTGGAGGGCTCCCGACGGAAGCGAGGTGCTGGCGATCAATCAATGTGGCGGCTACTGCAACGCAGGTGGCTTGGGACACGGCGAGGAGTGGGAGGTCCACACCCAGAGAAGCATCGACCTCCAGTTGGCGCGGGAGCGGATACGGGCGCTGTTCGTCGAGATGGGGAAACTGTCTCGCGGCGACATCTACCTGCTGAGCAACGGCGGCGATCATTTTCCGCCACAGAGGGAATTCGACAGCATCCTGGCGGAACTGCGCCGAGAATTCCCAACCACCTTGTTCACACACGCCAGTCTGACTGAGTACATAGGTGCGGTCAGGCGAGCGGGATACGCTGAAATGGAGTACTCTGGGGAGTTGCTACGCGGGCGACATCATTTCATACTGTCCGGGGTCTGGTCGTCCCGCATGTACCTCAAACAGTGGAACGACAGAGCCCAGACTCTCCTCTCGAGCTACGTAGAGCCGATCGCCGCATACATGCACTTCTGCCTGGGGCGCGAGTACCCACGAGGCTTGATCGAGCACTCATGGAGACTGCTACTCCAGAATCATCCCCACGATTCGATTTGTGGTTGTAGCACCGATGAAGTTCACCGACAGATGGTACCTCGTTTTGCGGGAGTGGTTGACACAGGCGAGCAAGTACTCCGCGATGCACTCGTGTATCTGACACCGACGTTCGCCCGCTCGCAACAGGATGACATACACACTTCGATCTGCGTGCTGAATCCGCTACCCGTATGTCGCACAGAAGTTGTGGAACGGCTCCTGGTCCTACATCCGTCTGGCGTCGATACAACCGGGTTGTGCTTGTTTGATGAACGGGGTGGCAGGGTACCTTTGGAGATCGTCGATACTTCGTACATGGACCGATTCTGGGGATTCGACTACCGCACCGAATTGTCTGGTGAGAGCCAGCGCCGCTTGTTCCAAGCCAATGAGGACCACTTCGGTAGCCGTATTCACAAGAACGATCATGCAAGTGAGTGTCGTGATCGCCTCGTCCTGATACGGTTCATTGCCCGAGATCTACCTCCGGTTGGGCACAGACAGTATCTGCTGCGGGAGGATAAGGATTGCGAGACCAAGCAGAGGCGAAGCAAAGGTGTTGGCGCTGCTGCAGATCGCGTAACGGTGAGTGGCAATTCACTGGAGAACGAGCACTACCGTGTGAGCGTCCACAAAAACGGGACTTTTGACGTGCTCGACAAGGCGACTCGGAAGACGTTTCTTGGCCTCAACCGCATCGAGGACACCGAGGATATCGGAGATGAGTACGACTATTCACCGTGCGCCTATTCTGAGACCATCACGTCGGACGAATGTGTCGGCGAGTTGCGGACAATCGATGAAGGCTTCTACGGGAGGATTGAGTGCGAGTTCGATATGTCCCTGCCCAGGTCTATCGGGCCTAATAGATCGAGGCGCATGGCTGATTCTGTCACATGTAGAGTTCGGGTCGGAGTTGGGCTCGGAAGCGGAAGCAGAGTCATTGAAGTTGAGTCACTCGTCAACAATGCGGCCAAAGATCACCGGTTGCGTGTCGAGTTTCCCACGGGGATCATGACTGATACAGTCATCTCGGATGGCCACTACTACGTAAACCACCGACCGATCGAGCAACCCGTTGGATCTGATTGGAGGCAGCCGCCAGCGGGTACCTATCCGCAGCAGGATTTCACACTCGTGCAAGATGGGCGGAGTGGATTGGCGATTTTGAACCGGGGCCTACCTGAGATCCAGGCCAAACGGTCGGGCTCAGGTGAGGTGACACTATCCCTCACACTGTTCAGGGCGGTCGGGTGGCTGTCGCGTGACGATTTTGCCACTAGAAGATGCTCCGGCGCGGGCCCTCACCTTCCAACACCAGATGCTCAGTGCCTGCGAGAACATCGCTTCGAGTACGCTGTACTCCCATTTGCAGGGGACTATCTCGCAAGCGACGTCAAAGGGATCGCGCAACGATACCGGACTCCCGTGCTTTCCGTGCAGGGGGTCGAGGACCAGCACGTTCCCGGCAGGCCTGGCTTGCTGCAACAGACAACGAGCCGAACTTGCATCAGCGCCATCAAGCAGCATGACGAGAGAGATACACTACTGGTGAGGGTGTACAACTTGACTTCAGAGACCGTCGAGGAGACGCTGGTATTTGGGAGGTCCATTGGAGGCGCTTGGCTAACTGATCTGCTGGAAGAACGTGGGGAAGAACTTCCGGCCAAGTCAGAAGATGAACTCGTGATAGTCCTAGGGGCACATGCGATCGAGTGCGTGGAGGTCGAGTTCGCGTAGTCGATCCCTACCGTGCTTGGCAGATCCGGTAACTTGAAGCTCTATGCCGGTCTTCGCATGAGCCACTTGCCAGGAACTGCGGCTCGAGTTCATCACAGAAACAGAGGGACACACCTTTAGAGATCGCTCTGTTGGAGGCTGTATGGATCCGCACGTCATAGAGACTTTTGCACCGTTGGTTGCGCTCCTGGCAGTGGGAACCTTCGGTTTGATCGGAATGAAAATGTGGTTGCGAAGTAAGGTCGAGCGTCAGCAGCTCGCAGGTCGACGGGATATGGAGCGGCTCGAAGAATCCCTTTACTCACTGCACGACAACATGCAGTCACTGCGTGAACAGCTGGGTGAACTGCACGAGCGGGTAGACTTCGCGGAACGGTTTCTCACCCAAGGAGGTGGGAAGCGAGGTCCCAAGGAGTTGGACGGAACGCCTCCGTAGACAACGCCAAGCTCCCTGTCCTGTGAAGGATCAGGCCTGACTGAAGGGCACCTTTGAGGGTGTAGGCAACAGGATTCGGATCTTGGTACCCTTGCCCAATTCACTCTCGATCTTGATGGTACCCTTGTGCCCGCGAACCACACCCAGTACGGCGGCGAGCCCCAAACCGCCACCGGTGAACTTCCGCGAGAAGAATGGATCGAATATCCTAGCCTGCTCCTCGGCATCGATCCCACTGCCGTTGTCCGAAACCTCCAAGTACGCGTAGCTCCCTGCTGGCAAATCGTCGTCGACATATGAGGCCGCGAGGAATGTACGGTCGGCTTGCACGACACCAGTTGATACGTCGATAGTTCCCCCTTTGTCGCCGAGCGCCTCTGACGCATTGGTCACCAGGTTCACTACGACCTGTCGCAGTTGCCCAGGGTCAGCCATCACTAACGCCATCTCCGGCGCGAAGTGGTATTGGAGAGTGGCCTTTTTCGAGATTATCATCTCCAGGACGTGCGCCATGTCCTTCACTAGGTGGTTGAGGAACAAGGCGCACACCTCGAAGCGAACCTGCCCAGCATACACCAACAGCTGGTTTGTGAGATCGGCTGCACGACGGGCAGCCAACTCGATTTTTTCGAGCAGCTCACGTCCCTCAGCTGTCGGCGCCCGTGCCGCCCGTGCCGTCGCGGCAACGTCCAGAATCCGTGTCACAAGTTCGTTGAAGTCGTGTGCTAACCCGCCGGCCAAGACTGTGAGGCTCTCCCGCTTCTCGGCTTGCTTCACCTGGGCTTCCAGTCGTCGCCTCTCCTCTTCGGCACGCTTTCGCTCTGTGATGTCCAGTGCCACTCCCAACACAGCAGGCTCGTCCTTGCCAGATATGCGATACGGGATCTTGATGGTCTGCAGGAATCGCTGCTTGCCGAGCGCATCTACAAAGCTCTCCTCTGCGATGAACTTCGGCACCCCTTCACGCATGACCTCTTGGTCGTCCTCGAGCATCCTGCGGAGTTCACGATCGTCCGAGTGGTGCTCCGCGTGCTTGGAGCCCGTGAGGTTTTCCACTGTGGTCCCGTAGGCCTCAGCCACGGCCTTGTTGGCCAATAGAAACCGGCCCTCCCAGTCTTTCGCGAATATCATGTGAGGGACGAGATCGATGATCTGCCGTAGTCTCGCCTCGCTGTCCTTGAGGGCCTGCTCGGTACGTCGGCTTTCATGCTCGATCGCCTGCCACTCAGCTACACGCTTGCGCAGAAACGTCAAGTCGTCGATGAGTTGTTGCTTTGTCTTGTCTTCGTCGTTCACGTGGCACCCCCAAGAGTCCAAGGGCGTGACTCCACCTCGCTGCCGTACAGCGCGAAACCAAGGCGGTGAGTTCCCCCGTGGTACCGGGACGGCGGAACCGCCGCTCTCAGATCATAGGACCACCGCAGCCGACCCGCCAGGGGCATACAAGTGCAAGTATGTACGGCTGACACTCCGTGAAATGCTGGCCCTCCAGGCACAACCAGATTGGCAGCTTGGTCCGAGCTACTGGGGTCGCCGTTTCCAATCTGGTGATTCAATCGAGCCTGCACCAACCCGGCAACCTAGAGACGACGGGCCGATCATGCCGCTGGCCCGTGCCGTCTGGCGCCCGGTTTGCCCCGTGGATTTCCGACTGTGCGCTCCGCCGCGAGCTGGTTTGGTCCGCCACCGGAGTTGTCCACACCACCGGGCCAAGCTGCCAAACGACTTTGCAATATGCGACTGCATATTACGCGCGGTGAATCGTTGACCGGCGCTAGGGTGGGGCCCCCGCGGCCGCTGTCCTGGAGCGTCATCGTGTCGTGCTGGCGGCCGCCACCTGGTGCCACGAATAGCCACTGCTGCTCACGGTAAGTCGTTTTCGTTCATGTATTTAGGCCACCGGTTCCCGAGTAATTCCGGGCATTGCTGGCGCGTTCGCTCATGGTCCCAGCGCAGCACCTGCTACTCGGTTTGGAACTTCATAGAGCACAACGTTTTAGGCGCTCTCAAGTGGGGCACGCCTCTTGCTTTATCCACATGGTTGTGTGCACAACCTGCGGCCCCGACTCCTGTGGAGAGCTTGGGGTCGACCCATCCGGGCAGGGGAAGGAGTCGTGTGAAGCCAAGGGACTCGATGGACAACGAGAGCCAAGTCAGGCAACCGCCCCAGGAGGGTGAGGTGCTGTCCCGTCCCACTGTCAGTGGCCCTGGGGCGCGGGATGCAGCTGCTGCGGGTGGGCGGCAGCCAGAAGGTGGAGCCGTCGCGCGAGACATCTCGCTCCTCTCAGCGGAGGTCGCCAAGCTAAGAGCGGCACTCGACCCACTCAACCGGTTCCGGACTATCCTCGATCGCGCCGGCGAAGCGATCTTCATTATTGATGCTGCGACACGTCGCATAGTCGACGCCAACGAAACCGGATTCAACTGGCTCAGGTTGCCGCGTGACCGGGTGCTGGCAGTAGCTGTTGATGACTTGGAGGTGGAGTTTCCACTCGAGCCTCCCCCCTTGGTAGCCGAGCACCTTTCCGAGACGAGAGAATCGGAGCGGCCCTGGGTATTCGGAGGTGGCGTTCACCGCCGACGCAATGGAACGTCGTTCCCGGTGGAAGTGGCCATCTCGCAGCATCGGTTCGGAGAGCGTGACTACTCGCTCGTGGTTGTTCGTGAGAGTAAACTGCGTCGTCGGGCCGAACACGCACTCAGAGAGGCCGAAGAGAAGTACCGTGGCCTGTTCGATCTCTCCACTGACGCCATATACCTAACTGCCCGAGACGGGAGTGTGGTGGACGTGAACGACGCGGCAACTGAGGTGTTCGGATACGGCCGCGCCGATTTCGTCGGTCTCCACGCGAGCAAGCTCTATGCAGATCCTCAGGATATTCGTGCATTTCAACAGCGGGTCGAAGAAGCGGGCTTTGTCCGTGACTTCGAGGCTGGCTTTCTCACGAGCCAGGGTACCACTATTCGGGGTCGGTTGACTGCAACATTGCGGCACGCTGGGGACGGGTCAGTGCAAGGATATCAATGTGTCGTGAGATGTGATGAGAGCGTCACGCAGCAGCCGGAAGGGGCTGGTTCCGGGACTGAACTTGCCGAGACCGCTCCCAGCAGCCCGTCCACTTTCGCGGACGTCAAACAAACCGGCCCGAGACTCTTGAGTCCACCACAACCCCAGACCGGTCGAGACCTGTTCGAACCTGCGGTGGAAGTGCACACAAGGCCGCAGCCCTGGTCAGAACCGGACCCATGGTCTGAGCCGCAGCCAATCTGGAGTGTGCGCGACCAGCAACAACCGCAGGACGATGCCGCCGGTGTGCGACAGCGCCGCCTGAAACCTTGGCCCACAGTGATTGTTCTCGGAGTGCTCACTAGTCTGGTGGCTTGGTTCGACTTCCTGCCACTCTCGTATCCGTTTGCCAGTGGAAAGGTGGCATGGTTACTCAGTGTTCGTGCAGTGGGTCTTGCTCTCGTCGCCGTTGGAGCGCTGGGATCTAGCTGGCGACGCACAGCGCGGGGGCTGGCTGTGTGCCTGGTGCTTCTGGTGCTCCCCTTGCTGACCGCCTACCTGGACCATCTACTTGACCTGCCCTTCGATGTGAGGCATCTGGTTCCCGATGCCTGGACGGCCATGAAGAGGGTGATCTTCCGGACGTCAGCTTACACAGGGGCTTTCGCCGCGCTGTATGTATCGGTGGCTTGGTATTTGTGGCGGCTGAGTAAGTCAGACGAAGACGGCTAGCGACAGTCCACGGTCCGCACGGCAGCCAGCCGCGATTCTCCTTGCAGCTCGAGCAGTAGCTGCCCATCCCAGAAGGTATGACTTGCCCTGGTTGGTCTTTGTGGTAGAATACCCGCCAATCTCCTTCGCATCCTAGATGAAATACGCTGGAGGCAGTTGAAGCCGTTTCCGGCGCTTTGTGCTTGGCCCCTGACCTCAGTAGGACCCTGCTGCCATGACAGATAGGCCGCCTAACCCGATACAGCCCTTCTTGGACTCCCAGGGGTTCTTGGTGTTGGACGGAGGCCTGGCAACAGAACTGGAAGCGCGAGGCAGGTACCTCGATGACGAGCTCTGGTCGGCTATACTGCTGATGGAAGAACCCGATCTGATTCGTCAGCTGCACCTCGATTATCTGGTGGCTGGGGCCGACTGTGTCGTAAGCGCCAGCTATCAAGCGACAGTCACCGGCCTCATGCGCAAGGCACAGAGCGAAAAACAGGCTACAGAACTGCTGCGCCTGTCAGTGCGGCTTGCCCTGGAGGCACGGGATTCCTTCTGGAGCGTACCTGCCAATCGAGCGGGGCGGATTCGCCCGATTGTAGGTGCAAGTGTGGGTCCATATGGCGCCTACTTGGCTGACGGCTCTGAGTATACAGGTGACTATGATGTCGATCGGGAGAAGCTCTATGAGTTTCACCGGGATCGGTGGCACCTGCTAGCCTCTTGTGGCGCCGATATTATGGCGTGTGAGACCATACCATCACGTCTTGAAGCGTTGGTCCTAGCGAGCCTGATGGCGGAGACTCCCGCGATGCCGGCCTGGATTAGCTTCAGCTTGAGTGAAGCGAGGCAATTGAGTGACGGTTGCTCTTTGGCCCAGACCGTGATGGAGGTCGCAGCGGTAGATCAGCTCGTAGCGGTCGGCGTCAATTGCATCGCGCCCGGGATGGTGGCCGGGGCCATCAAGCAAGTCGCCTCCGTCACCAAGAAACCGATCTTGGCTTACCCCAACTCTGGCGAGCAATGGGATGCTAGGCTGCGTAGCTGGCAACGAATCGCCACCCCGGTCGATTTCGCTGCGGTCTCCCATGAATGGCACCAACTCGGGGCCCGATGCATCGGTGGCTGTTGTCGGACCGGACCGGAGCACATAAGGCGCATCAGAGCTACTCTGAGCTACCAGACCCCACAAGCGTGACGCTTCTGAGCCCTTCTTCACCTATGCGCAAGAGTACCATGCAGGAACACCACATTACCGTTCCCAAGACTGCTCGATATTTCACACTGGGAAATATCCACAAGGATCTGCGCCAGATCTGGTTTGTTTGTCACGGATATGGGCAGCTGGCTTCACCATTCCTCGAGCGCTTTGAGATCCTGAACGACGGTAGTCGGCTCATCGTAGCTCCGGAGGGCTTGTCACGGTACTACGTTGATCATGCCGCTGGAGAGATCGGTGCGAGTTGGATGACTCGCGAAGATCGGCATGCAGAGATCAATGATTACGTGCGCTTCTTGGACAGACTTCACGATCACGTTATGGCAAAGCTGGATCTCGCGTCAATCCAGACCTACGCGCTGGGTTTCTCGCAGGGAGCCGCGGTGATTTCGAGGTGGATTACTGGTGGCCACGTCGAGATCGACCGTGTGGTTTTCTGGGGTGGACCGCTACCTTCGGATCTGGACGACAGTATCAAGGGGGACAAGTTCCGGCAGCGAGTAACGCTCGTGTTGGGTGAGCGTGACTGGTGGATCAATCGGCCTAAGGCTGCAGAACTAGAGGTCCAACTGAGGGAGCGCGAGATAGCCTACCGTAAGATCACCTTCGACGGCGGCCACACTCTGGACGATCAAGTCCTGCTCAGTATCACCTGAACTCGCGCGAGTCGCGGTGGGCTGGATTCACCTCACGGTTCTATGTTACCCTTAGCCGGCTCTGAAACCGGCACGACCAGCAGGGAAGCGGGCAAGTCCTGGATCAGTTTCTGCGTGGTGCTGCCGATCAGGATACGCTCTACCCAACCTCGTCCATGGGATCCGACCACCACAACGTCAGCCCCCCAGTCGTGGGCTTCCTCGGCGATCGTCGGCTCAGTGGCTCCGAACGTCACAGCCCGCTCAATCCCTTCGCTCTTCAAGATTGGGCCGATGACTCGTTCAAAGTGTTCTTTACCCCTGTCGAAGTGATAATCACTCTCGATATCGAGGGGGTAGCTGGGTATGTCGGGCATCGGTTCGACAACATGGATCACCTTCAATGTCGCGTTCATCAGAGCGGCGAAGCGTAGCGCGGTTTCTATCGTGTGCGCTGCTGCATAAGAGAGGTCTACAGCAACCAGCATTCGTTCGATGCTCTTCTCCGAGGGGATGGTGATGAGGGTCGGTACGTCGACCGTCTGGACAGTATGGAGAGCCGTACTGCCACCGATCCATCTTCCCAGTGCCGTGTGATGTTTACCACCCATGACCAGCAGCGAAGCGTCGAGTTCCCCTAGTGCCTTGGCGAGAACCTGCTTGGGCTTTCCCAGCTGCACATCCAGGTGCTGCAAGGCCTCGAAGGGTACTTTCCCCGTCAGGTACTCCTCCATCCGGTCCCGTGTGGCGTTGCTCAGATTGTGGGCCAGCTCACTCGGGTTGATCCTTGGCTGGACCCATAGGGGTATATCGGGTACCTGGCGAGTGGCGTGGATCAGATAGCAGTCGGTGTCCGCCAACTGTGCAAGGTTCCACGCTACGGTCGCCGCCCAGGCCCCCTCCGGTGATTCGTCAACGGCGCCGACTATGGGATTCCACGGCATTGGGTGTCCCCTGTGTGCATACGGGTTGTATCGTCGAACGTTTCAATATACTCGGTGCCCATACCCAGTGGAGCCCGACTGTGGCCTGAGTTAGCACCGACCAACCCTGAAGCATTGTCCCGGAACATGCTTCTTGCGATTTGGGACGGCCCAACCATTGAGCAATGCCCGAGTCGCCGGTCCCCCGCAAGATCGCGGGGACAGGTGACCCAGTATGCACACGTTGCCGCACCGTTGCCCAACTCGTATGTTCGCCGGAGGGGTCGATGGAGAAGGGTGTCCTCCAGTGTCAAATGGCAATCCCCACGCTAGGTTGCTCGCCCCCAGCGTATCGATTTCATGGTTGAAAGGAGCGATCCCAATGCAGTTCCGCTTGAGAATGGTTCATCGAAGCATAGTCTTCACGGCTATGTTGGCCTCACTTCTTCCGATCCAAGCACTGAAGGCTCAAGAAGAGACGTCGATCGCGGAGGTCAAGCGGCTGCTCGAGAGCCACATTGAGAGCTTGAGTCATCAGCTCGACGTGCTTAACCGACGGATTGACGATGTGATGTTCTTCCATCGTGTGGGGGACATCGCGGACATCGATATCGTACAATTCACGGGGCCACCGCGCCGCCACGAGCCCAACCCGACGGCGCAGGGAGCCGGAAACCCCCTTCGCATCAGCGCCTACGTATTCATCCCGAAGGACTTGGATCGCAGCAAGCAGCAACCCCTGATCGTATATCCCCACGGTGGTGTGCATGCGAACTTCACTACCGGCACCACGAACCGGCTGCGCGAGATGTTGCAGCAGGGATACACTGTCGTAGCCCCGGAGTATCGCGGGAGTACCGGCTACGGTGCCGGGCTCTACCGGGCCATCGACTACGGAGGGCTCGAGATCGAGGACACCTATGCCGCCCGCAACTTCATGCTGGAGAACTATGATTTCCTGGACGAGAACCGTATCGGACTCGTAGGGTGGAGTCATGGAGGCCTCCATGCGCTGATGAACCTCTTCGAGCATCCGGGTGAGTATGCAGCGGCATACGCTGGCGTGCCGGTCAGTGATCTAATCGCAAGAATGGGTTACAAGACCCAGAGATACCGGGACCTGTACTCTGCCGATTACCACATCGGCAAGACCGCGTACGAGGACGTGGAGGAGTACCGCCGACGCTCACCATCGTGGAACGCACACAAATACGATGGTACACCGCTGCTGATTCACACCAACACGAACGACGCCGACGTGAACGTGCTCGAGGTAGAACGCCTGATTCAGGCACTCCAGGCGGCAGGGAAGACCGGATTTCAGTACAAGATCTATCAGGACGAACCGGGTGGACACGGATTCAACCGTATGGACACGCGGATGGCCAAGGAGTCGCGGCGCGAGATCTGGCGGTTCCTAGCGCCCATCCTGCGGCCAGATCGGCCGATACGGTGATTATAGCTTGGCGGTGGCAATCGGTGAGGCGTTGGCGGGCCAGGTGCTAGTCCGCTCACGACGCGCTAAGAGAGACCCCACTCCGCGCCGCAAGGTGGGCTCGCTTGGTACAACCGAAAGAGTCGCCGTAACTTGGATCTGAGGACTACCCTGAGGATGTTTGCCGTGGCCGCCAGATCATCGGGCCGCCGTCCGGTTCTCGTATCACCGCCCAGACTACGAGGCCAATGTCGTGTTGTGGCTTTTGTAGGTCCTTTTCAAGGTCATGCTGCAACCCGGTGTGGTGGTCCTAGTGCTCTGGTTGAGGAGCTGAGACGATGGGAACGAACCTCGACGTGAAGGGTGTGCTCCTCGACATCGACGGGACTCTCCAGGACGCGAATGAGGCCATTGTCGGTGCGAGAGATGCCGTGAGGCAACTGCGCTCGGCAGGGTTACCGCTACGCTTTCTCACCAACACCTCACGATTTTCGCGAGCCCGGGTCATGGAGGTGCTCCACAGCTACGGGATTGGGGCGGATCTCGATGAGGTCTACACTGCCTCAGTCGGGGCATCATTGTGGCTGCAAGGTCGGGGCGTGCGGCGAGCAGCAGTATGTGTTCCGGAACAAGCAATGGTCGATTTCCCAGGCCAACTGCTAGATGAGGAACACCCTGAGGTTGTGCTGGTGGGAGACCTGGGCCACGAGTGGACGTTCACGCGACTGAATCAGGTATTCCGCTGGCTTCTTTCGGGTGCCGAACTCGTGGCAATTCATCGCAACCGCTATTGGCGGACAGAGCACGGTCTAACGCTCGATGCCGGGCCGTTCGTCGCAGCACTAGAGTACGCCACAGGGCAAAGTGCGCAGACAATCGGCAAACCGAGTCCAGAGTTTTTCGAGACCGCAGTAAGATCGATGGGCCTGGACACAAGCGACGTTGTAATGGTCGGAGACGACTTGTCCACGGATGTTGCCGGCGCTCATGCAGCAGGTGCCAGAGCGGTGCTGGTCCGCACGGGCAAGTTCCGCGAGGAGGACCTGGCTGCCTCTCGAGCACTCCCGGACTTCGTGATCGACTCAATCCGCGATCTTCCTGCGCTGTTGTCCAGCTGGATCTACAGCTCTAATCCTGTAGACCGCACCTAGCTGGTGTAGGTCGGGACCGAGATCTACGTTGGCGTGACTAGAGTGCGTAGGGGACGTCCTCTTTTCCCCAACGCCAACTCCAAATCTCACTGCGCAGGTAGTTTACACTACGGCAGGAGAAGCCTATGTCGGAAAGTGGCACCCGAATACGTGTAGTGGTAATCCAGGGCAGCGTGCGGCCGGGAAACAATACCGCAAAAGCTGCCGCGCTGGTTGTGGGGGAGTTGGAAAAGACTCGTGGCGTGGCGGTAGACGTGGTGGATCCGAAGTCACTACGACTCCCGTTGCCGGGAGAGCGGGGCGACCATCCCGAGGTCAGGGCAATGCAGGAGACCGTGTCCCGCGCGACGGGGGTCATATTCGTAACACCAGAATATCACGGCAGTTTCAGCAGTGTAACCAAGTTGATCATCGACAACCTTGACTTTCCTTCTGCGTTGGCGGGCAAGCCCATAGCCTTAGTGGGTGTAGCTGCGGGCGTGATCGGGGCGATCAAGGCGCTGGAACACTTGAGGAGCGTGTGCTCTCACGTCGGTGGTATTGTTCTGCCTGGCCCCGTTTCAGTCGCGAATGTGCGCTCAGTATTCGACTCGGCAGGAAACTGTCTCGACCCGAGCGTTGAAAGCCGACTGCGCGGTCTACCGAAGAAGTTGATCGACTACATCGTGCAGAACACTTGTCCCAACGATTACCTGGAGCAATCCGTAAGAGTAGGGTAGCCAGAGTAGCTGAACTCGTGCAGGCGGGAACTAACAGGTGTGACATCAAGTATTGATAAAGATGATTGCACCACGCTAACCGGACCAAGAATGAAGTTCTCTCTTTCACCTGCGGCTATAGCTATTCTCGGTCTCTGCGGCCTCTGGTCGACTGGGCCAATTCTGGCGCTGTCCGATATCTCTGATGATCCTCCGCCTCACTCGGGTCCGTCCGGATCAGGCCCTCGTGCCGAAGCCGCCTGGCCGGCGGTTGATACTGTGGATCAGGGGCGGGCTTTCTACTTCACGCGGGCTATGTACACCGGCTACGGAAGACGGTATCAGAGTTGGGCAGTGGACTACCCTAAAGCCGACATTCAGTTCTTGATAGGGCTGCGCCGGCTTACCAACATCGATGCCTTCGAATTCGAGAACCCTGTACGACTGGACGATCCTGAACTCCGTCGCTTCCCCTTTCTCTACGCGCTCGAGGTAGGATTCATGGCGTTGACCGAACCCGAGGTGCTCGGGTTGCGGAACTACCTTCTGGCAGGTGGATTCCTGGTAATCGACGACTTCTGGGGAACCTATCAGTGGGCGAATTTCCAATCACAGATCGAACGGGTGCTTCCGGAATACGACATTGTCGACATTCCCATGGATCATCCGATCATGTCTGCGTTCTACGACATCGAGGAGATTCTCCAGGTTCCCAATGTCGGCCTGGGCAGAATGGGTGTGCGTACCTGGGAACAAGACGGGTATGAGCCGGCATTGCGCGGCAT
>JBDHKN010000102.1:0-24308 GCA_039586365.1 Gemmatimonadota bacterium | reverse complement strand
TGGGCAAGGCGATCGTCGGTGATCGTCTCGTAGAACTCGTCGTAATACGCGAGCAACCGATCTCGCTGCTCGGCCCCGAGGGCTGCTTCGTTCCGGTAGAGTTGGTAGATCGCGTCCTTGTGCTCGACGAAATGTTGAAACACCGCGGTGAGATGGTCCGTCATGCGGCACACACCCATGTAGAACCGCTCACGGACGTCGTCGGTGGGAACATCGGGAGCGGGCTTCGCGTACGGTGGTGCCACCGCGCCCGACCAGTCGAAGTCAAACGGCACAACCGTGATGTTTCCCTCCGGGTCCTGCAGGAACTTCACATTGTGGCTCAAGATGGTGGACCAGTCCGTGTTGCCGATCATGTACTGGAACACGTCGTGGACGCCCAACTCGAAATCGTCAGCAAGCAGCCCGTGGAACCCGTCTAGGTCCACTTCCTTCATGCCGAAGCGGGCGGCCAAGTCGTCGACATCCTCCACTAGGAAGCCGTAGCGGTTGATCGGCTCGTACTCCTCCGCCACATCTGCGTACATGACTTTCACCAGCGTCGCCCGGAAACTCTTGGTTGCCAAGATCTCGTAGACTCGGTACGCCAGGTATTCTAGCACTACATATTGCTGGAATTCAGGATCATCCGTCCGGCAATGCGTAACCAACTTGAGCTTGTTCTGACCGTCGAAGATCGTCCCCCGGAGTTCCCGCGCGGGAAAATCGAGCCTCAGCGGCGGAAAGTCACAATTGTCTTCGCGCAGACGGTAGAGGCCCCGTGTCTTCACCTCGACGGGAATCCAGATAGGCGTGCTATCCGACGCCCAGTATCCCACCTCCCCCGGCCGCTCGGGACTGTCGAGTGAGCGGTCGGCGAGAAGCGCACCGAGATCGGTGTAGAGGATGAATTCGAACGTACTTCGGTCGGCAAAGAAATCGGGCGCCGTACGTTGAGCGCGACTGGCAGTAACCAGCCCCGCCGATAGGGCGCTGACCACGATAAGCTGCAACACCACACCACGCATTGTATCCTCACGAAGTTGCGATAGAGACTTACGGCTGCGGTCCTGTCGACCTCACTACGTGTTTAGGCAAGGGAAGGGTTTCGCGGATACCTGCGGCCGAGCGCAGGATCGGCCTTTGCTCACCCTCAACTAATCGAGGGTTGCAGCGAGTCGTGGCCGCTGGTTGCGCGGTGGAATTCTGGCCAGAGCGCCGTTACACACTACATGGCTCGCAGACGCAGAACGTAGATAGAGTCCTGCTCCAAGAACGTTTCGGCCCTGACCAGTTCGTACCCACCTTCACCACCTGAGAAAGAAAGACGTCCCTGGTCGTTCCGGTATTCGGTGCTGTTTTCGACTTGTCAGTATCCCGCTCGACGATGACGAGGGTAGCGGCCGGCTTGAGCGCTGGCGCAGTGTTTTTGAGCAGTGCGATGGGCTCCGCCAGGTGATGGCAGACGCTGATCATGAAGGCCATGTCGAGTGTGCCAGGTGGAAACTTCGGGTCAGCGATTTCGCCCACGAAGATCTCGACATTACCGAAACCGTTCCTCTCACAGCAGGCGCGGAGGTAGTCCAACGCCGAAGTACTGATGTCGTTGGCGTATATCCTCCCGGACTCCCCTACCTTCCGAGCGAGGTGTACCGTGTAACGGCCCCGGCCGGCGCCGATCTCGCCGATGACCATCCCAGGCTCGACTCCAATCGCCTCGATTACCCTGTCGGGCGGCTGCAGCCGGTTGAGCCTGGCTTCACCAGGCTCAGCCAGGTCTTGTTGGCACACAGCAGCAGCAGGCATGAGAAGGCACACGAATATGCAGCTGATCAGCTGGCTCAGTTGCTGGATCTTCATTCTGCCCTCCCGTCTGCGGATCGAGGGATCACGTTGCAACCATCGCGATGGGACCTGTGGCCTGGTGCAACTCCACTCTGTACCCGAGCGCTGGCGTGCCGCAGGATCGGAAGAGATTGAGCAGTTCCTGGAATGCAGCCGAGTCAGCTTACGCCTGAGAGACGCGACAGTCGCGCGCGCCCCGGCCGTGTGATAGGCGAGAGCGTCGGAGGCTCAAGAGCCGGCGGTCCGAGGCACCCGACGACCCAGCGTCTCGACGGCGTAAGCTGACTCGGCTGCAACGTGCTGGTGCAGAGCGAATGAGCTAACTTCGCCCTCAACCACCAAGTCTCTCCCATGCACGGAAGATGGTCCACTCCCCTGCCCTACGAGCCGAGTCAGGTTACGCGGTGTTGAGATAACGATGGTTGCAGTGATCATCCCCCTGCATCAGCGTCTTGGTGCGCTCCATCTTGAAGCTCGGGTTGAACGCGGCCGGCCAGTGGTAATCCATGTTGCACACGGCGGCATGTCCGATTGCCCCCCCCAAGCCGGCATTCCGGAACGTTTCCGCCCAGATACACTCCGTGACCCGCAGCTCGAAGACCTTCTCACTATCCTCCACCACCTCGTGGGTCAGGCTGTTGGCGTATCTGGGTGGCCTAAAGGTCGCTACAAACCGCTGGAAGCTGGTGTCCGGGGCATTGCGTGCCTGCTGCTCTCCGGCACGTCTGCCCACCTCCGCTGAATGGCTATTGAGCAAACCGATGAGTTCCTCTTCTGACATCTTGCTCTGGAGTGTCTTGATGAACTCCATCACGTTCCCGTACTGCATCCCGATCCGCTGCCTCGGCGACAGCTTCAGCTCTGAGGGGACGTCGAACTTGTGCTGCTCCTGCTGAGCAGCACCACTGTACCACTCCGTCAGTCCCGGCATTCTACAAATACCCAGCCAGGCTCCGACACAGGCTGGGCCTGCTCTGGTGATGAGTTCTCGCCGATCAAGAGTGCTGCCGCTGTCAATGGTCATAGTGTCCTCCCCAGCTGAGAGTACCAAGTAGAGGTCTGAGTTCGTGGCCGATCGCCCGTGCGAGACCTCAAGTGTCACGGGCACCTTTGAAGACCACAGCCGAATACCAATATATCAGATAGATATTCAATGTGTCGAGTGGGCGCATGGCCGGTGGTGTAGGTCCGGGGACCAGGGCTGGCCAAGACCACTGCACGGTCTCCAGTTGCCTCACCATCGGCTGGAATGTCCGGATTCAAACTCCCGAAGCGTCACTTCGTGGCGGGGAGGCGTAACGGATGGAGCGTTCTTCGAGCTGCCTGTGAGGTTGTGTACGGCGCTTCAGCGACGGCCGGCAAGCACTTGATTCATACCCGCACCCACCACTTCTTCTCGGTGTCACCACTCTCGACCCGCTGGATGCCGAGATCCTGCAGGTCGCCCCGCAAGACGTTCACCAGTCTCTCGGCCTGTTCTCGGTTGATGTAGCCGTGAATCGTGACTACTGTGCCCTTCTCGCCCTGGATTAGAACCCTGGCGTCGCGCAAGTCGTTTGAGTACTCGCGGAGTTGCCCCTCGAGATTCTTTGCGAATTCGAGCCGTTCCTGACGTGACGCGGGCTTCCCTTTTCTCTTGCGTGATCGTTCCTTGGCCTGCCTGGCGTCACGCCACACCGTGATTGCAGACGACAGGGTGAACGGAAGGCCTGCAGCGAAGCCAAACACAAAGAATAGCCAAGGTGATCCGAGCAGTTCGTCGGGCGCAACGTTTCGGACCACTGAGTAGTAAGCCCAAGCGATGATGCCTGCTGTCGCGGCACCCACAGCCAGGAAGTAAAGGGCCAGCCCCCACCACTTCCACCGGCCTACCAGTGCGCGTCCGCGCTTGCTCCGCAGCAACGCCGACACCCCGAGACTGCCCAGGATTCCCCCTGCGAAGGTGAAGATGAGCAGTCCGATCAGTGAGGTCCTGTCCATTGGGATGTTCGGCCGAGCTGTCTCAAGATGACTTCAGGAACGGCAACAGCACCGGGCGCCTCCGTTTGAGAAGCCCCATCCTATACGGGGATTCTGATCTGGCCAAGTTCGGGAAGAGGATTTTTCGTCGTGACATCGCGGTAACTCCGTGGGCCTGCAGTGTCACCCTTGTGGAGTCAGAACATGACCGACACACCGCATGCATACCGTTCGCCGGGTTGCGGCACTATGCTCACCCCCAACTGGTCGAGCATTATCCCTTCCCACCGCTCGGTCTTGATGGCACTGCCGATGCCGATTCCGAGCAGAGAACCCACGAGTCCCAACCCTCCCGCTGCTATGATCCTCTTGTCACCATCAGAAAGGTCACCGCTCAGCGTTGGGCCAACGACGGCACCCAACAGCGCACCACCCAGGAAGCCGACGCCTGCACCGCGCCAAGGATGCCCCTTGCGCCGCTGCACCTCGAGGCGGTACACAGTCGCGAGCGGAACGTTGATGGTCGAGTCGGCAACCACGATCAACATGCCGCGACGCACCCCATCATAGGTCGCAATTTGCTCGACGATGCCGAAGTCCGGTGCGGTAACGCGCACCCGGGCACCGGGTTCCACCAAAGGTCGTTGGGCTGATAGGCTTGCGGGCGAGAACAGCAGCGCCAGAGTCAACGTGGACGCGACGGCATGCATATCCCCTCCTTTTGGTCGTGAGGGTGGTTCCCAGACCTCAAGAAAGTACCAGTGCGTATGGAAGGTGGTAAGGGAGGACGGCAGGGGATGGTGAAGGACGGTGGGGGACGGTGGGGGACGGTGAGGAAG
This sequence comes from Gemmatimonadota bacterium, assembly GCA_039586365.1. Taxonomy (GTDB): domain Bacteria; phylum Gemmatimonadota; class Gemmatimonadetes; order Gemmatimonadales; family GWC2-71-9. The sequence goes on along the minus strand of JBDHKN010000102.1, from coordinate 19,686 downwards.
GGTGAGGAGGCGGGCCAGTCAGCCGCCGAAGCTCGGTCTACGCCGCTCGAGAAACGCAGCTAGCCCCTCGGCGAAATCAGGAGAAGCGGCATTGGCTACCTGAGCTAGCCGCTCGGCCTCTATGTGATCGGCCAGGCCCGTGTCGCAGGCGCTATTGAGCAACTCCTTGGCCCGTCCCATCGCAGCGACCGGACCGGCAGCAAGCTGTGCTGTAATCCCCTTCACTCTGGCTGCAAAGTCTGCTTCAGCTACCACCCAGTTGATCAGACCCCATTCCCGCGCGGTAGCTGCATCCAGCTCTGTGGGCAGCAGGGCCAATTCGGCGGCCCTTGCGCGACCTGCCAACCGTGGCAGCAACCAGGTGCCGCCTCCGTCGGGGGAAAGTCCGATCTTGATGAAAGCCTGAGTGAACCGGGTGGTCGCAGTTGCGATCTTGAGATCGCAGGCCAGCATCAGGTTGAATGCGACACCGGCCACCGCTCCGTGGACTGCAGCCAGCACCGGCTTGGGCATTCTCCACACGCTCAGCACGATCTCTCCAAACGCTGTGAGCGGCGCTCTGAAATACGCGGCCGGGTCATCGCCCTGCAGCACATCCTCCCACATCTCCTTGATGTCTCCACCAGCAGAGAACACTTTCCCTGCCCCCCTCAGCACTATGGCGCGCACAGCGGCGTCCTGACTGAATTCCGTCAGCGTTCTCAATATCTCCTGCGCCATCTCGAGGTTGAAGGCATTCAGTGCCTCCGGGCGGTGCAGTGTGATCGTCCCGACGTTGTCCTCGACAGAGGGTAGGATGAGGCTGTCACGCGTGTGGGCCGATTCTGTCATCTTGCACCCGCTTTCATTGCTTCCGTTGTCCCCCCTCGCTTACTGGGGAAGCTGACACCACGCGCCCACGACCATGGGCGACGTGAGCACGCCGCTAGACACCGCTAGCTCCTCTCGCAGTTGTCGCTCCAGCTCGTCCACTTCGTCCAGCGACAACGCGGCGATTCCGAACTGTGCGGCCAGGGGCAGCATGCTGCGCAGACTGTCGGTTATGTACCTGTAGATGGCGGCGTCAGGTCCACCCTCAACGCTCGCCTGCAGCGAGAGCCTAGGCGCAGGGAGCCCTGCCTCGACAAACACCTGCCGTAGCCGCAGCCCCATGTCGGCATGTGCGCCAGCAGCTCGAATCACCTCCGTGAGCCACCCCACTATGCGATCGTAGGTAGGCGAATGCGGACAGGAGTGCACCCCTGCCACCAGACCGTGCATGTGAGATTCAAGTATGGCAACCAACCCACCAGCTCGTACGTGGCGGACGGCGGTGCTCAAAGTGAGGGCGGGATCGGCCTGGTGCATCAGCACGAACCGCCCAATCAAGGCGTCCACCGGCGACCCCAGCGGCAGTTCCTCAATAGCACCAAGCCGGAACTGGACGTGTGTCATGCCACGGCCGTCGGCCAGGGCCTGAGCTCGCTCGAGCGGATCGGGCGCACGATCTACTCCCAGCACCGACCCCTTCGGCCCAACCATCTCGGCCGCAAGCAGCGATAGATTCCCAACGCCGCAGCCGATGTCCAGTACGCGCATGCCCCGGGTGAGACCCGCAGTCTCGAGGAACCGGCGCGAGGCATCCTCGAAGAAGGTGCCCTGGATCTCGAGTCGTTCGAGTTCGCGTTCGGAGTAGCCGCACACGTACAGCGGCTGCGACGGCTTGGTCATGACACGGTCCTGATGAATGTCACGATGTACCTGGCACAGTGTCTCCAGGCTTGCAGTGCGGCGCTGGCAGCTGCCAGACGGCCGGCGTTAAGCCCGTAGTGGCTCACAACTCGAGCTCCCACGTCTCTCCCACCAAATCGTGACCAAAGCTGTGGTGCCTTTTGCTCTGAACCAGGGCGAAGCCTACTTGCTCATAGATGTGCCTGGCTGCATGCAGACAGTCGTTGGTCCACAAAGTGACTTTCCGGTACCCCACCTGTCGAGCGAATCGGACGCACTCGTGAACGAGACGAGCACCAATACCCAGACCGCGCGCCTGCGGCTCAACCAGCAGCAGACGCAGCTTGCCCACCCCCGCCCGCTCCGGATGCTTGACGAGGAACACCGAGCCCACGTTCTGGCCGTCCTTCTCTGCGATCCAACAACGTTCCCGCTTGGGGTCGAACTGCTTTATGAAATTGGCGACGATTTCCGCTACCAGCGCCTCGAACTGCTCGTCCCAGCCGTATTCCTGAGCGTACAGCACGCCGTGGCGATACACGACCCAACCCATGTCGCCAGGTTGGTGGGGCCTGAGGAGGTACGGCACTCGGTGCTCGGGTTGTGCACCCAGCAACCGCTGGATAGTGTGCATCGCCTCGACGAGGCTGCGCTGCTCCTCCTCTGTGAGCCCGCTCAACATCGCCCCGGTTTCGTTGCGCGAGTCCGCGTTGAGCTTGGCGAACGATTCCTGCCCCGCGTCGGTGAGTGACAGCAGGTTCCGGCGACCGTCGGACGCGGAGGGCCGCTTGACCACCAGCCCGCGTTGTTGCAGGCCGCCGAGGATCCGGCTCAGATAGCCTGGGTCCAACCCCAACTCCTCGGCGAGCTCAGTCGCGGTAACCTGTTCGTGATGGGCCAGTTCGTAGATCACGCGAGCCTCGGTGAGCGGAAACGGGCTGCGCAACAACACCTCGTGCAGCACGCCGATGTGGCGGGTGTAAAACCGGTTGAAACGGCGTACCGCCTCGATGCGTTGCACGAAGTCAGTTTCCGACACTGCAGAGGACATCACTGCCGCAATAGTTGCTAAAGTCAATAATTTATGTGTATATACAAGTTATTTCATTGACCTAGGCAAACACAATACTCCCGACCAAGTCCTCACCAGTGGATCTCCACCACGTCGCCTTCTTCCAAGACGTGAGCTTGTTTGACCGACTGACCGTCGAACACACTGGGCCCCCAGATGCGGGCGAACTTCAGTCCCTCGGCTATGTCCTTGTGGATGGTGCGGGCCAGATCCCCGACCGTGGAGCCGCGAGTGAGAGTGAAGGGGCGAGCTAGGTCCGGTTCCTTCCCGGGTTCCTTGCTGTAAACCCGGATGATGTCCAGGGCAACGAAGGTACGCCGGCCTAGTTCCTCCAATCCCGCACCGCTGGTGCAGGATACCGGTACGGTGGGCCACGGGGTTTCCAGTAGCTCGTGAAGCGCCTCCAGATCTCCCTCCGAACCTTCTCGATCCATTCCAGTAACCACCAGGAGAGTGGCCTTACTGAGCCATCCGGGCCGGGGGTCGGCCCGCGGACCGGTTCCTGCCTGGTAGAGCCCGATGGCCTTGCCGTCGAGTAGGTCCATCACCAACTCGAAGCCGGCGAGCGGCCGGTCGATGGAAACCACCAGCCAAACCAGATCTCCGGCCCGTACCAGATCGTAGACCCACGGCTCCACGTGCTCTTTGCAGAGTGGTGGTAGATCCACGAGCTGAAAGGCGACATCCTCAAAGGGCATCATCCCCGGCGTCGCTTCGCGTGTAGTGAGAGGGTAAGGTGCCACCTCGGGTTTGGCATGGGTGAGTGCTGCCACCAGGCTGGACTTCCCGGAGTTTGGGGGACCGGCTAAGACCACCTGCCCTGCCCCCTCCCTGGGAATCTTGTGACCGTGACCCCGCGTGGCGCCCTTCTTCTTGGGCTCGCGCCTCAGCTTAGAGAGGCGGGAACGCAGATCGGCCTGGAGCTTGTCCGTCCCCTTGTGTTTGGGAAGGACCCTGAGCATCTCCTCCAGGCCACCGATCTTCTGCTCCCGCGTGACCGCCTGTCGGTACTTGGCCTCGGCTGCCCGATACTCTGGCGTGAGGTTGGCTGGCATTTGGCTGGCATAGCTAGACTCCCCACATGGACCACACCCCGTGCCACATACTCCTCCCCATACTCTAGCATGTAGGGGGAGCTGCCGCCCTGCAAGGAGGGACGGGAGATTGACGATTGACGATTGACGATTGACGAATGGCCACCTGGCCCCTGCTGCAGCAGTTCTCTAACTTAGTATATGGACTAGTTAGTCGGGTAGTGTGACCAACCAATGTCCCTGCTTGCCTCGAGCAGGGAGTCCGAGAGCGTTGTGCTCGAGGCAACGACGGGCAGTGGGAGTACAACTCAGCTTTATGCTCGTGAACCTGTCCACATGAAATCGATATCTCGTCGGGAGTTTTCGTCTGGGCTCGCGGCGGGGGCCGCAAGTGTGTTCTTGGGGAGCTGCACGGACCGGCAACAATCCAACGACGGCAGTCGCGTACCGCAAACACAGGTACCACAAACAACTGACCTCAAGATCCAGCGCTACAATGAACTGGGAAACACGGGCATCACCGTCTCGGATGTCACCTTCGGTGCGAACGCCATCAACGAGCCAGGAGTGATCCGCTACGCGTTCGACCGGGGCGTCAATCTGTTTGATACGGCGGCAAACTACAGCGGCGGGGTTAGCGAGGAGGTCCTGGGCAGGGGCTTGCAGGGAGTCCGGGACAAAGCCCACATCATTACCAAACAGGGCTTCAGCGCGAGGCGGACTGACCGCCGCGCAATAACCAGGACCTTGGAAGCGAGTCTGAGAAGACTGCAGACGGATTATGTCGACGGCCTGTTCATCCACTCGATGGAGACGATGGACGCCCTGCAGAGCGAAGCCGTCGTGGAGAGTCTCATCCGCTTCAAGCAAGAGGGAAAGGTCCGGTTCACGGGGTTCTCCACGCACAACGAGCGAAGGACCCTGGCTGAGTGTGTGAAACCACACTACCAGGAATGCGTTGACGTGGTGATGCTGCGCTACAACCACATGGAAAGCGAGGCCATCGAGACCCTCATCGCACAAATGCGCGGCAGGGGGATCGGAACGATCGCGATGAAGACGCAAGCAGGAGGCAGGTACGGCAGGCTGAAGCAGTCCCTCAACGACCAATTGAGCTACCCGCAGGCTGCCATCGCCTGGGTCCTGGAAAACGGCAACATAGACTGCGCCGTTCTCACGATGGACACTTTCTGGCACATCGATACCTACGTTGCCGCATCCGGCAAAGCTCTCACGCGCTCGGACCATGCGGCGCTGCGAAAGTACCAGGATGCCGTCGCGCACACATACTGCCGCGCGACGTGCGACTTGTGCGAGTTGTCATGCCCCCACGGGGTCGCCATCAGCGATGTCATGCGCTGCGCCATGTACTTCGAAGATTACGGACAGCCCGGAAAGGCGATCCACCACTACGCGACTCTCGCCGCCAGCCGCAAACCTCTCCCCTGTGCAAGTTGTAGTGGCCACTGCACAGGTGCTTGCCCCTACGGACTGCAGGTTAGAGACACATTGCTTCAGACCCACCAGCGCCTGACCGTCTGATCCCCCCGGCACCCTGCACGGTCTCACCGGCGCCGCTATCACGTTATCTTGAGATAGGGATGTAACCTGGTATCGACCTATGCCATCCTATGACTACCGGTGCGAGCAATGCGGTGAGGCCTTCGAGATTCGCGCGTCGATCTCGGAGTATTCTGCTGGTCTGACCGTTTGCTGCCCCGCTTGCGGCTGCGACAGAACGGAACGGTGCTTCTCCGCCGTCTCGGTGTTGACCGGCTCGAGGAGTAGCACCGCAAGAACCAGGACCTGTAGCGGCAGCTGCCCGCCCAACTGCTCCTGCTGAGGCGACAGCCGAGCCGCCAGCTCACAGTCGCGGCGTGGTTACATCCGCTCAGGTCAGCGCCTGTCAAACATGCATCTACTGTCCGGCCGAGGGATCAGGCCGCTACTCCCCGGCGGCAACCCCTCGTGAGCTCCGACAACCAAGACACCGCCAGATCGCAACGCTCGTTCGATGTTCCGGACGGCCTCGAGTTGCAGCGCCTCATCCCAGTAAGTGAAGGCGAGATTCCTGCAGAGCAGCAGGTCAAAACACCCGCCTGGCGGGCCAGTCCGCAGATCGTGGGCTGCGAAATGCGCCGACGTTCGATACTGGAGCTGCAGCTGGTATTGGTCCTTGCGTCGTTCGAACGCACGCAGCCAATCCGCCGGTAGATCACGCAGGGCGCTCGCCGGATACCGAGCATCTTGGGCGCGACGGAGCAGACTGAGTTCCCCGTCTGTGCCGAGTATCAGGGTACGGCACTCCGGGAAGTCACGCCTCAGCATGAACTCCCAGAGCAACGCCACCGTGTACGGCTCCTCACCAGAGCTACATCCTGCGCTCCACACAGCTACCGATGGGCGATCACCGGACATCGCCCGCCTAGCCAGTTGCGGAAGCACCGTGGAGGCCAGCGTGTCAAACACGGCCTTGTCCCGATAGAAGCGCGAGATAGTGATGCGACACATTGCATCCAAGACATGCCATTCTCCGGGATGAACCTCGAGGTACCTGCGATATGCAGCGAGGTCCGGCAGATCCAGGTCACGGGCCCGATGCTGGACACGCTTGCAGACCTGGTGGCGCACCTTGCGGAACCCAGTCCATCTCATTCGCAGCCGTGGCAGTGCCCACTGCAGGAGAGCGACGCAATCAGCGTCCGGCATCGACTCGCTCCTGTGGCATTCCACAGTCCCTCACCATCCCTCACCGTCTTTCACCGTCCTTCACCTTCCTTCCTCTCTTGAGCCCGGCCGCGTTTTCCCCTATCGTCACACCATCCTATTTGATCTCTCCCGCTGCAGCAGGCAATGTCGCGATGAGCGTCAGCATAAGACAAATCGAGTCCAGATCCGACCGCAGAAAGTTCGTGAAGATGCCCTGGGTGGTCTACGACAATGACCCGAGTTGGGTACCGCCGCTCATTACGGACGTGCTGGACACGCTCGACCCGCACAAGAATCCGTTCTTTGAGCACGGCAGCGTGGCTCTGTTCCTGGCCGTTGGTGATGGTGGAGCGACCGCGGGACGGATAAGCGCCCACACGAACCGGCTCCACAACGAATATCACAAGGACAAGACAGGGTTCTTCGGCTTCTTCGAGTGCGTCGACGACCAGAGGGTGTCGACGGCTCTCCTCGAAAGGGCCGAGAGTTGGTTGCGGCAACAGGGCTGTGACAAGGTGCTCGGACCAGAGAGCTTTTCCACCAACGAGGAGGTGGGGATCTTGGTGGAGGATCGCGAGGGCCCACCAATGATCATGTGCCCCCATACACCACCCTACTATGCGCGCCTGCTGGAGTCAGCCGGCTACGAGAAGGCCAAGGACTTGTGCGGCTGGTTCTATGAGGTCGGCAAGATACCCGACGCGGCGATGCAGATCGCCACTGCAGTGGAGAAACACCCCGGCTTGGCCGTGCGCCAGGCCGACCCGAAGCACCTCGCTCGCGATATCGCCATCGTCCGTGATGTCTTCAACGCAGCGTGGAGCAACAACTGGGGCTACGTGCCTTGGACCGACAACGAGGTGAAACACGCAGCTAAACAGATGAAGATGATCATCGCTCCCGAGATCACAGCCATTGCCGAGATCGAAGGCGAACCGGCCGGGATGATGATAGCTCTGCCCAACCTCAACGAGGCCATCAAAGATCTCGACGGGCGTCTGTTCCCGACCGGGCTTGCCAAACTGATCTGGAGGTTGAAGCTGGGAGGCCACAGGTTCCAGTCAGGCAGACTGTTCCTCCTCGGCGTCAAACCCGAGTATCGCGGGAGTGCGCTGGGCGGACTCAGCGTCCTGCTATACGTCTGCGCCCATCGCGGGGCTCAGTCCTTGGGCATCAAGGTCGGCGAACTCGGCTGGACTCTGGAGGACAACGACAAAATCAACAGCGGCATCGAGTTCATGGGAGGGAGGCTCGGCAAAGTCTACCGGATCTACGGCAAGGACCTGTAGCGCGAGACCGCTCTGGCAAGCGGTCCCACTTTGGCTGCAGTGACTGCACAACGCAGGCTAGAATCTGAGAAAGTGCCCGATCCAGAGAGAAAGGAAGTTCAGCCTTCCGTCCTGGATTCCGGCGGTCTCACCCGGCCCGGCGGTGGAGTGATAGCGCAATCCCACGTCGAGCGCTACGCCGGTCCTGAGGTAATACTCCACCCCCGCGCTCGCAGTCCAGCCAAGGTCCCAGCCAGGTTCCACTAGCTGAGGGCCTCCTTCCGACACCCGCACCCGGGATTCCCAACCATAGGCTCCCCCGCCAATGCTAGCATACGGCCTGAAGAGCGCATCTGGCGCACGAATAACCACACTGGTCGTGATCGGATAGACAAAGAGGGAACCGCCTGGCGCCTCCCGGCGCGCGAATCGCTGATACCCGCCCAGGAACTCGATCGCACCAAGGCGCAGTTTCACCCAGAGGTTGCGCCACAGGAGAAACCCGGTCGACGTATTGAACACTTCGGAGAACCCACCCTGGGGATACGCCAGATGCAACCCGAGATTGGGAGAGCCCAGGCCTCGCTCGGCCCACCCTCCACGGGGAACGAGGCCCAATCGTTCCAGATCTTTACGATCTTGCCCGCTCCGGATATCGTCCACATATCGCGGCGTGCGAAAGATGTACAGGTAGTACCAGGGTTGCAGCAGATCCTCGAAGAGCGAGCGCAGGAACGGGATTCTCCTGACGCGGTAGATGGTATAGTCCATGCCCGGTGCTGTGCGGTTCCACGCCGAGTTATAAGTGGGGCCGAACGGCGCGCGGTTACCCACGTCCGCACTGACAGTGGAACCCAGCGAAGGAGCGCTGGGGAATCCCCAACGCACGGGAACCACGAAGCTGAGCCACTCCCTGAGGATCTCGGGTTTGGCGATGTAGTCGATGCGGCTGGGCTCAGGCGTGAGCACCACACGAAACCGATGGTATTGTAGTACGCGAGTGGAGTCCTGGTCGGCCTTGTGCACGGCCTCCGGGGATCCGAGCGCGGCTGCGGACTCCCACTCTCCAGGATAGGGATACGTTCCGTGTGACCCTTCGTTCTTCTCACCAGCCAGAATTCTGATCGGAAAGTCCAGTATGTTGTACATTCGCCCACCCACATATACGACCGGGTGTGTACCATCCATTATTTCCGGACGGTAGTCACCCTGCGGCAGGGCCATGCTGCGGCGGTGGAAGTAATAATGGACCTCAGCGACTTCGGACCGGTCGGGTGTGAGAACCACATTCACGTGTTCCCAGTCACCTTCGTGATTACCCATGAAGTCATTGAACGGGTAGAAATACCAATATTGAACTACGACCCTATCGTTCCCGTCGAGAAACGGGTGGGCATATACTGTAGGCTCTGACCAAGCTGTGCTATCCGGCCCCGTTCGGAAGCTGCCGTAGGCTTCCCACCACTCCCTCACGCTTGTACCCCGCCAATCGAAGTACCACGCGACCATCAGACTGGGATCACTTTCATATCGCAGGGCACTGTTGGTCAGTGCGACAAGTGAATCTGCATCCAAATCATGCAGTGCAATGTTCAGCGAATCCTGGAACATGTAGGGTGCGGCCCGGATAAGGTCCAACCGGAGTGTGTCGGCCATTAAGTGTATGTTCGTGGGTATCAGCTGATATCTTTGCCCGTCCACTTTGGCATGATCCGCCTTGGGAAGGACCAAGGTTGGGACGAACCGGCGCACCAGTTGCTCGAGATCAGCGCGACGCGACTCTGCGATTCCGTCACCCCGTTCGCTCTCTCCGGGTGGCCCCCACAACGAGTCGCCTGCCGCACTCTCACCTACACCCGGCGGCCGTTGATCCGGCCGGATGAAGTCTATGTAACCACCGCGGACACCATGCCCTGAGGCACACGCAGTGCCTAGCACAGTGACTAGAGCGATCGCTGACGTTCTGAGTGCGGCGTGGAAGCCCCCAAGCAAACTATCCAAACGCGCTCCCCCCGCGGGAGGCATAGCTAATCCCAGCTCAATCCCATGTTCGCCAGCAACGCTTGGAACCGGGGCTCGCGACGAAGTTCTGCGTCTAGCACGTAGGCCCGTAATGCTCCAGCAGAGTCCTTGAACTGGTCCGGCGCAGACAACTTCAGTTCCAACTGTCTGAGAGCCATCTCCTTCTCACCCAGCATCATGTTCAAGTCAGTCGACAGCTTGAAGCTGCTGCGAGTCGAATCCGCGATTTCTCGCAACGTCGCTGTACGGGTCACAGGATCCCGCAGCCCACTGGGCCAACGGACGGCCAGTGGCGAACCGGTTATTTCTAGGAATCGCTGCAGATGGAGAGCTGCGCGCTCGAAATCCGAGATGCGGAGATAGTGCAGCCAGGCATCGCGCTGTACGTGATCGACTTCGGGGTGCAGCCCCAGCACCTTCTCGAACTGAGTCGTGGCCTGCTCGGTTTCTCCCACAACATCGAGAACTAGTGCGACCCACACGCCGATTATCGGTGACAGTGGATCGAGTTCTTCGGCGCGGCGGATGGCCGCGAGACCCTCCTGCAGACGTCCGATTCCGACCAGATAAATCGCATACCATTGATGGGCAGTCGCATACTGGGGGTTGAGCGCGACCGCCTGTTGGAATTCGTCCCCAGCTGCCTGCCAGTTCCACTGCGCATCGAGCACGATGGCAAGTGACGCGTGCGCTTCGGCGGAAGTGGAATCCAGCGCGACGGCTGTTCGTGCGGCGTGCTCCGCGCGTGTGATCGCTTCCTGCCATGACAAAGTCTCGACACCATAGGGCGGGAACAGAACATAACAGTCCGCCAGCCCGCTCCAGGCGCCGGCGAAACTCGAGTCCATCGCTATGGCTTCCTCGAAGTGAGAAGCAGCGACAACGAGGTCTCGCGCATTCCGTTTGTTCCAGTGAAACCGCCCGAGCAGAACAGCGCTGTAGGCAGCTACGTCGTCGGTGCCTGTCGCCACAATTGTTCTGCCGCTATCCGACAATTGGACATGGAGCGCGGCCGCGATAGCCTGTGCCACGTCTTCCTGTACGGCAAAGACGTCGTCCAGCTCTCGGTTGTACGAATCGGACCAGAGTTCGAAGCCATCGTGCACGCTGATCAGATGCGCCGACACGCGAATCCGATCCCCGGCCCGGCGCACACTCCCATCGACAACGGCCCCGACGTTCAGCTGCTCTCCAATAGCCCTGAGATCTTCTTTCTTTTCCTTGAACCAGAACGCCGAAGTCCGGCCCACTACTCGCAGCCCGTCGAGCTTGGAAAGGGAGGTGATGAGCTCATCCGCCAAACCATCGCTGAAGAACTCGTCGTCTCCCTCGGCGCTCAGGTCCGAAAACGGAAGAACGGCGATCGACGATGCGGAGGTCTCACTCGACGTGCCCGCTCGGCCCGCGAGCGACGTCCACAGGACCCAGAGTGAGGCGACGAGTACGGTCATCACAACCGCGATCCCGATCATCCGACCGATTCCGGCTCGGACCAGGAACGGCACCTCTTGCCTGTTCGACGACTCGAGCTGGGGCAGGAACTCTTCGACGCTCTGCCAACGGTCTCCCGGGTTTCGTTCCAGGCTCTTGGAGATCACCTCGGTGAGTACCGAGGTTACCGCTACGCCATCACGGGTGATGGGATCCGGCGCTTGCGTGATCTGCGCCGAGAGGATCTCCTGCTGGGTACTTCCCCTGAACGGCTGTTTCCCGGTCAACATCTCATACGCCACTGCACCCCAAGCATAGATGTCGACCCGCTGATCGACGTCCGGGTCCCCCATAGCCTGCTCCGGTGCCATATATGCGGGAGTTCCGATCACGACTCCGACGGTGGTGAGAGCCGTCAGACCGTCCGTTTGGGTCGCGTCACTCGCCGCCGAGAGAGCCTTCGCAATGCCGAAATCAGCGACCACCGCATTGCGCCCGGCCAGCATTATGTTTTCCGGCTTGACGTCTCGGTGGACGATTCCGCGCGAGTGTGCGTAGGAAAGTGCGTCAGCCACTTGGTGCAGGATTCGAGTCGCCTCCCCCACCGGCAGCTTGCCTTCCCGGACCAGCCGGTCTCGCAGACTCTCGCCCTCGATATAGGGCATAACGTAGTACAGGAACGGCCCTGATTCTCCGGAGTCGTGCAGCGGTAGGATATGAGGGTGAGTGAGATTGGCGGCGATGGAGACTTCGCGCACGAAGCGTGCGGCACCCAGCGTGGCGGCCAGTTTGGGATGCAGGACCTTTATGGCCACCAGCCTCTGATGCTTGAGGTCGCGAGCCAGATATACGGTGGCCATGCCACCCCTGCCTAGCTCCCGCTCTATTGAGTAGCGGTCAGCGAGAGCAGTCTTGAGACGGTCCAGTTGATCTGTCATCAGACGACCTCTCGTGCTTCCCGACCTAAGGTATGGGTCACGACCTACCCCGGCCAGGTTGACGCACTCTCGGCAACCGCGACGTTGCCAGAGAACGCGTCAGCAACAAGTGGTCGGTGCGTACGCCCCGGCTCACTTCGGGACGAACTTCTGCACCCGCTGCCCGGTATCGACTTCGCCCGTGTAAAGGTTGCCTTGCGAGTCAACGGCTATGCTGTGGACCCAATGGAATTCTCCGGCATAGCGCCCGTTGCGCCCAAACTGTCCTACGGTCTCCAGATCATCTCGTCTGAGGATCCAGACTTTGTTGTTGGTTCCGTCTGACAAGTACACGTAGGCCTGTTCGGGATCGGGTGACAGCTCGATGTCCCACGCAGAACCCATCGACAGAGTAGATCGTGCGACAAAGGCTTCCACCAGGAACCCGCCGTCCTGGCGAAACACCTGGATTCGGTTGTTGACTCGATCCGCGACGTAGACCTTGCCTTCATGTGACAGGCGGACAGCATGCACTGGATTCCTGAATGAGCTCGCTGGCGGCGCTGCTGGATCGTAGGGTGCAAGTTCGGCATCGTCCGGAGTGTTGCCGTACGCACCCCAGTGCCGCTTGTATTCACCCGTCTCAGCATCGAATACGATGATCCGCCGGTTCCCATAGCCGTCAGCGATGTACACTTCGTTCGTCGTCGGATCCACCGCAATGTCCGTGGGCCGGCCCAGTAGCCCTGTGTCATCGCTGCCGCCGGTCCTGCCGAATTCGCCGATTTGCAGCAGCCGTTCTCCGTCGCGGCTGAACTTAAGTACGACATTTCCGCTGGAGGAACTGCTGCCGATCCACACGTTGTCTCCATGATCGACAAAGATCCCATGCTCGCTCTCCGGCCACGGCTCGGCAAGCCCGGGGCCCCCCCACGCCTGCACCACCTTACCCGCAGGATCGAACTCTATCACGGGCGGAGCCGCCACGCAGCACTCGGCAATGGGCGGCTGTTGAGCTGCGCCTACTTCATTGGGGGTCAGACTCCCGGGCCGGTGCACGATCCAAACGTGGTCGCGTGAGTCCACGGCCACACCGGCCACCTGACCCAATATCCAGTTGTGTGGCAACGGCTGCGGCCAGAACGGATCGACTGCGAACGACGGAACGTCGGGAGCGGAAATGCGCGTGTTCACGATAGGCCTTTGTGCGGAGGCACTGAGCAAAACCAGGGCGCCCAGTCCCACAAGGCCGACGGCAGTGCGGCCCAGCTTCATGGTCGAGTTCTCCTCGTTACTCGGCGTGGCCCCGCACTACAAAGGTGCTTTCGAGCACCACTGACCGCTAGATGATACCCTCGCGTCTTCCAGCTCGACCGCTGGACTGAGCGCTTGACCATTGTGCCGGCGAGGCCTGTTGCTGCAGCCCTCCGCTGAGCCTAAGATGCCTGCATGCGGCAAGAACGTTTCGTTCTCTTCACGTACTTCGTGCTTGGAGCGTACGCGGTCTGCGCCCAGGCGACGCTGCTGCGAGAGACCCAGGTCGTTCTGTTCGGATCCGAACTGTCCTGGGGGCTGGTGCTAGCCTGCTGGCTGGCCGGCGTGGCCGTCGGTGCCCAGACTGGTGGCCGGCTTAGCGTATTCGCCCACCGCCCCGCGCTCGCCTTTGTAGCCGCGAACCTGGCCTTGCCTGTCTTCCTTAGCACCGAGATCGTGTTTCTCCGCGGCGTTCGGCCGCTACTCGGAGCGGGACCGGGTGAGTACATCGGCTTGGGGAGTCTGTTCCTGGTCACGGTCGCCGCGACGGTTCCCGTAAGCGTATGGATCGGCTTGGCATTCCCGGCCGCCAGCGCCCTGCTAGGCCAGCGACGAACTGCAGCAGTCGAGCGGGCGCGCTCGGTAGGCTGGGTCTATCTGGCCGAGTCGGCCGGCAGCCTCGTCGGAGGAGCACTGTTCTCCTTTGTGTTCGTCGAGCACCTGGGTGCCTTCACCTTGGTGATCGGGGGCGGTGCCTTACTGGCGGTGGCGACAATGCAGCTGGCTCGGCAACAGGACCTGTCGCGAGGGACTCGGTTGGTGGCACTGACATGGGCGGTCAGCGCCGCGGCGGCAATTGCAGGCGGTGGCGCCAGCAGACTGGAACGCCTGACCGTCGGCTGGCGCTGGGGAAGCTTCGCTAAGGGACTCGACTTGATCCGTTCGGTGGATTCACGCTACCAGAACACCGCAGTCGGCCAGCTCGCCGACCAGTTCAGCCTCTACACAAACGGCACCGTCGCTGCCACCTGGCCCGACCACACGGCCCTTGCGATAGAGGCGCATCTCACCGCCTGCCAGCACCCGGCACCGCGGCACATGCTGGTTCTGGGAGGAGGAGCCGAAGGCTTGTTGAAGGAACTGATGCGCCATCGTCCTGAGCGGCTGGACTATGTCACCCTCGACAACCGGCTACTCGAGCTCATGATCCCGCACCTTGCCCCGCCGGATGCTGCGGCGCTGCACGACCCCGCGGTCAGCGTGCACTACAGTGACCCCCGGCGGTTCCTGCAGCAGGCCCAAAGCGCCGGTGCTCCGGGCTACGAGCTGGTTCTCCTTGCCGCGCCCGAGCCCGCGTCTACGCTCGAGGCCAGGTTGTACACCGAACAGTTCTTTGCCGCGCTGGCTGAGACGATGTCCGACGACGGGGTGCTGGCCTTCTCGCTCGCAGCCTCGGTTGGTCCTTGGGGCCCCGACGTAGCTGCTTATGTTGGCAGTGTCGTTGCACCGCTGGAGCGCGTGTTCCCGGAGGTCCTGCTGACGTTCGGCGATCCAGTGCGGATCTACGCTGCCAAGCAACGAGGTGTACTCGCCGAGAGTGGGGAAATCTTGGCCGCGCGGTATCGCTCACGCCAGGTGACCTCACCCTACTTCGCCCCGCTGTGGTTTGAGGGTGCCTCGGATCTGCTGGACCACGAGAAACTCGCGCTGGTTCGGCGCGCTCTCCGAACGCAGCCCCCGCGCCACTACAACACCGACCAGGCACCGGCGGCGGCCCTCTATCACATGCGCATGTGGCTCGCCAGTACGGGTGCCGCCCACCGCGGCGAGTCGGGTCCGGAACGAAACAGGAGCAGGCTGCTCTCCATTCTGCTCCGCCTGCAGCTCAGCTGGGTGATGGCGGCCCTTGTCACGGTCACGCTGGTTGCAGCCGTTGCCGGGTTGGGCCGCGGTAAAGCAGGCCTGCGCCAGACAGCCCTGGTGTGGTCGGTGGGAACCACCGGATTTGCCAGCATGGCGCTGGAGATTGTCCTGCTCTACACGTTCCAAGTCCTGTACGGATACGTGTACGGTATGGTGGGATTGGTGATAGGCATCTTCATGTTCGGTCTCGTCATGGGGAGCCTGGCAATGAACTGGCACCTCGGGCAGGTGGCCGGACGGCGGTCGCGGCTCGCGAGCCCGGGCAGCCGACCACGTCGCCCAGGGCTGCGGGCTATGCTCACACTGGATGCGGCCGTGATGTTATTCGCTGCCACTCTTCCAGTTGTTCTAGCCTTGCTTCGTAAAGCAGATACGGACCTGGCGGTTCAGCTGGCGGTATTCTACCTCGTGGCGGTAGCCGGACTGCTGGGTGGAATGGTGTTCCCACTCGCCGCCTCCCTGTGGCTGCGCGACCGGGCCAGCACTGGCGGTGCAGCTGCCGCAGTCGATGCATCCGACCACGTCGGAGGGTCCCTCGGCGCATTGGTGACCGGGTTGGCGCTGGTGCCGATCCTGGGTGTTACGATCACGTGCCTTGCGGTATCTGCAATGAAAGCGCTGAGTGCCCTACTGCTGGCGGGTGGCATCGCTGCGGGCCCGAGCGCTCACTCCACAGCCGTTGGTTCGGCCTAACGGTCGAGCTTCATCCAGTCATGCCGTCCCGCTTGAACCTCGCCGGTTCTGTCACTGTGCACCTACCATCGGAACGACTGCCAGACGGCCAGCCGGACCATCGTAATCGCTGAGTATCTCTACTTGGTTGTGGTCGCCAGGCATCAGGACGTCAATGAACGCCGGATTGCCGTAATCGTAGTTACCACCACTCAGGAACACGGGATGTTCGCGGTAGACAGGTGCGGGACCACCGTGAATGAAGTTCATCGCCCGCTCACTCGCCAGGCCGACCCCGACGAAGTAACGCCAACCGGCAGCCACTTCACCAATGAGCTGGCTAGGCAGTGAAAACTCGATCGTTCCGCTTCCCTTGTCCGCTAGCTGGTCCCAAACATCCGGCGTTGTGAAATAGACTCTGCCGAAGTTGTCGGTGATGGAGACCTGTGTTCCCACATTCACTTTGAAGTCGTACCCGATTCCGTCTGCAAACCGTACGCCGTGAGCAGTGTTCTGCGAGTGGCCGTTTTCTGACGCCGCTCTGCTGACGGCAATCACCACACCTGGCACGAATTGCTCACCGCCATCCCGATAGCTTACCGGTGCCGCGACCTTGTGGAAACCCATCCTGAAGTAGACACTCGTTTCGTCTTTGAACACAGCGAAGTTGGTGAGGTCGAACACTCCATCGTCAAACCGTTCAGGAGCAGAGTAATCACCATCACCGGCATCATCGCGGACTGGGTCTTCCATCGAGAAAACCAACTCGGCCGTTGCTGGAATCGCAAAGCCCACCGCCGGCGTGTTGATATCCAGCAAGTAGCGCTGCCATAGCGAATCGAGTTCGTCGATATCGTGTCCGTAGACTAGGGGTATCGTGTGTTGAAACTGATCAGCGCTCTGTGTCTCGACAGCAAGTCGGGTGAGTGACTCAATGCTGAACCGCTCCAAAAGGAATCTGATGAATCCTCCTGCCAACGGATACGTCTCGTAGTTCTTGGTGAAGAATTCCGCATCGGGCAACGTCAAAAGCTCCCGCAGTGACACCCGGTCTGCCGCGCTCATGAGGTTACGAGACTCCACTAGAGCATACTCAGCGGCAAACGCTGCACCCCCACCCAGCGCAACGGCGAGGCCCTCACTGAATACGACAGTAGTGGAGGGTATGCGAGCCTCCACGTGTAGCAGGTGCATCAGCTCGTGGGGATGCAAGAACGACGTTGAGACAACGACTCGGTAGCCACGAGGCGCGCCGCCCAGGTAGGGGTATCCCCGGGTTGCGTATCCGTAAGCGGGCGGTTGGAGCAGCAGGTCTCCGCATTCCTGTGGAGTCCGCGCCTTGTAGAACTCGATCTTCTCTGGCAGATCGAGCTGTAACATCTCAAGGGCCCAGCTGCATTCCTGGTCCATGAATCGCAGTTCGGCAGTATGGTCGCGAATGTCGATGTTCGGGGGATATCGAAACACGAAGCACTCAGTGTCATGGGTGAGCCAATCCCGCGTCAGCACATCGATCGGATTCTCCAGCACCCAACCATCACCTTGGGGCACCACGTAGTACACCATTCTCTTGGGTGACTGCTGCGCCGGATCGGCAGGGTTCTTTTCAATCCACTCGACAGCGATGGAGTGGTAGTGCGGGCCGGGCGAGACTTCCGTTACGTGGAGGTCGTGCCGCCGCAGGAATTCATGCCATTGCACGAGTTCAAACCGCATGCCGGTCCACGCATGCATGAACCAGAAGCCTTCCCGTGCAACGGATCGCTCACTCCAGAACGGTCGAATCACCGCGCTGTCGCCGGTTGCCAGCGCTGACACATACGAGGTCAGGAGACGGGAAGCATCCGCGGGTGTGAATTCGCCGCTGACCGTGGTGTCACCCTCGCCGGGCACGCAGCCGATCACGCCCAAGAGGGACACGGCGTGGAACCTCGCTACGTACTTACTCATGAGCGTCATCGCTCACTCCCCTTCGTCCTCGTCAGGCATTCCCTGCAACCATCGCCGAGTATACTGCCAGCCTCTCGACGGTCAAGCGACCCGGATCGGGTGATGGGCCGGCAGTGCGGCGTTGCCTTCGACTTGACTATACTGAAGGACCCCGGAAAAAACGCGAGCACAGAATCATGAACCTATCGACCGGCGCTGACATACGAGTGACCCAATCGGGCCAGCACCTCTTCTCTCCCCTCACCATCCGCAGTGCAACCTTGAGAAACCGGATCGCAGTGTCTCCCATGTGCCAGTACTCGGCAGAGGACGGTTTGGCAAATGACTGGCACTTGGTTCACCTGGGGAGCCGCGCTGTCGGTGGTGCTGGTCTCGTGATCACAGAAGCAACCGCTGTAGAACCCCGCGGTCGGATCACCCCATTTGACCTCGGCATCTGGGAAGATCGCCAGATCGAGCCTCTCGCCCGCATCGTGACTTTCATCAAGCGTCAGGGGGCGGTTCCCGGTATCCAACTGGCCCACGCCGGGCGCAAGGCGAGTTGCCGAATACCCTGGGAGGGCGGCGCGGCGCTCCCGCCAGCGGAGGGAGGTTGGCAACCAGTTGCTCCCAGCCCAATTCCATTCAAGGCGGAGGATCCCAGACCGGCGGAACTGGACGGTCCTGAAATCCAGACGATCGTTGCGGCTTTCGCTGCGGCTGCACGACGTGCGCGTCTTGCCGGTTTTGAAGTAGTGGAGATTCACTCAGCACACGGATACCTGCTGCACGAGTTCCTGTCTCCGATCTCCAACCGGCGCAGCGACCAATACGGCGGCAGTCTCGCTGGTCGCACCCGCTTCCCACTCAAGGTGGCTGCCGCGGTCCGCGCTGCCTGGCCCGACAACTTGCCGGTCTTTCTCCGTCTTTCGGCAACAGATTGGGTGCAGGGTGGCTGGGATGTCGAACAATCGGTAGAGTTGGCCGTCGGGCTTCACGCAGCGGGTATCGACCTGATCGATTGCTCTTCCGGCGGGCTCGTGCCGGATGCCAGAGTCCCTGCGGAGCCGGGTTTTCAGGTGCCGTTCGCCGAACGGATCCGTCGCGACACCGGAGTTCTCGCGGGAGCCGTCGGCCTGATCACTCAACCCGAGCAGGCGGACCAGATCATTCGAACTGGCCAGGCGGACCTGGTGCTGCTGGCGCGAGAATTCCTCCGTGATCCGTATTTTCCACTCCACGCTGCCCGGGCGCTCAACCAACCGGACATTGCACCGGTGCAGTACGCCCGCGCCTTCATAGCGCACCAGAAGTGAGCGCGATCGGACAGAGGCAACCGGGCCCACCGCAGCATCCCGCGGCGTACCAGCGTATCGCCGTGCCACTGGGCGGTGTCGCAAGAATATGACGCGCAACTGCGGCACCCCCCTTGGCTACGGCGGTCGTCACCCCTGCTTAGAAGCCAGGGCCTGCTCCCGGGTCCACACTCCGGGGATCTGGCAGCCGCAAGATGCGCAGGCTCCGTCCTCGAGACCCACGACATCAGTCCGGTACCCGACCCGCTGGATCACCATCTCGCCGCAGGTGGGACAGTAGGTGTTCTCACCCTCGTGGAAGGGAACGTTGCCGATGTAGACGTAGTGGAGACCGGCGTCGAGCGCAATCCGGCGGGCCCGCTCCAGCACCGCCACTGGTGTAGGGGGCAGGTTCTTCATGCGGTAGATCGGTCGGAACCGAGTGAAGTG
>JBDHKN010000020.1:0-52106 GCA_039586365.1 Gemmatimonadota bacterium | reverse complement strand
GTGAGATGGGGGAAATGCGATGACGGTTGATCGAGTCGACTCCGGCATTGAAGCCAGGCCATCACTGGTCCGCAAGCTGTTGATCAGCGGTTCGGGTCTGCTGCTCTTCGCGACCTCCGGCATGAGTTTCTATCGGCACAGGCATCTGGAAGAACCAGTGGTTCTGAGTAGTGGCGTGACTCAAGTGAGGCAGCTGAGTGAGTACTTCAGAGGTATTCGGGGCACCGTCAATGACTGTAACGTCTACATCCTTGATGGTGAGGAACCGGGAGCCACCATGTTCGTCATTGGCGGTACGCATCCGGAGGAGCCGGCGGCTCGTCTGGCCGCCTGGCTGTTCGCCGAGAACGCCGTGATGGAGCAAGGTCGGCTGATCTTGGTGTTGAGCGCCAACCGCAGCGCCACCACCGTTACCCGGGTGGGAGGTGCATACCCCACTGATTTTGCGATCCGGACCGACTGGGGGGAGCAGACTTTCCGCATGGGAGACCGTTGGTCGAATCCGCTAGACCAATGGCCCGATCCCGAGGTCTACATCCACGATCCGAGCGGGCAGTACCTGGCATACGTGGACATACGCAACCTGAACCGCACGTGGCCTGGGAGACCGAACGGGACGCTGACCGAACGCACTACTTACGCTTTGATGGAGCTCATCCGCCAGGAGGGCGTGGACATCTTCGTCGATCTCCACGAGGCTGAGCTGCAGTACCCGGTGATTAGCACCATCGTAGCGCACGATAGTGGAGAAGAGCTGGCGACATTCGTCTCGATGATGTTGAGCGATGAGGAATTCAACATGGGTATGGAGTACTCACCGCTGAATCTGCACGGCCTGTCCCATCGGGAAGTGGGCGACCACTCCGATGCGATATCACTGCTGTTCGAGGCGCCGGAGCCTTTTCTGGACGCAACCCGAGGTCGCACGACCCGGGAGCAGCTGTTAACCGGCCAGGACGAGTTCGTGGTGAAGGCCGGTGAACACGGCTTGCTGTTTGAGCGGATAGATGAGCACGGTTGGCCCATCGACGTCAGAGTAGGCCGTCATACATCAGCAGTGCTGCAGACTATGGATAGTTGGACGATCCTCAATCCCGACCGACCGCTGAGCTGCCGAGGGGTACCGCGGTACGCGGAGGTGAGCGAGAAGGGACTCGGGCATTGGCTGCACGACCCTGCTACGGCGCCGCCGGGCCGGGTGGTGATCGAATAGCGACGATCGAAAGGAGTAATCCCGTGAAACGTTACCTACAAATCGGCGTGATGGGCTCGGTGATGGCGGCTGTCATGGTCTTCACCGCCGGGGTGGTACCGGCCTCCGCACAGTTGACGCAATTGGTCCCTGCCGGACCTCAGTGCTCCGATACGGCGCCCGACGGCTCGGGGTGCGGGTGTGGGGCACCGGATTCCGATTGCGGCTGTACCAGCATTATGGTGGGGCAACAAGCCTCCACCGACGGTTCCGTCATGACCGCCCACAGCTGTGACGGCAACTATCGCACGTGGTTGCAGATAGAGCCGCGCAGAGTTAATCCAGCGGGCAGTCAGCGACCGATCTACTGGGGCAAGCTGCACACCGAGACACCCGACGACATGCGGAACCTGCGGCTCAAGGGTAGCATCCCCGAGGTGGAGCAAACCTACCGCTACTTCAACGTGGCGTACCCCGCCATGAACGAGAAGGGGCTCGCGATCGGGGAAACCACCATCGGCGGCAGGCGCGAGCTGCGCAATGACGAGGGGCTCTTTCTAATAGAAAACCTCCAAGCCATCGCCCTGGAGCGAACCACAACCGCCCGAGACGCGATTCAGCTCATCGGTAGACTGGTGCAGCAATACGGCTATGGTGACTGGGGTGAGTGTCTTACCTTCGCAGATTCGAAGGAAGTCTGGCACTTCGAGATCATGGGCGCGGGCCCCATGGAGGTGGGTGCTGTATGGGCTGCGGTGCGCATTCCCGATGGCCACGTAGGGGTTTCGGCCAACATCCCCCGCATCAGCAACCTCGATTTGGACGACCCGGACCACTACATGGCCAGCGAGAACGTCTTGTCTTTGGCTGAGGAGCTTGGATATTGGGATCCGGAGAGCGGTCAGCCGTTCAAGTGGTGGAAGGCATACGGCAACGTCGATCGGGAAGGCAACTCGCGGCCGCCGTACTCGGTGCGGGAGTTCTACATCCTGAGCACCCTCGCTCCTTCGCTGAACCTCACCAGAGACATGGAAGAGCTGCCCTTTTCGGTCAAACCTGACGCAAAGGTCTCGGTCCGGGATGTCTTGGCCTATTACAGGGAGACGTACGAGGGCACCGAGTTCGACATGACAGGGAATCTCACGGTGACCGACCGGTCTGGCGAGACTGTCAAGAGCCCGATGGTGAACAACTGGAATATGAGCAGGGACTGGGGGCAGCTGTTGAACACCTTGAAACCCGGCACCGTGGACTTCCAGCGCACCATTGCGGTGCAGCAGTGTTCCTACTCGCAAGTCATCCAGGCCCGCGACTGGCTCCCCCCCGAGATCGGTACAGTCGCTTGGTTCTCCTTCGACAATCCGGGGCAGAGTCCGCGGATCCCGATCTGGGCCGGGGTAACCGAGTTACCCGAGAGTTTCAAGACCGGTTGCCAGAAGAGCTACAGGGAGGATTCCGCCTGCTGGTGGTTCCGGCGAGCAAACCGGCTGGCCCAGATCAAATGGGGGTGGGCGCGGGAATACCTGGAGGGCGCCGTGATAGAGTTCGAGGATCAGGCCTTCGATGAAGTGCCACTGATCGAACAGAAGGCGCTGGAACTGATGCAGCAGGAGCTTGCCAGCAGCGACGACGGCAACGAGGATCCCATGACGTACCGTCAGTTCCTGACGCGGTACACTAACAACTTCTCCCGGGCCACGATGCAAAAATGGTGGGAACTCGGAGACTTCTTGTGGGCTGGGTTGGCTAGAGGCTGGTGATCGCCTAGATTGGCGAACATTAGGAGAACATGCGCTTGCCACCGCGGGTGCGTCCGTTAGTCGGAGCCCCGCGGTGATCGCTCAACCAGCGCCACCGCCCTGTGCCGTAGGTGGCGATTGTAAGATCGACCGGGTAGCTTTGTACAGTGGCAAGAATAGTGCAGACTAGGACACTACGGAGTTCCTAGTACCCTCCGATCGGCGTCGTTGTGCGTGGCGCCGAAGTGCTGGGCTCCATTTCATATAGCAACACCACAGTAACCGAAACGCAACGAGGCGCTACCGTATGGATTACCTGCGGAATGGTCTAGGGTTGTCGCTGTTTGCCGCGATGGTGGTCACCCTGGCTCCCGATTCCGACACGAAGGCTGCTGGCTCCGGAGCGGATCCACTCGATTCTCTGCCTGAGGGGACCGCTCGCAAGTCAGCCAGCTACGCGCCGGGGGAAGGTCCACACATCCAATGGCAAGACGATTCCAGCGCCGTAGTCCTGTATCTCTGTGGGGAACAGGTCGTGAGAGAAGTGCTGCGGGCAGCCGACACGCTTCAGTTCCATGGCCTGTGCGAAGACTCGGTGACCGAGTACCTCATACCCCTGGCAGAGCCCCAGGTAGAACCTGACGTATTCAAGGACGTGTCGAAGATATTTGCAGTCAGCGATATTCACGGTGAGTATGAGGTGCTGGTTCATCTGCTCATGGATTCCGAAGTGATCGACGACGATCTGCACTGGATTTGGGGCGATGGGCATTTGGTTTTTCTTGGTGATGTGTTTGATCGTGGTGACATGGTCACGGAAACCCTGTGGCTCATCTATCGATTAGAGCAGGAAGCAAAGGCGGTGGGTGGGCGAGTTCATTATGTGCTGGGTAATCATGAACACTTGGTGATGCAAGGTGTGGAACGCTACGTCAACAAGAAGTACCTCAGAGGCATTGCCAAGAGTACGGGGATCGAGTACAGGGATCTGTACGGTCCCGACACAGAAATGGGAAGATGGCTCCGCAGCAAAAACGTCGTCATCAGATTGAACGACATTCTATTCGTGCACGGCGGCCTCGCCCCTGAGGTTGTTGTATACGGACTGACTCTGAACGATATGAACGAGGCGGCTCGGAGAAACATCGATCTGACCTCGAAGCAGTCCAGTGCCACAGCGAGGTTCGTGTTTGATGTAGCAGGCCCCCTTTGGTATCGCGGGTATTACGGCAGGACCGGGAATTACCCTCGAGCCAGCGTGCCGGATGTGGACAGGGTCCTTGAGTACTACGGTGCAGAGGCGATCGTAACCGGGCACAGTGAGACCCGCCAGGTCGAAAGCCTATATGGTGGGCGCATCTTCGGCATTGACGTGCCGGTAGAAGAGCTCGGTTTCATGCAGGCATTGTTGTGGCAGGGCGATAGGTACTACCGGGTAACTTGGGCTGGCAGGCTAGAGCAGATTGGATGATCCCCGTCAGTGTGCCGCGATGCTTGCGGGCGGTAGTCGCCCGAAGTAGACTGAATGCGCGGCACAACCTGAGTGCCAGATAGTACCCCGATACCGGGGCTAACCAATTGGTTCAGTTTCCCAAGGCCGCAGCCAGCAGGGTGACGAATCTCGCTGTCCGCAGCAACGCTCCGCGGTCGGCCCATTCATCCGGTTGACCACGGGAGCCGCCTCGGCCGCCCCCCAGCCCGATCGCCGGCGACCCACCCCCAATAGCCACGTTTATGTTCGACGAGCCCGAGTTCGATAGGGTCGGCTCGTATCCTAAATGACGTGCCGTCTCGACGGCGGTCCGCACCAGTCTTGACTCGGCAGCACCGGGAAGTTGTCCACCGGGCGTCAGCTGAAAGGCCCGCATCTCGAGTTCGATGCTTGTTTCCTCGGATACCTCTTGGAGGATGTCTCGAACATTACGCTCGATTCCGGCGATCACTGCTGCCTCCAGTGAGCGAATATCCAGCGAGAACCAACCTGAGTCCGGCTTGTGGTTGAACACAGCACCACTGTTCAATACCGCCACGTTGATCCTCGTTCGTGTAGTATCGCCACATCTGGCGTCGGGTAGCGAGAGAATCCGGTCGACGGCGCGACCGATGGCTTGATTGACGTTTGGCACCCCGCCACTCAGGGTGTGTCCAGCTGGCCCGCGGGCGATGACGCGCCACCAATGTATGCCAATCGCTCCGTATGAAATGCTGTGGCCGTCACCGAGCACGTCGACGAACGGTACAGCACTATCACGGAATTGATCGTAGATGCGTTGCATCCCCACGAGCCCAGTCTCCTCCTGGCCACGGCGGCGAAAACCAAATCATGCTCCAAGCGCACTCCGGAGTGGATTAGAGCCTCCGCTGCTGTCACCAAGGCCGCAGTCGATAGCGAGGTATTGGTACCGGGCCCGACGACACGATCGGCCGTAATAGTCGGTGGACGACCGGAAGCCCGCTGATGCTCTGCAACGGTCGCTAGGTCGTCCAGGGTCGAGATCAAGACAACCACCTGGCCAGATCGACCGGGGATTCTCCCCACCGCGTTTGGTCCCTCATCAACCCGCACGTCGTGCAGTCCGATGGCCCGCATGCGAGCCGCCACCGCAACGGCCCGGTCTTGCTCTTGCCCTGACGGGGAGATGATACCACCAATCTCGCGAAGGAACTGTGCGGCTCGATCCTCGTGTTCGTCCACGAACTGCAGAGCCTCCTGAACGCGAAGGTCTCGCACGGCCGCGCGGATCTCGTTGGGAAGCTGCTGGGTCGAGACGGAAGTGACGACAACCAGGCCTAGCAGACTGATCATGTGTGTGCCATCCTCGAAACCGTGACTGCCTGGGCTTCGGTCGGGCCAAGGTCACGCCGCAACCGGCTGACAGTCACCAGAGTGTTCACCTGTAGCACGGCCTTCCCTCCAACTCAAGTACCGGCCATGTTGACAAAGCTATGCACTGCACTGCGTTTCAGACATAGACAACTGCATTATGAGACGACGAGATTTTGAGGCCGTAGTCCGCGATGCTATCGAGACCCTTCCGGAGGAGTTTCGGCACGTACTGGAGAACCTAGCGATTGTCGTAAGAGAGGAACCCGACGAGCAGGATCTCCAGCGGCTCGGTCTCGAGCGAGAGGCCGACGAGCTTTTCGGGCTTTACCACGGTGTTCCTCTGACAGAACGAGGAAGCGGGTGCGTCGGTCTCCCTGATCGAGTTGAGATTTACTGGGGGCCCATACTGCGATCGTTTGATACAGCCGGTGAGGTGATGGCTGAGATCCGAAACACGCTGATTCATGAGCTAGGCCACCATATGGGCCTGAGTGATTCAGAGATGCCTTATTAGCCGCGGCGGCTGCCTTTCCCGGCAAGCACCCTGCCTTGGTGGAAGGACCTCATCCCTTGTTCACTTGACATTGCGTGAACTACGGGAATAGTTGACCCTATTCCTGCGTTTGAAAGCTCTCCCGCCTGGAGGACGACCATGCCTTTGATGAGGCGAGCATGCCGTCGCGTGTCTGCGAGGATGCTACTTTCCGCTACCTTGGGTCTGTTTCTAACCCTCTGTTGTTTCACTGCTCTGTTCGCCCAGCAGATAACACCGGATCTCTACAGCGGTCTAGGATACCGCCACATCGGCCCCCCGGGAAACCGGACTTCAGCGGTCGTGGGCGTGCCCGGTGATCCGCTGGTCTATTACATCGGAGCTGCGTCCGGAGGGATATGGAAATCGACCGATGGTGGAGTGAACTGGGAACCCATCTTCGACGATCAACCCGCCCAGTCCATCGGAGCTCTCGCCATTGCTCCCTCGGATCCCAGCGTGGTCTGGGCCGGAACCGGTGAGGCTTTCGTACGGAGCAACGTCTCCATCGGCAACGGTGTTTACAAATCGACCGATGCGGGTAAGACCTGGCAGCACATGGGATTGGAGAACACCGGACGGATCGGCCGGGTCGTGATCGATCCCCGCGACCCCAACATAGTCCACGTCGCGGCCGTGGGACATTCCTACGGACCTCAACGGGAACGTGGTGTTTTCCGTACCACCGACGGCGGCGAGACCTGGGAGCACACCCTGTTTGTCGACGAGAACACCGGCGCTTTTGAAATCGCGCTGGATCCGAGCAATCCGCGCGTCTTGTTCGCTGGGTTGTGGCCGTTGGTGATCAGAACCTGGGGTCGCGAGAGCGGTGGGCCCAACGGCGGCATCTTCCGGTCGCGCGACGCAGGTGCCACCTGGCAGCGGCTTGAGGGCCACGGCCTGCCCGAACCTCCGGTCGGTAAGGTCGGTATCGCTATCGCTCAGAGTAATCCCGCAGTTGTCTACGCCCTCATCGAAACCGGCCACCCCAACCGCGGAGTGCTCTGGCGGTCGAGCGACGGTGGTGACAATTGGACTTTGGTTAGTTATGACCGTCTGCTCAACGAACGACCCCACTATGCGTCGCGCATCATGGTGAACCCAGCCGACGAGAACGAGGTGTACTTTGCCGCCAACAGTCACAGCATCTCATACGACGGCGGCGTGACCGCTGAAAGATCCGGCTGGGGGGGAGATACTCACGACATGTGGGCGGATCCGCTGATTCCCGACAGAATGATGATCAGCAACGATGGGGGTGCCACGATCACACTCAATCGCGGCAAGACGTGGAACCGCATCCGACTTCCGATCGCGCAGATGTATCACGTGAATGTCGACAACCAGATCCCGTATTACGTCTATGGCGGTATGCAGGATGGCAGTGGCAATAAAGGGTCCAGCACTCAGGGCATGGGAAGAGGCTTCGGCGGTGGCGGTTCAGATTGGGAGTCGACAGCAGGGTGTGAGAGTGGTTTTATCGTTCCCGACCCGGTCAACCCCAACATTGTCTGGGGCGGTTGCTACGATGCCCAGTTCACCAAGGTCGACTACAGTACAGGCCACCGGCGCACCGTCAAAGTGTGGCCGGAATCCGGCTACGGCGCAGCCGCGAAAGATGTGAAGTACCGCTTCAACTGGACTTTCCCCATAGTCGTTTCGCCGCACGACCACAACAAGGTGTATGTCGGCAGCCAATACGTGCATCAGACGACTGACGGTGGTGAGAGCTGGACCATCATCAGTCCGGACTTGAGCACCCAAGATTCCAGCAAGCTCGTGCCGTCGGGCGGTTTGACCAAGGACAACCTCGGCGTGGAGTTTGGGGAAGTCGTGTTCGCGATTGAAGAGTCGCCGCTCGAGCCCGGCCTGATCTGGGCGGGTACGAACGACGGTCTACTCCACGTAACCCGCGACGGTGGCCAGAACTGGACCAACCTCACAGACAACATTCCCGACCTGCCACCTTGGGGCACGATAAGCAATATCGAAGCATCGAGATACGATGCCGGCACGGCCTACGTCACGGTGGATTTCCACCAGATGAACAATCGTGATCCGTTCGTCTACAAGACCGCTGACTACGGCCAGAGTTGGCGCTCGATCAGCTCCGACATTCCGAAGGGTGTGTTTAGCTACGTGCACTGGGTGCACGAGGACCCTGTGCGGCAGGGCCTACTCTATCTCGGTACGGAGAATGCCATTTATGTCTCCTTCAACGACGGGCAGAATTGGCTACCGCTCCAGAACAACCTGCCGCACGCACCTGTGCACGACATGGTCGTCCAGGAGCACTTCAACGACCTGGTTGTAGCCACCTACGGGCGAGGCTTCTGGATCATGGACGATGTCACTCCACTCCAGCAGCTCACGGATGAGGTCATCGCATCCGAGGCTCATCTCTTCGCTCCACGGCCCGCTTACCGCATGCACAGCGTGACTGGTGGTCCCCGAGCGAACGCGGCAGCCCATATCAACTATTACCTCAAGAGTGTTCCTGAAGGTCGGGTCCAGATCACGATCTTGGACGGCGAGGGCCAGACGGTGAATACTCTGCGTGGCACCCAGAACCAGGGTATCAACCGCGTAACCTGGGACCTGCGGTACGAGCCCGTGCAACAGGCCAAGCTGCGTACCAAACCGCCCGGCAACCCGCATGTCGTCGAAGAGAAACGGTTTCGGACGACCTGGGAACGCGAAGGGTGGTATCCGATTCTGAGCTGGGGCACTGGCGGTGGGTTCCAGGGGATCACGGTTGCGCCAGGTACCTACACCGTAAGGCTCAGCGTCGGTGATCAGGATTACACGCAAGAGCTAGTTGTGAGAAAGGATCCGCGTTCCGCGGGGACCTTGGCGGATATCGAGCAGCAAGTAGCGCTTCAGTTGGAGATCCGTAACGATATCAGCACCGTCTCAGGCATGATCAATGACATTGAGTTGATAAAGAAACAGCTCGATGACCTAACGGATGTACTGCGCGCGGATGACGGTGGAGCCGCGATCATCGAAGCTGCGAAAGCAGTGTATCAGAAGCTGCAGGCGGTCGAAGATAAGATCCTCCAACCCATTGCTGCAGAGGGGGACTCGAAATCCTTCCGGTTCCCCAATATGCTCTACAGCAAACTGTCGGTTCTTGGCGGAGACGTGGCTGCTTCCGTGGACTTCGCGCCAAACAAGCAGCAGCGTGAAGTGCATCAGTTGCTGAGATCCCAGATGATTCAGTGCCAGGCCGAGTTGAAGGCGCTCCTCGATAACGATGTCGCCGCCTTCAACCGGATGGTGAGAGAGCGGAATGTCGCAGGAGTCATTACTACGACGTTGCATTCGCGTTGAATGATAGCGCAATGCAGCAAGGTGTTTCGTTGCACTAGGCCGCTCTTCGGAGCGGCCTAGCTTGCGAGCGACTCCCTGTCAATCCGGCATGAAGCCTATCTGCAAGCTATAGGGTACAGAGGCTCCTTCGCTGAAGGAGGATACCTTGAAATAGAGCTTCTGCCCGGCGGTGACTATCAGGGTCAATGCCTCGTTGCCGTTGATTCCTTGCAGATCCTGGTCCGAACGTTCCCAGGCCTCACTGAAGTCACCCTCCCTGAATACCTCCAGTACCAGGTCTCCCTCGTCCGCGCGAGTGGCTACCGTCAGAGTGCCTGCTTCGTCGGCGCCGAACACGAACCAGTCCCAGTAATCACCCGAGGCCCCGTTGATGGATTCCTTGATGGTCTGCTGCTCCACGCCAATTGGAATTGCCGTGCTCGGCGACCCGTCGGGATCGGCGGCGACCTCCAGATCGGCGAAAGCGAGCCATGAAGCTCCTATTCTGAAGTCGGCACTTCCTGACAAGAACGTCTCAACCCGGACAAAGTAGGTACCAGCCCGTGGTATCGTGATGGCAAGCTGCTCGGCACCGTTGTTACCTCCGATGTCCTGGTCCGATCGCCCGTCAGGGAGCTGTTGCCCGTCGGCGTCGGTTACAACCAGAATGAGATCGCTCTCACCGGTGGCCCTGGCCACGACGGTGAGGACACCAGCCGATTTGGCCTGGAATGTGAGCGCAGCCACATTCTCGTCGGAAGTCGATGCATTGATGACTCGCCCCAGCTCTAGGGCCTGGGCCTGGGCCTTGGCTGATGGGACGAGCCATGTAGTCAAGAGGAGGCTGCTGAGGGTTGCTGACAAGCCCCACGTCCGAAGATGTTGCATGGACAGCTCCTTGTTATGGCGAACTCAACTGCTGCAAGATCTTCACTTCTGGATACTGGAGCAAGAGCTGCAGCAGGCTAGTTCACTTTTGCCAGGTCAGAAATCTACAAGCAGCAGCGACGTAGTGGGCTGAACTTCTAGGCGCGGTAGACTTGGCTGGGCAGCTCGCGTTGGACGATCTTCCGCAGCCCAATCGGCCGAGGTTCCTGGCGAGTCGGACCCGCTCTCGCTCTATTACTAGCTGTTACCGAGCAGTCGATCGCGAGCCACCACTGGGCTCGCCGCCATGCCCGGAGTTCCTACGACGTTGTTAGTGGAGAATGACACGTGAGGCCGAAAGAGACCCCTCCGGCATGCTGCGCTTCTGCCGGCTTGGTATGTGGATCGTTGCTGGTTGCTGTATTACTGCTATCCAGTTGTAATAGACTGGAGCGGCAGAGTTGGATCGCCACGGCACCCGCGGGCGATGCTTACGCTGAAATTGATCGAGACGGGACCACGGTGTTGCCGAACGGTCGGTTACTGACGCCGCGCGGGAAAGTGCTCATGGTCGCACCCCATCCTTACGGTTTGACGCTCAGCAGCGATGGCTCCGTTGCGGTGACCGCTAACTCGGGTGTGAGGCCTTTCTCGATCTCGATTATCCGAAACTTGACCGGCGCTAATCCGACCGTGGCGCAGGTGCCGCAGGGTGCAGAAGGCGACGATGGTGTTCTTGCTGCTGTATTCATGGGTCTCGCGATCTCGCCGGATGGTGCCACGCTGTATGTGGGAGGAGGACAGGAAGGCAGCGTGATCCTGTTTGATCTCAATTCTGGAGATCGGATTGGAGACATTGCTGCCAATGGCAGATTCGGTGAGAGTGTATACGAAGACAGCTATATCGGCGACCTGGTTCTGAGCAGGGATGGGCAGAGACTCTACGCCGTCGATCAAACCAACTTCCGTCTGATCGTGATCGATGCAGCAGCTCGGCGACTGATAGCGAGCTCACCTGTCGGGCGCTACCCATTTGGTGTCACCCTGACCCCCGACGAGACACGAGTGTATGTGGCTAACGTCGGCATGTACGAGTACTCCCTGCTTGAAGGAGTGGATCGAGAGGCTGATCCACCTCGCCCGGGAGTTGCATTCCCGCCTTTCGCGCACGGTTCGCGCGAAGCTGAGGAAGGTGTGGAGGTCGAAGGGTACACTGTTCCGGGCCTGGGCGATCCCAACACTCCGGAATCGTTCTCCGTTTGGGGGCTGGACGTGACGTCTCCCGTCCGACCGCGTGTCATATCCAAGATCAAGACGGGATACCTCGTAGGACAGAAGGTCGATGACTTTCCAACCGTGGGTGGCTCGAGTCCCAACTCGCTCGTGTCGACCGACGATCGGGTATTCGTGAGCAACGGCAATAATGACGGAATCTCCGTGATCGACACTCGGCGCGATACCGTAGTCGCAGAGATCATCCTGCAACTGGACGAGCGGTTGGGAAACCTTCGGGGGCATATCCCGTTTGGCCTGGCGCTCTCGCCGGACGGCAAGCGGCTCTACGTCGCCGAATCCGGGATCAACGCAGTTGCCGTGATAGACCTCGATAGCTTTGAGGTGCTGGGGCACATTCCCGTTGGGTGGTTCCCATCGAAACTGGCAGTGACTCCTGACGGCACGAAGTTGATCGTCGCTAATGCAAAGGGCTATGGTAGCGGCCCGAACGGTGGACCTCGGTTTGAGATCGACGCCCGAGGAAGCTATGTCGGTAATCTGATGAACGGTTTTGTGTCGGTGATCGAAATCCCTGACGACGCCGACCTTCCGTCTGAGACACAACAAGTTGTGGCGAACAACTTCCGATTCGAACCCCCTTCGTCCCGAGCCTTTGCGAACCTCAGGACCAATCCCATCCCCCTTTATCCAGGCCAAAAGGAGTCTCCCATCAAACATCTGGTGTTCATCACCAAGGAGAATCGCACGTATGACGAAGTGTACGGCCAGATCGTAGGGGGTCGAGGCGAGCCCTCGCTGACGCGCTACGGGAGAAGTGTGACGTTCAGTAACCGGGACGGGAGTGTGACAATAGAAAACGCCACGATCATGCCGAACCACTTGGCACTTGGTGAACGGTTCGCCATAGGAGACAACTTCTACTGCGATTCCGACGTTTCAGCGGACGGACACCGGTGGCTAGTTGGTATCTATCCCAATGAGTGGGTGGAGACGAGTGTTGCGGCCAGCTACGGCGGAGGACGCAGCATGAGGCTTGAATCTTCGGCCCCCGGGATGCTGGCGTTCGTTGGTTCTTCAGGAGCAATCTACCCTGAAGACTACAACGAGGCCGGTTCCATCTGGGATCACTTTGACCGTTTCGGCGTCGACTTCTTCAACTTCGGACTTGGATTCGAGTTTGCCCCCGGCATCGAGACGCAAGACTTCAAATACACTGGTATCAGGTTGCCGATCAACTACCCGATGCCGGGTCCTCTTTGGGCTCGGACATCCCCCAAGTTCGCCACCTACAATATGAGTATTCCTGATCAATTCCGAGTGGACATGTTCATCGAAGAGTTTGAGGAGCGGTGGCTGGGAGACGGCACCGTCATGCCCCCGATCATCACGATGATGCTGCCGAACGACCATGGGTCGGCCGAGCGGCCGGCAGACGGCTATCCGTACGTAGAGAGCTACATGGCTGACAACGACCTTGCGCTGGGACGGGTGGTCGAATACCTGTCACACACGCGTTATTGGGAGAACATGGCCATCGTTGTCACGGAGGACGATCCGCAGGGAGGAGTGGACCACGTGGATGCTCATCGGAGCGTTCTGATGGTCATCTCACCCTATGCCAAACGGAAATATGTGGCGAAGCAGCACTATAGCTTTGGAAGCATCATGAAGACTTTCTGGCACGTACTGGGTCTCCCTTACCTCAATCAGTACGATGCCGGGGCTACAGATCTGGCCGATTTCTTCACCGACGTGCCCGACTTCGCTCCGTATTCGGCGCTGCCGCCCGATCTGCGCGTGTTCGATCCCCAGAAGGCTCTGGATCCACTCGACGAGAACTTCAATTGGGACGCCCTCGCAGAATCGCCCAGCCTCGACGACGTAGAGGTCATGCGGGCGTGGGCCAAGGAGTTCGATGCACGGCGCCCAAACAGCGAGCGCGAATATTGATTCGACGGTGACTGCGGCTATTCAGCATGAATGGATAACAGTCTCGGGACAGACTAGCTTCCGACCGTGTTGATTCATATCACGGTCTTTGGCATCGGTATCATTGCGGGCTTCCTCAATGTGATGGCGGGCGGTGGGTCGCTCATGACCCTACCGATGCTCATCTTCCTCGGGCTCCCGGTAGCCGTTGCCAACGGCACAAACCGTGTCGCAATCCTCGCACAGAACCTCACGGCAGTCGTAGCCTTTCGGCGGCACGGGTACACGGACATGCGGACCGGTCTGGCCTTTGCCCTAACGACGGTGCCAGGTGCAGTCGCGGGCGCCCTAGTGGCAATCACCGTGAGCGAAGATCTCTTCCGAGCAATTCTCGCGGGCGTGCTGGTCATCGCCGTGATCGGCTTGCTCGTGCCGCGGCGAAACGGGGAGCAGCGACGTGACACGCCACAACATGCTCGGCTGGTCGCCTTCCTGTCGTTCTTTGCGGTTGGCTTCTACGGCGGATTCATTCAGGCCGGTGTCGGTTTCCTGATCATGATAGTGCTGCACCAGTTCCTTCGCTTTGACCTGGTTCGAACGAACATGCACAAAGTGTTGGTAGTATTGGTGTTCAGCGTCCCGGCTCTCATGGTCTTTGCCATCACTGGCAACGTTGCCTGGCCCACGGCAATCGCGCTCGCAGTCGGCAATTCCACCGGCGCGATCGTGGCAACCCGGGTTTCGGTCAAAGGTGGTGACCGATCGATCCGTGTGGTGCTGGGGATTGCATTGCTGATGATGGCGATCAGGCTAGTGTGGTAGGGCGGACAGGTGACGGCTGGTGGCTATCCGCTATCGGCCGGTTTCGAGCATGGGTTGAGAAGATGGGAAAGCCGGGAGGGAGTGGACCTCCCGGCTCTTTACTCAGTGATGCAGTTGTTGGTCTAATGACCCTACAATTCTAGGCTGCAGTCCGGTTCCTTCTCGCTCATTTCCCCGTGGCGGAGGCGTCCTCTGTGACCGGCTTCTCCTTGTCAGTGCCGGCATTCTTCACGTACTTGTCCAGCCACGCCGTCCATCGCGCCCACAGGTCCAGTAGGGTCTCCTGAGTCGCCGGACCGTGGTCTTCGAATGGGTAAACGTAGAGCGACGATGTCTTGCCCAGTGCTTCCATGGCTTCGAACAGCCGCCACGAATGAATCGGGAACGTACCCACGTTCTGGTCGTGCTCACCGTGGTACATGAGCAACGCGCCGTTCATGTGGTCGGCATTGAAGAACGGAGACATCTCGAGGTAGACCTCCGTGGCCTCCCACAAAGAGCGTCGCTCGTTTTGGAACGAAAACGGTGTGAGTGTCCGGTTGTTGTTGCCGTCTCCTGCGATGCCAGCCTTGAAGAACGGCGTGTGTACCATGGCATTGAAAGTACTGAACGCGCCATAGCTGTGACCGCCGATTCCGAGTCGATTGCGATCGGCTAGGCCCTCGGAATCTACAAAGTCGATCACTGCTGCCAGATTGTTGCGCAGGTCGTGCACATAGTTGTCGTTCATCCGACCCTGGTCGCCTACTATGGGTGCATCCGGCTGGATTATCGCGTAACCTGCCCTAACCAGAATCTCCATTGAACGCGTACCGATGTTCGGGAACTGATTCTTATTCCACCGCTCGAGTGTCTCGTTGTAGTTGTCCTGGTCGGTGTACTCCCTGGGATAGAACCAGATCATGCCAGGCAGCTTCTCGCCGGGCTGCCAATCTTGGGGTAGCGTCACATTCACAGCCAACTCGAAACCATCAACCCGTTCGACCATGATGCGCCTGCGTTGTGCGTTCGTCAGGTCGGGCGTGTAGTCGGTGTTCTCTGTGAGTTGTCTGAATTCCCCTGTCGCCACGTTGCGGACATAGGAGTCCGGCACGTCAGTAGGTCCCTCGCGCGACACGAGAAGCTCGGTCGCGTCGTCATTCAATACATCGATCACACGTTCCCAGACCCCGTCATTCTCACTCTCGTAGATGCGGTCTTTCTCCCCAGTCTTGATCTCGATCTTGTCGATGAAAGACTGCGGGCCTTCTTCCATCGGGTCGTCGGCATTGTCGACACCTGTAAGGAAGACATGCTCTCCATCAGGGGTAACGTGAACCGCGGTGGCCCCGTTATCCAACGTCTTCGTGACGATCCTGTTGCCCCCACCACCGCGGCCGAAGCGGGGTCGCTCACCGCGGAAGATCGTATAACGTTCTGACGGATCGCTCATGAAAACGGCGTACTCGTGCACGTTCTCACCGGTTTGTTCAGTCAGGAACAAGATCTCCGCATCGGCCGAGTACCGCACGCTGGAGAGGCGATTGTTGGCGCGATAGAGCATGGTCATTGAGGTCGTGTCGAAGGGCGGCAACCACTGGAATACTCGGTCCGCCCGCCGCGCACCTCCACCCCCACGTGCGCCCGGTGGCTGAGGGCCGGCCGTAGCGCTGTCGGCTTGAGCCGTGTCGCCCGGCTCGCGGGGGACCGCCTGAAGGAAACTCAGTCCCTGTTCGTCAGGTCGCCAAGAGAAACCGCGCTTTTCCGGATCGGCGTCGTCGTTGTCCGTAGTGTCGTTCGGGGCTCCCTCGTTCAGTTCCTGCTCGCTCAGCAACGCCAGAACGTCGCCGTTCTCGAGGTTCCAGACCTCTTCCAGGCTACCGGCCTGACGCGCCGGCACGATGTAGGAGAACGGCTTGGTCCGCGTGTTCACGATCGCGTGCATGCCGTCGGGAGACACCTGCACACCGCGGATCATTGCAGGATCACCGATAGGCCGTGCTCTGCGGCGATCAACATCGATGGCCACGAGTTGGCCAGTCGAGTAGTACTCCAGCAGCGTCTTTTCGTAGGCAGTCTCCAGCAGATCCGGATAGGTGCGAATCGAATTGGTCTCGGGCGTCGTGATGCGGACCTGAGGTCCGGTCGGTACCGCCGGTTCCGCCGGTGGTGCGCCCCGATCCTCCGGCACCAATACCGTCAAAATCGACCGCGAGTCGGGCGTCCACTCGAATGACGTGTATACAGTAGCCAGGACGGGTGAGCGGGTTACCTGTCGCGCCCTGCCGTTCGACGGGTCAGCCACGTATACGTGTGTGGCCTCTTCCGAGTGAACAAAGAAGGCGATCTTGGATCCGTCCGGCGACCATTTCGGCTCCGAAACGCGTGCCCCTTGTGGTACCTGGATCGATACTGCATCGCCTGTCTGCCCGTCAACTACCTCGATTCCTACATCTCCGCGGATAGTAAGCATGCGCGAGCGGTTCGCGCGCCAGTCGATTTGCTCGCCGCCCAGCCGATAGAACGGCTTGGCGAACAGAGCTTGGGTCGGCATACCGCCGCCGATCTCATTGACAAAGAACCGCCCATCCGGGCTCGGATTCCCGAGTGTCGCGTTCAGGTGGCGCGGTGCCAACACTGCTTCGGCGATCTCCGGTGGCGGTCGCAAGAAAGTCTCGGTAGCAAGGATGGAGTCGATTGCCTGGCCTTGCACGCTGAAAGGCATGGCGGCAGCAAGGAAGAGACCAGCCGCAAGAACGCCGGAGCGAATGCGCTTATACGAAATCATGCGTTTGCCTCCAGTTGACGGGAGACGACGGCCTCCCGGGAGTGGCTTTGGAGTGGACAGATGTCTCAAGATGCTCTGCGTACCCAGGTGGATCAAGGTGTAGGAGATATCCGCCGTCGGGCATTGTTCATCTATTCTATACGTGCAGGGCGTAAGAATCGTTGGATCGGGTCGCAGGGACCGTAGATTCTCAGATAGGTAGACCGTCCCTCAGCCGTCTCGCAAGACCTGCATGGGATCCAGGCTCGCAGCGCGGCGGGCTGGGAAGTAGCTTGCAACCACTGCCACGCACACCAGGACGCCCGTGACCGTGAGGAATGTCACCGGATCCGTTGGCGACACGTCAAAAAGCAGTGACGACATTACTCTTGTGAGCATTGTGGCAGCAGTGAGCCCCGCCACTACCCCGACTCCGACGATGATCATTGCGCGCTTCACCACAAGGCGAACAACATCGACTTGACGTGCACCGAGCGCCATCCGTACGCTGATCTCACGGGAGCGCTGGCGCACCAGGTAGGCGAGTACACCGTAGAGGCCCAATGCTGCGAGGAGGAGAGCGGCACTCGCGAACGCACCCATGAGCAGCACGGCAAACCTCTGTTGCGCCAACGAGTCGTACATCTGGTCTTCCATCATGCGGAGCTGTATCACGGGTAGGTTGGGATCCACCCGCAGCACAGCCTCCCTCACCAGCACGGCGGGGTTCTGTACGGTTTGGTCGGTGCGCACGACTAGCGTGGCACTCTGCCAGGGGTTCACAGTGTTCGGCAGGTAGACGGTGTACGGTGACACTCGTTGGGCGAGGGAGCCACGCACGTCGCCGATGATTCCAATGACGGTGCCTTCGAGCGGCTTCCCAAAGTCGGGGCCCGGTTTCTGCTTGAATACTGTGACGCGCCTCCCGAGTGCGTTGCCCAGGATGCTGGCGAGGCGCTCATTGATTAAGATGGATCCGTTCCACGGGATCATGTCCGCGTCAGTCAGACTGCGCCCTTCGCGGACCGGTATGCCCATGGTCTCGATGTAGTCGGCCGCCGCGGTCCGGAAAGTGACGCTCAGCGAGGTGTCGAGGCCCAGCGCCTCGATCCTGCTTATTACCATCCCGCCGCCAGGCACGTGGTTCACGGTAGACGCGGCAATTACACCTGGGATGTTCTCTACTGCTTCTTCCAGCCGCCGATGAAGGTCCAAGAGCTGCTCGTCTGTCGAATATGGTGGGGACTGCGCCTGAGTTCTCAGCACGAGCAGATTCTCGACCGCGAATCCGGCATCAACGCGCTGCAAGCTCCTTAGGCTCTCTATCAGCAACCCCGCCCCTGTGAGTAGGAGCAGTGCGAAACCGACCTGCGAGGTGACGAGCACCGACTGAAGCCGTTTGCCGCTCATGCCTCCGATGGCTCCGCGCGGGCCGTCTCTCAGCTCCGCGAAGCCGGTGCCTGCACCTCGGAACGCCGGTAGGATCCCAAACACCAGAGTTGTCACTCCCACCAGTCCGGCGGTAAACAACAGGACCCGCAGGTCGACGGCGATCTCAGGTGCACGGGGCAGGGCCGGGCCACGCAGGAGGATGAGACTCACCGCCCACCGTGCAAAGACCACACCGAGGGTGGCTCCCGTGGCGGTGACGATCAGGCTCTCAGTGAGCAAATGCCTCACCAGTCGCCAACGCCCGGCACCGAGCGCAGTACGGATGGCCAATTCTCTGCGCCGATGGAGCACTCGTGCCATTGATAGATTCGCGACGTTGGCGCATGCAATTAGTAGAACCAGTGCGACAGCTCCGTTCAGCAACAGCAGGGAACGGGGCATACTCGCGTTGGTTCCCCAAGGGTCGATGACGATCTGGTGCAGTGGAGCAATCAACGTACTCCACTCAATGTTGGTCTCGGGATAGGCTTGTGCCAGGCGATTGGCAATGGCCTGCAGTTCGGCCGAAGCGGCGGCGGAGTCGACACCGGGTCTCAGGCGTGCGAGGACCCACGTGTCGATCCGCTGTCCCCTGTGCTCCAGATTATGGCGCGCGATGATCTCCGGGCTGAGCGGTATCCACATTTCTCCCCAGCCGGGGAAGTCCCGGCCTTGGTCCAGGACTCCCACGATTGTGTAGATCATGTCGTCGAGCGTAATGGTCCTCCCGACGATAGCGGGATCGCCGCCAAACCTGCGCTGCCAAGTTCCGTACTTGAGGACTGCTACCTGCGGGTTCTCGCTCACCCCACTTTGGCTGAACGGTCTTCCCAGCACGGCGCGGGCCCGTAACAGCTCGAAGTAATCCCCGGATACGGCAGCCACGAGGAGGGGAGTTGGACCTTCGCGCTCGCGCAGCACCACGTCGTGCCCGTATAGCATGGCCATGCCTTCGAAACTCGTCGCTTGGGAGCGCCAGTCCCGGAAATCCGGGTAGGACACTGGGCTGCGAGTGTACGGGCCTCGCGAGAGGCTACTAGACCACAGAGTGACGAGGCGGTCGGCGTCCTGGTAGGGAAGGGGGCGCATCAGCACGCCGTCGACGAGCGTGAACATCGCCGTGTTCGCGCCGATGCCGAGCCCGAGCGTGAGTACGGCCACCGCAGTGTATCCCGGAGTCCGAGAGAGCGTGCGGAGCGCGAAACCCAAGTCCTGGCGGGTGGCGTTCAACAATGACGCGATGTGCCGTCGCGGCTCGCTTCGGTGCGCCTGCCTGAGGTCGCTTTCTATTCGGATCACGCGGCCAAACCGTCGCTCGGCTTCTCGTCGCGCTTCCTCCTGCGTCCACCCTTCACCGATGAGTTCCCGAGTCTGCATATCGAGGGGAAAATCCAACTCTGTGCGGATGTCTTCTTGTGGCGCAGTGGCGCCGGATTCCAAGTTGAACAGGCGTCGGATACCATGGGGCAGCCGCATCACGAGTCAGGCGGACGGTCTGTCGAGCAATAGCGATACAGCTTGTGAGTAGCTGTGCCACCGTTTGGTTTGGGCGATCAACTGCTTGTGGCCCCTAGGCGTGAGCCCGTAGAACTTGGCTCGGCGCCCGAGTTCGGTCTTGCCCCACTTCGACTCGAGCCAACCACGCCGCTCCATCCGATGCAGAGCAGGGTACAGAGCGCCCTCCTCGACTGCGACAGTGGCGTCAGTACTCTCGCCGATCCACCGACCAATCCCGTACCCGTGCTTGGGGCCCCAACTCAACGCCTTGAGAACCAGAACGTCCAGGGTGCCCGAGATCAGATCGCCATCATTGAGGCTCAATTCAATACCCAAACAGCTTAGGTGTTCTTGAGAATCTGCAGATGCATACCTAAGCTGTCAAGGTGTCGAATGCGGACATGTACTGCCCAGTCCTGTGGGGTGTTTCCCCTGGTGTCCGGGCAGGGGTAGAGCTCAGCCTATGGTTCCTGTGACTGCTCCCAAGCCGCTAACCGTGCCTCTAGATCCGCTGGCCGCGTTGCTACCAGCTTGCCGGTAGGGGACACGTAGATCGCAACGCTCCGTATGCCAGGGAGTCGGCTGATCCTGTACGTGACAACCCAAAGTCGGGGTTTCCCGGGGAGGTTCTCAACACCGCGGTATGCAAACGCCACGGTTCGCCCGGCCAGCGGTGGCGCCGGGCCCACGATCTGGCCGACCTTGAAACGGGCCACTGCGTACGATCCACCAGCCAGCAGAACGCTCACGAACCCAATTAGAAACAACCATTTGATGAGCTTCAGCACGGGGAATCTCCCAAGGGAGGAGCTAGCACAATCTTGGGGTGGGAGGCGTTTCGGTCAAACTCCCGGGTTCTCTGGGATGGTAGTTACCTCCTGAGGGATCTGGTGGACCGAGGCGTCAGCCAGCAGATTTGTGTATGCCCGATACCATCGATAGCATCCGTAGACTTCGTTGGGATTCCGACGACGGCTTCTTCGCCACCCCCACTGGTGTGGTACCCCATTTGCTTGATGCGCGAGACGACGACCTCGATGATCCAGACCTCGCTGAGGATTCGGACGAGCTGGACGAAGAAGAGGAAGAGGAAGAGGAGTGGGACTTCGAGGAGTCGGAAGAAGAACCCGACGACGAGGACCTCGACGACGAAGAGTTGTGAGTCAGTCCCGGGAACAACTGGACTGCTAGACAACTTGCCGTTGCCTACATCCCCAAGCCTGAATGCGGCTGAGGGACCACGGGCTGGTTCATGACCGCCAACTGTTTCGCTCGCGTCTATCCTACTCGGGTTTGACTCGGCGCTGCTTGAAGCTGCCCAAGAGCACTGTAACCAGGCCTAGCAGAATCTCGTCGGCGAACGGGATTACGTCGGGAAAGACGAGGTCAGCTGCGAATACGAGGGTGCTGAGCAACAACAATCGGGGATAACGCCAACGGCCAGTGCACCACTTGACCACTCCGAGGACTGGGTTAGGCATTGATCGCTGTTACCTCCGCTAGTGCACTACTTGCTGCCAAGCGTGCGTGGCAGTTCCCTCTCCCCCGGAGAAGGGAGAGGGAATTGAGCCGCACCTGTGTCTCTTACCTTACGTAGCGATTTCGCTCGAACGAATTGAATGACTCGACCAGTGTACCCTT
The DNA here is from genome assembly GCA_039586365.1 of Gemmatimonadota bacterium. GTDB lineage: Bacteria > Gemmatimonadota > Gemmatimonadetes > Gemmatimonadales > GWC2-71-9. Next base: position 30,335 of record JBDHKN010000020.1, on the reverse strand, counting down.
GAGGTCGGTCTTCTTCATCAGCCGGTATATTGGGACGAGTTGACCGGGCGGAGGCGGTCCCTGTTCATCTTGCCCGCCACGAGACCGAACCATTCTCTCTACGTACGCCTGGGTTTCCTCAGCGGTCATGGCTTGGAGATATGTATCGAGAAAGCCCCAGGTGATCAGATTATCGTCGGTCTCCGGCTCTAGGATGTAACTGATCAAGTTCGCCTTCGGTTGACCGGCGGGAACGAAGAAGGATCCCGCAGGGAACTCCGCCGTTTCCGTCCTCTTCACCGCCGTGACCTTATTGAGGTAGTGCCCCTGAAAGAACTCCGAGTTGTCAATCTCCGTGGCGTAGTAGACCTCGACCTCCAGGCTCGTCGGCTCCGCCAGTCGCTGGACGGCGATTTCGTGATCCAGGAGAAGCGGAACGACAGTCGCCAGTTGCGGTGGCAATACGTAGCCCCAAGGCCGTGTCGTGGTGCGGGTCGGTTCGAACTTGGTGAACACGGGGAGCCGCAGCAGTTCGTATTCTACCTCACGTTCGGCACCACCGGGGCCCGGAGGTCCGCCACCTTGACCCTGACGGTCGGCCCACCCTTTCGCACGCCAGATGTCGGTTTCCATCTTGGCAACCTGTTCGTACTCCAAGACGATCTGGTCGTTGTCGGAGTCATCGGCCCCGAGCCGGGTGGCCATTTCCTTGGCATTGCGTACTGTCCGTCGCAGTAACTCCGACTCATCTGCCGCGAAACGAATCAATTCGCGCTGGGCGATGTACTGGCCTCGAACTTGGTGCTGATACCGTTCTTCGCGCGGAATAGGGACGACCTCAGTACCATTGTTGATGACACGATGCGAACCCGACGGGGTCTCGAACAGGAAGTCCACTATGTTGGCGAGACCCGAGTACACGTGTTGTTTGCGCGGCTCCACCGAAGTCGGTGCCCATCCCGCCACTCCATTCAGCGAGCGCGGTCCGGAGTACCAGAATCCGTCGTAGTCCTCTGCTCTGAGAGATTCGCGGATACGCGGCACGATCTGCTCGTTGGCTATCCTCATGATCTCTGGATCCCCAGTGGGATTCATTATCGTCTGGTATGTGATCACGTAGGGGACTGATCCTCCATGATGTGTGTCGACGTGGATGTCCGGCTGCCACTCATGGAGCACCTTTGTCACGAGGGCTTGGATCTCTTGCGACTCGAGCTTCAGGTAGTCTCGATTCATGTCGAAGTTCTGCTCGTTGGTCCTGCGCCGCTCTTCGGCGCCATCCGGATTGATGGTGGGAACGTTGAGAACCACTGCTCGGTCGAGTAGCGGACGCAGTTCTCCAAAGAGGAGATCTCTCATGAGGATGAGACTGGCGTCCTTACCGGCCACCTCGCCGCCATGCACGTTGTTCACGATGAGCACGACGGGTTTGGCTGAACCGATCAAGTCCGATGCTTGGTAGACCGGTGGGTTGGAGAGAATAGAGAGGACTACATCCCTGCCTCGTAGGGTCTCGGTGATCTTCCGCACTTGCATCAGCTCGCTTTGTGCATCCAGCTCGTACACGAACTCCATCAAGTCGTCGTACATCGTCGGACCAGCCTGGAAATTCGTGCGTTCCGCCGGCGTCTGCAGCTGCTGAGCCGCTGCGTTCGCGGCTACCAGCATCACAACTGGTAATGTCGTGCCGATCAGCCTGGCAATATTGTATCTCATTGGTGCTCCTCTTGGACGCATGTTCAACCGATCTCGTTGCATCTCTATGTGATTCTATACGTTCGGGAACTCCTGGATGTTGAACGATCTCAGGGCAATTCGATCTGCCGACGGAATCTCGGTCCCTCGCAGAGCGGACGCAAGCGGGGCCGCAAACAGTCGGCTGCTAGCTGATGGCCACACGCAGGGCACAGTGACTAGATTGGACTTGCCGTTTCTCATACGGAAGGAGGCAGTGGTGACGGACAAGAATCCCAAGATCCAATTCCTCGTGCACGACGCTGCAGACACCGTCGGTGTTGCGACTGCGGACCTTAAGGCCGGGGAATCGGTGAGAGGCCTATACATGGATACAAAAGAAGCCATTGAGATCAAAGCTGTGGAGGACATACCGCTAGGGCACAAGATCGCGCTCAGGCAACACCCAATAGGCAGTTCGGTGATCAAATACGAACATGACATCGGGATGGTAATTGCTGACATCAAGCGAGGTCAGCACGTCCACGTGCACAACCTCAAAACGAGGAGGTGGTAACCATGAGCCCTCCAAGTGTCGAGGGGTATCGACGTGAGAACGGTCGAGTGGGCGTTCGCAACCATGTGGCGATCATTCCTTTGGATGACCTGTCTAACGCCGCCTGTGAGGCAGTCGGGAACAACATCAAGGGTACCATCGCCATCCCGCATTCCTACGGACGACTTCAGTTCGGTGAAGACCTGGAACTCTTCTTCAGGACGATGATCGGCACCGGGGCAAACCCCAATGTGGCAGCGGCCGTGGTGATCGGTATCGAGCCTCAATGGACCAACCGTATCGTCGAGGGGATCGCTGCAACCGGCAAACCCGTGACCGGGTTTTCAATCGAGCGGATTGGTGACATTGGCACGATTGCCAAGGCTTCTTGGCAGGCCAAGGAGTACGTGCACTGGGCCTCCGAGCTCAGGCGGGAAGAGTGCGAACTCAGCGAAATATGGGTCTCCACCAAGTGCGGCGAGTCGGACACGACCTCAGGTCTCGCATCCAACCCGACTGTAGGCAACGCGTTCGACAAGCTAGATGCGGTGGGCGCCACTCTATCCTTTGGAGAGACTTCGGAAATAACGGGCGCTGAAGATGTCTGTGCAGCGCGAGCTGCCACACGGGAAGTGGGCAGGCAGTTCCTAGATGTTTGGAACGAATACAACAACTTCATCAACACCAACAAGACCGACGACCTCTCCGGTTCTCAACCAACAAAAGGCAACATCCGTGGTGGCTTGACCACCATCGAGGAGAAGGCTTTCGGTAATCTCCAGAAGATCGGGAAGAAGTGTAGGTACGTTGGAGTTCTCAAGCCGGCTGAGGCTCCCACGGATTCTGGACTCTGGTTCATGGATACGTCGTCGGCTGCTGCGGAGGCAGTGACGCTGTGGGCTGCCGGTGGTTTCGTCGTCCACTTCTTCCCCACCGGTCAAGGCAACATTGTCGGCAATCCGATAGTCCCGGTCATCAAGCTCTCAGCTAATCCCCTTACCTGTGAGACCATGAGCGAGCACATCGATTTCGATTGCTCGGCGCTGTTGCGTGGAGAGCTGACATTCGATGAAGCCGGCGATCGGCTACTAGAATTGCTCAGACGGGTGGTGAATGGGCGGTTGACAGCGAACGAGGTATTGGGGCATCGGGAGTTTGTGCTGACCAAGCTTTATCGGAGTGCTTGATTTCTCCGGCTGCAACGACCTTGATTGAGGCGTCGGCACCCACATCGCCCCGAATGGGTCGACTTCCCATGAGCCCGGATTTCCCACGCCCACGGTGCCGCAATGGCCGTCGATGGCCAGCAGCCGTGGACCGTGGCCAAGGCGTCAGATTAGGTTGCCCATGCCATCGGTGGGGAACCTCATCGCAACTCAGTTCGATCATCTCCGTGCGCATCCGCTCCACTACAGGACCTTCCTGGCCAGCCACCGAGGGGCTCGTGATGAGCACTGACGCGACTCGCGTCGGGATTCGGCTGCTGTGCTGATAGCGTCTTTCAAGCCTGATCAGTTTCGAAGTCCGGGTTGTAACCGAGTGCCTTGCTTGTGGAGGCGCCATACCTGACCAGGCCGGTCGCAACAATCAAAGCGCATGCAACCCCGTCGAGGACCGGCACTCCGAGCGACTGCTGAAGCGCTTTGTCCATGCCTGCAAGTCCGGCGCAACCCAGCACGATCACCTCGGCGCGATCTTCGACCAGTGCAGCTTTTGAGAGAGCTCGAAACAGGGCTTCATTTCCGATCCCTTCCTCTCCCTTATCCGGTGCACGTACGGAGGCCATTAGCTCCTGCAAGTGGTAGCGGCGGGCCTGGGCGATCTTGCCAGGAATCGAATGCTGGTGAGTCGTGATGACAGAGAAACTGTGTCCCAGCATCGAGGCGATCTTCATCGAGGCCTCGCCGATACCCACTACCGGTCGGGTCGTCGCCTCCTTGACAGCGTCGAGGTTAGGATCCGAGTGGCACGCTATCACGATCGCATCGACATTGTCCTCGTACTCCCGTACTAGCTGCATCATACCGGGTGCAGTTCTGATCTGGTCCTGATGAGTCTCTATGAATCGCGGTGATCCTGGGGTCGCAGTGACGACCACGTCGAATTCACCACGTGAGAAATCCTCGGCTGACCTCCGTATGGCCACGGTCATATCCGGGTCGCTGTTGGGATTGATGATGAGAATCCGCATTGCGATTGTACCTGCCTACCTCAGTAAGAAAGGATCAGAGGATCTCTCGTGGGAAGATCTGATCTCGGGTGCATAATCCCGAAAGACCTCTTCCGACGAATGCTTGACTAGATCGTAAGCCTCAGGTGTCAGTGGCGGACTTATTGCCAGCTGTTTCACTCCACAAGCCACCATCTCCGCGAAACAGTTGATCATTCCCAGTGAACGAGGTCTTGTCGATGTTGAGTTTGGCCTCGATTCCTCCCACGGCGCAACAGGTCCTTTCCGCTCGGACTGACTAGCTCACGAATTCGCGGTGGGGGGTTGTTTCGCATATTCCTTGGAGGCGTCAATAGCTGTTGTCGCGTATTGGTTCCTACCGTCAACGTAATCCCGCATCAGAGCAAGGAAGGCTCCACTCAATGCCAGTACAGCGATCAGGTTAGGGATGGCGCAGACACCAACCGCGATATTCGCGAACACCCAGAGCTTGTCCACGTCTGCAACCCCTGCGAATACCACTGGAGGAATGAAGTAAAGCCACTTCAAGTACTTCATGGCCTTCCTGCCGAACACATTAACGGACGCTGTTTCGAAGTAAATGAAGAATCCGATCTGAGTGGTTAGACAGAATGTCAGGATAGCGAAGGAAATTAGGTTACCCGAGACGACTTCTGGATACACTGATGAGAACGCGATCATGACAAGCTCGATTCCTGACTCGCCACTTGCGAGCGCACCCGTCGAGAGCACCGCGAATGACGTGATGGTACATATGACGAACGTGACTATGAACACTTCAAATGCTCCCCACATTCCTTGTTGGAAGGGGTGCTTAGTATCGGCGGTGGCGTGCGCCATTGGGGCTGTGCCGAGCCCCGCTTCGTTACTGAACATTCCTCGGGCCATCCCCGTCTGTATCGCCTGGGATACCGCCACACCGGCGAATCCACCCACTGCCGGCATCGGTGCAAACGCGTACTTGAAGATTATTGCGAATACTTCGGGTATGGCTCTGAAGTTGGCGAAGAACAGGACCAGGCCTCCCAGGACATACACTACCGACATGATAGGTACCAGTCTCTCGCTGAACCGGCCGATCCGTCTCACCCCGCCAATCACGACGATTGCCGTGACAACCGTCATTGCCGCGGTCACGAGGTAGGGGTTCAGCTGGTACGACCTCAGGAAAGACCTGCCCACTGTGTGTGCTTGGAGTAGGGAGGCGGCAAAGAGAGCGTTTACGAATATGCCGAGACTGAACAGCAATGCCAGCAACGGCCAGCCGAGTCCGCGGTTGATATAGTACATCGGTCCGCCCCGCACCCGTCCCTGATCGTCGATGTCCCTGTAGTGAACTGCCAGGCTGATCTCGGCTGTCTTGGTGATAGTCCCGAGCAGGGCGAGTAACCACATCCAGAAGATCGCGCCCGGTCCTCCCGTAGAGAGTGCAGTCGCTACCCCTGCGATGCTGCCCATGCCGACCGTGCTCGCGAGAGCCGTGGTCGTAGCCTGGAAGGGCGTCATCCTCCCCTGCTTCCGCCTTACCTCGTCGTGAGTGGCTGCCCGGCCATTGTCCAGTCTCTCGAACATGCTGCCGAACGTGCTCGTGACGATCAGTCCCAGTCTCCTGACCTGGAACAAACGCGTGCGGATCGTGAGGTAGACCGAGACGAATGCGATGAAGAGTATCGTCCACGGCCCCCAGAGGAGTGCGTCTATCTTTGCCGCTAAATCAAGGACGCCTTCCATCACGTCGGTCGCTCAGCTTCAGCGACGCGCCTCACCGCGTCAATGGTGTCCATCATCGCTGTGGCCGTAACCGCCGGCGACACGGCCACTAGACGCAACACAGTCCGGCCATCCAACTGGGTCAAGGAGATGGTACGCTCACCTTGCCGTATGATCCTGTTGTATATGTTCTGCTGTAGCTGGTTCAGTTTCTCTTCGCTCAGTTCTGCTGGGACTATCCGGAAGCAGAGAATGCCCGTATCTGGCTGGTGGCACAGTTCCAGATCCTGCTGTTGGACCAAATAGTCCGCGAGTTCTCTGATGCTCACCAGCGGAGCCCTCAGTCGAGCTACCACTCCCTTCAATCCCTGATGGCGAATCGATGTCACCAGCGGGAGGACCGATAGTGGTCGGGTGGACGGCACGGATTTGACACCGGGATTCGGGTGGGCCGAATCCGGCCGGTTGAAGTAGCTGCTGAATAGTGCCATGCGACCGAAGTCTTCCTGCTGTCTCACGAACAAGACCGAACTCGGTATGGGAACACCGAATTGTTTGTGTGGGTCCCACGATAGTGAGTCTGCGCGTTCGACCCCTGCAAAGAGATGTCGCCACTCGGGAACGAGCTGGTAGGCCAATCCATACGCACCGTCCACGTGCAGCCAGCTACCGAGTTGTTCACAGATATCCGCCACTGGCAGTATCGGGTCGACCGAACCAGTTGGAGTCGTCCCGGCTGTAGCGACGACGCAGAACACATCTCGCGAGCCCTCCAACTGAGCAAGTGTCTCTTGCAGGTTCTCAATGTCCATTCTGCGGTTCGTGTCTACCTCGACCGTTATGAGAGACCTCTCACCGAGACCGAGCAACCTCACAGCGTGCCGCAGGGAGAAATGAGCATCCTTGGAGGTCAATACAGCCAGCCTTGCAGGGTCTTCGAACCCCCTGACTCCGGTTTCGGCCAGGTTGAAACCGTGATCCTCCGCGATCTTGTGCAACGCCATGTAGAGAGCTTGCTGATTCGCATAGCTGCCGCAGTACATGGCAGTGCCGTCCGACCCAGGAGACAGTCCGAAAAGCGAACACAGTGCTCTGATGGATAGTTCTTCTAGAACCGCTCCGCCCGGAGAGACCTGCCAATTGGTCACTCCCTGATTCCACGTGAGTGCCACTCTTGCTCCGAACTTGGCACCCTCCTCAGGAAACGCATTGAACATCGACTGAAACGTCGGCAAGTCGTAGCGCATCAAGTGAGGAGCCAGGCGGTTCTCGATCAAGTTGCGCAGTTCTTCCAGAGAGAGCCCTTCGTTCTGGAAATCGACGAGAGGCTCAAGGTCAGCCTGTACCTGTTCTGGTGAGGCACCTGAGTAGATATGGTTGCCGTCCGTATCCGCCATGGATTTGCTAGCCAAGCAAGCTGCCTTGCACGATCAGTTCGAGTTGCGAGGTGGTAGTCGGCAGTGGATGTAACGTCCCCTCCCCGGTTCCGCCAGGCACTCCCCACCGTCGATAACGAGTTCACCCCTCGAGTAGACTCTGACTACCCTGCCTGTGATTTCGATCCCGTCCCAAGCACACCAGTCGGCAGCCATATGGAGGGTTGCGTGGCTCATTGTCCACCGCTCGTTTGGATCCAAGAGTACGATGTCTGCATCGGCACCAGGGGCTATGCTTCCCTTTCGCGGCGCCATTCCAAACAGTGTTGCGGGCGTGGTTGACACGATCTCCACGAACCGCGGGAGTGTTATCCTACCCTTTGCTACTCCCTCCGAGTACAGGATGCTGAGGCGAGGTTCAACTCCAGGAATCCCGTTGGGGCATCTGTCGAACCGGTCAGCGCCGTACATCTTTGCCTCCCACGAGTAGGCAGCGTCGTCTGACGTGACCATTGCAATCCGACCGTCACTGACACCATTCCAGAGCCTCTCCTGGATGGTTCTGTTCCTGAGAGGTGGTGAGCAGATCCACTTGATCCCATCGTCTCGCTCCAACATCTCGTCAGTGAAACTGAGGTAGTGAGTGCAAGTCTCAGCAGTGATGTCCAGTCCTGCTTCCCGCGCCTGCGTCACGAGATCGAGCCCTTCGTCACTCGCCAGGTGAACAATGAAAAACCTCGCGCCGGTCTCGCGCGCCATATCCACGATACGGCGAATCGCGGCGACCTCGACTTCCGGCGGCTTGCTCCTGGCATGGTAAATGGAAGAGGTCTTCCCGTCGGCCAGGAAGCGGGGGATGCTAGCCTCGATCATCTCGTTGTCCTCGGCATGGAGCATGAGCATGCCCCCTGCCTCAGTCAGCCGCACAGCGATCCGCTTCAAGTCTGCGTCGTCGACGAGCAACCCGTCCTGCCGATACGTCATGTAGCACTTGATCGTGGGGGCGCCCGCTTGCACTACCGCCGGAATCTGATCTAGAGTCTCGGTGTCTGGTCGCGTGATCACGGGATGCACGCCCCAATCGATCAGCGCCTTTCCAGCGGACTCCTCCTGTTTGTCTTCCAAGGTCTTCATCAGAGACCCGCCTGGAACCTGATTGGAGAAGTCGACTATGCTCGTGACGCCACCATAGGCGGCAGCAAGGGTGCCGGTGTAGTAGTCGTGCACACTGACCGTGTTCATGAAGATATCGTTCAGGTGAATGTGAGTATCCACGGCACCGGGTAGGACCAAGAGCCCGTCAGCGTCTACCACGCTGTCGGCTTTCAAGTCATCCAGGTGGCCGACCGCCGCTATACGCTGTCCCTGGATGAGAACATCCCGTTGGCCCACTGTTTGCCCGACCACCACAGTCCCCCCGCGGATAAGCCATGATCTTGTGCCCATGACGATTGTCTCCCAGTCTAGCGGACCTACCTGCTGCAGTGGCCGTTGTCGAGTCAGTCAACCCTTCAATTATTGCTCAGACTACGGGGGCCGTCCACCGGCTTCGTGGAACTGGTTTCCGTTACCGCTTCCGCTACAGGCTTCCGGCCAGGCAGTTATGTTTCCCCTCCACCGACTCATGTGGGGATGCACGAATGGGTCATATCGCCGAGGTGTGGATGCTGCTTGGTCAGCGGTTGGCGGTAGTGCTCGTGATGGGGGTCGTCGGGTGGAGCTGCAACAGGGGCGATGGCGGGGAGGGGGGACGATCGCTGGTCAGGGTTGCTGTGGCGGCCAACTTCGCCGCAACCCATCAGGGACTGGTTCGAGAGTTCGAGCTGGAAACGGGCATCGTAGTTGAGACTAGTGTAGGTGCCACTGGCTACTTGTACGCACAAGTAGCTAATGGTGCACCTTACGACGTGTTCTTGGCTGCCGATGTCGATAGACCGCGGCGACTCGAGGCTGAGGGTCTTGCCGTTCGCGGGACGCGATTCACATATGCCCTGGGACGACTTGCGTTGTATGCACCGCAGTGGGATTCGGTGCGTGCGGGTGACAGCGAATTGCGAACGCGCCCGTACCGACACCTCGCAATTGCCAACCCACGTACAGCACCCTACGGCTCCGCAGCACGAGAGGTAATCGAGCGATGGAGCCTATGGAACCGCCTCGAGCCGCTGATCGTTCGGGGAGAGAACGTGGGACAGGCCTTTCAATTCGTCGAGTCCGGAGCCGCAGAAGTTGGATTCGTTGCTCTTTCGCAAGTCCTTGATCGGGACCGGCACAGTTATTGGATCGTGCCGGATAGCCTCTACACCTCGATCCGTCAGGATGCTGTACTGCTGCGGCACGGTGAGGGTAATGTCGGTGCTGAAGCATTTCTCAGGTTTCTTCAGAGCGATGAGGGGAGGCAGGTAATAGCTACAACAGGGTATAGGCTGCCATAGTCGTCCCATGTCACTAGACTGGCAAGTATTGATCCTGACGGCCCAGCTCGCGGGCGTTGCTACCATCGTGCTTATAGCTGGCGGGACTCCGGTGGCTTGGTGGCTTGCGCGCACGAAGTCGAAATTCCGTCCGTTTGCGGAAGCGGTCGTAGCAATGCCACTTGTGCTGCCTCCGACGGTGCTTGGCTTCTATCTCCTGATCCTGCTAGGGCCGGCCGGGACAGTGGGGCGGTTCTGGGAGTCGCTCGGTGGCCCACGGCTCGTGTTTTCCTTCACTGGCCTCGTGGTGGGTTCGGTACTCTACTCTCTACCGTTTGTTGTTCAGCCTCTTCACAATGCCTTCAGGGCGGTGCCCGATCGCCTCCTCGATGCAGCGGCTACACTGCGAGCGGGCCCCCTCGATCGATTCGTTACCGTGGTGTTGCCGCTCGCCAGACCCGGGTTCCTCACCGCGGCTACGCTGGGGTTCGCGCACACGGTGGGTGAATTCGGAGTGGTGCTGATGATCGGAGGCAATATCCCGGGACGGACCGAAGTGCTCTCCATAGCGCTGTACAACCACGTTGAAGCACTGGAGTATGGCAAGGCCCATATCCTTGCGGCCGTCATGCTGCTGTTCAGCTTTTCTATCCTTTTGACGGTTTACGCGCTAAACCGGCGGTTCGAGACTCCCCGCCTGTGACCGAACTCGAAGCTCGTTTCCGCGCGCGACTGGGCGACTTCTTGCTCGACTTCGACTTCACCGCTCGTAGCAGCGGCGTGACCGGCCTGTTCGGTGCCTCTGGGAGCGGAAAGACCACTGTGCTGCGTTGTCTTGCGGGCCTTCACCGGGCGGAATCCGGTTTGGTTCGGCTGAATGGCGATGTGTGGCAGGACGAGGCGGCCGGGGTGTTCGTGCCCCCGTTCCGGCGTGGTGTCGGCTATGTGTCGCAGGGCGCGGATCTGTTCCCGCACCTATCCGTCAGAGAGAATCTGTCATACGCCCACCGGCGAGTCGCGGAGGGGCAGCGTGTGTTTGGCTGGGAAGCTGTCGTGCAATGGCTTGCGCTCGGGCCGCTTCTCGAGCGGTCGGTGCCCAATCTCTCAGGAGGGGAGCGCCAACGGGTAGCTGTGGCGCGTGCACTGTTGGCGTGTCCCAGACTACTGCTCATGGACGAGCCTGTATCTGCCTTGGATGAACCGGCGCGGCGCGACGTATTGAAGTACCTGGAGCGGATTCTTACGCAGCTCGAGCTCCCGGTCGTTTATGTGAGTCATTCCCTTACCGAGGTTGCGCGTCTCTCTGATCATCTAGTTTGGATTGAAGGCGGGCGAGTAAACACCGCGGGTCCCGTGTCGAAGGTCCTCGGGCAGTTGGACTTCGCGCGTTGGTGGGACGAGGAGGCAGGCGTGGTCCTGGACGGTACTGTCCACGATCACGACCACCACTTCCATCTCACCGAAGTGAGGACGCCGTTAGGTGATCTTACCATACACCAGCGTCCCGAGGCGCCCGGGACCCGGGTACGAGTCCAAGTTTATGCACGCGACGTGAGTCTAGGTCTCGCGGCTCAACACGGAAGTAGCATACTCAACGAGCTGTGCCTAACGGTGCTGCAGATCGTCGATCTCTCACCATCTGATTGCCTCATTCGGCTCGGCCATCAGAAAGGGCAAGAGCCAGTGCTGTTAGCCAGGATCACCCGCAAATCATGTTCGCGACTCGGCCTCACTGCAGGAACTGCAGTGTTCGCCAGGGTAAAGTCCGTCGCTGTACTGGATTGAACGCGAGGGAGGCGGACCAGCCACGTCCTCCCAAGGTGAGGGAAGGGCAGGGTCCCCTTCCTATCTTCTGCTGTTCTCCAATTCTCGCACTGAGTCGGCAAACACCTCTATGCCCTTCCTGGCGAGCTCCTCGGTGATTACGAGCGGAGGCAGGAATCTCGCTACGTTGAAGTAGTGACCACCGATCTCTATGAGCACCCCTCTCTGATGGCACAGCGTCCTTACCTTGGCCGCGAGGTCAGGTGCGGGTTCTTTGGTGGCTCTGTCCTTCACGAATTCCACTCCCAGCATGAGTCCCTTTCCCCTGACCTCACCGACGATCTCGGAGTCTTGCTCTATCAGCTTCAGCAGATCGAGCATGCGCTGGCCGAGATTCCTCACATGGTCCGCTAGGTTGTTCTCCAGCATGAACCTGATTCCGGCCGCGCCACCGGCATAAGCGATCATGTTTCCCCGAAACGTGCCAATGTGTTTACCGGGCGGCCACGTATTCAATCGTTCCCGGTACGCTACTGCTGCGATAGGGAATCCGACGCCACCGAGAGCCTTACTCATGGTCATAATGTCCGGAACCACTCCAGTGTGTTCAAAGGAGAACATCCTACCAGTCCGGCAAAACCCCGCCTGGATTTCGTCTGCAATCAGCAGAATGCCATATTTGTCGCAGACCGCGCGAACTGTCGGCATGAATCGTTCGTCGGGTACAATCGAGCCGCCTTCCCCTTGAATAGCTTCTACTAGTATCGCTGCCGGTTCTCCAACCCCGGAGTGAGAATCCTCAACTACGTGCTCGAGGAACTTGCCGCACTCGAGATCGCAGCTTTCCGGGTCGCGGTTGAAGGTACAACGGTAGCAGTATGAGTAGGGGACGAAGTGGACCTCGGGTAGCAGTGGAAGGAAGTCTCCCTTGAACGCAGAACCGCTGCACAGTGACAGCGCCCCGCTAGTCATCCCGTGGTAAGCGCCCTCGAAGGCAATCATCGGGTAGCGTCTCGAATTGTACTTGGCGAGTTTGACCGCGGCCTCGACAGCGTCAGATCCGGTAGGTCCTCCGAAGAAGATCTTGCTGATCTCGCTGGGCAAGATGTCCACCAGTGCTTCCACCATCGACTTCCGTGCCGGACTCGGGATGTCCAACGTATGTGTCACATCCTGCAACTGACGCCGCGCGGCCTCCAGGACCATTGGATTGGCGTGTCCGACATTGATTACACCCGCGCCACCGAAGAAATCGATATAGCGATTCCCATCCACATCCTCGACGGTCGCCCCCTTTCCCCGACACAGTGCCATCGGCATCCCTCGGGGGTATGAGACGGCCGAACTCTCCGTGGCTGACTGATAGTCGAGGTACTTGCGTGATTCCGGTCCCGGCGGCGTGATCATGATGCGAGGTGCGTCAGGGTACGAGAGTTCGGTGAAATCCACAGGTCTTCTCCTGGAATCAGTCCGTTAGGGCCGGCGAAACCGTCCTGGATCACGATCAAGCACTCGAACCACGAGTGTGTTCTTGGGAACATTCCTCATAACTCTGGGTCCCACAAGGGTCCTCCCTTCCTCCCGCTGCCCAACACGTGAGCCAGGCAGTCGATCGTGGAGTGATCTTCCTCACGGAACGAATGGACCTCAGGAATCATATAAAACTACAGTCAGCAGCCATGAGCTGTGTGTGGATCGAATACGCCCGGCCATCGACTTTGAGAAAGGAGTTTCATGCATGAACAAGTGTCTTATAAGCATCTGCAGTGTGTTGGCTGTGGTCCTAGTTACCACATCCTCGGCGGTAGCACAGCTGGCGAACGTGCCTGTCTACGCAAACCCGACCATATCTGGCGTTCGGATCGCCGGGGACTACGCATTCGGAGTGAACGACGAGTCAGATAAGAACTCGACCTTTGCCGCAAGGGGCCAGATCGGAGTGTCCAAGGTCATTCTCGGGGCGGGCATGGGCGTCGTCGACTTGGCAGAGACGAACGAGGCTACCTATATGGCCTCGGTGGCGGTCCGACCGGTCAGTAGTGGCCAATTGGTGGCAATAGCCGTGCAGGCTGGTATCGGCTTCACGCAAGCGTCAGTGACGGGATTCACGGACGCTCTGAAGACAGTCGATATTCCGGTGAGTGTGGCCCTGGGACTTCATGTTCCGCTGATCGCAGCACAGGTTCAGCCCTGGGTGGCGCCGCGCTACACGTTCCGCCGGCAGTCCCTGGGTGATGACAGCGATAATCGCAATCACTTTGGCGTGTCTGCCGGCATCGATGCCCGGTTGTTAATGGGTTTGGGTGCGCAGGTGGCAGTTGACTTCCAGTCAATACCTGAACTGACAGGTGGTGCCACATTCGACGACGTCAGACGGCGACCGTTCCTGGCGAGTGTCGGTCTACATTTCGGGATCTAGCGGATAGCCCTGCAGCCGGAATCTTCGCGCGGGAGCTGATCGGCTCCCGCGCGTTGTTTCCGTCAGATTCCAGACCGTGGGATAGTTCCAGGCCTCCGGCGCACTAGGTGCCACCGCGGGCACCGCCCCCAAACAAGGAAATCAGTGAGCTCCGGGGCCGTTTTGCGAAGGGGCAGGTAGTGCGGCGCTTTCACTGTTTGTTTCTCGCCGTCATTGCTCACCGCTCTGGTACCACCAGAATCCCAACCCTTCCGCCAAACTCATCCTCCTCTGCTCTCACACCCTGTGGTACGATCCACCTTGTAGTATTCAATCGGACGTTGACGCGGTGGACGCCAGGTTCAATATGGATCGCTAGTTCCCAGTGTCCCCCCTCCGTGCGCATCAGTGGAATCGGTTGCCAATCTGTGAAGTCACCACTTAGCTCAACGTATTCCGCGCCAGGTGCTTCCACACGAATGGTGTGGTAGTTGTGAGCCGAAGAGCCAACTGTTAGGCGTGCCTGGCCGGTGCGCGGTGGCTCTGAACGAGCCGACGCTCCAAACGAATCACCGAGGAGAGTGGTGGTACGTGTGGTGGAAGCTGTGAGCGCGTGTATCCGGAGACCTGCGCTCACGTAGTTCGCGGTTATCACGCCGCGAACTGGATCCGACGGATAGCGCCCGCCCGCAACCATTGCGGTGAGTCGCTTGACCAATGGGACCTGGACATGCAACTCACCATAGACTCCTTCGCCGCCGCCTTCGCCCCATGCGCGAAAGCCCAGCGATCCGTCGATCTCGAACAATCTGTCACGGATGCGGGCCGTTCCCAAGATGTCGAGGTAATCTGCGTCAGCGATCCAAGTACGCGTGATGGTGCCGCCAACTGCGAGGCCACTGCTCACAGTCCAACCGCCAACTTCGACCTCGTATGGCGTGGCCGACGTCGATCCCGTGTAGGACTGTCCAGTAGCGGCGCCAAACCAGGCTCCGCTACGTAGCCCCACGTAATGAAACCGGACTCGGCTCATGAGGTGTCCGTAGCCGGGGTAGTCCTCGTACACGTTGAGGCCGGCCGATCCAGACAGTTCGCCGAGCACTCGGCGGCCCAAGCGGGTTCGCCAACCGCCGGCCGTCAGGCCCTGTAGGATACGGTTGCCACTCTCGAAAAGCACGTAGCTTCCGCTCGCACCGAGGGAAACACCGGGCCCCTCGTAGCGGAGGGTTGGGGTCATGAAGGCTGCTCCGGAAGCCAGAAAGCCCTCGTAATCGACCCAAGATGTACCGATATCCACAGAACCCATCACTTGTGCGCCGAGTGTGGAACCACTCAGGCAGTACCAGACAGTTGCCACTACGGCGGCGCTAGAGCGGCAGTGGGTCACCGACTGGGCAACAACTACGGTTTCCGCGGGCGCCTAGGGCCCGGCGAGCTGGCTTGATCGATGTTGCTGAGCGCTTCTGCAGCTGCCGCGCCCAACCGAACACCGAGGGCGCTGACCGGGGAGGCACCCAGCGCGATGTCACGCTCTACATTCCTCCTGAACGCCAGATAATCCGCGTCCTCAGCACCCTCGGCAAGAGCAATTACGGCTGCGACAGCAGTGTCCACCGGCACTCCCACCGCCACCAGATCCGCCAGGGTGGCACTGGCCACAGTGAGGGATTGTCGCGTACGAAGCTCTCGCAAACGCGTGAGGTCGTCAGGATCAGCGCCCGCTCGCAGCGCGCTGGCGCCAGCCACGATCTCGGGTGCCGAGGATCCGAGACCCAAAGAAATGCGGGCAGTCCGGAGTTCTCCCCAAAGCCGCTGCACAGCTGCCATAATCCGATCTGGAGCGGCACCCTTGCTCGCACCTTCGAGTGCGCGGTCTACTAGCGGTTCTGTGGGAAGTCCCTCTGCGTGAGCGGAATCCAGGATGGCGTCGATCGCAATGCGGGTGGGTGCTGGTAGCCGATCCCGCAGGCGCGGCTCCTGAGCAGAGGCCGTTCCGGCTGCCGCGTTGATGCCAGCGACAAGGGCGAGTGCCGAGACGAGTTGACTAGCTCCAGGTCTCATAACTCTCCAATAGTGACGACCGACCCCGGTCGTCCGAATTCGTCGTCCAGCGTAGGTGGTGCAGATGGATCACTAAGCCATATGCTGCCGTTTACCAGAAACGCATAGCGGTAGCGGCCGGGTGTAAGCGGTACGGTCACTGACCAGACACCGTTGCCTGCCATGCGCTGCATTGGATTGGCTGCTGCGCTCCAATCGTTGAAGTCCCCTACCAACGAAACCGCAGTTGCCGCAGGTTCGACGATTACGAACTGCACTACGGAACCATAAGCAGCGGCCGCGACGGGCGTGCTCTGACCCTCAGATTCGAGCATCGATCGCCCTAGCAGAGCGACGAGAGCGATTCCTGCTGTGAGGGCGAGGCCACCCAGAGGACTCACGCTAACAGGGCGACCGCGTTTCAGCCAGTCGAGAATTGCCCAGAAGCGGTATGCCCAGGCACGCGGTTCTGGGCCCGATTCGATTTCGGCCATGACACGCTGATCGAATGTGTGCCCGAGTTGCACCGGTTCCTTGAGGGCATCGATCGCCCGCTCCAGCCTGCCGTTTCCCTCAGTCACTTTCCACCTCCGCCAACAGACGACGTAGATCTTCCCGGGCTCTGGCTACCCGC
Organism: Gemmatimonadota bacterium; assembly: GCA_039586365.1. GTDB lineage: Bacteria > Gemmatimonadota > Gemmatimonadetes > Gemmatimonadales > GWC2-71-9. The sequence goes on along the minus strand of JBDHKN010000020.1, from coordinate 13,599 downwards.
ATTTTGAGTGCGGATACGCTCGCACCTGTGATCACGGTCATCTCATCGTAACTCAGTTCTTCCACGTACTTCAACAGAAACGCCTCCCGGTTCGTCGCCGAGATCTGGGCCACGGCCCACTCGATGGCCTCCCGCGTCGCGTCGCGATCTTCGGAATGTGCCACGGCTGCTTTCGCAACAGCTGGCTCGTTGTGCACCACTAAGTTGTGACGACGAGCCCGCTGCTTACCGAGTGTCCGGCAACGGTTGACCAGAATGCCGAACAACCAGGCTCCGAACCGGTCCGGATCGGTACATCGTGCCAGAGACCGGTATCCCCGTACGAAAGCGTCCTGCAGAGCCTCCTCGGCATCCGCTACGTTGCCAAGCATCCGCACGGCGTATCGCCCAAGGCGATCTCGGTAGCGGGCGACAAGCCCAGCATAGGCATCTGTTTCGCCCGCCAGCACCCGCTCAACCAGCACTGCGTCACTTTCCCCCTTCACATCATAGATACCCATGGAGCTTCCTCCGGGTCACGTGACCCAGGGTGCCACGCATCGGTGTGACTCGGTAGGCACTGGTTGGGTATCCAGGATGTCGGTCATCGGTTCCTCTGCTCAAGGAAAAACATGAAGCGTTCCGCATCGGGTGCTGTAATCCTGTTCACTGCCGTCTCCATAGGACTTGCGTGCTATCAGGACGACAGCCTATGGCCGTCAGCAGCAGTCGGGCTCACGAGTGTGTACCTAACCGACGCACCCTTGCCGTTTGAGATGGTCGATCGAGTGGAAGTGTACGTCGTGGAGATCGCTGCGTCCACAGAGGTGAACACGGTCTTGGGACAGCAAGAGTGGTTGAACATTGCCACCCCCGGGCGCCGGTTCGATCTCATCTCACTGCAGCAGGGAGTCACGGAGTTGGCGGGTGAGGGAAGACTGCTGGTGGGACAGTACGAAGCTGTGCGGCTCACGATCAATACAGATTCCTCTCGCGTGGTATTCGCGGGCGGCGGTGAGGCCAGGGTGCGGTGGCCTGATACGGGGAGTACCCCGGTCTTCGCGCTAGTCGAGGAGCCACTGGCGGTAACAGAAGCAGGTTGCCAGATCGTGGTAGACTTCGATGTCGGTCAGAGCTTCGTCTTCGGTTTGGAGAATCCTCTCTTCGATTTCCTGTTCGTTCCTTTCGTGAGAGCCGTGGACAAGTCGGTAACGGGATTTCTCAGTGGGATGGTCCTTGGTGACATCGACGGCGACCAGTTCCAGGAGCCCGTTGAGAACGCGGTGATAACCGTGCTGCGAGGCAACTCCACCGAACCTCCCTCCAGTTGGTCGATCACCGCAACCGGACACACTGACCCAGACGGTCGTTACTCAGTGGGCTTCCTCTTGGCAGGAACGTACACAGTTCAGGTGACAGCACCCGGGTCGGCGGTCCTGGGGGCCACAACCACACCGGGTGTCGCGATAGCTGTGGGGCAGGAAACGACTCATACGGTAGTTCTCCCGCTGCGCGGCGGTTGAGCAATCCCATAGAAGGTCAACTCAGGAGGAGAACATGAAGCATACTCTGTCACGTGCAAGACTGTGCATTGGTCTCGTGGCGACGATCACCGCGTTTCCCACGCCCGCACTGGCGCAGCTCATCTCGCTCAAGACCGTCCCGGTCGCAGCGGGCGATCAGTTCATGCTGTTCCCGTCACGCAATCTTGGCATGGGTGCCATCAGCATCGCGGTGGACGACTCGGTTCTGGATCCCTTCGTGAACCCGGCAAAGGGAGCAAGGATCGCCGATTCTCATGTGTTCGCTGCTCCCATGTACTACAGCGTGAGCAATCGCGCTGGCAGCGCGGGTTCGCTGTCGGCGGGTGCGCTCTTCGGCTCCCCCAAAGTGTTCGGCGGTGGCATGGTGGCCCTGCAGCAGCTCAAACGCGGTGAGGAGTTTGGCCCAGTCTGGTTTGGTGAACTCGACATCCTTCCCTCCAATGCACTGCGTGCGCGGTCCGCCACCAACAAGTACAGTTTCCTGACGCTCGGCACAGTGCTTCCCGGTGAGTTTGCCGTCGGTGGCAGCCTTTTCCTGGCTGATCTGAACGGCGTGGACGGCGTGGAGCATCTCTACTCCATGGCATCGGGCATCGAACAGTCGGGGGATATGGAAGACCTGCGCATCGGTGCCGTTAAGACGTTCGAGGGTGGTCGCACTCTCGAGGGCATCGCCCTATACCACCGGTTCGATATGCACCACGACGTTACGTACGTGGACTGGGTGCTGGTAGACTCGACGAACTGGCAGTGGGACCAGGAAGTCAGGACGGAGAGCAATCTCGACAAAACGGACACCTGGGGCCTCCACCTGGGGTATGTCCAGCCCGTCGGGACGAGCGGGTGGCAAGTAGGTGGTACTCTCACAGCCAACTGGAAATCGCATCCCAAGATCCCCAACTACGAGATCATGAATATCCCACGGGATCCCGGCAACAGCACGGCGTTCGACATCGGTGTCGGGATTGCCAAACAGGCCGGCCCCACAACCTTCGGGCTCGATATCGTGTACGAACCCGGCAGCAGCGATACGTGGGCCGAGGCAGCGGAGCCAGTGGCAACGGTGAGCGGTGACACCCTGCAGGTGGGCGAGAAGACCGTGGAGAACGCTTTTAGTTTCTCCAATGCTTTCGTGAACATGGGCGTATCTCGCGCTGTCGGCCCGGCAGAACTCCAGTTTGGGCTGGGGATTCGGGTGTACGACTACCATTTGGACCAATGGGACCACGTGGAGGAGGACTTTCGGCGCCAGGACGAGGATTGGATGGAATGGGTCCCCAGTTGGGGAGCGCGAGTACAACTGGGCGATCTCGAACTGCGCTACGTAGGTCGTGCTACAACCGGCACGGGCCGTCCCGGTGTGGCCTGGGATGGCGTGGCGGCAGCGCGTGCTGAGGACTTCGCGTTGGCCAACGACGTTCTGCTGGCTCCCAGTGGCCCTCTCACGCTGCAAGACGTGACGGTGCTGACACACCAGATATCGATATCGGTGCCGATAAGGTGAGATCAACGAACAGCTATCAGCTATCCGATGGTAGCTGATAGCTGTCAGCATAGCCCTTCCATATCTTACGACCTCATATCCGAGAAGTCTGACCGCTTCAAGGCATTGGAGGTCCGTCATGTCCCGTCCGAGCGTCGTTCACTCACTTGGAGTCTGCCTTGCCCTGCTTATGGCGGGAGCGATTCAGCACATCCATGGGCAAGACCCGTCCATCCTTGCGGGTTTTCAGTGGCGCTCGCTGGGCCCTGCAGTGGCCGGAGGTCGGGTCACGGACATCGAAGTCGTCCCGGGCACCCCATCCCAACTCTATGTTGGATCTGCCTCTGGAGGAGTGTTTCTGTCTCGCAACCACGGAATTACCTGGGAACCGATTCTGGACGCAGCCGAAAACATCAGTGTGGGTGACATAGCCCTGGCCCCTTCAGACCCGTTGGAGGTGTGGGTAGGAACCGGGGAGGCGAACAACAGGAACTCGTCCCCTTGGGGTGCTGGTGTCTACCGCTCCAGCGATGGGGGGAAGACGTGGCGTTTCATGGGGCTGGAGGAGACGCGTCACATCGGACGGATCGTGGTCCATCCGACGGACCCTATGACGGTGTGGGTGGCCGCTCTGGGACATCTCTGGGGTCCGAATGCCGAGCGTGGGATCTACAAGACCAGCGACGGAGGTGAGACATGGCGGAAGGTGCTCTTCATTGATGAGAACACTGGATTCGTCGATCTGGCTCGTCATCCGGCCGATCCAGATGTGCTGTATGCTGCCGCCTACCAACGACGTCGCCGAGCATGGGGGTTCGTAGGAGGTGGTCCCGGTAGCGGGATTTACAGGAGCATGGACGGCGGTGTGACGTGGCATCAAGTGTCGCAAGGGCTGCCTGAGGGAGATAAGGGCCGTATTGGACTTACAGTCTGGGCCCGCAATCCCAACCTGGTCGTGGCTATCGTGCAGGCTCGGGAGGGCGGGATCTACCAATCGGACGATCAGGGGGAAAGCTGGGAGAAAGTCAACAGTCTCAATCCTCGGGCCATGTACTATAGCCAAATCCGCATCGACCCTAACGACGACCAGAGAATCTATGTGCTGGGGACCCAGCTACATCGCTCCACCGATGGAGGCAAGACCTTCACAGAAATGCCCATGGAGTTGGAGTACAACACGGGCGTTCACGTGGATCACCATGACCTTTGGATCGATCCTAGGGACTCTCGCCACATGGTCTTGGGTAACGACGGAGGCTTGTATTACACGTTCGACGGCGGCGAGAACTGGCTGTTCACTGCCAACCTGCCTATCCAGCAATTCTACGACATCTCTCTGGACACGGAGGATCCCTACCGTATCTACGGGGGTCTTCAGGACAACAATTCCTACCGCGGTCCGTCGGCCACACGGCGTTACCATGGTATCTTGAATCGTGACTGGATCGTGGTGGACTACGGCGATGGCATGACCAACCAAGCGGATCCCACGGATTCCCGGATCGCCTACGTCAGCTCACAGGGTGGTGCCATCATCCGGCTGGACACTCGCACTTTGGACCGGAAGGACATCCAGCCGTTCACCGCTGACACCGTGAATCAGTACCGGTTCTACTGGACCGCGCCCATGCTGCTGTCCCCACATAGTGCGGCCACCGTCTACTTGGGTGGTAACCGCCTCTTCACTTCGCGAGATCGTGGCGTCAGCTGGGAAATGACCGAAGACCTGAGCCGGGGAGTCTCACAGGACAGTCTAGAGATCATGGGGATCCTTACCGACTCCACCACGCTTGCCAGAAACGATGGGGCGGCCACCTATGGAGTGATTACCACGGTTGCCGAATCCCCTGCCAGGTCAGGAATCCTCTGGGTTGGGACCGACGACGGAAACGTGCAGGTGAGTAAGGACGGCGGCGAAACATGGACCGAGGTGTCTGGACGCATACCGGACCTTCCCCACCCCATGTTCGTGAGCCGCGTAGCGGCATCTCACCACGTCGCGGGCCGGGCTTACGTGTCATTTGACGGCCACTGGGACGACGACTATGGACCTTACCTCTACGTGACCGAGGATTTCGGGCAGGTTTGGAGGTCCCTAGCAAGGAACCTGGAGAGCGCCACGGTAAACGTGATCACAGAGCATCCGGACAACCAGGACCTCCTGTTTGTGGGAGCCGAAGACGGTATCTTCGCCTCGCTCGACCGGGGAAGTACGTGGCTGCCGTTCAACAACAACATGCCCCGAGTGCCGGTGGACGACATCGAAATTCATGCCCGAGAGAACGACCTTGTGGCCGGCACGCATGGTCGCGGAATCTGGATTCTGGATGACGTCAGAGCACTAGCGGGTCTGACGTCGAATGTCAGGCAGAGTGTGGCCCACATATTCACTCCGCGCAACGCGACGCTTTTTCAGTACAACACGGACGTTCCCTCCCAAGGGCAGGGGATATTCATCGCACCCAATCCACCGTTTGGAGCGATGCTGGACTTTTGGCTCTCCCAGGAACTCGACGATGCCAGACTCAATATTCGGGACTCCGGCGGGAAGACAGTCAGAACGATGCCCGCCCCGGGGAAGGCGGGGTTCAACCGAGTCACCTGGGATCTGCGGTATCAGCCGTTACCACATGACACCACGAGATTCCAGGTCCCCAGTCTGGATGTGGGTCCGCGGGGACCTATGGTAATGCCAGGGCAATACAGTGTTGAGTTGCTTGCAGCGGGGCAGGTCCTCTCCTCCACCGAGCTCCAAGTTCGCTGGGATCCTCTAAAGCCCATGCTGGAATCAGAGATTCGGGCGCGACACGACTTCACCATGGCTCTTTACGAGCTCCAGCAGATAGGTTACCACGCTTCCGTTCAGGCTGACGAAGTTGCTGATGTTGCACGGGAGGCGATGGACACGCTAAAATCTGTGGAAGACGTGCCCGCTGGAACCCCGCGAGATTCACTGCCTGAGGAGTTGGCAATTGCTGACTCCCTGCGCAGTGCCATCGCCGATGTTGCGAGCGAATTACGGCGCCGGAACAACGACCTGCGGGGCTGGTGGCGCGGGCTCATCGGGAAGTTTGCTGGAGGGCCCTCTGTAATAGGGAGTATGACAGGCCCAACTCGATCCCAGGAAGAGCGGTTGGAGTGGACCAGGGTAAGGCTCCGTGAGGCTGTGCAGAGATTGGATGAGGCGATCCGAGAGACGGTGCCGGCATTGAACCGGATTCTCGCAGAGAAAGGGACTAGCACGGTCGAGGTGCCGCAGAGAGGTTCTGGAGTAGCCGCGCACTAGGTGAGTCGGGGTGACCCACAGTGGGAGAGGGGGTGCGGGGCGCCAGCCTTCGAGTCTTGCCCCCTCCGTGGGTGAGCACAGTCAAAGTGCGGTCTTGGTGCCACGATCGCGCGATTTTGCCTGTTTTCCTGGCTATCCTCTTGTGAACTGTCGGCAGGATCGACACCGGCCGCTCGAGGTGCTGGGTTCGCCCACCTTTCAGTTCGAAGCCGGCGACGACGTAGGGATGTGCATCGTACAATCCATCCGGTAGCACAATTGGGTATAATTCGTTGACACCTGCCCGGACGCACCACTGAATTCTTGTTCTTACAAAGGTTTTACGATCTGGCCGCGTACATTCCAGATACGCGGTTCCGGACGCTGGACGCTCGATCTGTTGATTCGCCGCCGGACGGACTTGCGTTCCTTCAGCGGCGCCAGCACATACGCTTCTGAAGAAGATGCGATCGAAGGTTGTTTTGAGTACGGACGACGCATCATCGACGGGTTGGTGCCGGACTGCTCGGTCGATGACTTGATGTGAAGCCCAGGCTGGCTATGCGGGCCCGTTGGGTGGTGCGGGACGAGTGGCCATTCCGAAACAGCTGGTGATGTTAGGAGCACCAACAATGACGATCGACGATAAGAAACTGGCCGCTCTGGCCAAGAAGAACGCGGCCAAGGCAGCCAAGGCCAAGGCCAAGAAGCGGCAGCAGTACGATGATACGCTCCCTCCGGAGAGAGACGAGGATGAGGAAGCTCAGAGACTCTTCTCGCAGATGAAGAAGCGCGAGTTCTAGGTTCATCATGCGCTCGTAGTTGCCGGGTGCCGCCAACTGCTGGGAACAATTGACGTGTTCATGGTTAGTCCAATGGACCGTCGTACTTAAGACACGCCACCGTTTCTCCAACCAAGCAACCATTTCGGGAGTATCACCAACATGCCATGGTGGCTTTGGTCGGTTCCGGTCCTGGGAATCCTGCTCTTTCTGTTGTGGCGCATGCGGCAGCCGAAGTACCAGCGACACGTCCGATTTCACGAACTCGAACGCTACATGGGGCGATTTCTCTCTCAGGGGGAGAGTGGGAGCGTGATGGTCATGGAGCGTGAATATGGCGCGGGCTTCTTCCAGTTGGAGTTGATCGAGAACGGAATCGACCGGATCCTCGAGTTCGGCTTACCCGACGTTGTCTGGACTGGGGATGTGTTCACTCAGGTCGAACGGAGCCTGCTCTCAGCAGGGTTCTCTCCTAGAGTCGAGCGCGCTACGGACTGCTCCAAGGTGCGCCGTTTCATGCGCGTGCCGGTCAGCGTTACGGGACAGAGGGCTGCCGAAGAGACTCAGTACCTGCTCGCGGTAGCAGCCGCAGCCTTGGGCTGGGGTACGGACGGCAGGTTCACGGTCCGCTTCGAAGGGAAGCCTACTGGGTTCGCATTGCCGGGAAGATCTGCCACGCTGGCATCCTAGCCCCTGACTGGGTGACCAGGTCCGATGCGGACCCGGACGTGGCCTCTCATCCCGAATTGTCCGAGCTTACCAAGACATGGGAGCACGAGGCACCCGTAGCATCGTTGCTCAGGTTGGGGTCACAGAGCCAGTCCGCTACCGGTGAAGTGGCGCTCCACCAACACCTACCGCCACCTCCCAAACCTTGCCAGTCCGTGTAGACGTAGCATAGATGGCGTGAGGATCGAAGTCTCCTGCGCCGAACGCCAGACTGGCGACACCAGGCATGTTCTCGGCGACGAGCACCGTTGCTCTGGTAGCAGGGTCCACGCGCCAGATCTGTCCGGCTCCGTTGGCCGCGACGTAAATGCGACCCAATTCGTCCATTGCCAGACCGTCGTTGGCGGCCTGCTCTCCCAAGTTGGCGATGACCTCTGGCTCCCCTGCTGGAACACCATTCTCTAAGGGCACTGCCCAGAGGCGGTCGTCTACGACCAGTGGCTGGAGGCTGGTGAAGATCTGCGCAACGTACAGGGTGAAACCGTCGGCTGAGAGTGCTACCCCGTTGGGGTGCCCGACAGCATCCGTGTATAGAGTTACGGTGCCCGTCGTGTCTACTAGGAAGATTTCGTCCGTAGCGTCGTCCGTCACCAAGAACGAGCCATCTGGTCGGACCAATACGAAGTTCGGATCACCGATCCCGCCGTCCACGACACGTGTCTTCTCTCCTTCGGGGGTGATGCGCCATACGATACCGTCGGCGTTCGGACCGTGACTGAATCGGCTGGTAGGGCCGAAATCGGCCATCAGAATGTCCCGGGAACCGATGGCGGCGAGCCCCAGGTTGGAGTAGAGTTCAGCGATCTTTGTCACCGCTCCGTCGCGGCTGACACGCCACAGCGACCGGTCACCGGCGACGTAAAGGTCACCCTCGCCGTTGAATGCAATGCCCTCGCAACGGCTGAACTGCCCGTCCACCAGCACAGCAGCACTGACGGGGAAGTGATTCACATCCGGAGGCGGTCGGCCCTCCTGTCCGGACAATGGGTTCGGTAGAACGAACATAGCGCCAGCCGCGAGCAGCCATGCAAGAACGGCGTGCGTGCGCGCGCTGAGGCCGTGAATGCTCCTGGTGGTCATCTCACTCTCCAACGAGCGACCGGTTGGGGCGGTCACTCAGTATGCCGGGCTTCAATTAGCGGTACCGATCCCGGCTGTTACTGGACTGACGCAGCGCCACGGGCGCTTCCCGTCGATAGCTATACAACATGTATAATAACAACGTATCATATCTATTTTCGTGCGGAGGTCAAGCTAGGGGCCGGCGGAGTTCGTGATCTCCCTGTCGGCTGCAGCGCCCCGTTTCCGGACAGGTCTGGTGTTCCTCTTCGCGGTACTGGCAGGACTTCTGGCGGTAATCGGTGTTCATGGAGTGCTGGCGTATGTCATGGTGCAGCGCACTGCCGAGATCGGCATAAGGGTGGCTTTGGGGGCGAAAGCGAGTGGCGTGGCCAAGGCTGCTTTGAGGCGCGGTGCCACGTTGGCAGGGACCGGGCTCGCCATTGGAGTGGCCATGCCCTGGCAGCCGTGCGGTTCTTCGGCAGCTTTCTGTTCGAGATAGCCACCTATGACGCAGCTACGTTCATGGTCGCCGTCATGCTCCTCGCACTTGCGGCACTTGGTGCGAGTCATGTACCTGCGCGGCGGGCCACGAAGGTGGATCCGAGGTTAGCTGCGGCCGGCTACCGCACCAACGTCAACCAGCGGTGCTGGTCCTCGACTTCGCCGTGCACAACAGCCATGAAATGCTGTTGCAGACGTCGGGTTAGGGGACCGGCCCGCCCCGCTCCCACTGTGATGCGATCGACGCTACGGATCGGTGTGATCTCCGACGCAGTGCCGGTAAAGAACATCTCGTCGGCGGTGTACAGAGTTTCGCGTGGGATTGCTTCTTCCCACACGGGAATTCCGAGCTCATTGGCGACTGTGATGACCGAGTGTCGCGTGATGCCCCGCAGCAAGGTGCCGTCGGTTGCCGGAGTGTGAAGTCCTCCGTCCCGGACCACGAACAGGTTCTGTCCACTGCCCTCGCTCACTACACCGCCGGGGCCCAAAGCGATGGCCTCGGTGTAGCCGTCGGCTATCGCCTCCATCTTCATCAGTTGCGGATTGGTGTAGTGACCTGCTGCCTTGGCATTCGCCGGATACGTGTTCGGTGCCGGCCGATGCCAGCTCGATACGCAAACGTCCACTCCCTGCTCCAGAGCATCTTCACCGAGATACGTTCCCCACGGCCAGCACACTAGATAGGTCTCGATCGGGCTCCCGACTGGGTTCATTCCCGCCGCCCCGTAACCCCTCAGCACCATGGGACGGAGATAGCACTCTTCCAGGTCGTTCTTCGCGATCACGGCTCGCGAGCCGGCTATGAGTTCCTCTTGCGAATGCGGTAGGTCTATGCGGTAGATGTGACAGGAATCCCGCAGCCGGCGCAAGTGATCCCCCAAGCGGAATACGGCCGGACCCTTAGGTGTCCGATAACACCGGATTCCCTCGAAGATGGAGGAACCAAATTGAACCGCCAGACTCAGAATATGCACTGTTGCTTCGTGCCACTTGATGAATACTCCGTCCTTCCAGATCCACTCCGATTCCACGAGCTGTGTTGACATCTTATCTCCTAGAGCAGCGACCGGATCCAACCACCATCCACCTGGACGGAAGCACCGGTCACGTAACTAGCCCGTTCTGATACCAGGAACGCGGCCACCGCCGCAAACTCCCTGGGCTCTCCTAAACGACCCATCGGAATCTGGGACTCCCAAGCTGCGATAATGTCCGTGGGATCCTTCCCCTGTTGTTCCGCCATGCGGGCAGCTAGCTCTTCCACCCGCTGGGTACGCGTGTATCCCGGCATCAGGTTGTTCACGGTGATCCCGAACGAAGCGACTTCGTTGGCCAATGTCCGGGCAAGCCCTGTCACGGCTGCTCGCACGCTGTTGGACAGGATCAGGTTGTCCACGGGCTGTTTCACCGCAATGGAAGTGATGTTGAGGATGCGGCCCCAACTTCGTTGTTTCATCCCGGGAAGAACACCACGAGTGAGAGCAAGGACGCTGTGGAAGTTCTGCCGTACGGTGTTCTCCCAGGCATCCATGCCGTGCGCTTCAAAGGGTCCAGCGGGTGGACCGCCGGCGTTGGTTACCAGGATGTCGATTCGGCCGAACTCCTCGAGCCCTCGCTGAACCACGTGTTCCGCGGCACGGGTGTCGGAGAGATCGGCGGGCACGGTCAACACCACAGCACAGGTTTCCTTCTCAATGGCTTCCTTGGTCTGGTTGAGAGCTGCGTCACCCCGCGCACAGAGGATGAGACGTGCACCCTCTCTGCCCAGCTCCGCCGCCACCGCCCGGCCCAGGCCTTTGCTGGATGCTGCCACTAAGGCAACCCGGTCAGCTATGCCGAGATCCATCTTCACGTCTGGTGGAAGTAGGTGTCGGTTCCATCCAGCCAGTCCTGTCTCGGAGGCGAGAACACGTCCACGTCGAAGGTGTCCTCCAGCGCTTCCGCTTTGTGAGGTACGTTTGGGGGGATCGTCAGCACCTGGCCGGCGTGCACCTCGATTGGATCGGCATCCTCAGTCTCGATCCAAAACCGCAGGCCCCCTTCCAGGATGTACGTGAGCTGCTCGTTTTCGTGCTGGTGCATCGGCACTATGGATCCCTTCTTCAGATAGACGTGCGCCAGCATCACGCGCTCACCGGTAATCACGCGCCGGTCAATCACATCTGTGACCGGTTCCTTGGGCATCTCCTCCCATATGAACTTGCGGACGGGTGTTTTGGGTGTCATCTCATCGCTCTCGTCGAGGGTTGCGTATTGAATAGACCTGTCAGGTGAGATATTGCAAGGGTGCAGCCGCCCGGCTTCTGGCCTCTTGCTCGCGCTGCAGCACCCGACCTGAAACCAATCGGAGGCCGCGTGCGTACCCCCCGATAGGGTACATTTCGGTTGCAGAGGCTGATCGATTGCCCAATGGTGTGACAGGTTTAAAGTCTGCGCTAGAAGAGCGTTATACCATCGTGCGGGAACTGGGACACGGTGGGGCGGCGGTAGTATACCTCGCTCATGACTGTAAACATGACCGAGAAGTTGCGCTCAAGGTGTTGCGTCGCGATCTGGTGGCTTCAATCGGGGCTGACAGATTTCTCCGTGAAATCACCATTGCCGCAAGGCTCACCCACCCGAACATCGTTCCCGTGTACGATTCTGGCGACATTGCTGGCAATCTCTACTACGTGATGCCCTTCGTGGAGGGCGAGTCGCTCCGGGATCGCCTGCGCCGGGAGCGGGAACTGCCGATTGAGGACGCTCTGCAGATCACGCGTGACGTGGCAGGTGCCATAGCGTATGCTCACGGCCATGGCGTCGTACACCGGGACGTCAAGCCCGAGAACATCCTGCTGGCGTCGGGGCATGCGGTGTTGGCGGATTTTGGGATTGCCAGTGCGGCAACCGACCTGGATGCAGAGCGGATCACCAAGAGCGGCACGACTATCGGCACTCCGGCTTACATGAGTCCAGAGCAGGCGGCGGGCGAGCCCTCTGACGCCCGTTCTGACATCTATTCAATGGGATGCGTGCTGTACGAGATGCTTGCTGGCGAGCCCCCGTTTACAGGTCCGAACGCCAGGTCCATTCTGATCCGCAAGCTGAAGGGAAGCGTACCCAGCGTGCGTCTCGTCCGCGAGGAGATTCCGGGTGCTCTGGAAGCTGTGGTCACCCGTGCGCTCGCGTGCCTACCGGCCGACCGTTTTGCGTCGACAGGCGATTTCATCGTAGCGCTCGAACCAGACTGGCTGTCCAGCGCCGCCGCGCCGGCGATGTCGATCGCTGTATTGCCGTTCACGAATATGAGCAGCGATCCGGAGGCGGACTACTTCAGCGACGGTATCGCGGAAGAGATCATCAATGCGCTGACAAAGGTGCAGGCACTGAGGGTTGCCTCTCGCACCTCTGCTTTCGCATTCAAGGGGAAGCAGCAGGATATCCGTGAGATTGGTAGACAGCTAAGTGTCGCATACATGCTCGAAGGGAGCGTTCGCAAGGCGGGCAACACACTCCGGGTGACGACACAACTGATCAATGTCGCCGATGGATACCACTTGTGGTCGCGCCGCTACGATCGTGACTTTGAGGATGTGTTCGCTATCGAGGAGGAGATCGCACAGAATGTAGCGGACGCGCTCAAGCTGGTGCTCACCGAGAAAGAAAGGCAAGCGATCACGAGAGTCCCGCCGAGTGACGTGAAGGCCTACGACTACTACCTGCGGGGCCGACAGTTCATGCACGAGGCACGTAAGAAGAGCCTGCAGTATGCCCTGGAGATGTTCACCCGTGCGCTCGAGATCGATTTGGACTACGCTCTGGCGCACGCGAGTGTCGCCGAGTGCTGTTCGTTGCTGCACATGTTCTACCCGGGCGGGGAAGATGTTCTCAAGCGGGCCGATAGTGCGAGTCTCAAGGCGTTGGAGCTGGATCCCGATCTGGCCGAGGCCCACGCTGCCAGAGGGTTCGTGCTGTTCCAGCTGAAAGATCTGGATGCGGCGGTCCAAGAGTTCGAAAGAGCGATAGAATTGGATGCCAAGCAGTTCGAGGCAAGATACTTCTACGCCCGTGCGTGCTTTCAGCAGGGAGAGTTCGCCAAGGCCGCGCGGCTGTTCGAGACTGCGGCGGACGTGCGCGAAGACTATCAAGCCCGGTTCTTTGCAGCTCAATCGTATGCGGCGCTCGGTTGCGACGCGGAGGCGAACCCAGCCTATCGCCGGGCGCTACGGGCAGCAGAACAGCATCTCGAGTTGAATCCTGATGATCCAC
>JBDHKN010000101.1:0-16173 GCA_039586365.1 Gemmatimonadota bacterium | reverse complement strand
TACGGACCCATCCAACGATGCGGTCGAACAACTCACGATAGTTCCGCATGTGCTCGAACATCTCGATGCTGACGACGCGGTCGAACCGTCGCCGGGTCTGGAAGTCGTTCATGTCTGCGGTCACGACCTCCAGATTCCCAGGAGCCCTTGCCTCTATGTACCTGCGCTGTGGCCCCGAATTGGATACCGCCAGGATGCGGCTCTCGGGAAAGCGGCGAGCCATGTAGAGCGATAGCGAACCCCAGCCGCAGCCCAGCTCCAGGATCTCCTGTCCATCGGCGATTTCGGCCCTGTCGCAGGTGACAGCAAGCATGGCCGCCTCGGCATCACCCAGGGTTCCGATTCCGTCGGGCCAGTAGGCGCTGCTGTACTTGAGGTTCGGACCGAGTACGAGTTCGAAGAACTGGGGTGGTACCTCGTAGTGCTGCTCGTTGGCCGCTGCGGGACTGGGCGCTATCGGGCCCGTCTCAAACTGCGCTGCCAAAGTCTCGTCTACCCCGCGCCGGGATTCCTGAGCCAGCCGCTGGGCCAACAAGCGGCGGATACCCAATCGCACCAGCCCGGTTGGAACGAGACCGCGCTCAGCCAGCAGCAACCCAACCGCCAAGCTCACGACACGCTCCGCGGAAACCAGGGAAAGAAGACGCTGGTCGTGCGCTGGTACTCAAGGTACCGATCGCCCCGGCTCTTGAGGGCCTGCTTCTCCGTATACGGGATGCCGGTCAACCGGAACAGGAACAACAACATACCCACCGGACCGATCCAAGTGAGCAAAGCGCCGTGACTGATCAGGACGTAGGCCAGCCAATGCACCCACTCGAAGAAGTAGTTCGGGTGCCGCGAGTAGAGCCACAGTCCGGCCCTGCATACCTGACCGCGGTTGGTCGGGTCGCGGCGAAACCGCGCCAACTGACGATCTGCGACGGTCTCACCCGCCACGGCGACCAACCAGACGATCACACCAGCAACTGCCCACCCGTCGAGCGGACCTCCCGTCATCGCTGCGAGCATCGGTAAGGAAAACAGCACTGCCACCGCAGCCTGACCTTGATAAAAGAAGAAGAGGAACAGATTGGCCCTCGATCCGAAGTGCTCTCTTATCGCACGGTACCGTCCGTCCTCTGCCGTGGCCCGGAGTACGCGGTCGGTCAACAGATACCAAGCGAGACGCAGAGCCCAGGCGGCACCCAGAGTGCCCACCAGCGCCCGGCGTATCAGGTCTCCCTCCGCGAACCAGGGGTACATTACAGCGAGGAATGCCAGTCCTGCGGACCAGGCCACGTCGACGCTGGTGGCATTTCGAGTCCTCAGCTGCCGAACCCAGAGTAGCGCGAGCGCCACGGCCAGCGCCGCCCAGCCTGTTAGCACGAGCGCCGTCACGCTGCCACCCCCCGTCGGCCCGAAACCGGGAGGCCGACAGCTCCCAGCGCCCGAGGCTTGGCGAAAATCAGTTGGACGTCACCCAGAACAGCCTCACGGAATCCGCCCTCGCAGTAGCAGAAGTAGAACTCCCAGAGGCGACGGAACTCTTCCCCGAATCCGTGACCGCGAATGTGCTCCCAGTTCAACAGGAAGTTGGCGCGCCACCTCCGCAGCGTTTCGGCGTAGTGCGGCGTGATGTCTTCCAGGTGCACGAGGCGCAGATCTGTGTGCTTGGCGGCCGCGGTCAGAACGGACACCGCCGGCAGGCAGCTACCAGGAAAGATGTAACGCTTGATGAAATCGACCTCGCGGCGCGCAGCCTCGTAGTAACGGTCCTGTATCGTGATGGCCTGGATCGCGGCGTGCCCGTCAGGCCTAAGCAGTCGGCTGCAGGTTTCGAAGAATGTCTCGAAGTACTGATGGCCCACTGCCTCGATCATCTCGATCGACACCAGCTTATCGAACTCACCCTCGAGATCACGGTAGTCGCCGAGGAGAACGGTCACCCTGTCGGACAGGCCGGCGGCAGCCACTCTCCCGGTCGCGAGCTTGTGCTGTTCTCTGGAGATGGTGGTTGTCGTAACCCGGCAACCGTACGCGCCCGCAGCGTGGATTGCGAAGCCGCCCCAGCCCGTGCCTATCTCCACAACGTCATGGTCAGGGCTCAACTCGAGCTTGCGGCACAGTCGGTCGTACTTCGCAATCGAGGCATCTTCGAGCGAGCTGTCCGGACGCTCGAATATCCCGCACGAGTACGTCATGGTGTCGTCGAGAAAGAGTTCGAAGAACTCGTTCCCCAGATCGTAGTGCGCCTGGATGTTGCGCCTCGACCCTCGACGCGTATTGCGTTTCAGCGCGTGCAGCAGTTTGCGAGCGGGCTGGGCTACTCGGGCCCACCCGGCTTCGAAATCGTCGAGGACCTCTCGGTTGCGCAAGAAGACCCGTACCAGCGCAGTGAGGTCATCGGCCGACCACCATCCATCGACGTAAGCCTCGGCTGCGCCTAAATGCCCGCCGAACAACACCGCGGGGTAGAACCGGTTGTCCACCACACGAATGGTGGCAACAGGTTCACTGCCACTTCCGAATACTCGTGTGCCAGAGGGCGATTCAATGGTGAGCCGTCCTTCCTGCATTCGCTCCAGACGTCCGAACAGCGCCCGCCGCGCCAGTTCCTGTAGCACGTTCATCTCCTGCGTTTTGCTGGGTGCGTGTGGAATGGGACTCGCTTGAGATAGAGCATTAGGGCCTGCCAGTAGATTGCGCTCACTACCCGTGCGGTCATCCAGGGGTGGCTGGCAAGAGCAGCCGACAAAGAGCGTCCGGACAACTCCTCCCGTCGCATCACCAATGTGGCATCGAACAGCTTGCCCGTCGCGATGTGGTTCTCCATGTGTACCACGAGCCGCTCCTTCGGAGCCGAGAAACGCCAGTCGTACCTCTGGTCCATCCCCATGAACGGCGAAACGTGGAACTGCTTCTGAAGTCTGAACCGCTTGATCCGCCCGCTACCCAGGTCGCGATCGGAGCCAAGCACGTACGCGTGGCGCTCGTCCCACGGCGTGTTGTTGACCTCGGCGACGATCACCTCGACTTCGTCGTTCGCGGCGAAGCAGTAGTAGAAGCTTACCGGGTTCATGATGTAGCCCAAGTACCGGAGCTGCGTGAGCAAGCGGATAGGACCGGAGGGCCTGCGGCCGGTCTCACGTTCCACCGCGTCGCGCACCGCGACATCCAAGGGCACGTCCCGATCACCCAGGTAGTCCGCTCGCCGGAACCATGCGGGCGCCGGCCGCCTGGCGGACCAGAGCAGATACCCATCGAACACGGTAGGTAGTTCCGCCAAATCGAGGTACATCATGAACAGCGGATATCTGAACGCGTGGTGCACCGGCTCGAACCGCCGATGCCGCACCGTCCCCCGGTAAATGCAGCTGTTCATAGCGAAACCCCGAATGCGCGGCCCACCGCCAGAGCGCTATTCACACCGTCTTCGTGGAAGCCGTTGCCCCAGTACGCACCGCAGAAGTGCGTCCGAGCTACACCGCTGATCTCTCCATGCCGCTGTTGAGCCTCTGTGCCCTCGACCGTATAGACCGGGTGCTCGTAGTGCACTCGATACAGAACTCGGTCGGGGCTGATCGAGTCGCCAGCGTTCAAGGACACGCAGAAGGTGCTCGGAGCCTCGAGCGACTGGAGTATGTTCATGTTGTAGGTCACGGTTACCGGTGATTCCGGCAAGTCCTGGATGTGGTAGTTCCAGGCACCCCAAGCCTTGCGATGACGCGGTAACACGGTGGTGTCGGTGTGGAGCACGACACGATTCTCCTGGTACGGCATTGCACCGAGAATGTCTCGCTCGGCCTCCGAAGCATCACCCAGCGTCGTCAGCGCCTGGTCGCTGTGGCAGGCGAAAACCACGTGATCGAAAGTCTCACCATCCACCTCGACACGATCGTCGTATCGCAGAACTTGCTTCACCGGTGAGTGGAGTCTGATACGGTCCGCGAAAGGCGCTGTGAGTACATCCACGTACCGTCTCGATCCGCCACAGATCACACGCCACTCGGGACGCTCGTTAATCGTGAGCATCCCGTGATTGTCGAAGAACCGAATGAAGAAGTCCGCCGGCATCGCGAGCACCCGATTGCTCGGTATCGACCAGATCGCCGAACCCATCGGTACCAAGTATTGCTGAACGAACTCATCCGAGTAGTGACCCGCCTCTAGGTATTCACCGAGCGTTCCAGTCTTGTACCGCTCCTTCGTGGTGGCCAACGCCTCCTTGTTGAAGCGCACGATCTCCCGCAACATCCGGTAAAAAGACGGTCGGAGTAGATTGCGTTTTTGGGCGAACAGCTGCCGCAGGGTCGAGCCGTTGTACTCCAAACCGGTTCGATCACAGCGCACACTGAAGCTCATCGTGCTCGGCTGCGTGGCCACGCCTAGCTGGGCCAACAACCTCGAGAAGTTCGGGTAATTCCGTTCATTGTAGACGATGAACCCCGTGTCCACGGCCCACCGCCCGCTGGTGAGCACAACGGGGAACGTGTTCACGTGGCCACCCACGTAGTCGTTGGCCTCGAACAGGGAGATATCGTGTTCTCCGTACAGCATGTGAGCGACCACGAGTCCCGAAACACCGGTCCCAACGATTGCCACTCTCACGTCAGGTCGCCTCCACCAACCGCCTCGGGACGGGATGCAAGTTCCAGATGATCCGCAAGCGCTCGAGTAGCCACAGACCATAGTATGTGAGATCGATTTCCCACCAGAAGAAGCCCTGCCGCGTGGCGCCGGGATACTTGTGATGGTTGTTGTGCCAGCCCTCGCCGAACGTGATCAGCGCCAGCAACAGGCTGTTGCGACTGTCATCGGAGGTCGCGTACCGGCGCCGGCCAAACACGTGCGCCAGGGAATTGATGAAGCAGGTGCAGTGGAACAGCACCACGGTGCTGATGAAGAACCCCCAAACGAGGAGCTGCCAGCCTCCGAGCGCTAACAGCCCCACTGCCAGCAACAGCGGCACCAGGATGTCGAATCGGTCGAGAAACATGAGTTCGGGATATCGTGCGAGATCCTTCACTTCCTCAAGGTCCGTCGGGAAGTTGCCGGGCGCGGTGATCCATCCCATGTGCGCCCACCAGAAACCGTGTTGTCTGGGCGAGTGGACGTCGCGCTCCGTGTCGGCATAGCGGTGGTGCTTGCGGTGGTGGGCAGCCCACCAGAGTGGCCCACGCTGAGCCGAACTCGCCCCAAGCACGGCGAACGCGAATTGCGCGAACCGGGATGTGGTGAAGGTTCGATGTGAGAAATACCGGTGGTAAAAGCCCGTGATCGCGAACATGCGAATGACGTAGAGACCAGCCGCCACGGCCACGGCAGTCGCACTCCAGCCGACCCACAGTACTCCGAAGCATGCCAGATGAACTGCGATGAACGGCACGACCCGCGCCCAATCGACATGCTGAGTGTCGGTCATCGACTCCCGATCGACGGCGTGGGTGTCAAACCAAAGCACCAGTTTCTTTGAAATCTTCTTGATGGTCTCCATAATCCATCTCTCAATCACCGAGACACAAGCTAGACACGCCCTGAACGTTTGTCAACCTTCTGTCCTTGACAACAACTAGACAATCTTCTACTCTCTGGCGTGGTGTGGAACGGGCCGTGGCACCCACCCGGATACTCAGATAGGATGTTGGATGGGACTAAGTAATTCAAGTTCAATACCTTGCAGTGATGACGCACCGTTCTTCGGCCGCGCAATGATGGCGCCGGTTGGTGGTCTCGTTATCCTCGTGCTGGCCTCGCTGGGCAGTCATTCCCCGATTGTTGCCCAAGACCCTCCAGTTGGAACTGTCAGCGGTCGCATTGTGAACGCCACCACCGAGCGCCCCATTCAGGGAGCCGCAATCGAATTGGTGGGGACGGGCACCACAGTGACGGCGGATTCACTTGGACGATTTCAATTGTCTGCTGTCGCTGTGGGTGTGTACCAGTTGCGGGTCCGCGCCATCGGATACCAGCCGATCATCAGGGCGAATACTGTGGTCGGTAGTGGCAAGCCGGTGGATATTCTGGTTCAGCTCGATCCGTTGGCCGTTCAACTCGAGGGAATTGAGGTAAGACCATCGTATTTTCAACAGCCTTCGGAGTACACCACATCCACCAGATCGATCGGAGCAGATGAGACCCGGCGGGCACCCGGTGTGCAGGAGGACGTGGTTCGTTCGGTGGCGTTGCTGCCGGGTGTGGGTGTGACCACCGGGGGGCGGAACGATCTCATTGTTCGGGGCGGGGCTCCGTACGAGAACCTCTTTCTGGTGGACGGTATCGAGGTCCCCAACATCAATCACTTCGGATCGCAGGGATCGACCGGTGGGCCGTTGTCTCTCATCAACGTGGATTTCGTGCAGCGCACCGACTTCGCGGCGGGAGGTTTCAGTGCCAAGTATGGTGACCGGACGGCCTCTCTCACATCAATCAGCCTCCGCGACGGGGAAGATGAGCGGCTGGCTGGTGAGTTGAACCTCTCAGCTACCGGTTTCGGCGCCATGCTCGAGGGGCCGCTAGGTAGCAAGACGTCCTATCTGCTCAGCGCGCGGCGAAGCTACCTCGACCTGCTGTTCAAGCGTGCCGGATTCAGCTTCATACCCTCTTACATGGACTTCCAGCTCAAGACCACCACGCGCCTCAACTCGGTCAACACTATCTCCTTTCTCGGCATTGGAGCGATCGACCGAGTCGAGTTCATCAACAACTCTGCGGACGACAGGTACGACAACAGCCGGATCCTAGCTCCACGGCAGAATCAATACTTCGGCGGCGTGACCTGGAAGCGGCTCCTGGGTGACGGACTCCTGACCGTGACCTTGGGACGGACGTACAGTCAGTTCGAGACCGCGCAGACCGATTCGCTCGACCCGCCGCAGACCGTCTTCAGCAACCGATCGAGGGAAGGAGGCAATACCCTACGCATCGACCTGGTACAGCAGCTCGGAGCCCGGGCCGAGTTGAACGTCGGCAACGCCACGTACTTCGCCAGCCTGCTCGACTATGACGTGCAGATGGACGGACGTTACCGGCTCGACTCACTGGGCGTGCCAAGGTCACTCGTTGTGGACACCTCGTTCAGTGCATTTAGGAGCGCCACCTATTTCCAGGGCAGCTACCAGCTGACCGACGCCTTGCGGGCCAGCATGGGAGCAAGGCTTACCTACTACGGATTCCTGGGCAAGATGCTGCGGCTCGATCCACGCATCGCGCTACGCACACGGTTGACACCCGCTTGGGCACTGAACGTCAGTGTCGGACGGTACCATCAAGCGCCGTCGTACATCTGGCTGATAGGTGATCCAGGCAACCTCGCGCGGCTCGAGCCGATCGAGAGCGATCAACTGGTGGTGGGACTCGAGACCGAGCCGCGGGACGACACCCGGTTGCAGCTCGAGTTCTACTACAAGAAGTACCGCGACTACCCGGCGCGCATGTTCCGCCCCGAGGCAGTCCTGGCTCCCGCGGGGTTCGAGGACGTCACTACTGACATCCCGTTCGGCCTTGAGCCCCTGAAGAGCGACGGGGTCGGCCGGACGTACGGCGCCGAGCTGTTCGTCCAGAAACGGCTCAGCGCGATACCAGTCTTCGGTCTCATGAGTCTGAGTGTCAGCAGGGCGGTTTTCACTTCGCTAGAAGGCCTCGAGCGCGCGGGCGCCTACGATGCGCGGTTCCTGGGCAACCTCGTAATGGGGTGGCGTCCGGACAGGGACTGGGAATTGAGCGGCAAGTTCCGAGTGGCGACCGGGCTGCCGACGACGCCATTCATCGCGGAAGGCACGGCGACCGGGCAGCTCGATTTCTCACGCTACAACCAGGGACCGCAACTCCCAACATTCCACTCGTTGGACCTGCGGGTGGACAAGCGCTGGAGCTTTCGCAGCGTCCAACTCGTCACTTACATCGACGTCCAGAACGTGTACGGCCGGGCTAACGTCACCGCCTACGAGTGGGACTTTCGCACCGCACAACCAGAACCGAACGAGTCGCTCGGCGTGTTGCCGACGATCGGGGTAAATATCGAGTTCTGAGCCCTCGGGCTGCTGGCGGGCACCGGCAGCGGCTCCAGTGTTCACTCCCTCAGCGGCGGATTCTCAGGTCACCAGTAGCCGATTGCCCCTGGAAGAACGACGGCTCTCATCCGTGGACTGGCCTTGACGACAGTCGATCCGGTAGCCGAGTGGCTATCTAAGACTCCAAGACAACGTTGAACACGGACGAGTCGATATCGATGATGTCAGTCAGCTCCTCATGCACGGCGATGTAGACGCGGTCACCGTATCGGGCCAGCCGCTTCAACAAACGTCGCAGGTGACGGCGCTGCGCATCGTTGAGGGCTTCGATGCGGAGCGTGATCGATGCAGTAGTGTGCTCTAGCACCTTCTCGAAGTGATGCCCGGCCCGCTTGAAGAACCGGCGATCCAGCCACCCTCGCATCGAGACCGAGAGGTTCGACACAGCGTCCTTGGCCTCGACCAACGACACCTCCACGGCTCCCCGCTGTACGTAGTGACGGAAGGACCGTTCGATCCGTTCCATGCGGCGGTGTGCAACAGCACGAAGCTCATCAAAGCGCTCGCCAAAGTTGCGTTCCACGTAGTCTCGCATCGACAACCCTACGATCCAATCCTGCACCGCGACTGGAATGAACCGCGGTCTGCCGAACGGAATCGACCGCACGAAGTGGAACAACCGCGGGGCTCCTCCGGGAAGCAGGCCGCGGAACAGCAGGCGACGGAGAATCCGGATCCCAGCGATCCAGGAGTACTCACGCCTCGCCGGTGGCGTGCCGATGAATCTTATTTTGTTCTTGATCCGGTCCGCTATGTTGCGGTAGGCCAATAGACGTGTGTAGAGGCCACGATATCGCTCGATCATCTCGTCGTACTTCATACGCAGCGGAATGACGTTAGTGCCTTGTTTGGTATTGTCGCTGTCGTTAGCTCCGGGAAGCAGCCTTCCCTCTCTTTCCAAACGGTAGTACAGCGGAGTCTTCGGCAGTGCGGTCAGGAGACCCACCATGGCTCCCTGAATGCCTGACTGCGTGATGAAGTGGTACTGCTGCTCGAAAGTGTCCGCCGTGTCGTTGTCGAAGCCGACGATGAACCCACCGAGCACCTCTATGCCGCTGGCGTAGATGCGTCGCACCGCGGACAGCATATCCTGCCGCGTGTTCTGGAACTTCTTGGTCTCTTGTAGGCTCGCGACGTCCGGTGATTCAATGCCCAGGAACACCCAACCGAATCCGGCTTTGTGGAACAGTGCCAGCAGTTCATCGTCCTGTGCCATATTCACGGAAGCTTCAGTTCCGAAGCTGAACCGATAGTCATGCTCTCGCTGGTACGCCTCGAGGAACCGCAGCAGATCTTTCGCAGCCGGCTTGTTGCCAATCAAGTTGTCATCGACGAAGAAGGCGTTGTGGACATCGAGCCTCCTCAGCAGGTCCAACTCGCTGCCTATCTGGCTCAGCGATTTCGTGCGTGGTCTGCGTCCGAACATCACAATGATGTCACAGAACTCGCAGCGAAACGGACAGCCGCGCGAGAACTGCAAGCTCACTGACCGATATCTGTTCAGCTTCAACAGGTCGAAGCGAGGAACGGGTGAATCGGCCATGGATACAATGCCGGTTTCCTGGTAGAGCTTCTTAGGTCTCCCGGCTGCAAAATCGGCGCAGAGTTCCGGCCAGGTGTACTCCGCCTCACCCGCCACCACGCAGTCGGCGATCGAGTCATATGATTCCGGACACAACGAGGCGTAGCTGCCGCCCGCCACTACGAAGTATCCCTTGTTGCGATAGTAGGTCAGCAGCTCCTGCTGGCGCTGGAACTGAACTCCCATCCCGCAAATGCCAACAATGTCCGCCTGCGGTGCGAGCGGAATGGACTCAACGTTCTCATCAACAATTGCTACATCCCAGTCTTCCGGGCAGAGAGCAGCAAGCGTGGCGAGGCCGAGCGGTGGATTCAACGCTCTCTGGCCAGATAGTACGGTGTTCACCGCCCACTTGAAGCTCCAGAAGCTCTCCGGGAACCGGGGATTGATGAGTAGTAGCCGCATTTACGGTTCCTCTGCTGGCAACGGTTGCGCGTCTATCTAATACCAAGTCGGAGCGCGCGTTGCCCATGGATGGGCTGCTCGGTGGGACGGGCGCGTGGCGACAAGAATCGGCAGCGGATGGCGCGGGTCACTGAACACTCCATGTAAAGTTCGCAGTGAGCGCCCCAACTGACAAGGGCGAAGTCGCTGATTGCCAAACCCGTGGTTGACTGGGCGCCCCGGGCGGGTTATGGTTCGGCAGCTTGAAAAAGGCTCCCGTTTGGGGAGCTGACCATGTTCGAACGTCGGCGGGGGACCTGGTTACGATCAGGTCTCCCGCTCTGCATTTTGAGGTTTCACGTCGCGCACGTTTGCGCGGCAGCCCAACGCGGGGGCGCTATTCCGCGGAAGTGTAGTCGGTTGGTACGGCATTACCCGCACCCCGACCACAGCAACATAAGGGAGTACGTAATGCGTACCAAAGGAACAGTGAAGTGGTTCAACGACAGCAAGGGCTTTGGCTTTGTCACGCCCGAAGACGGTAGCAAGGACTGCTTCGTCCACCACAGCGCCATTCAGGGAGAAGGCTTCAAGTCACTCCGCGAAGGTGAGCAGGTCGAGTTTGACATCGTCCAGGGTCAGAAAGGCCCCGCGGCAGAGAACGTGACCGCTGTCGGCGCATAGCCGACTCGAGTGACCTGTTTGATGGGCCGTCCCGATCCAATATCGGGCGGCCCGTCTAATATCCATTCATCGAAGGAGAGCCAGTGACAGAGATAGTCCTGAAGGAGGACGATCGTGTGGAGTGGGCCCTCAAGGCCTTCAGGCGCAAGGTTCAACGCTCGGGCATTCTCAAAGACCTGCGGCAGAAGCGCTATTTCGTAAAGGCGAGCCTTGCCCGTCGCTTGAAGGCGGAAGCGGCGAAACGGCGGCGCCGGCGCAAGGTCCGCGCGCGTTGAGCGGGCTGTGGCGCTGGCCGGGCCGGTTCTCCGCCCCGCCATGGAATGGAACACCAACGAGCGCGGTAGCCAACTCCGACGGACCGCACACGAGCGGAGTGCGCAGGGAGGCTACGGGTCCTGCATAGCACGGCGCTGATCGTCGGGCTGTGTAGAAGGTCGCTCTTCGGAGCGGCCTTTCTTAGTTCATGGGGCCAACAGGTACCCCAGGTTCGGTGAGTCTCGCGCGTGCGTCGCGGCAGCCGCATCTTTGTACAGCACGGTCGACCTACTCGAGCGCGTGAAAACCGACTGATTCAAGCGGAGGGATCCAGTGCCGTATACACGACGTGAGTTCCTGGAGACGGTGTCGGTCGCGACGGCTCTGAGCGGCGTCGCCTGCGCCGGTAGCGAGGCGGACGTGGGGGACGATCCCCTCGGCGTACGTCACGACTTCCCAGTCGTCAGTGAATCGACGTACCTCGACTCAGCTTACATCACACCGTCGCCACGACAAGCAATCGAGGCCGCACAGGATTTCGCAGCGGCCAAGGCGCGCGACCCAGTGAGCCTCGGTGACATGATGGCCGAGGCCAATCTGGTGCGGCAGAGGTTCGCGCAACTCGTCGGGGCGTCCGAATCGGAGATTGGCCTGCTGTTCGCTACCAGTGAGGGAGAGAACATCGTTGCGCGTGCGCTCGACCTCGCACCGGGTGATAACGTCGTGATCGACGACCTGCACTACGAGACGACGTTCGTGCTCTACCGACATCTCACCGACACTCGGGGCATCGATCTGCGGATCGTGCCTAGCCGCAAAGGTGCTGCACCCCCCGAGGAGTTCGCCAAGATGGTTGACGATAGAACCCGCCTCATCTCGGTGGCTTGGGTGTCGCACCAGAACGGGTATCAGCACGACCTCACCGAGTTAGCCCGACTCGCTCACAGCCACGGAGCCTATCTGTACGCTGACGCGATACAGGGCGTGGGGATGCTATCGTTGGATGTGAAGCAAGTAGACATCGATTTCCTCACGTCGGGTACATACAAGTGGCTTCTCGGGGGATTCGGCGTGGCACCGTTCTACGTACGCGAGGATCTCCTCGATACGGTGAAACTCGATCGCCTGGGCTCATTGCACATTGCCGAAGAACTCGGTGATTTTCGATACGAGTTGTAC
Organism: Gemmatimonadota bacterium; assembly: GCA_039586365.1. Lineage (GTDB taxonomy): Bacteria > Gemmatimonadota > Gemmatimonadetes > Gemmatimonadales > GWC2-71-9. Next base: position 4,038 of record JBDHKN010000101.1, on the reverse strand, counting down.
ACAGATGGACGGAAGTACGGATACGCCACTCTGGCTTTCGGTGCGGTGTTCCAATTGCGAGCGGCACTCGACTACCTCTTGCGTGTCGGTGTGGAGAACATCGAGCGTCACACGGTCGACCTCGCCCATCGGCTGCGCGAAGGGCTAATGGAACAGGGTCACTCGGTCTGGACTCCGGCCGGGAACCGGTCCGCCATAGTCACGTTCGAGCATGGCCGGGACATAGAACGGATCCGTGCCACGCTCGAGACAGCGAACGTCAGAGTCAGCCTCAAGGAGGGTGGCAGTAAGATCCGCGCCAGCGTTGCGCTGTTCAACAACGCCCAGGACATCGAGCAGCTCTTGAAGATCACCGAGCAGTGGGTATAGCCGTGCGCGGCGCCGTGATCTCGTAGAACTCGGCGCACAACTCGAGCGGCTGCAGTCAGGAGAATCTGCGCAGTTTGGGTGGCGGCGGGTGGTTCCACTGCTGCGCCGTACGGTGATCGGCCGCAAGCGTCGATTGCAGACTTCTTAGAGTGGATGTCGCCGTACAGTCTATCGGTCGAAGTGCACCTCTGCGATGGCGATCCCGCCTTCCCCTGCCACGGCATAGAGGAGGAATGTCCGGCCGTCTTCCTCGTAGATCGCCGGGTCGCGCAGCTGGTTGACGTGACCATACGCCGTGCTCCGCACCGAGGGCTCGAGCGGTGCAGCGGCGCCTTCCCAGTCCCGTTCCGGCCGCAGCACCTCGACCGGGTCGGTTTCAGTCCAGGTGGTCCACTCGCCCGAGATATCGATCGTGCTCAGCAGGATCCGCTCGGGCGCATGACCGACCTGCGTCCAGAAGACGAACAGCGTGTTGCCTCGCTTGAGCAGCGCCGCGTGACGCATGTCACTGTTGAACAGCAGCGGTCCTTCCTCGAAGACGTTCAACCCATCCCGGGACCGGTAGAACTGGCCCGGCATGGACATGGCGTAGGTGTAGCCGTCGTGCTGGAAAGCCCGCATGTAGGTTCGGCCCAGTAACTCGGGTCGCGCCTCGAACCGAATCCCGTCCCGGGAGAGGGCCACCCGCGTCGCTTGCCGGCCGATGCCCTCGAGACCATGGAAGTACATGATGATCCGGCGATTGGTGTCATCGACGTGAACGTCCGGCGACGCGATGTGGGGCGCTGTGATCTCGGTCAGCAAATCGTGCGACAGCGCGGCTCGCCCGCGCGCCGCGCGGATCCGCTCGAACTCCGCTGGTGGCACCTCAGGCGGATCCGTCAGGAAGTACGAGCCCTCAATCTGCAGGCTGCCGGGCGGATGAATCGTCCAGGGGCCGAGCAACGCATCGGCATAGGCAAGCCGGATATACCGGCCCTTGTGGTCGGCAAAGTACAGGTAGTACCGGCCCAGGGGGGCCTGCACCCAGTCGGGCACGCGGATGAGCGATGGTCCCTGGATGTTCACGCCGATACTGGGATCGAGTTCGGGCGCTATGATCGGTGCATCGAGAAGCCGCTCGACGCGCACGGATGGCCGAGGCGTTTGCTCATGCGGCAGGCCGACCAGGCAGAACGCACCCACGACAATCCAGAAACCGATTCGCCGATCTTCGGATAACACTGTCACACTCCCAGGGTGATCGCGCAGGGCTTCGGCTACGCAGTAAAGTTGGCGTCAGTTACACCATGCGCCAGAAGGCGGGATCTGGGGACCGTGGAACGGTTGGCCCCAAGCAATGCGCCGGTAACAAGAACGTCCTGTGATCGGAAGAGGCATTGTCGGATACGCAGCAGCGGGTTTGGGCAGGAGGTCCGGCACTTTCACCGCCTGCCTCACCTCCCCCCTCCGAGGCGATCCACCGATGGCGGACGCCCGCTTACCCCCTACCCCTCAGGCGCTGCAGCCAATCCCGGGCCGGCGTGATGTTCGGGTCGCGGCGTAGACACTCCTCGTAATAGCGGATGGCCGTGACCGTATCCCCCATGACCCGGTAGAGGTTGGCCAACTGCCAGGGCCCGTCTAGCGACGAGGGGTGGATCTCCACCAGGTGATGCAGGACCTCCAAAGCCGCCTCATGCTCTCCCTGCTCCGCAAGCCGAGCCGACGACTGGGAGAGAATGAGGCTGGGCGGGTCGACGGTGAACCCCAGGCTTCGGGAGAGTCCTTCATAATGGGATCGGATGTCCGCCCAGCCCGTCACGTCATCCACGGAGGGGAAGGGATAGTCGCGGAACAGATCCATGAGGGCGGACCGGCCTGCCACCGGGGCCAGAAAAAAGGGCCAGTCCGTCTCCCACTCGATGCGCCACCGGAAGCCGTCCACCGCATTCTCCTCGAGACCGGCAGCCAGGGACTGCAACATCTCCCTGTCCCACCGATCATCCGCCGCGTCATGGCTTACGGCGAAGTACTTCCCCCGGGCCACGGCCGTGGCGGCGAAAACCACCAGTTCCCGGCAGAGGGATCGCCCTGGAGAATCGAAACGGCATGGATCGTTGAGGATGAAGGCCTGGAAGGTCTCCGGGGATTCCAGCAGGGTGTAAACCCCGAAAACTGCAGCGGCCTGCGGGCCCACCATGATCCGGTATGGCTTGGTTCTGTACTCGGCATCGACGAAGGGGATGATCTCCGTCCGGAGGGCCTGGAGGAACCTGTCCCCCTGCCCTTCGGCGGACCGGCCCTCGGAGCGAGGCCACGGAAGGAGGTCGCGGTACCGCTGGGTGTTGGGGACCCCGACTAGGATCAGCGGGGGAATCCGGTCCATGGACAAGTGGTGGAGGTCGTTCACCAACTGCGCGAAGTACCCTTCCACCCAATCAGAATAGAAGAGGTACAGCACCGGATAGGCCGCCTCGGTGGATTCATAGCCCACAGGAAGATGGATCTGGAGGACCCGATCCTCTCCCAGGATCCGGGAGTGGAGTACACGGTAGGTCCCCAGGGCGATGGGGTCGCCGTCGGCCTGGGCAAATGCGCTGGTGGGCAGCAAGGGAAGCAGGGCGGCGGCGAGCACGGCGACCGCGGAAGCCCGGCGAAGGGCTGGCCGCAGCAGGCCGGCGGGGATTCCTGGATTGGGCATGAACGGGAACCTCACGGCTGTCATTCCGATGTCAGGCGGCCCCAGCGTGCTCGGGACGCCAGTATACCCGTCGGGATAGGAACTTCCCATCCCACATCCCAAGTATCCCCCCGGCTATTGGAACTGTCCAGCGACAGACGCCGCCCAGTACGACGATTCTCGCCCTGCGGTACCAGCAGGTGATATGACCGCTGCAGCTTGCCAAACGTCCCATTCTCAGGTCGGGCGTGAAGTATGCCCCTTTGGGCAGGTGCGGCCCGGAAAGGCCTACCCCAGGCGACAGGTACGATCCGTTCCGGGTTCTGGGGATCGGTCTCCACCAGGGCTTTCAACTTGCGTTCAAACAGGCTCCACAGCACCCAGCACGACGCCAGCCTCTCCAGTTGAGATCTCAGAGGACCGGCGAGGTCGCGATTCCGCAATGCGCCCAGCCTACGTAGAGCGACCCAGTCCCGAGGTCTATACTTACCCCACACTTCCCCCCTGGTTATCATGGGTGCCGTCAACCTACGCAAGCTTGGGCGCCAGAGTATGGCTATCCTCCGCTTGAGTTTTGACCGGCACTTGGCTCGCCTCTAGGCGTTCCACTACGTCGATCATGCGCTGTTAGATTGGGGATCGCGCGTGGCTCGAGGTACAGGCCAGCGACCCGCTCAGGGGCCTAGCGCGATTCGGGGCCAGCCGGATGGTGCGCTCGCGGCGGTCTCGCGGCTGATCCTGCGTCGGCCCGAAGCGGCGGTATCCGGTCGGCGATTGGTCTACAGGAGGACCGCAGCATTGCGGTTTTCCTGGCGGCGCCCCGATTTGGGGAGTTGACAGGGAAGTGGATTGAATCAAGTTGCCTTCTCGTATGTTGCGAAACCGGAGGTTCATCGTGGTACACCGGAGGGGAGGGAGTTTGTGACCGAAGCGTCCCAACATGTCTCGAAGGCGCTAGTTCTGGCTGCAGGGCAGGGGTTGCGGCTCAATCACACGAAGCCGAAACC
>JBDHKN010000100.1:0-20312 GCA_039586365.1 Gemmatimonadota bacterium | reverse complement strand
TGCACCGGGTGACAGAAAAGCCTCACCCACTCAGAGTGCGGATGGAAGCATCAAGGTGAGTCTAACGTCATCGGCCACCACGTTGGCCTTGACAATCTACCCTTCTCATGGAAGACTGCGATGGTGCTTTTCATGCTGGAACACTCTCCTTAGAGCACTGTCAAGTTGAGTGAATTCTCGCGTTGAAAGCGCAATCCATCAAACCGGAAGTCCGTGATTCTCAAGCAGTCACGGATCGGCCTCAAGGTTCTTGCACCGGCATTCAGCGTCAAGTTGACAATACCCCCAATACTCTTCTCTTTCATCTCCAAGACGAATTCGGAGCGGATCGCTCGCAGTTGCTTCTCCTTAGTCGGATGAGGACGGAAATCGTGCTGCCGGCGAACCTGTTTAACCTGGGCATGGACAGAAACCAACACGTTCATCTTAGGTTCATCCGCGTCACCCTCTAACCGGCGAACGCTGTCTTCATCAAGGTATCCGTTGTCGGCCAAAACGGTCTCGGGACATCCGATGCTTTCGGGAATGGCTTCTATGTCTGGAACGAGTTCGATTCTGTCCACAGAGCATTGGCTCACACGGGCAACCAACACCGGTTGGCTGCCATCGGCGTCGACGACAGCTTGCGCGTTGTATGCCTGTTCGTAACTGCTGCGTTTGTTCTTACGCATGATCCGACTGTCGGGATCAGTCAGATTGTCTTGCGTCTTTGACTCGGGGGTTGGGTCGGGCTCCTTGATAAAAGGGCCCTTAGACAAACCCTTACGCCTCCTCGCGTGCCTTGCACTTCCGCTCGTAATCGGCGCGCTCCTCCTCCGCCTTTGCCTTGGCGCGCGCCTCAATACGAGCACGCGCTTGTTCAAGCTTCTCCCTAAGCCTGTCGCGACGTGCAATCTCCTCCGGCAGACTCTGACCGTCTGTCTCATCACCACAGTCGGTCTGCTCAGCCTGCTCCAGTAGCTCAGCCACTTCTAGCTTCAACTGTTCAACAAGCTCACCCGCCCGGTCGTATCGAACGCTCCGACTCATTTTCGCGTTGGCCTTGATCTTTGTGCCATCCACACTGACTGTTCCGACCTTCAGCAGCTTCAACTCCCGCGCCAATTCCAGAACTGTGACAAAACAGTCCGCTACTGCAGTGAAGTTCTCCCGCCGGAACGCGCAGATCGTATCGTGATCTGGATGCGTGTCACCCGTCAGGTACCGTACAGCGATGTCCCGGTAGGTGGCCCGTTCAATGCGACGCGACGAGAAAATGCCGTTCGCATAGCAATAGATGAGAAGACTCAACATCATGTGCGGTGGATACTGAGGGCTACCTGTGCCGCGCGTATTCACTTTGAACGAACGCAAATCCAATTCCTCAACTGCCTCAATGACGAAATGGACCAGGTCGTCTTTCGGGATCCACTCCCGCAAATCCGGAGGCAACAACAGCCGCTGATCCCGATCGACATTCACGAATCGTATGCTCATGGCACCGAGTATATCGGATGACGAAGAACGAGTGCAACCACTATTAACTCAACAAAACACGGCCTCGTTAAGTCCGACAGACTGTTAAGTTGAGAATGCCCTTCACACGTGTTACGCAAAAGCCGGTCGTGGGGGACTAGGGCGTATCCTTGGAGGTGGTTTCGAGATAGAGTGCGATCTTCGAAAACTCTTCCGGAGTGAGGGTCACTCCCAGCATCGTCTCCATACGGTCCATCATCCGCCGTGTAACCACAACCCACTCCTCGTAGGAGTGGTGTTTTGGGTCCGGAAGCTCATGGCAGCGACTGCAAGTCGCGCTGAAAAAGGCGCGTTCCGGGCCGGCTGGTAGAGTGGTACCGCTCACCCTAAGTGCGTTGTCGATCAGATAGCGCAGGATCATGATCCGCTCAGCCGACGTTGGCACCGGTACGGCGAAGCCGGGTTCAAGACCGTCGATTCGCAACCACATCCTGCGCGTCACACGCGGCCAGTCCGTTCTGGAGTGGATCTTGGGAGTTGGCAATTCGTGGCAGGCAGTGCAGTACTGCTGCACCAGTTTCGCTCCTTCTGACTCGGGATGCGGAAGATACTCTGGCACCACACCAGGTGGCGGAAGTGCCACCTTGGAAGAAGCCAGAAGCAACTCATCAGAGGGAGCGTATTGCGCCGTCGACTCATGTACAGACGCATCCCGGGAAACGCCGCACCCCCACAAACCTGCTGAGGCCAGCTGCAACAGTACGAAGCAGGCATGTACGGACATCGTAGAACCGTGAGTCATCAAGCGGCCTGGCTTTGTCGACTTGGGTTGCAGTCGTTGAAGAAGGCAAATTGTACTATGGAAGGCGGATCAGTATCAGTCAAGGACGTGATCCGAGTACACGATAGGACGACGGGATAGCTTGGGGAGCTGCGGTGGGCAATCCGATCAATTGCCTAAGGCCCACTTAGGTCGTACTTGTCGAGACGATAACGCAAGGTGTCCCGGCTGAGTCCAAGAAGCCTCGCGGCCCGTGTTACGTTGTCCCCCGTCCGTGTTAGTGCTTGTCGAATCAACTCCAGCTCGAGGTCTTTAAGACTGACGCCGTCCGGCGGCAGTTGAAACAGTTCGCTGCCATTCGTGTCCTCGCGTGGCGCGCCCAAGATCTCAGCGGGCAAATGCTCGGGGCGGATCTCCTGTGCGTCTTCCAGGATCAGCGCTCGCTCGATGACATTACGCAATTCACGGACGTTGCCCGGCCAGGAGTAGGCTTCGAGTATGCGCAACGCAGCCACTGTGAATGCGACGGGATCGCGCTTGAGTTCCCGGGAGAGCCGTTCGATGAAATACTCTGCAAGAGGGGCAATGTCGTCCGGCCGCTCGCGGAGCGGTGGGATCTGAATGGGCACTACCTTGAGGCGATAGTAGAGATCGGCTCTAAAGACCTGGTTCTTGATTGCGCTTTCGAGATCGCGGTTCGTCGCAGCGATCACGCGAATGTTGACCCGAACATCGGTGGTCCCGCCCAAACGCTTGAACGCCGAGTCCTCGAGAAAGCGCAGTAGCTTTGCCTGAGTGCCCGGTGGTATCTCGCCGATCTCATCCAGGAACAGCGTGCCGCCGTCGGCCAGCTCAACGAGTCCCTTCTTACGCTCGCGCGCATCCGTGAACGCACCGCGCTCATGACCGAATAGTTCTGATTCGACGAGATGTTCAGGCAGGGCGGTGCAATTGATCTCGAGGAACGGACGGTCATGGCGTTCACTCCGGGCATGAATCGCACGGGCAACGAGGTCCTTCCCGGTACCGCTCTCTCCCCTCAGTAGAACCGTGGCTGAGTCTGCGAGTGCTACCTTGTTTACGGTTCGGGCTAATTCCTCCATCGCGCGCGAGCGACCCACCAGTTCAACACTGGCAAAGAGCCACCGGTGCTGTGCGCGCAGCACCGCCACCTCCTTGCGCAAGTGGCGTGCCTCGAGGCCCTTTTCGATCGTGATGAGGAGGTCATCCAGATCGAGTGGCTTCTGGAGGAAGTGATATGCACCGGCTTTCACTGCTTGCACCGCCGTGTCGATCTCGCCGAACGCGGTCACCATGATAACAACCATGTCACGGTCGATCTCGCGGAACTGTCCGAGTAGCTCGAGGCCGTAGGCGTCCGGTAAGCGCAGATCGAGGAGCACGAGGGCCGGGACCGCAGCCTTGATCAGGTTGAGCGCTTCCTTACCGGTTCCAGCACATGCGACCGCGTAGCCCGCCCCTTCGAGATGTTCACTCAACCATATGCTTGTGAGTTCGTCATCGTCGACGACGGCGATCAGTGGCCCCGAGGTCATGATTCAGTCGGCTCCTTACGGGGCGAGAGGGCCAAGGTGAAGGTGGACCCTACCCCCACCTCCGTCTGGACTTTGAGTCGACCTCCGTGGCGTTCCATGATTCCTCGCGTGATCGTCAATCCGAGTCCGGTTCCTTGGTGTTTCGTCGTGTAGAACGGTCGAAAGATCGTCGCCAGCTGATCATCCAGAATCCCGGTTCCGGTATCGGATACCGAGATGTGTACCTCGCCACTCACGCGCCGCGTGGATAGCGTGAGTACCCCACCGGGTCCCATCGCCTGTATCCCGTTCAAAGCCAGGTTTACGAGACCCTGAGTCATTAGTTCGGGGTCGATCTCGACTTTGCCGACCGACCCATCCGTATGCCTCTCGACGTGAACTCCGGTCGCGTCTGCCTGGTGGCTTATGAGCGCGATAACCCTGTCCACCAGCAGTCCTGGATCGGTCCACATCAAGCGGGGAGCCTTCGGTCGCGCGTAGCGCAGGAGATCGGTTATCGCTGAATCGATTCGGCTGAGTTGCGCGCGCATTTGCTTGAGGATGTTCTTTGACTTCGCGTCGTCATCCAGATCCTTGACCAACAGGTCTACTCCACTCGATACACCAACGAGTGGGTTCTTGATCTCGTGCGCGATGCCAGATGCCAGTTCGCCCACCGACGCCAGCTGCGCTGCCCGCCGCATCTCCTGATCGTGGAGCTGACGGATCCTCTGTGCGGACACCTGAAGCTCTTGAGACATTTGATTGAACGTCCGACCCAGCTCCCCCAGCTCATCACGGCGATCGATCTGCACCTCGACTCCCAGTCCCCCGCTGCGGATGCGTTCAGCTGCGGTGGCGAGGTGGTGAACCGGTGCGACTATCGACCGGGCAACAACCCATACGGTTGCTATGAGCAAGAGAGCGAACGCTGCCTGTAACAGTAGCGCTAGTTGAGCAAGCCTATAAAGTTGTCCCAAGGCACTCGTTACGGGCACCTCAACGATGTACCTCCACGATCTGCCAGGTATGGATACCGAGGTACCCAATACCTGGACGCCCAGGTAATTCGAGTACATTATCACGGCTCCGGCGGACCGCTCCAACAGCGGTGAAGTCAACCTGGCCCCGTAATCCAAGCCTGCCTGTGGGTGGGACACGAACAGGGGATAACCCCCGCTGTCAGTCAAGAAAGTACGAATGTCTCCGGCCAGGTCCGATGGAATACGTAGGAAGCCTTGCACGCTCTCAAATCCGGCGGTGCCAGCCAGCACTGCCACCGGGTCCCCGTTCTCACCGCGAATCGGCGTCGCAAGTCGGTATACCGGTCCCACGACTCCTCCCAGCGCCACCAAGTCCTCTGAGAAGTAGCGACCCGAACGCCCGAGGCGAAAGATCTCGGTACCCGACCAATCAGTACCGAGTAGGTCGTGATTCGTGGACGCGATCACCAGCCCCCCGGTGTCGAGTACAAATAGCTCCGAAAGCGGCCGGAGCTCCGCCAGTTTCTTGTCGAGATGTTCGTGTAGGAGCGCGACCACTTCGACTTGTCGCCGACCGGATCGCACGGCCGTAGCCGCCTGGGATACGCCGTCGACGAGAAGGGTGTTGCCTGCGACCACGGCATCGAGGTAAAGCTGGCGCTGCTCCACCTCGGTAGTAACATGACGCGCCGCCACCTCCGCAAGAGCTTCCACATGCCGTGATACTTGGTTTTCTATGATCCGGCGAGTCACGAGGTACCCGAGTGTGTTTGACGCAAACAGGGGTGCTAGTGACAGCACCAAGAACCACAGCAGGATCCGATGCCTGAGGCCACTGCGTGGCATCGCGCTACGCCACCCCGCCCGAGCCAGGGGATAGACGCGCTACGCTCGTCGTTCCAACCTCAAGTGCGCTGAGCAGCGCTCGATGCCCCGTAGTCTTGGAGATCCAGAGCACACCTTCCATTTGCTGGATGAACTGGTCAGGCCTCGGTGCTGCAGTGTAGATGCACAGCCGGGGCGCACCCCTGGCACAGCGCTTCAGCTGCCTGAGGAGGGCCACCCCATCCATCGCCGGCATACGCAGGTCGGTCACCACTACGTTGGGCTGCACCTGTTTTGCAAGCTCAACCGCCTCGATGGCAGAATCCGTCATCCAGACGCGATAACCCGCAGCCTCCAGTTTTGCCGCTACGCTGCCAAGAACGAGACGGTCGTCATCCACAAGTAGGATCTTCTTGTTGACCACTGACACCGAACCTCTGCTTGGCGGACTCGGGGGTGCACCCCCAGCTCTCATCACATCCAGGACGGTTGACACCCTCCCTGCAGGAATGCGCAAGATCGAGACCCTAGGATAAGTGACTGCACTGCATTGAGTTGCTGGCCTAGGACTGGAAGGGCAGGTCCCCTGACTCGGTGGAATGCCCCAAAAGCATGGGGTATGTGACCCAGCTGCCGCAAGGGCTGGGTGGCGCCGGCAGGACCTAATCTCTTTTCTCACAACCAGTTGTTGAGTGTGTGGTGAATGGCACGTCCCCTGCTTTCCGCAGGTTGCTCGCAGTGGCAGGTCACCAAACCAAATACAGTGTCGAGGAGGACAGTTATGCAGCTGTATGCCCTTGTTGGCGGAAATATGTTAGCCCTGGCTCTCTTGGTCGCTGGCGAGGCTGCTCTCACGTCGGCAGGCAATGATCCGGCTGCGGTCTACAAACAGCACTGCGCTATGTGCCATGGAGCGACAGGAGGAGGGAACGGACCTGCGGCTGTCGCGTTTGATCCAAAACCGACTGACTTCACCACGGTGACTTTCCAGGAGTCACGCACGGATGACCAGTTGACCGAGGCCATCGCCAAGGGCCGGGGCACGATGCCCGGCTTCGAGGCCCAACTGCAGCCAGACGACCTCAAAGCCCTGGTTTCGTACATCAGAGAGATGCGCCAGGAGAGCGGAGCGAACCGGGCCAGACAGCTCCAATGGTAAGAGCACGGGAACAGGGTTGCCTGCCCCACAGGGGTCGGCTTTGCTCGATGCCGGCCCGGGTCTCAGATGCATAGGCCGATCCATCGAGTCCCGGGTTTTCCGTGACCCCCTACTTGTCGCTGTTTGAGAAGCTCGGCTGGCGCCAGCAATCGGGCGCAGCGGACCGTCGCTACGTGGCTGTCGCGATTGTGATCCTGGTTTCGGCAGCAATTGCCTTGCCCGCTGCGGCCAGGCGCAACCCTGCCATACCACAGCCTGTGGCCTTCAACCACCGTAAGCACACCCAGGATCTCGGCCTAACCTGCGAGTTCTGCCACAAATACGTGCGAGCAGGCGCCCATGCCGGCTTGCCGGACGTCGAGACTTGCTCGATGTGCCACCAGGCACGGCAAGGCACATCCGCGGAAGCGGCGAAGGTGACTGAGCTCATTGCCGCAGGGAACCCGCTCCACTTCAACAAACTGTTTCGTCTGTCATCGCATGTGTTTTACACGCATCGGCGCCATGTAGGGATCGCCGAACTCGAATGTAACAACTGCCACGGCGCAATTGCCGAGACGGAACGTCCTCCCGACCGGCCACTACTGGAGATCACCATGGAGTTCTGTATGGACTGTCACCGTGAGCAAGGCCAAACACTGGACTGCAATGCCTGCCACCGATAGCGCCGAACACGTGCCAATGAGACCAACTCGGCGGGAGTTCCTGTGGACCGTCGGTGGTGCCGCCACGGCGTACGGGCTGTGGCAGGTGCCGGAGATCGTTTGGGAGCCTGATTCATCCGCTGAGTTGGGATGGAGTCCCGGCACCGAGGACCGAATCAACTCGACATGTCTGATCTGCCCAGCGCGGTGTGGAATCAGTGGCAGACTGGTGGATGGGCGTCTCGTAAGAATTACTGGCAACCCGTTGCACCCGATGAGTCGTGGAGGCGTCTGTCCGCGGGGCGTTGCCGGCGTCCAGCTACTGTACCACCCGGAGAGATTGGCAGCTCCGCTCGCTCGCGTCGGCCCTCGCGGAGCCGGTAGGTGGCAGCCAATACCGCTTGAGGAAGCCATCGCACAGGTCGCTGAGCGTCTCCGGGTGCTGCGTTTGGAGGACCGGCCCGAGGCATTGGCCGTGTTGTCAGGCTACTGCGCCGGGACGATGGAGGATCTGTGGCGTCAGTTTCTGCGATCGTTCGGGTCACCCAACTATGTGTTCGACGACTATCAGGATGGGACCGACGCGATCATGGGGCTCATGCACGGGATTCAACAGCGTCCGAGCTACGACCTGGAACGGGCCGAGTACGTTCTGTCGTTCGGCGCCCCGCTCTTCGAGTCGTGGTGGTCTCCGCTCCAGGCCTTTGCTGGCTTTTCCAGTCCAGGCGTGGTCAGCAGGAGAAGTAGCCGCTTCGTCCAGATCGACACGCGCTTCTCGCGGACCGCGTCGCACGCGCATGAGTGGGTTGGCATCAGGCCGGGCACGCATGGTGTGCTCGCCCTAGGCATAGCCTACGTGCTTCTCAGAGACGAGCTGTTCGACGTCGAATTCGTCTCGCGGCATGTGTCCGGGTTCGGGGATTTCGCAAACGAGTCCGGACAATCTCAGGAAGGTTACCGATCGCTCGTGATGCGCAACTATCGAACGGAGGAGGTCTCGGCGATCACGGGTGTCCCTGTCGAGCGCATAACGTCGTTGGCTCGGGCGGTCGCGGAGAGCAGTGCGCCGGTCTGCGTGTGTGGTGCCGATGTGATGCTGTCACGGAACGGACTTCGAGCCGGTCTGGCCGTCCACAGCCTCAACGTGCTGATGGGCAGTGTCAACCGGCCTGGCGGCGTACTGGTAGCCAGTGCTCCACCGCTCGATCCCCTAGTCGACCCAGCCTTGGACGGCACCAGCCGGGCCGGAATAGCACGTGCCCCCGTTGCGCCAGTGCCACCGTTCGGTGTCGGCGACCAAGCCAGCCGTTTTGCGGAAACGGTGGCTGAGGGGGAGACCTCGGGAGTGGAAGCTCTCATGCTGTATTACGCGAACCCGCTGGCTTCATCAGCACGAGCAGAGCTCTGGGCACGAGCGTTGGAGAAGATCCCATTCGTTGTCAGCTTCTCGCCATTTCTCGACGAGTCGGCGCTTCACGCCGATCTGGTTCTCCCAGACCTGTTGCCATATGAGCGCTGGCAGGATGCGCCTACCCCCGTTTCGTACCCGTATCCGGTTTGGGGGTTGGCGCGACCGCTCGTAGAGGCGCCCGGGGACAGTATGCACACGGGCGACGCTGTCCTTGCTCTCGCAAAGAACTTGGGTGGCGCGGTAGCTCGAAGCCTCCCGTATCGGGACTTCGAGGCGCTGCTGCAGGTGCGTGCGAGGGGTCTCTTTTCAGCAGGCCACGGCATGATTCTGGGCGGTGAATTCGAGCGACAGTACAATCGGGAGATGGAACAACGCGGTTGGTGGCTCAGGGAGCACCATGAATTCGCGCCCTTTTGGGAAGATCTCGTCAAAAGTGGGGGTTGGACTGATGTCCTCTACGACGACACCGACCCGGGTCGGATGGCTCGCACGCCCGACGGTATGATCGATCTGATGCCCGCGGTGTTACGGCGTGCGTTGAACTCGCAGGAAGAGGGGCAAAAGCTCTATCTGGTTGTGGGATCCGACGACGACGCTACTCCGGACGAGTTTCCTTTGCGGCTGTTGCCGTATCGCGTGTCCACTCTCTCGTCCGGCACCTTGGCGCTCGAGCGATGGCATGCCGAACGGCCCGGGCTCTTCCCGGACGTTCTCTGGGTACCCTGGGTGGAGGTGTCTCCGGTCACAGCGCAGACCATGGGATTCAACGACAACGATATGGTATGGGTGGTCTCGCTCCAAGGTAGGTATCGAGCGCGTCTCAAGGTGTTTCCAGGTACCGCGGCCGAGAACGTGTGCGCGCCGTACGGACTGCGACATCCCAACGGCGAACCTGCGAACCCACTCCGATTGCTCGACGGTTCGCTCGACTCGTTGACTGGACTACCCTCCTGGTCCTCCACCTTCGTGCGGCTCGAACGAGCCTGATCGGACGACACCCGATGACGCGCTGGGGCATGGTGATTGATCTCGACAGATGCACGGGGTGTGCGGCCTGCGAAGTGTCGTGCAAGAGTGAGAACAACATAGCGACGGTCCCACCGGAGCAGGCGGAGATGGGACGAGCCATGAGCTGGATGAAGGTCATGGCCCATGTGGAGGGTAATTTCCCCACCACCGAGATGGATTCTTACCCACGTCCCTGCATGCACTGCGACAATCCGCCGTGCATCAGGGTGTGCCCTGTGCGCGCAACCTATATCGACGACGAAGGCATCGTGGGTCAGATCTATCCACGCTGCATCGGGTGCCGGTACTGCGCTAACGCCTGTCCCTACACAACGAAGTACTTCAACTGGTACGGGCCGGAGTGGGCCGAGTCCGAGCGTCAGCACCTAAATCCGGACGTTTCAGTGCGACCGAAAGGCGTCATTGAGAAGTGCACATTCTGCCACCACCGCTTGCAGAGAGCCCGTGAAAACGCTCGTGCCGAAGGCCGGCAGCTACGCGAAGAAGATTACCAGCCGGCGTGCGCCGAGGTCTGCCCAACTGGCGCGATTGCGTTCGGAGATCTGGACAACCCGAGCCACCACGTAGCTGAACTCAAGGAGGATCCGCGAGCGATGCGGCTATTGGAGGACCTGGGAACGCAGCCGAAGGTCTACTACCTGCGGCGGAGGCGGTGAGAATGCGTCGCGAGGTGGCGGAAAAGCTCAATCGGATGGATACCGACGAACGGGCGCTCTTGAGACCGCTCGTCGAGACGTCACGCACCTTCTACGCGACAGCAGGACTCCTCGTCGTGGTAGGGCTCTGGGGTCTGTTTGCCTACTACCTACAGGTCCGCTTTGGCCTCGGTCGCACCGGATTGAATCGACCCGGGTACTGGGGCATCTACATTATCTGCTTCGTCTTCTTCATTGGGATCAGTCACGCTGGCACGCTGATTTCGGCGATCCTCCGAGTCAGTCAGGCGGAATGGAGACGCTCCATCACCAGATCGGCAGAGTTGATCACCGTTCTGGTCATCGGCTTTGGCGCCATCCAGCCAATCATCGACCTCGGCCGCCCTGACCGAGTGCTCAACGTGCTCTTTCACGCTCAGCCGCAGTCGCCACTCTTGTGGGACGTGATCAGTATCGGGCTCTACTTTACTTCCTGCACGATCTACCTGTACGTCCCGATGTTGCCGGACCTGGCCATCATTCGAGACTCAGGAATCAAGGCACCCCGGCTCTACAGGTTTCTGGCGGCGGGCTACCGCGACACACCGTACCAACACATGGTCCTAGAGCGGGTCATCCGGGTTCTCGCCATCGTCGTAATCCCCATCGCCGTGTCCGTGCACACGATCATCGGCTGGATCTTTGCAATGACACTCCGGCCCATGTGGCACAGCACCATCTTTGGACCGTATTTCGTCGTCGGGGCGATCTACTCTGGAATTGCCGCGATTCTGATCGCGATGGTGGTATTGCGGCGCGTATATCGGCTGGAGGAATACTTCAGGGACGTTCATTTCGACTACCTAGGCCGAATGCTGCTGATAATGGCCTGTCTGTGGTTCTACTTCACTTTTGCAGAACACCTGACGGTGTTCTACGGTGCGGAGCCGGCCGAGATGCGGACCTTCTGGTCCAAGATAACGGGCCAGTACGCCTTACCGTTTTGGACGATGACCTTGGGGTGCTTCGTAATCCCCATGGCGCTGATGTCACGGAGTGCAACTCGCAACCCCCGCGGAACACTGATCGCGGGAATCGCAGTGGTGATCGGCATGTGGCTCGAGCGGTACAACATTGTGGTGCCGACCTCTGTGAATCCGATCTGGGAGATCGAGTCCGTCGGTAGCTATATGCCATCGTGGGTGGAACTGTCGATCATGGCCGGGGCACTCGCTGGGTTCATCCTACTGTACATGATCGCCACCAAGTTTGTCCCCATCGTCTCTATCTGGGAGATAAAGGAGGGACGGGCAGTCGTGCACGAGGTTGCTGAGCGGGTAGCCAGGTACTCGGGGGCGCATTCCGGCCCATACAAACGGGTAGGCACATGAGCCTTGCCTCTCACATGAGACTGCCGTGGCTGCTCAAGACGTTCGGAGCCCTCCTGTTGTCGTGCGCAGTCGGGAACCTGGACACCGCAGCGCAGGCCGCTCCGTCTTTCAGCGGAGATCCCGCCTCAGGTCGTCAGATCTTTCTCGAACGGGGCTGCGCACGCTGCCATTCGATATGGGGCAATGGCGGTACGCTCGGACCAGATTTCGCGGTCGTCGGGGCCGGTCGCAGCCTACAACAGCTAGCAGGCGTGTTCTGGAACCACACGCCCCGGATGATCGAGACAGTGCGAGAGCGTGGGGTGGAGTGGCCGACGTTCTCCGAGGCAGATCTCGCTGACATCATCAGCTACATCTACTACGTGAAGCTGTTCGATGAACCGGGCGACCCCGATCTCGGCGAGCGCTGGTTCACCGACTTGCGCTGCGAACAATGTCATGCGCTCGGTGGGAGGGGTGGACGGATCGGCCCCCCGCTCGACGGGTACGCTCGCTACATAGCTCCCGTCACCCTGGCCCAGGGTCTCTGGAACCACGGACCAGTTATGCAGCAACAGCAATCCTCCCTGGGAGTGCCGATGCCGACCTATGTCGGTGGAGAGATTGCGGACATGCAGGCGTATATCAGAAGTGCCTCGAGGATGCAGGGTCGTGATGTCGTACTGCTGCAACCTCCGGACCCCAGCCGCGGCCAGCGGCTGTTCGCATCGAAGGGGTGTGTGCAGTGCCATGGAACCGACGGTCGTGGAACCGCATCTGGACCGGATCTACGCGCAGCGACTCAACAACTCCGTGTCTCCGAGATTGCCGGCGGGCTGTTGAACCACTCGTCGCGGATGGCGGCAGCAATGCTGGCCAGAGGTGTGGCATTTCCGCGCTTCCGGGGCACCGAAATGGCCGACGTGATAGCCTTTCTCTATTATCTCCGCTTCTACGACACAGAAGGCGACGCAGGAATGGGGCACCTGCTCTTCGTGCAGAAGGGGTGCGTGGGTTGCCATTCAAGGGACGGTCAATCCTCTATCGGGCCCGACCTCTCTGAGTCGCAAGCCGTGCTAACGCCCCTTGGGCTGGCGACGGCGATGTGGGACCACGCACCTGCCATGTATGACCAGATCCAGTCGGCGGAAGTAGATTGGCCGCGCTTTGAGGACGACGAGATGAGGGATCTCTCGGTCTATCTGAGGGCTCTGGCTGCCAAGGGACGATAGCGGTCCGTCAGTCGTCGCAACACTTTGAGACGGCCTGCGTCTCGACTGATTGACCTCTATGATATTGTCGCGACACGACATCCCTTATGGGAGGGCCGGAGCATGAGAATCAACTTTTCGACTGGGCTCCACCGCGGCTATCGAGCCGCAGCAGTAGCGGTCTGCTTCATCACCGTTCCATGCGCGCCTCTGGACCCGCTAATCGGACAAGTCATACGGTCGCAACCGACACAGAACGCATCGCACGGCGCTCAGGTGTACGGGTCCAAGGGCTGCGTGAAGTGCCACGCGATAAACGGCCTCGGGGGTACGGAGGGTCCGGACCTCGCACGCTTTCCCCGCGCGCGGACTTTCTATGATCTTGTGGCCACGATGTGGAATCACCGACCCGGCATGGTCAAGCGGATGCGCGAGCTCGGCATCGAGCAACCTCACCTCACTGCGGAGGAGACCGGCGATCTCGTAGCCTTTCTGTACACATTCGACTACTTCGATCCTGCCGGCGACATCGTCAGAGGCGAACGACTGTTCGAGCAAAAGCACTGTATCACATGCCACCGGGCCGGAGGTGTCGGTGGGGTGGTCGGTCCAGACCTGGACCTCCGGGCTTACCAGGGTCAGTTCGTGGCACCCATGCAGGTCGCGGCGGCAATGTGGAATCATGGACCCGCCATGAGCGAGGCGATGCGGGCCAGAGAAATCCCTCGCCCTCGATTCACAGTTGCCGAGCTGACCGACATCATTGCCTACCTCGAGTCGGACTCGCTGAGAGTACCGATGGCGCCGCTCCATGTCATGCCCGGTCTCGCCGGTGACGGACGTAGGGTGTTCACCGAGAAAGGCTGCATCACTTGCCACCCTGTGGGAGGCGGTGGGTTGGGGCCGGATCTGGTGGAGCGCGCAGAGCATCGCAGCCTGCTCGCGTTCGCCGCGGCGATGTGGAACAAGGCGCCGCGCATGATCCAGGCGATGCAGGAATGGGATATCTCGGTCCCGCAGCTCAGACCCGAGGAGATGACTGACCTGGTCGGCTACCTCTATTCTATCAAGTACTTCGCTCAATCCGGAGACCCGCAAAGGGGACGAGGGCTCCTGCGGGACAAGGGGTGCTTGGGCTGCCACTCACTGAACGGCAGGGGCGCAAGGACCGCGGCGGACATCGCTGAGGCGAGGTCTTTCCATACGCCTGCGGCAGCGGCCGCAGCATTGTGGAACCACCCCCCGCCAGACGATGAGGCAGTTGGCCAAGTGGGCACTTGGCCGGTCTTCACGGCTGGTGAGATGGCTGACCTGGTGGCCTTCCTCGAATCGCTGGCCAGGAGCCCCTGACGGACGCAGAACCTGATCGCAGCGGGGGCGGGGGCGCCATAGGGGGGAAGGAGCGGTGCAGCAGCAGGCCGAACCTCGGCTTGCATGAGTTCTTGGGCCGTTCCAGCTCATTTACTCCTGCGCGTCCTCCGGTAGCTGCAGAAGCGCGTTTTGGCGGGTCCCTCCCAACCACGATCTGCAGACCGGCCTGGTCCGCGCTGGTTGCGCTTAAGGGACCGGGAACGAGGGTGGGCCGTACGTGGTCCTTGACCCCAGCGGCCAGAAGAGAGATCAGGGTCCAGCGACGCCATCCGGACTCCGCACGGTGGTGAAATGCCCCATGCTTTTTGGGGATTTGCCCCCGTCGCCTCATGGCCGCACCTGGCACAGCGGCCATAACGCGTTGTAGAATAGCGACTTAGGCTTGGCAAGAAACGGCACGTTGCGTGCTTCCCTCGGGTGGAAGTCGCTCCCCCACGAACGTGGGGGCGAAGCAGCGGAGGGCTGCTGCTTCCGGCGGAACCAGGGATCCCCCTGTGTCCGGGCAGGTGGCGTTTTACTACAAACCTTGAGAGGACCCCATGAGTCTGAAGCGAGCAGTGGGACTGCTTTGTCTCGCGTCCTTCACGGTCGTGATGGCGACCGGATGTGCCGGCGCGGACGGCATCAATGGCACCGACGGGATGGACGGCCAGGACGGAGCCGACGGGCAAGACGGTCTAGACGGAGTGGACTTTCCTGGTCCGGTACCCGCACAGTACACCGCGGCGGACGGTATTCTCGGTGGCGCGGCCTACGCCAAGTGGTGGACCACGGATGCCGGGGGCAGCGGCACGCAGCCGACCACGACAGCCGAGGCCGATTTCTATCGGTGTAAGGCGTGTCATGCGTGGGACGGCATGGGCAATGCAGCGTCGTACGCCAATCGGACCGGACAGAGTACGCTGACAGCCTCGCGGCCGGATGTTGCCTGGGTCAATCTGCGCAGCACTCCCGCAAACCAGACATATCAGGGGCTGTTCGATCTGGTCGTTCATACGGGGGCGCGCGACATAGACGCGCGGGACAACACGCATCCGGACTACTCTCCGTACCTCACCCCGGAGCAGGTGTGGAACATCATGAAGTTCATGCGCGAGGAGTGGGTCGCTCCCAACCTGCTTTATGACATCGAGGTGACCGGCCCGGCCATGTACGTCAATTACTCGGTCGATCCCCCTGAGGTCGTAGCACCGACGATCACTTACAGCAATGTCGGAGCGCTCGGGGACGAAGCTGCCGGCCAGGCGCTATATACTAGCGTGTGCGAGGGATGTCACGGAGTTGACGGCACCACGCATGACCTGGGTGGTAGGAGTCTAGGGCAGTTCGTGCGCGAGAAGCCCAACGAAGCGTGGTTCAAGGCGAAGTTCGGTGAAGCCGGGACGGGGATGACCCCAGGCCTGGTCACGGATGTCTCCGACCTTCAGAACCTCTATGCAGCGTTGGCGAACGCGACGAACTTCCCTGACCTCGTCCTCCCCTAGTCATCTACGGGCGGTCTTTGCCAAGGGGAGTCCACATGCTAGCCCCGCTGATGACTCGCAGCGGGGCCAGCGTGTGGGTCCAGCGGTCTGCCAGTGACCGGGCGTCTCGCGGCTCTCGAGGCTTCATCATTCTGAGTATCGCGAGTCTCCTGCTGGACCCCTCACCAGCTGGGCGCGGGTCTCGTCGACACTCGTCCGCCTGTCCCCCAACGGTGGCTAGGCCCAGGGTCGCGCTGATTCCCCTCTATCAACGCGGCCGACGGTCTTGGACGCAGCTGCGCGTCGCGTCGAGGTGGGATGCGCACGCACACGGCTCGTCCCTCACCCTGCGCCTGAGCGGCCTCATAGACACCCTCGGTGTCGTAGGCACCATCTGCAGAGACGGAGGCCACTCGATTGTCGATCTGCCCGAGCAAGGCGGGAACCCGAGCGCAATCATGCGTTCGGCGACCGGTCAGATCCGAGGCGACGACCTCGCCAGTGCCTGCGTCGACCGCAAGGTGCAGCTTCCGCCAGGCCCTGTGTTTCGGTGGTTTCCGCAGATTGCCGACGTAAATCCTGAGGCCGGTGCTGTCGATGAGCAGGTGGATAGGCCGATGGCTCGCGACCGCACGAAACGGGATCTCACCGAGCGTCTTGAGCCGCCGGGACAGCGTCGTGTGGTCGGGAATGGGGAGCTCCACCTTAAGCATGTCTGCCAGGGAACGCAGGAAGCCTTCGGTCTGTCGGAGCGGGAGGTGAAGGATCATGCGGATCGTCAGCGCCGCCTCAATCGCGATGTTCGCGTAAGTGCGTTGGCCACCGGGCTTGCCGCTGGGTCGGGCCCGCCAGAAGTTGACAGCCTCGTCGGAAAGCCAGACGGTGAGGTCGCCTCGTCTGCGTAAGCCTGCCTCGTACTCAGTCCAGTTGCGAATCCGGTATGGAGATTTCGCATACTGGTACTGGCTGCGCTTCGGATACTTCATCGGTGGCGACTCCGGATCAGGGGGACTTCACGGCATTGTCAACGTAATGCGGATCGCCGTGAACTAGGTCGGCGGCGTTTGGGGTGTGAGTACTAGACGCCCGTTACTTCGAGCCATCGGTGGAAGGACCGGCTGCGCAACAGCCGGTAGTGTGCTGACCGCAGTAGATGCCGCCCCAGCCTGAAGAGGTTCTGAACCACTCCGTGAACCGACAGAAATCGCTGCGCTTGTCCAGCTGATTTGAACCTTCGCATCAAACGTTCTCGTTGTCGGGTTGGTTGATGCGACACTTCAGCCCGATTGTTGGCATACTGTCGCGTGTCGTGGTCCACGGAAGGCATGACACTCCTGTGCGCTGTTGCGTAGCTCCTCAACTTGTCTGTCACCAGCTGCCACGGTTCGCTTCCTTGCCCCTTCAGGAGCTTGCGAAAGAACCGCCTGGCCGCGTGGGCATTTCGATGCTTCTGAACGAGGATGTCGATCACATCTCCATCCTGGTCGACAGCCCGCCAGACATAGTGGCGCTTGCCTTGTATGTTCACGAAGAGTTCATCCAAGTGCCAAACGTCTCCCTTGCGACCATACCTGCGTCGGAGGTCCCGAGCGTACCCGACTCCGAACTTGCGACACCACTGCCGGACCGTTTCGTGGGAGACGATGACTCCCCGCTCTGCCAAGAGGTCCTCAACATCGCGGAAGCTCAGGCAGAATCGGTGATACAGCCAGACCGCTTGACTGATGATCAATGGAGGAAACACAGCGGTTCTGGCAACCAAAGATCCGTGAGACCTTGGAGCGCGTGAGGCAAACATGCGCGGCGGCGTGGCAGTGGGCTAGAGACAAGATCCAACGCCTTACCGGGCAGTGGCGCCGAATTCTAGCAATCTCCGCCCTGCTGGATGCCGACGTCCTACTCGCCAGCCCTCGTACTCTCCATCTCTCACCCATTCCCCTGCTTCACCGCCTGGTGCTGGGGGCCCAATACGTTCACAGCATGTTGTATGTGGGTGAAGGCAAGATCCTCCACACTACCACGCGGCAGGGCGTGACTATCGACCCTGTTCCCAGGAAAGTGTACGAGCCTGATCGCTACTCTCTCTACCGCGTCCCTTACCTTACTCGGCGCAAACGAAAAGAGGTGGTTGCAGCAGCACTGCGGCTCAAAGGCAGGAAACTGGATCGTGCCGCCCTGGTCACCAACATTCCTGCCAGACTACTAGGACTCAAGAAACCGCTGCTCAGATTCGAGAGGAACCGCCTGTGGTGCAGTAGGTTGATCTATGATGCCTACGCAGACGCCGGCATAGAGCTGTTACCGGCCGAGGGGTCAGGGAACGTGACCTCGGATGATCTCGCCCGCAGCACCCTGCTCGAGCAAATTGAACTCAATATCTAATCCCGCAGGAAGAGGTGACTGACATTTCATCGTTGCGTTCCTGTCACTCGACCTCCGACGATGGTACGTTCGCCGATTCGAGAGGAGACGTCGAGCAAGCCGCAGATGGGCTTGGCCCCTGTATGTTTAATGAGGGCAATTGCCAGACGGGGAGTATGTAGTGCGCCGATCCCGGCACGGCGGGCTTCCGGGTCTTGGGGGGCAGCGATGTAGCAGGCCACGGACAGCGTGGACACACGGGTTCGCGGTGAGAAAGCAAACCGACGATCCGACGACACTAGAGGGACGGTGGACTTCGGTGGCTAGGGAACAGCACACGAGCATTAGGAAATCGGTGCGCCGGTTCGCGGTGACCATCCTGGCGTTTCTGCTCATCATGGCCGTCGTGCTCGTTCTCGGCAGACTCGCGGGGGGAGCGTATTGGGTTGCGGCCGTTGTCTTTTGCATCGTGGCATATGTGGCCATGACGGCAAGGGGAGCCGTGTTTCGGCAGAAGCTTGCCAGGTGGCAGTCACAGCGCCGCCGTGCTCATGAGGACCCTTCCCAGCCCGACTATGCTCTACACAGATCTCAACCACCGGCTCAAGGGATCCGTCGAATGTGCCCGCATGTGCGGGTTGTGGGACCATGGGCGGAAGGAAAAAGAAGTGCAGGTTTCCCTGCTCGTGCACGGCATCCGAGATGGATGCGAGCGGCGCTATACCCTCAAGCCCGTGTTGCGTGGGCATGTCCTGACATGCCGTCACAATCAAGGTGGCAAGGACGGATAAGACATTTATGCGTTTCATGGCAGCATCCTCCGAAACCATTTGGGGCCGCTTACACTACAATCCCATGCGGTGATCTGAGCCAATTGCCCTCGCGCCGGGCGCCCGCACGTTTGTGGCACCGCCGGAAGTCAGCTGAGCGCGGTCGGAACCGGATCGTGCAGTCGGCGCCGGCATGCATGTTGATACAGCCGGGCTCCGCTCACGCCCCGCGGATGTAGCGGAGGCGATCGAGATGCTCGCCACAAAGTTCGCCCCTGAGAACTGCTCCCCCAGCCACACACAGGACGCCTTGCAGGCCGACCTGCGGAGGCCGTAACTTGTGCGGTGACGCCCACAACGAGGTACGCCTCACGAGCGGCGGCTGGGGAATCCTAGTCGGTCTTACGTGACAGTATGGGAACTCCCTGTCAGATGCTCATCAGATGACGAACGTAGACCGTACAGATGAACCAGTTCGCGGCACCCTGATTCTTGCGACTTCGGGGGATGAAGCGCTCCACAGGGTGGACGAGAGACGTGACCCTACCAAGCTACTTGGGTCTGGCAAGCACCTGGCCCTGATCACCTATCTGGCTTTCTCTCCCGGCCGGAGCGCCACTCGCGAACACCTCATCGACCTGTTGTGGGCCAACCAAGACCCCGTCTCCGCTAAGCATGCGCTCAGCCAAGCGATCTGGCACGTGCGGCAGCGCATCGGCAATGATGCCCTGGACTCCGCAGGCGGCAAGATCGCACTCGTGATCCCGATTGAATCTGACCGTGACTCGTTTCTGCAAGCCGTCGAACAGGGCGACTTGGAAGCGGCAGTCCGCATCTACCAGGGAGATTTCTTGCCTCGGTTTGCAGCGCCTGGCGGTGCCGAGTTTGAACAGTGGGCTGATCTGGAACGCCGTAGACTCAGGAGGACGTTCGTACGTGCCGCCGAAGTTGTGGTTCGCAACTCGCTGTCGGAAGCGAGATTCCGTGAAGCACAAAAATTGGCTCGCCGGGTAAGGGAGCTGGATCTCCAACACCAGCTGGGATGGCGACTCGTCATCGAATCACATCTCTCAGCCGGCGATCGGGTGACGGCCGCAGTGGAGGCCGACGCTCTAGAGCACCTACTGGAGTCAGAACGACAAGGGATGGAACCTGCGACCAGGGCTCTAGTGAGGGCGGCTCGCGAACAGTGTGCCCCAGATGCATCAACCGATGTCGAGAGACCCGATGAGTTAGTGGCGGAGCTCATCGGCCGGGAGCGGGAGTTCTCGACCATCGTGCGCGCGGGAGAGAGGATGGGGCAATCCAA
>JBDHKN010000099.1:0-16355 GCA_039586365.1 Gemmatimonadota bacterium | reverse complement strand
ACGTGAGGTGAATGTCCCGGAGGTAACCGGTCTGGTTGTTCCGCCTGGAGACAGCGTGGCGCTGCGGACTGCGATGGAGACCCTAGCCGGCAGTGCTGAGCTCAGGGCGCGGCTGGGGGAAGCCGGCCGAAGCAGGGTGCTGGCGCGGTTTACCGTGGAGCAAATGATTGCTGCGCATCTCGAGCTGTGCGCCGAGTTGATATCACGAGCAGGCCCCTGAGAGGATCACCCGCACCCCTCAGTCGCCTAGAGCATCCTCGAGCGCGTCCGCGACGGCGTCCAATTCCGCGAGACTGATCACTAGTGGGGGCAGCAGCCGGATGACCGTGGGACCGGCTTGCAGTGCCAACACGCCACGCTCCATGAGAGCGATCAGATACGGCTGCGCCTTTGTCTTGAGTTCAATACCGATCATCAGGCCCAGGTAGCGCAGCTCGCGGACCTTGGTGGGCAGGCGCTCGCTGAACCTGGTGGCGAAGTGGGTACCCTTGAGGGCAGCCTGCGTGGCTAGGTCGTGCTGTTGCATGTAGTCGATGGTGGCGAGCGCCGCGGCGCAGGCTACCGGGTTACCACCGAAGGTCGAGCCGTGGATACCCACGGCTGGTTGGACGGAGTCGCCACACAGCACTGCCCCCATCGGTATCCCTCCCGCCATCGCCTTTGCCACGCACATCATGTCAGGCCGGAGACCGAAGTGCTGGCAGGCGAACATGCGACCGGTACGACAGAATCCGGTTTGCACCTCATCGACAATGAGTAACACCCCGCGCTGGTCACAGAGTTCGCGAACTGCGGTGAGATACTCCGCGTCAGCCAGGCGGACGCCGCCTTCACCCTGCACCACCTCGAGCAATACGGCGGCGGTAGTGTTGGAGACCGCGTCACTGAGCTTGGCGATATTGTTCAAGGGTACGAAAGTGAAACCTTGAAGCAAAGGCTCGAAAACGTCGCGATGCTTGTAGGTGGCGCTCAGCGCACCGAGTGTGCGGCCATGAAAACCTCGCATGGCACAGACGAATTCAGTGCGTCCGGTGGCATGGCGCGCAAACTTAATTGCGGCTTCGACGCTCTCAGTGCCTGAGTTGCAGAGGAAGGCCCGATTCAGCCCTGCCGGTGCGATGGACACCAGTCTCTCGAGAAGCCGCGCGCGCGTGTCGTTGTAGAATATCCCGGGACAGGTGATGAGCTTCCTGCCCTGCTCGGCGATAGCATCGGCCACCTGGCGGTTGGCGTGACCGATGCTGGCGACACCCACCCCGGCCGTGCAATCGATGTATGCTCTTCCTGCTTGATCCCACAGCGTGGCGCCTTCCCCCTTTACGATCGTGACATCGCGCTTGGGAAAGACCTCGAATCCGTAGGTCTGTTCGAGCTCACGGGCGCTCATCGGATCAACGTTCCTTTGCCTGCCAATGCGTCGCGCACTGGGTGCTCCGTGCGCCCGTCGCTGATGCTGACCTCGGCGGCGCCCGCTTGGAACAGATTGCGGAGCGCCAAAATCTTGCGTTTCATGCGGCCTTCGACCTGCTGCTCCCGCTCCGCGAGCTCGGTCTGCGAGAGCTGCTTCACGAGACTGGTGGGGTCATCGGGGTCCTCGAGGAATCCTGGCGCTCCGATGAACTGGAAGATCCGCTTCGCCTGCAAGGAAGCCTGCAGCAGGTTGATGATGTCGTCGTTTTCTGAGTTGATCGCAGTATGCTGCTCGTCCAGAATGGGAATGCTGAGCACTGGCGTATAGCCGTTGTTGAGCAGCAGCCAGAGGAGATCCGCGTTCACGCGCTTGGGTTTGCCCGAGAGGTCACGCCGTATCAGTGTCTTGCCGCCTTCGCGGACCCGTATGCCACGATTCCGTTGACCCTCTATCAACCTCCCGTCGATGCCGCTGAGTCCCACTGCATTGATGCCATGGCTTTGGCAGAGTTCTACCAGACGTTTGTTACGCAGGCCCGCGTAGCTCATCAGTATCACATCGATTGCCCTGGCGTCGGAGTAAACGCTGGTGTAGCCAGATACCGACGTGAGCGTCTCGCGTGGGGCACCGAGTCGCTCAGCAAGACTGTCCCGCAATGCGTTGGCGCCATGCACAATCACGAACCGTTCAGCGATCTCCGCGAGATCGGCGACGATACCTGCCAGATTGATGCTGTCGCCACCACCTATCTTCACTATATACATGGTGCGGACACCGGTCTGGGTTTCAGTGGCGCTGGTCCCAGTCGCGTCTTTGGGCGTGCTGGACAAATGGCCTGGGACGCTCCACGTCAGAAGGATTCCATAGTTCCGTTGGGCACGGGTAACCAGTCTTGCCCTCCGGGGTACGCCTCCGAACAGAGAATTTGCACGTCATCGCTCCGATACCTGTGCATTTGGAAATAATCGGGATCCTCGTTGTACTTCGTTGCAACCCAAGCTTGGCGTGTGCTCGCAATGACGATGTTCATGGCCCGCACGTAACGGCTGCGCTGTTCGATTATACCGAGCGCACGCCTCAGGGCATGCAACATGTCGCCTTTGTCGAATCGCTTGATGTAGTTGAAGACCTTCTCGGCCCCGATGCGGCCGTGCTCCCTTATCCTCACTCCGCGTAGCTCCCCGTTGAAGGCGAACATGTAATTGCCGTCGCCAAAGGGCATGTTGTTTTCGACGCTTACCCCCTCGTCCCGGAAAGCACTACGGGCGTGCGCTAACATCATCGTAGTCCTTTCGTGCGGGGCTGCTTGGTCCTCCCAAATGGGCACGATGTTGTGGTAGCTACGCCACTTCCCGGATTCCAGCCAGGCGCAGCCCCACCCATGTCCCTGGTACTCCTTGCTGTCGCGGGCGATGGCGGCAAAGGTATCCAGGTGAGCCCGTATGTCGAAGGCGCTGCTGGCCCGAACGCACAACAACCTGCACATTGGGACGACTCAGATCGGGTGCAAACCGGGAAACTCGAGACCGGTGGTCTCAGGCAGCCCGTGCATGAGGTTGAATGCTTGCACCGCCTGGCCTGCCGCGCCCTTCATGAGGTTGTCGATGGCGCTGATGACCACCAGACGGTTGGAGTCCGCGTCACGCTCGAATCCGATGTCGCAGTAGTTGGTGCCGGAGAGCAACTTGGGTTCGGGATAACGGTGGATCCCGCTGCGCTCTTTGACGAGTCGAACGAACGGTTCGGCTCCGTAGTCTTCGCGGTAGATCCTCCAAATCTGCTTCTCTTCCAACGGTTCGGTGAGAAAGGCGTGACAGGTAGCCAGGATTCCCCGGACCATCTCGATGGACGTGGCGGAGAAGTGGATATTCTCGCTACCGAGTTCCTGTATCATCTCGGCCACGTGCCGATGGCCCGCGGGCTTGTAGGAACGTACCACCCCGCTCCGCTCGGGATGGTGGCTGGCGTCGCTCGCAACGTTACCAGCTTCGCTGGAACTCGCTTTGACCTCGACAACGGCAGACTCGACGAGACCACGCCTGTACAACGGATGTAGCGCCAGGATCGTGGCGGTTGCGTTGCATCCAGCGCAGGCCACATGGGTGGCCCGTTTGATGGTCTCACGGTGCAGCTCCGGAATGCCGTAGCTGAACGTTTCGAGCAGCTCGGGACGCGCGTGTTCCCTCCCGTACCACTTGAGGTAGGCAGCGCGGTCATGCAGCCGAAAGTCACTGCTCAGGTCCACCAGCTTGCCGGCCAATCCGCGGAACTCGTCGATGCGAGCCATTGCATTGCCGTGGGGCAGGCAGAGAAACAAGACATCGCACGGCTCGAGTTCAGCCGCGGCGGCGAACTTGAGACTGCTCACCTGACGCAGGTTGGGATGGGCGTTGTGAACGAATTTCCCGGCGAGCCGCTCCGAGGTAGCCTGCTGGATCTGCACATGCGGGTGAAACAACAGCAGCCGGAGCAGCTCACCGCCCGAATAGCCCGAACCGCCCACTATGGAAGCAGTGATCATCGTGCCGGCGCCACCAAGTAGTCTACGATCTTGCCGGGAATGTTCACACCGGTGGTGGCGATGCTGTTGCGGAACTCCATTGTGTAGTTCACTTCGTTGACCAGCAAACCATGCGGAGTCTCGAATAGATCCACCGCCAGCACTCCCCCTCCCACCGCCGTCGCTGCCTGTAGGGAGATTTCGGCTATCTCGTCAGTGACCGGACAACCAGTGGCCTTTGCTCCGCGTGCCGTGTTAGTGATCCAGTGTTCGGAGGTGCGGTAGATTGCAGCAACACACGCGTCGCCGACCACGAAGCTACGGATGTCACGGCCCTTCTTGTCAATGTACTTCTGCATATAGAAGACGGAGTGGTGATAGCTGCCAAGAATGGTCTTGTGTTCCAAGATAGATTCAGCGGCTTCGCGGTCGTTCACTTTCGACAGTAGCCGTCCCCAAGAGCCCACCGCGGGTTTCAGTACCACCGGATAGCCGAGTTGCTCGATCGCCTCCAAGGCCGACTCCTCGGTGAACGCCACTCGCAGCTCCGGCTGCGGCACACCGTGGTCGTGCAGTGCCAGGGAGGTGAGGAGCTTGTCGCCGCAGATGCTGGCAACATGAGCCGTGTTGACGCAGCCGACGCCAGTGCTTTCCAGTATTCGCAAGCCATGCATCGCCCGGGAATGGTTGATGCAGCGTTCCAGTACGACATCGACATCCAACCTGTGCTGCAGGTCGAAGATCAGCTTGCGGTCGTCGAGCATCACCAACTCGACGTCCGAGTGTTTCCCGAATTCGTCAATCAGGAGCTTTTCTTCCTTCCGGATCAGCGAATACAGAAAACCGACTCTCATTCGCCCCAGTCCTCCTCGGACTCTGGAGCTTCGGCCAAGGTTAGTGGGTCGGTGTCCAAGACCTCCAGCTCCGTACCGCAGTCCGGACACTCCATCAGCTCACTGGCGACGGTGTCGTTGCTGAGGGGCACTTCCGCACCACATACAGGACATTCGGCCATTGTCAGTTCCTCGCTCTGGGGTTGGCTGGCCCGATCTGGGATGAGGACTGTCAGTTTACGATAATTAGGCAAGATATGAGCCCAGTCGGCGATAAGGAGAATATCTAGTGCCTTCGTAGCCTGTGAGCTTCCCCGTGCCGCACCTGCCGGAGGGTCCTAAGGTCGGAGCTTCTTGTTGCCACGAGTGTATGTCGTGTGCAGATTGACCCAACTGCCGCATACAGAGAGGTACGGGTGTAGCGCTGGTGGCTAGTTCAGCAAGTGTGATCGTCGGCTGCAAGGAAAAGCACAAGGTGCGTCTGGATCCCAGGCGCTTTTGGGCGGCTGCACGGTGTCCGAAGTGCAAGACCCCCGTAGATCCAACCCGTATTCGTAGGGTCCTTGCACTCATCGCGATCATTTATCGAATGTCGGCCACAGGTACCGCTGTGCGCCGGACTATTTGGCTTTCGTGGGGCTATCTCGCAGCGGTCACCCTCCTGGCGCTGGGTTTCTGGATCTGGGCCGACGCATGGTGGCCGCTGACGGTGTTACTGTTTGGCCCCCGCTGGCTGCTGCTGTTACCCCTGGTAGGCCTGATCCCCGCGGCCGTGAAATACTCCAGACGATCTCTTGTGCCCCTGGCTTTGGCGCTACTCATTGTGGCTGGGCCGACAATGGGGTTCCGGACCGGTTGGCGCAGTTGGTTCACCGGAGGCGATTCGGTTCGCTCCATCAGGGTGGTTACGTACAACGTGGCTGGTGGCCGAGCCCTTAGGCTCTCGGCCTCCTGGATAATGGAAGAGTTGAGGGCGGACATAATCGCTTTCCAGGAATGTGGCAGACGGATGGCGGAGTCCATAGCGAATCTCTCGGAAGTGGCTGTGGCCCATCACATCCAAGGTTCGCTCTGCCTGGTGAGCCGGTTTCCCATAGCTGCCGCCGATGAGATGGAGCGTGAGAACCTCGAATTTGCGGGTGGATCTGGCCTGGTGATCCGCTATACCATCGAAGCGCCCGGTCAGAATATCCGCGTGACCAATCTGCACCTCGACACTCCGCGCGCGGGTCTGGAGCGACTGCGTGCGGGCAACGTGTCCGAGGGCCAGCGGAGGTTGCTGACGAAGACTGCTCTGAGAGAAATAGAATCCCGACTGGCGCGACGCTGGGTCGACTCGGTGAGCGGGCCGTTTCTGGTTGTGGGAGATTTCAACACTCCCGTAGAGAGCGTGATCTACCGGCGATACTGGGGCGACCTCCGGAACGCGTTCTCACATGCGGGTTTCGGATTCGGCGCAACTCGACTCAACGGGTGGATCAGAGTTCGCATCGATCACATTCTGGCGAGCGATGGCTGGCAGGTGCAACGTGCCTTCGTCGGCCCGAATTTCGGTTCCGATCACCGTCCTGTGGTCGCCGATCTGATCCCGCCTGAGGAGGAGGTGCGTACGGCCGATCTCAATTGAACTGATCGCACACCTGCTTCATTCCTGAAGTCTAGCGCAACTCCAGAGCCAACTGTCTGCCTCAGGCCCCCGCGGCGTGTAACACACGGATCGATCGGGCCCATTCGCTACGCGGTATTCCCAACCTCCAGACACATCCGGACGGTGGTCACTTACTCCGGTGGCGGAGCGGCGCCGAAGACCACGTCCTGGGTCGAACTCACATTCAGCCCGGTGCCTTGCGAATCGGACAACGTAAGCGTGACCGTCTCGGCGACCGCGTCTTCGATATTCTGGGTGACGGTGCCTCCACTTACGGTCCACAGCCCGCCACCGGTGGCTGAGCCCGAGGTCACGAGGGTCACCTGCAGTGTCCCAGAGACCAGGTTACCATACTGATCCTGGGCCTGCACAGTCACCGGGATCGGGGTGCCCGCCGTCCCGTCGGTTGGGTCCAGGATCACGAACCGGTTAGCTGCACCGACGGCGAAGACAACTGTCTGGGTCGAAGTCACATCCAGTTCCGTGCCCTGAGTGTCGGACAGTGAGAGCGTGACGGTTTCTGCTACCTGGTCGGTGACATTCACGGAGCCGACGCCACTCGTGATGTTCACGAGTCCACCGACCGCGGAGCCCGAGGTCACCAGTGTCACACCGCGGTTCTCGCTGGTCGCCACGTTGCCGAGCGCATCCAGCGCCCGCACCGTTACCGTGATTGGGTTGTCAACCGTCCCATCGGCTGGGTCGTCGATCACGAAGCGCGTTGCTCCGCCGGAAGAGAACACCACATCTTGAGTGGAGCTAACGTTCAGCCCTGTTCCCTGGGTATCGGACAGCGAGAGCGAGACCGTCTCGGCGACCGTGTCTTCGATATTCCGGGTGACGGTGCCTCCACTTACGGTCCACAGCCCGCCACCGGTGGCTGAGCCCGAGGTCACGAGGGTCACCTGCAGCGTCCCGGAGACCAGGTTACCATACTGATCCTGGGCTTGCACAGTCACCGGGATCGGAGTGCCCACCGTCCCGTTGGTTGGGTCTAAAATCACGAACCGGTTCGCTGCACCGGCGGCGAACACCACTGTCTGGGTCGAAGTCACATCCAGTCCCGTGCCCTGAGTGTCGGACAGTGAGAGCGTGACGGTTTCTGCTACCTGGTCGGTGACATTCACCGAGCCGACGCCACTTGTGATGTTCACGAGTCCACCGACCGCGGAGCCCGAGGCCACCAGTGTCACACCGCGGCTCTCGCTGGTCGCCACGTTGCCGAGCGCATCCAGCGCCCGCACCGTAACGGTGATCGGAGAGCCGACCGTGCCATCGGCCGGGTCATCGATCACGAAGCGCGTCGCCGCGCCCGCGGAGAACACCACATCCTGGGTCGAGCTCACATCCAGTCCCGTACCCTGTGTATCCGACAGCGATAGCGAGACGGTTTCGGGTACTGCATCGTTGATGTTCAGCGTGCCCACACCGTTTTGGATGTTCACCAGGCCGTCACCAGTCGCCGAGCCCGAGGCCACCAGAGTCACGTCGCGATTCTCCGCGGTGAACACGTTGCCCCACTGATCCTGCGCTTGAACTGTGACGGTGACCGGGGTGCCTACCGGTCCGTCGGTCGGGTCCAGGATTGCATACCGCGCCACCGCACCGATTGCGAACACCACATCCTGGGTCGAGCTCACATCCAATCCCGTGCCCTGAGTATCGGCTAACGAGAGTTGTACGGTTTCGACCACTTCATCGTATACCAAGATGGCGCCCACGCCTTCCACCACGCTCACGAACCCACCGGACGCTGCACCCGAGGTAACCAGGGTCACGCCGCGGTTCTCACCGGTTGCCACATTGCCGAACTGATCCTGTGCCTGGACTGTAACCAGGATCGGGTGGTCAGTCGTTCCATCGATCGGGTCCATGATCACGAACTTCGTGGCTGCGCCCGCGGAGAACATCACCTGCTGGGTCGAACTCACGTTCAGCCCGGTGCCCTCGGTGTCCGACAGTGAGAGTGTGATTATTTCAGGCACCGCGTCAGTGATGTCCCGTGTGCCGACTCCGTTTACTATGTCCACCAAGCCACCACCCGTAGCCGATCCCGAGGTTACCAGCGTCACGTCGCGATTCTCTCCGGTAACCAGGTTGCCGTACTGATCCGCGGCCCGCACAGTGACTGTGAGTGGAATGCCCACAGTCCCATCGGTCAAGTCCAGGATGACATAACGCGCCACTGCTCCGACTGAGAACACCACATCCTGGGTCGAACTCACATCCAATCCCGTCCCCTGAGTGTCGGAAAGCGAGAGTGTGACTGTCTCAGCTACTTGGTCGAAGACAAACGTCGTGCCCACGCCGTTTACAATGTTCACGAAATCGCCTAGGGCCGATCCTGAGGCCACTAGCGTGACCCCCCGGTTCTCACCGGTCGCCAAATTGCCGAACTCATCCTGGGCCTGGACCGTTACCATGATCGGGGCGTCAACCGTCCCGTCAGTCGGATTCAGGATCACCAACTTCGTGGCCGGGCCGGCGCCGAACACGACATCCTGGGTCGAGCTCACGTCCAGCCCGGTACCCTGAGTGTCGGACAGCGATAGTGTGACAGTCTCCGGCACTGCGTCATTTATGTTCCGGGTGCCGACCCCGTTTTGGATGTTCACCAGCCCGCCACCGGTAGCCGAGCCCGAGGTCACCAGCGTGACGTCACGATTCTCGCTGGGGACCAGGTTGCCGTACTGATCCTGGGCCTGCACCGTGACGGTGATCGGATTCAGGATTGGTCCGTCAGTCGGGTCGAGGATGACGTACTGCGCCCCCGCTCCGGGGCCGAAGAAGACAGTCTGGGTCGAGCTGACGTCGAGACCGGTCGCCTCTGTGTCCAGCAGCGAGAGCGTGACCGTCTCGGCTACTTGGTCCGAGATCAGTGCGGTGCCTTGTCCGGCCACGAAGTTCACGAAGTCGCCGAATGCCGAGCCCGAGGTCTCCAGTGTCACCCCGCGGTTCTCTCCGGTCGCCACATTGCCCCACTGATCTAGTGCAAGCACCGTCACTAGAATCGGGGCGTCGACCGTGCCGTCGGCCGGGTCCTGGATCACAAATCGAGTCGCGGCACCTGCGGCGAACACCACCGTCTGGGTCGAACTCACATTCAGCCCTGTCCCCTGGGTATCGGACAAGGAGAGCGTGACCGTTTCGGGCACTGCGTCAGTGATACTTCGTGTACCGACCCCGTTCGTGATGTTCACCAGGCCGTCACCGGTTGCCGAGCCCGAGGCCACCAGCGTCACGTCGCGGTTCTCTCCGGTCACCAGATTACCGTACTGATCCTGGGCCTGCACCGTGACGGGGATCGGGTCGTTGATCATGCCATCGGGCGGCTCCAGGATTACATACTTGGTGACTGCGCCAGGGGCGAACACCACCGTCTGGGTCGAGCTCACATCCAATCCCGTCAGCTCAGTGTCCAGCAGCGAGAGCGTGACCGTCTCGGCCACCTGATCGTCGATCAGCACAGTACCCACGCCATTCGTGATGTTCACGAACCCGCCGAATGCGGAGCCTGACGCCTGCAGTGTCACGCCGCGGTTCTCGCCGGTGGCCACATTGCCGAACTGATCCAGCGCCCGCACCGCAACCAGAATCGGGGCGTCCACCGTGCCGTCGGCGGGATCCTGGATCACGAACCGCGTCGCTGTGCCTGCAGCAAACACCACGGTCTGCGTCGAGCTAACATTCAGCCCCGTGCTCTCCGTGTCCGATAGCGAGAGCGTGACCGTTTCCGGCACCGCGTCAGTGATGTTTCGCGTGCCGACGCCATTTTGGATGTTCACCAGGCCGCCGCCGGTGGCCGAGCCGGAGGCCACCAGCGTCACATCGCGATTCTCACTGGGGACGAGATTGCCATACTGATCCTGGGCCTGCACCGTGACGGTGATCGGACTCTCGATCACCCCATCGGCCGGGTCCAGTATCACGTACTGTGTGACCGCCCCAGGGGCAAACACCACATTCTGGGTCGAGCTCACATCCAGGCCCGTCAGTTCCGTGTCCACCAGCGAGAGCGTAACCGTCTCAGCTACGTCATCGTACAGCAATAACGTGCCCACGCCGCTCGTGAAATTCACGAACCCACCGACCGCTGAACCTGACGCCAGCATGGTGACACCGCGGTTCTCCCCAGTGGCCACGTTGCCAAACTCGTCCATTGCTCGCAGCACAACCAGGACCGGTGCGTCAACCGTCCCGTCGGTTGGATCTAAGATCTCTATTCGGGTCGCTGTGCTGGACGTGA
Source organism: Gemmatimonadota bacterium (assembly GCA_039586365.1). Classification (GTDB taxonomy): domain Bacteria; phylum Gemmatimonadota; class Gemmatimonadetes; order Gemmatimonadales; family GWC2-71-9. The sequence continues at coordinate 5,717 of JBDHKN010000099.1, read as the reverse complement.
ACACAACGTCCTGGGTTGAGCTGACATCGAGCCCGGTGCCCTCGGTGTCCTGCAGCGTGAGGGTGACCGTCTCCGGCACCTGATCGTTGATATCGATCGTTCCGACCCCGTTCTGGATATCCACCAGGCCGCCACCGGTGGCCGAGCCGGAGACCGCCAGCGTCACATCGCGATTCTCCGCAGCTACCAGGTTGCCGTATTGATCCTGGGCCTGCACCGTGATAGTGATGGGGGTCCGGATCATTCCATCGGTCGGATCAACTATCACATACTGCGTCGCCCCGGCGGGAGCGAAGGTGACAGACTGGGTCGAGCTCACGTCGAGGTTAGTGCCTTCCGTGTCCGCCAGCCTGAGAGTGACAGTCTCGGCCACCTGGTCTTCGACCAGCACAGTGCCCGTACCGTTCGTGATGAACACGAAGCCACCGTCGGCGGAGCCCGTGGGCAGCAGTGTCACGCCGCGGTTTTCCCCGGTCGCCACGTTACCGAATTGATCCTGGGCCTGCACCGTGACCAGGATCGGCACACCCACGATGCCGTCGGGGGGATCGAGAATCACATATCGCGTTGCAGGCCCCGCCGTTATGTCGAACAGATTGCTGGTCGCTCCGGTGAGCCCGCTGGTGGTAGCGGATAGCGAGTAGCCTGCCGCTGCCTGGTCGATCTGGAGGTCGCTGAACGTAGCTATCCCGCCCACGGCGCTCACCGTCGCGGTGCCCGAGAGTACGCCGCCCCCGGGGTTCGAGTCGATCGCTACCGTAACGGCCTGGTTAGCGGTGGCGAGTAGGTTGCCCATGGCGTCGTGGATGCCCACTTGAATCGGGGGCGCGATTGCCACACCCGCGAGCGCATCACTCGGCTGAGTCCTGAATCCCAGCTGTGTTGCTCTGCCCTCGCTGATGGTGAAAGCGTTGCTTGTTGCGCCAACGAGGCCGGTGGCACTCGCCTGCAACGTGTAGCCGGACGCCGGCATGTCGATCCAGACGTTGTTGAAGGTCGCGACGCCATTCACCGGGGCCACTGTCTTGATTCCCGAGAGTGAGCCGCCACCCGGGTTGCTGCCCATAGCAAGCGTGACGAATTGAGATGCAGTAGTGAGCGGGTTGCCGAAACTGTCAAGGAATTCGACCTCGATGGGCGGCGCTATGGGAATGAATGCGTCCGCATCGCTCGGCTGAGTCCGGAATCTGAGTTGGGTAGCCTCACCGGCTCCGATCGCAAAGGGATCACTTGTGACGTCGTTGTAACCGGAGACCGTGGCTGTCAGGGTGTATCCGCTGGCCACCTTCTCGAGGGAGAGGTCGTCGAACGTCGCCACACCGTTGATGATGGTCCTGGTCAGAGTGCCCGACAGAGTGGCGCCACCCGGGTTGGCGGCGAGCACCACTGTCGCAGAGCCCGATGTCGTGGTGACCGCATTGCCGAACCTGTCCTGTATCGCCACCTGGACAGGTGGGATCGGTGCGGCGGCGATTCCATCACTCGGCTGAGTCTCGAAGCCGATCTGCACCGGTGCGGCCGGGGTGGTGGTGAAGGATGCGCTGGACCCGCTGGTCAGTCCGCCCGCCAGGGCCCTGAGCGTGTAACCGCTGGCAGCCCCGTCAATCCACAGATCGTCGAAGGTGGCAACCCCGCTGATCGCTGTGACGGTCGTGTTCCCGTGGAGCGTGGGCTCGTCGGCAGCCGCACCGGCCGCCGGGGTCGCTGCGACGCTGCTGCTGGCTGCTTCGCTGGACTCGCTGACTTGCTGCGGCGCATTGGGGCTAGGTCCCGCGAGTTCGAGTGTAACGTCGATTGGGGCACCAGCTGCCACGTTGCCGAAAGCGTCCTGCACGGTCACCTCGACGGGTGGCATGATCACTTGACCTGCCGTCACATCGCTGGGGTTGCTCGTGAAGACGAGTTGGGCAGGTCCTCCGGCGGCGATGGCGAACGGTTCGCTCGTCGCACCGCTCACGGCGGGCGCACTCGCGGAGAGCGTGTACCCGCTCGCTACCTTGTCGATCGACACGTCTGCGAAAGTTGCCACGCCGCCCACGGCATTCACCGCCACCGTCCCCGTGAGAACGGCGTTACCGGGATTCGACGCCAACTGTAGGGTGACCCGCATGGTCGCATCGGTTACCCGAAATCCTCCGGCATCCTGTACGGTCACTTTGATCGCAGGTTGAATCGAAGACCCGGCGGTCTGGTCGGAGGGTTGTACGCTGAAAGCGAGGTGTTCCGGTTCTGGGCCTACGATGCTTGGACCATCACCGCAAGCCGCTACTGCGAGAATTATCAGAACCCGCAGGGCTCTGGGCCAGCGGGCGCTCTCATATGTGCGCATTGTTGATCCCCGACTCGACGTTTCTACTTAGGCAGGCACAACCGCAATGCCATTTCACATCAGGTTGGCAAGGTCCATACGCATGGGCGGTTCCGGTGTCAGTAACCCGGAACGAGCCGCATCCCTATTGATTTGTTGGAGATACGATCTCACAGGGCGGAGCTGGCCGGTTCTGGGTGGCACGATATGCCACAGGAGTGTTGCATGGATGCTACGGTTGTTGGGAGGGAAGTGTCTGGGGTGGACGTTGCGTTCAGGCCAGCGCCCGTGGGCCTGAGAGCGCTGGGCGTGCTGCAGAGCTGACCTGGTCAGCGGGTATGGCCGGACATGAGGAGGCCGCAGCCGCCCCAGTTCACATTATCACCCGCGGGTGGGTTTGCTCCGGGCGTACACCGGTCCACAGACGCCAGGATACCCAACCGCAGAAGAGGAGTAGTGCCAGGGCGAAGCCCGAAGCTCCAATGATAGCGGTGACGAGCTGCGGCTGTGTATCTGGTACTGCGTCCCTGAGTTCGAACGGGAAGCCTCTCACGTAGTTGATATACACCACCAACAATGTGAGGCCGAGTAGTGAGAGACCAATTGCCACTCCCCTCGCCGTGCGCCACCACGCCTGGCCGGCAACGCCAAGGGCCAGCAGAATCAGCGCCAGCAGCCGCACTGTCAGTTGCCATTCCGGGAGGCCAGCGTTGTAGGGGTATGTGAGCGCCACTAGGTCGGTCCAGCCGAACAGAGCCACGACTGCACCGAGGACGACCACCAGAGTCCACGGTTTGTGATGCCACTTTGGAGCCGAATCGAACGCTGGGGACGGTTGGTACTTCGGCTGGGTCCGTTTGCCAACCTCCAATTCGCCCCGCTTGCGTGTCCCAACCTCACCCGACAAGCCAGGGATCTGACGTGGCTCAGCCTCGGGAGCACCAGTCTCGGTTGCTGCCGCCCGACTGGTAGCTGGCTTAGGCGCCACGTCGATCGACTCTAGCACTAGCGTGGGTTGCTCCGACGGGCCGTGGTTCACCGGTCGTACGATGCATTGGTATCCGCCGACGGCTTCACCTCCCGAGCGTCGGGGAGACACCGACAGGAGGCCATCGATCGAGGAGCCATCCTTCGCGCGGAGCCGAACGGAGATGTCTCGCACGAATCCGTTTGCTTTCAGGCCCGCCTTGATCCGGCGAGTATCCGGCACTTCTGAATACAATTTGCCAGCTTGAAGCTCGATCAGCTCCTCTCGAGCGTATCCCAATAGCTCGATGGCGGCCTCGTTCACGTCGCAGATGCGACCGCCCCGTGTGGTGAGATAAACGGCCTCCTGCGTGAGATTGAACAGCGTGTAGTATCTGTCTTCCGCCTCACGCATTGCCCTTTCGACCTTGCGGTGCCGCCTACTCTCGCGAGCAACCACCAGCGTATAGGTGCGCTCTCCGAAACGGCGTGATGCCACTGCGACTTCGACAGGGAAAGAAGAGCCGTCTCGGCGACGGTGCACTCTGCCGCACACATACGGCCGCTGGAAGTTCCGCTTGTCCGTGATCAGGGCTGCCTGAGCCTCTGGGTATCCCAGGGGGAACTCAACGGCCACGTCGTGGATTGTGAGCGTGAGAAGGTCTTTGCGCTCCCGCCCGAGCCATCTCAGCGCCGTTTGATTGGCATCGATGAAGCGGTCTGTCTTGGGATCGATCACGAAGATGGCCTCATCCGCCTGATCGATGACGGTTCTGAATCGGGCGAGCGGCCCTAGCGCACGCTTGAGCTTCGCCGTCTCGGCCGTGAGGCTCTCGATCCTAGCCTCGAGTTCATGCCGCTCGACTGGTCGCTCAGCTTGAGTAGGCTCGGACTTGGGCCGAGTCGAACCGGAGTCAGGTTTCTGACCCGGCAAATCGACAGCCTTGCGGCCGCGGCGCGGGGTTCTCCACACGGGGGCGAGCTTCTCGTCGCTGGTTCTTTCTTTCATGGACTTGACCTCCACCCTGCTGCATCACGACCACATGACGGCAAATTTAGTGCATATTGCGGGCCGTCGTAACAGGGAACCGACCGCAGCTTCACATGACCAATACGCTCTGGCTGAGCGGCTGCGTGGGGCGACGGTTCCGCAGGTGTACCGAACGTGCTTTCAGGGTCCCGGAGTCGGCCGTGCCGAACGCCGCCTCCAGACGCGGCGGCCCAGCACCGACCCGGTTTTGACCAATATGGCGGGCCTGATTCATACTAGAGGACGTCACCACGTGCGCCGCAGCTGTATCGCAACACCGAGGGCCCTTAGCTCAGTGGTTAGAGCAGCGGACTCATAATCCTACCCGGGCTCGCCAACACTCAACACTACTCAGCACAAGTCAATACTGCTCGTACACTTGCCAGTACAAGCAGCCCCGAGTCGTACAAGCTGTACCAAGCAATTCCGAGTGGACGTTACATGATGTCTTACAAACAGCGATCGAACCAATAATCGTCTGGGTCGAAACATCTGAGACCGCGACAGCAAGGCCTGGGTTCATCGTCTGCCCAACCGTCGCATATCTCACCCCTCTCCAAGCAGATGATCCTGGGGGCCGTCGTGTCTCTGCATCCTGTGGTCGTGGGTGCAGCAAACATCACGCTGAGTACCAGCGTCCAGAACACCGTTCGCGTCCGAGTCACGGAATCCTCCAAGCCTGGCCGACCATAACGTTAGCCCGTAGGAGTCAAAGAACCGTCAACATTCTAACGCTGCAAGCCTACCCGTCTTGGAACGACCGACAACGGCCTCACACCGGATACGTAGTCCGTTGGCCTACCGATCTATCTTCTAGCACCACAACAACTTATGGTAGGCCAACGGTGCCATCGTGTAACTGGTGGTGGAACCAGTGGGTGAACGGACGGGGAACCGATACCACTAAGATGGCCATCTTAGTGGCGATGGAGACGTTACAGGATATGTTACGAGGTCACCTGTGAGGGCGCCGAATTGTAAGGACAGCCTAAACATTTCGGCTGAACCACAACCCGTTGTCACACCTGATACTTATCACGATATTTCCAACACTCACGGGCCCTTAGCTCAGTGGTTAGAGCAGCGGACTCATAATCCGTCGGTCGTAGGTTCAAATCCTACAGGGCCCATTCCTAACCTCCCAAATATCACGCGCTTGCGGTTTAGGCGCTCCTCACGTTTTCGGCCTGATCATCTGACTGTGGGACAGACTGTGGGACCAGGATTTCGGCCATTGCCCTGGCGTCCTGGCCCCGGTCTCGCTGTTCTGCGTAGCGACGGGTCATGCTGGCGTTCGCATGTCTCAGTGTGCGTTGCACGCTGGCCTCGGGGCGTCCGGCGTCGATCAGCCACTGAGCGCAGGCGTGCCTCAGGTCGTGGAGCCTGAGGGTCGTGTCGGCCTCTGCATCGGCG
>JBDHKN010000098.1:0-16406 GCA_039586365.1 Gemmatimonadota bacterium | reverse complement strand
TACGGCCGCGAATACGACTGGGTCAAGGTGTTGGATTTCGGCATGGTGAAAACGGTGCGCGCCGACGGCGAGGCCAGCCTGAAGCTTACGGCCGAGACCGTCCTGGGCGGCACGCCGGCCTATATGGCACCTGAGCAGGCGTTGGGTGACGGAACCATCGATGGACGCGCCGACATTTATCAGGCCGGATGCGTGGCCTACTTCGCCCTCACCGGGCAACTCGTGTTCACCGGGCGCACGCCGGTGGAGATGATGATGAAGCACGCAACGGAGGCCCCGCAGCCGCCGTCGAGCAAGACCGACGCGCCGATACCGCCGGGACTCGACGCCCTGGTGCTGCGCTGTCTCTCCAAGGACCCGGGGGAGCGCCCCGAAACTGCGGACGAATTGGCGGCCGCCGCCCAGGCCTGCGCCCGGGAACTCCCACCCTGGACGTCCGCCGAAGCCGGGGAGTGGTGGCGCGCCCAGGGCGTCAGCTGAGCACGGCCTCGAGGCCGGCCAAACTCTCTATGCAGAGACTATAATCACTTGACATATAGGTGAGATGATTATAGGCTTCGGTCCGCCGCCGCAGCCTTGGAGGAGCAGTGTCACAGGACCCAGATCGCAGCCACGAAGTGGCCGCTCTACTCCCCCTCAGGGCGCAGGACTACCACATCCTCTTGGTGCTGCTGGATGGTCAGCGCCACGGCTATGGGATGGTGAAGGAGATCGGTCGCCAGACGGGTGGTCAGATCCGGTTGGAGGCTGGTAATCTGTATCGGTCCGTGCGCAGGTTGATCAAAGAGGGGCTCCTTGCCGAGTCGGACCGGCGGCCGGCTCCGGAGTCGGACGACGAGCGGCGCCGTTACTACAGCATTACCGAGTTCGGTCGGCAGGTCGTTGTCGCCGAAACCGAGAGGATTCGGGCGTTGGTCGCGGCGGCTGACGCGAGGCTGGCCGTGTCTGAAGGAGAGGTGATTCGATGAGCCCGCAGACGCCGGCTCGCGGATTGGGGTCTTCCGAACGCCTCTACCGAATCCTGCTCTACGCCTTTCCCGCACAACTTAGGCATGCCCATGGGGCCGACGCTCTCGAACTGTTTCGTGACCGCTATCGCGAAGAGTACCGTCGGGCCAAGTACAGCGGTGTACTGCTGTTCTGGGGGCGTTCGGTACGGGACGCCATCATCCACGGTGCTTTTGCGCGCTGGGACAGTCTGTGGGAGCGGGGCGGCAACACGCGGGGTCCGTCCGTCAATCCCTCCAACGGCCGGCGGAGACGGTCCGTTCTTGCCGCGATTCCCGCCGACATTCGGTACTCCGTTAGGAACCTGCTGAAGACGCCGGGCTTCACGGCGGTCGTGGTTCTCACGCTCGCCATCGGCATCGGCGCCAACACTGCGATCTTCAGCGTAGTGAGCGGTGTTCTGCTACAGCCGCTGCCGTACGACAATCCCGGCGATTTAGTGGCGATATGGACCCGATTCACGCCTGAGAGCGGGTACGATTTCCCGCAGTACCCCGTCGGCTCGCCGGAGTATTTCGACTACGTCGATCAGAACGAAACCATGGAGCGGGTGGCGGCAATATCGATCGAACGTCTGACCATCACCGACGGCACAGGTGAGCCGGAGATCGTGACTGCTGGCTACGTATCGTCGAGCATGTTCTCCGTGCTGCGCACACCACCCTTGCTGGGACGCACGCTAATAGGGGCCGATGACGGACCTCAGCCGCGTCCGGTGTACGTGTTGAGCTACGATCTGTGGCAGCGGCGTTTCGGCGGCGACTCGAGCGTCGTGGGGCAGAGGTTGGATGTGGGTCTCGACGTCGCGGAATATGGTGCGGGGGGCGAAATCATCGGTGTGATGCCTGAAGGCTTTGCGTTCCCGACTCCGCAAACGCAGCTGTGGACCCAATTGCCCCTCGACCCGGCGCGTACCTGGCGCGGAGGTCACTGGTTCTCGATGATTGGGCGCTTGGCCGCAGGCGTGAGCCTCCAGCAGGCCGAAGCTGAAATGGCAACGTTGATGGTGCAGTGGGCGATTGACTATCCCGACCATCACGTTGGTCATGGTCTCTACCTGGCGCCACTGCTGCACGACACGGTGGGTGATGTTCGGCCGGCATTGTTGCTGTTGCTCGGCGCAGTGGGCTTCGTGTTGCTCATCGCGTGCGCGAACGTTGCGAACCTGACGTTGGCGCGGAGCGAGGGAAGAGTGCGTGAGGTTGCCGTGCGTAAGGCGCTCGGTGCCGGTCGGTGCCGGTTGGTACAGCCGCTGCTCACCGACTGCGCTCTGCTGGCTGTAGCAGGTGGAGCTCTGGGAGTGGCGCTCTCCAGGGCCGGGATTTGAGCGCTGCCCGCCCTCGAGGGAGGAACCATTCCGCGCGTCGAACAGGTCGGTCTGGATGGTCGTGTGCTGCTGTTCACGGGGTTCGTCGTGGTGATCGCGACCCTAATCTTCGGACTGGTGCCTGCGTGGCGGGTGGGGGAGGCTGACGTACAGTGTGCCTTTCGGGAATCCGGTCCGACCACGACGGCGAGTCAGAGGCGTCTGCGGTTCCGCGACGGGCTCGTGGTCGCCGAGGTGGCCGTGGCTATCCTGCTGGTGATCGGTGCCGGCCTGACGGTGAAGAGTTTCTGGCGCCTGCTACAACAAGACCCTGGGTTCCGCATGGGAAACCTCCTCGTCGCACACTTTTCGTTGCCAGCGAGTAAGTACACCCCTGAAGAGACCGTGGGCTTTTATGCCGGTCTCAGGGAACGAATCGAGGCCCTGCCCGACGTCGCGAGCGCGGCAATTGCGTCGGCGCCGCCCCTGTTGCGCAGTGACGCAAACGGACGCTTCCACATCGAAGGCAGGGAAGGTGCCACTGCAGGCGAATTCTGTTGCAGCGGAGGCGAGGCCACAGTTGGTCCTGGTCTGTTCGCAACGCTCGGAATCGAGCTTCGCCGGGGTCGCTTGATCGATGAAACAGATCTGCCCGATGGCCCGATCGTGGTCAACGTCGACGAGGAATTGGCCCGCCGGTATTGGCCGGATGAGGATCCCATTGGAAAACGGATCCGGTTCCTCGCGACCGATGGTCCCTGGGCTACGGTCGTGGGAGTGGTAGGCAACGTGCGGTTCTTTGGACTGGGGGAGAACTACCCCATGTACTACCCCTCCTACGAACAGACAGTTGCGTGGACGGGAGGCTTCTTCGCACGGACGATGAGCGTGATCGTTCGAACGCACGGTGATCCCCTTACCGTGGCTGGTCCCATCCGCGAGATGGTACGGGCTACCGATCCCGGCCTGCCAATAGTCTGGATGCGCACGATGGATGACATCGCGTCTGCATCGGTGGCGCGTCCTCGGTTTGTGATGACGCTGATGGGGGTGTTTGCCGGCGTGGCACTCCTGTTGGGTGCCATCGGCGTCTACGGGGTGATCTCTCATGGTGTCACCCAACGCACCAACGAGATCGGAATTCGCATGGCGCTCGGCGCAGGCTCGGGAGCGGTGCAGGGCATGGTTGTGCGACGAGGATTGGTCCTTGCGCTCGGCGGAGTGCTCGTCGGCCTGGCAGCCGCGGTTGCCGCCACGAGATTGCTGACCGGTTTCCTGTTCAACGTGAGCCCCACGGACCGGGGGACATTCGCAGCAGTGGTGGGGATCATTCTCGGGGTGGTCGCGGTGGCGAGTTATCTACCGGCCCGCCGGGCCAGTAGAGTCGATCCGCTGGTGGCCTTGCGTATGGAATAGCTGTTCCTCGGCAACATTCCACACGGCCATCTGGTGTTAGGCTTCCGGCACCGGGCAGGGTGTTGACGAGAGGCCAGAGTCATCCGGCCCTGCCGCACGCGGCTGCACGCCGAAGAGGTCCACCCGTTCAGAATGAGAGCTTGGGAGTATCTCCGGGCTGCTCGCGCCAGGCCTTGATACTCCTCTCGTGACTTGCCCGACACCTCACCTGGGGGGCCGGCGCCGCGTCAGATATTGCCTGACATCGAAGCGCGTCGGTCGCGTTCATTGGCTCCAATCGGCTCATGCAAAGCTCATCCACCTTCAGACTCTCGCGGATCGAGCTAGTGGGCGAGAGACAATCGTGCAAGCCAGCTACCTGCATCACTGGCAGAAGGGGAGTCGCGGACTCACTCGTCTGGACAGCGCAGCGCAGTTCGGTATTGCGGCACGAGCTCCTCGTACACTCGAATTCCTGCAATCACCCGACGCGCCAGATCGGGGAACTCGGCTTGGGCGGGGGTGATCGCGGTCCAAGCTCGCGCAATGAGATCGGCTTCGTCCTCCACGAGGCTGCACTCCTGCTGTGCGCGAACCCGACCGTCTTGCGCCTCTATGAGGTATACGTACGCCAGGGCCGCATAGGCACTTGCACGGGTGAACAATGCACCGCCCACATCGCAGCGCGTCGATTGCTCGATCCACCGCAGCGCCAACGTGGGCTCCTGCCTGGCTTGCACAAGGCGAGCAGCTACTTCCAGGCGGGAGTGGGCGACACTCTGGAGCATCAGGGTGTCTTCAGTGAGTCCAGCAGCGACGGTCAAGAGTGAATCAGCGGTGCAAAGCGAGGTCGAGTCGGCACGAGTGAGCGGGCCCGTTTCACGGTGAAGATCTCGTGTGACGAGTCGCGCGGCGAGAATTCGGGCACGGACGTTTGTAGGATCGGCTTCCCCAATGCCGCTGTAGATCGCGAGCGCTGAATCCGTGCTTCCTCTGCCATCGAGCACGGCTGCCCGAGCAATCATGAGTGAGTGCAACGCGCGTTCCGCCTGCATCGCGTCCTGTCTGTGCTGTTCAACCTGCTCCCACGCGATGCTCACCAGAGAGTCCACGCGATCCACGGCCTCCCTCGTCCAGTAGTCCAGCGCTGCCGAATCCCCGACCGTCTGTGCTAATCCTATTGCCCGAGAGTAGAAGGCCGTGTCGCCAATCAGTCGTGGGTTGCTGGCGTACTGCGCGGTCAGTGCGTCCAGAGCGCACTCCCAGTCCTCGTTTTGGATACACAATCGTCTCTGGAGTTGGCGAAATGCGCCGCTCAGGGTGTCGCCGGCAGCGGTGCGAGCCAGCGAGACCGCTCTACCGTGTTGGCCAACCCGATCTAGGCGTCGCACCACACTCAACCGTCGACTGGGGTTGTCCGGCTCTGCCTGGACCTCTTGGGTGTAGGCGTGCACGGCCGCCGTGGTGTCACCCCTTCCGAGGTATGCATGACCCAGGCGCTCCCATGCGTCGGCAAGCGTAGAGTCGCCGAGCACCGCCCGCTCCAACGCCCATATCACGCTGTCCGGCATGCTTGTCGCGGCAAACACGTACGACAGGCACAGCGCCGCCGACGGGTGATTTCGAAGTCGGTGAAACGCTCGATCCGCAGAGAGCCTGGCATGGCGATAGTCGTTTTCTCCGGTTTTGAGCCAACAGTCCCGTGCGTCTCGAGCAGCTCGGACCGCGTTGGTCAGCGTGTCTGCGACGATCTCGCTGATCATCCGAGCCAGCTCATGCGGCTCGGTCGCCGCGTTTGCCTGTATGGCCAGCGACGTGACTCTATGCCGAACTCCTCCTTTCTCACCGGTGTCCATCACGTCGAGGTCCACACGTGGAGCCGCCGAGTTCCTCGTGAATCTCCCGGTGACCAAGAGATCCGCCTTCAGGCGTAGGGCAACGTCGGTTGCGGTCTCATCGTCGAGCAACGTCTCGCAGAGGTCGGTTTCGTCACAGAGTTTGATGGTTCTGATCCCGTAGCCGAGACGCCAGAACAAGTAGTGCCGGAGGTCCGTTCCCAACTCTGCAACGTATGCTGAGTCGGTCCCCGGATTGTCCGGGTAGGGAGAAGTAACGAGAACGGAGTAGACGGAGCTCTGCTGCGCTGCCGTAGATGATGCCGCCGCATTGAGGGAGCCAAGCGCCAGCAGGATGACGCTGATGCGGGCGTAGGGGCTGGCCCCGCCCGAATGGAGGTTGCGGGAACGCAGGCTCTGCTTGCGCCCCCATGTGCGTGTAGGGCAGTCGTCGGCGCCCAAACGGACTCTCCTACGTCGTGACTGTGCGATGGCTATGTAAGTATCATACTCATTTGAAAAGGATAGTCCAACGGGCACGACAGGTGGGGGGCACCAACGCGAGGCTACATGCTATTTGGTAGCACCCCGCTCCAATGCCGGGGCAAGGTGGAACTGGAGATGAGAACGAAACTCAGCCGTTTGCTGATCTCGGGCTTGGCAGCCGTAGCCGTCGTTTCCTGCGGAGACGAACCGAGCTCCACCGGTCCCTCTTCGATCCACCGACCTCTGAATCAACGTCTCGAGACCCTGGACATCACTTTCCACTTTGCCGAGGGTGACTCGGTGAACGCGGAGTACCAGCAGGCGTTCCACGATTGGGCGGTCCGGCACCTCGGGATCTCGATGCCCCAGAGGCTTCGGTACTACAAGTACCTCGACAATGACCACATGCGGGAACTCACAGGACAGCCGTACGGCTCGTGGGCGGACGTTGAACGCTACGCTATCCATTCGGTCGAGCTGCAGCAGGGACACGAGGCTATTCACGTCTACTCGTATGCCATCGGATGGCCCTCGGACTTCTTCACGGAGGGCATTGCGGTGGCCTTGGATCTGAACCCATTCACAGGCGAAGAAGTCCCATTCTTCGGGGCCCCCGTTCACACCCTCTGCCACAACTGGCTCGAAGAAGGAAGCCTCTATCCCCTGTGGGACATTGTTGCCAACGATGGGTTTGGGGGCAGACGGTGGACACAAACATACCCGCAAGCGGGGTCGTTCACGCAGTTCCTGATGGCCGAGTTCGGTCTCGATACTCTCAAGTCGCTGTTTCGGGCAGTCGATGACTACGACTCGACGGAGACCATCTTGAGGGCCTTCGAGTCGGTCTACGGCCTGCCCCTGGGGGAAGCGGAGCGTCTCTGGCACACATTCCTTCAGGGTTCGTAGCGCGAGACGGCTTACCACCAACCAATTCAGCGAACCACTCCAACGTCCTGCTGGCTTTCCAGTACTGAATCGCGAGCCAAGCACCCTCGGACAGTTCCTGTTTGTCGAGAGGCCGTCCGCCTGGATGGTCGCAGAGCCACTGCTTGGCCGTTGGCTCGGCCCACATCGTTGGGATGGGGAAAAGACGCTCCACAGGTGCGGCTCCTGATGGTGATGCCGCGAATGTAGCGGACGTCTATCGACGCAGATACTAGTCGTTGGTTGGCTTGAGCTTGCAGATCGGTGTACCCGACTGCATAATCGGCTGCTCTCACGAATTTGACAGTAAACGCCGGTGGCCTCATCGGCCCCGCCGGTCCTCACTCTCGGAGTAGTCCGATGGGCGCAAGCGTCCTCTGTCTGATGATCATCACAGGGATGACAGTCCCGAACGTTTCTGCAGGTCCGCCTGTCCAGGACGATGTCAAAAGCCGGATCATCAGCGCCACAAATGCCTTGACGGGGCGTCAGGGCTCTCCGCCCACCATGGAGACAATCGTCGCTGCTGTCTTCGAGCTGCTGGATCTATCGGCGGCCGTGACTCCCGACAACCAATACAGGGCGGAGATCCAAAACCGAATCGTCGTAGCGAAGGATCGTATCAAGGGCCTGTCCATTTTCGATGACAAAGCCCGACAATACCTGTCCTTCGCCTACCGTATGATGACCGACGGCAGGAAGTACGAGATGCCGAAGGAACTCGACGAATTTGTCACCCCCGCCGAACTCCAGGAGAAGACTCTGCGATACGTGGAACGCCTAGTCACGCAGAGCCTTCAGGCTCTCGAAGGCGGGAACAGACAGGATACGGCCAGGCTCCTCCTCGAAATCGTCCTGATGACTATCACTCCCCACCCGGGATAGTGGCCCTGAAGAGTGAGGAGAAGGAGCTGCGCTGCAGCTCCAGCAGTCAGTGCACGATTCTCTCCCCGGCCCCGGGCGTCACGCGGCGCTGGGGGCGTTCCGTCTCACCTCCTAGCCAACCACCGTACCGCGCTTCACATTAGAAATTGCCCTCAAGGCCATCCGTGCTATGGAGACAGTACGCCGGTGGCCTTTTGTGTGCCCCGCCGCCAGGCAGACGCCGTTGTAGGACGCCCGCCAGACGACGAACCGAAGACTGCCGGAGCCCAGTTAGATGCCGTCATCCTTGCTAGGCTTTGGCGCTTGAGATCGCAGACATCATCGAAGGAACCGGCGATGATCCCGAAGCTGAACTGATCTGGACCAACTGCAGTCGTGAATTAACCGGAGAATGAGCTTGAAGCAGACCGACCGCATTGACCTGCGTGACTTTCGCTGGGCCGGGGTGCCCTTTTCCGTTGACGGTTGTTCCTTGAAGGCGAAGTTTGAACCAGGATCCCCTTCCCCCAAAGCCGAAGTGTAGCCATGATCACGCTTCTGATCGCTACGCTGCTGCAGTCGCCTTCGCTGCCGCCTCAGGAAGCAGACACGTCCCCATTTCGACGCCTCGAACTCCCCGCCCCAAGTCTGACGCGAGGTGCTTCTGGTGCGCCGGGTCCGGGATACTGGCAGCAACGAGTGGACTACGACATCCACGTCTCCCTCGACACCACAACCCACGAAATCTCTGGTCTGGCTACTGTCCGCTACAGAAACCACTCGCCGGATACTCTGCGTTACCTCTGGTTCCACCTTGAACAGAACCTGTTCCGCCCCGATAGCCGAGGAGCGGCGTTGAACGCGAGAGGGAACCCTGGCGGGATGGGTTTTGCCGGAACGTGGTACGAAGGAACGGGCATAGCCGTCGGATCCGTGTCTGTGGTCGAGGCGGCCCCGGGAGACACTTCAGGGCGGGTCTCGCTCGGCACACGGGTGAATGGCACGCTACTCCGGGTGGACCTCGAGCAGCCTCTGGGTCCGCAAGATATGGTCACGCTAGAGGTGGACTTTCATTTCCGAGCGCCCGAGGAAGGCACCTTCCGCACTGCTCACGCCCAGCTGGGCGAGGGCAGAGTCTATGAGATAGCGCAATGGTATCCACGCCTGGCGGTCTACGACGATGTCCGAGGGTGGAACACAGACCAGTACCTGGGCAACGGTGAGTTCTACCTGGAGTTCGGTGACTTCGACGTATACATCACCGTGCCGCGCGGTTTCATCGTTGCGGCCCCCGGCATCTTGGTGAACGCGCCGGAAGTCCTGACAGCAGAGCAGCGTAACCGACTGGCCGATGCGCTGGTCTCGGACACGGCTATGTCCATAATCCAGAAGGCCGAAGCGGGACAAGCTTCGTCCCGTCCGGCTGGGGACGGTCCGACGCTCACGTGGCACTTCCGAGCCGAAAGAGTTCGTGATTTTGCCTGGGCCACGGCGCCACACTTCCGCTGGGACGCTGTAGGCTGGCACGGCATCCTCGCTCAATCCTTCTATCCGGCTACTGCGCCTCCGGACTGGACCTGGCAGGGACGGCCGCCGGATTCCACCTGGGCACACTCGGCCGAAATCGTCAGGTCAGTAATCCAGCACTACTCCGAGAAGTGGCTCCGGTATCCATACCCCACCGCAATCAACGTGCATGGTCCCACGGGCTCGATGGAATACCCCATGCTCTGCTTCTGTGGTACGGGTGCTGGCATTCGCGACTTGACCGCCATCACACTGCACGAAATGGCGCACCAGTGGTTTCCCATGATCGTGGGCTCGAACGAATACGCCCATGCCTGGATGGACGAGGGCTTCGCCAATTTCCTTGAGCTTCAGGGTTGGCGGGCTGCGTATCCTGGCGAAGGGTCGTTGGCAAAGAGCGACTCGGTCGATTACTGGACCCGGGGGAGAAGCGAATGGGGGCTGGAGGAGGGATGGGTGGCCGGGACGCTCACTGGCCGTGACGAACCCTTGGTGATCCCCCCTGACCGGGCACGGACGGGGTGGTCACTGTACTTCAAACCGAAGGCAGCCTTGCACCTTCTCCGTGATCATGTGCTGGCCGACACCGTCGCGTTTGACACCGCTTTCCGGGAGTACATCCGCCGGTGGGCCTTCAAACACCCGACGCCGGCAGACTTCTTCCGTACTATGGACGATGCGCTGGGCGAGGATCTCTCCTGGTTCTGGCGGGGAGCCTTCTTCCGAACCGATGTCGTGGATCTCGCGGTGGATTCGGTTGTAGCGAGCACTGACACGGCTGGAGGGATCAGCACCCGGCTTCACCTGACAAGTTACGGTGGACTTCCCATGCCGGTTCCGGTACACATCACATTCGCCGACGGCACCAGCAGATCCCTTCGGTTGCCGGTGGAGGTCTGGCATCGGGGTAACCACTATGTGTACGCCTTGGAGTCCTCCCAGGAGGTTACCAGGGTGGCGCTTGATCCGGAGCAGACCCTCCCCGATATCCAACGGGAAAACAATGTCTGGGTCAGCCCTCGCTGGCCGCCATCCCGGGGGGCATGGACGGAGGCCGAGCCGGCCCTGAGCCGTGAGCAACAAGCTAAACATCCCCGTCTACAAACGACCGCAGTCTCTTCCAAAGTGGGACCCCTGCCGAGATCCTAGCTTACAGGCGACTCTAGGGCCTCACGCCCGCCAATCCGCCTTGGTCGAGCCAAGTGTATAGCGCAAAGGGGTTGTCTGAAAGGGACCGAGGGCAGTCGTACAAAAGCTGCCTTTTACCCCAGGGCGAAGAAACAAAAACGCCGACCGATAGGCCAGCGTTAGCTCTAGTAAGGAGTTAGCTGTAGTACCCCGCCAGGGACTCGGATGCGGAGGTGAGCCGAGATCGCGCACGCCTGCGGTTGCTCGTGAACCCCGAACGCGAGGTGTGGGGTGATTGGGTTGGGAGAGCGGACCGAGGCGCGCAGCGCCGCAGGTCAACCTACTGATTAAGAGGCGGGCCAAGTCTTACATCGTTTCGTTGCAACTTGTTGTCAAATTGCGAGTTCGTGTCGTCCGTTGTTGTACTTCATGTCCCTCCATGCAAGACTTTGTACTACCCAACTGACATAGAAACTGACACAGCTTCCGGCCGCCACGGAGTCGGGGTCTCACCGCCGCTCAGTGGATTATGATCATGCTGCATCGGGCGTACTCATTCGTATCCATACGCTTCAAACGCTCTCATACGTCCTACTACCCCGACGTACCACTACATACCGACGCATACCGATTCACACCGTTCTGAATGGAGCATCCACCGACGCCCCTCCAATTCACTCGCTCCGCACCGCCACGAGGGGGTCCAGCCGAGCCGCGCGCAGCGCGGGCAGTAGTCCCGCGCCGACCGCTACCGCCAGCATCACGGTCGCGGCGGCCGTGATGGCGACGGGGCTGGTGGGCGCCACGCCGTAGACGAGGCTCCCGACCAACGGCGCCCCCGCTATGGCGGCGGGAACGCCGACCACGAGTCCGGCCCCAGCGAGGACGACCACCTGGCGCAGCACCATCCATAGGATCTGGCCGGGCGTCGCACCCACGGCGACGCGCACGCCAATCTCGCTGGTACGCCGCGTCACGGCGTAGGACGTCACCCCGTGCAGCCCGATGCTCGCGAGAAGGAGGGCGAAGCCGCCGAAGATCGTCAGGAGCTGCGTGAACACCCGCTCCTTGGCGCTGGCCTGGGCGATGATCTCGGTCTGAGTCCGGATGTGGGGCACCGGGATGTCCGGGTCGATCTCCGCCACCGCCGCGCGCAGTGGGCCCTCCAGACGGGCGAGCGGCGCGCCGGTGCGCAGGAAGACGTGGTAGCCGCCCCAGGCGGACCGCTGGAAGGCCGACTGGTAGAGCGTGGAGGGCACGGGGTCGCGCCGGTTGCGGTACGGCATGTCGTTGACGACGCCCACGATCTGGACGTCGAGCCCGCCCATGCGCAGTGTACGCCCGACTGGGGACGTCCCGCCGAAGATCTCCCGGACCGCGGCCTGGTTCACCACTCCGATCGGCAGTGCATCCGGACCGTCCTGCAGTCCGGGCATGCGCCCCTCCAGAAGGCTGGCGCCCATCGTCTCGAGGAACGCGGGGCCGATGGCGTTCCTGTACAGAATGACGCGCTTGCCATCGACCTCGATCGAGGAGTTTGAGACGATCCCGCTCATAGGCGCGTTCTCGACGAGCGTCACGGAGCGGACGCCCGGGACCTGCTGGACGCGCGCGAGCAGCTCCTGGTAGAGCCGGGGATGCCGCTCTTCCGGCAGACGTGTGTAACCAGGATCCACCTGGAAGGACACGACCCCCTGCGGATGGAAGCCGAGCTGCACGCTCCCCAGGTTCGCCAGCGTGGACAGGAACAGGATGGCGCCGACCACGAGGGGCACGGACACGGCGATCTGCGCGGCGACGAGCATGCGTCCCGCCCTCAGGCGGGGTGTCGAGCCGCCGCCCGCCTGTTGCCTGAGCCATCCGATCGGGTCGATGCTGGAGAGGCGGAGCGCGGGAAGGAGCCCGGACGCGATCGTCGCCACGGCAGCGAGCGTCACGCCGATGGCGAACACCTGCGGGTCCAGGCTCACCTGGATGTCCAGGTCGCCGAACGCGCCCGAGCCCAGGCTCCCGGTCAGGAGTGCCTTCAGGGCGTTCCGGCTGAGCGCCGCGAGGGCGAAGCCGGTCGCGGTGCCGGCCACCGAGAGCACGACAGCCTCAAGGAGCGTCTGGCGCATGAGCCGGGCGCGACCACCTCCGAGTGCACTCCGGACCGCCATCTCCCGCTGCCGGCTCACGCCGCGGGCAAGCATGAGGCTCGCCAGATTCGCGCACGCGATTAGGAGAACGATCCCGACGACGCCGAGCAGGAAATACAGGAGCCGCGCCGTCTGCGGGCGCACGGGCTGTGCGCCCTGGGACCCGTCGATCAGGCGCAGCTCGGGGAAGTAGCCGTCGCCCCCGACGAGGGGCGACGGCACCGTGCCCATCGCCGCGGCGAGGCTCTGCTGAACGATCACCTCAGCGGTCCCCGAAGGAACGCGAGCCATCACGCGCAGCCAGAATAGGTCGTCCGACGTGAAGCTGGATCCGTTACCCGAGAGCCGGCGGTAGACCCTCGGCTGCGCGGCCACCGGAAGGGTGATCTCCGTCTGCGGGAAGAACCCGCCCATAGAGAGGCCCTTGAAGCCTTCCGCGCTGACGCCGATGACTTCCGCTGTGACGCCGTTCACGCGAACCGTGCGGCCGACGACGGAACGGTCGCCGCCGAAGGCGCGCATCCAGAAGGCGTGGCTGAGCACGGCAACCAGTGGTGCGTCGGGCGCGTCGTCGTCCAGGACGATGGGGCGCCCGAGCGCCATCGGAGCCTTCAGGGCCGAGAAGTAGAGTCCGTCGACCAGTGCGCCCCCAGCGGCGAAGGCAGGCTGGTCTCCCACGGCAACGCTGACGCCGCGGAGGAAGGCGAAGGCAAAGATCCGAACGTCCGATGGAGCGGCGTCGCGCAGCGCCCGGTAGATCGGATAGCTGAAGTTGCTGTGCAAGGAGGCGCCGGTGTCAGGGTCGCGGTACGAGGTCGCACCGGTGTTGTTGATGCGGAGGTCGCCTTCTCGGCGCCACGCGAGGAGCTTCAGCTCCTGCGGGCGCTCGACCGGAAGCGGGGTGAGCAGGAGCGTGCGCACGACGCCGAACATCGCCGTGTTCGCGCCGATGCCGATCGCGAGGGAGAGCACCGCGACCAGCGTGAAGCCGGGGCTGCGACGCAGCACCCGCAGGACGAAGCGTAGGTCCTGGCCCAGACCCGACATGCTAGCTCCTCGGCATATGGTTCAGGTGGTTAGACAAGGTCGGGGGGCCGATGGTTGACAAGAGTGGCGAAGACCGCCGCCGCTCCCCGATCGTGGCGGCGGCTTTGGGTGCCTAACCGGGATATGGATACTGGTCGGGATTCTCACGGCATCGCTGGTTGCCAGAGGTATGTAGCTATGGCTCTTCGGAGTCAGTCCGTTCGATGCTGTCTCATTCGGTGCGGCAATTGTCATCCTGCTCGGCTCGGGCATTGCGGCGAGCTACTTCCCGGCACGCAGAGTTGCGAGGCTGGATCCGCTCAAAGTGCTGAGGTATGAGTAGGAGTGTGGTGACGCGTGAGGATGTTGCTGCATGGTTCCATTGAGGATCAGTACGGCATTGGCACGGTGGGGTTGTGGGCAGCGCGGACCATTAGCTGGTTCCACCACCTCAGCGCAAGCATGCTCCTTGTCACCCCTGCACTTCAGCTCGCTGGCGGTCGTGCCCGCGGCATGGCTTTCGGGGACCGCAGTCACAGTGAATGACGATCAGTCGGGCACACTGAAGGCACACTGACCGAACTGCTCGTGTGAACTGGAAGCCATCAGGGGAGGCCGGCGATCGTTGCCGATCTCCCCTGTCTTTTCTAGATGACTCCCCTCCGGTACAACGAGGGCACCCGGGCTGGGTTCTACACGATGCCGGACGATATCCCGCAGCTTGCCACGGACCAAGATCGCGTCAGCCTGGAGTTGCACCTGCATTTCTAGCAACTTTGTTGGGTCAGCGGTCAACCAAGGCACCGAACCAGCACCGCGGCGCTATCACAGCCTCCGGAGTAACGCGCGGCTTCCTCTGCCGGCAATCAGGCCGCGCGGTTGGCGGAGCGGCAGCGCAAGCTCGCGGCGGCAGGAACTCAATCGCCACCGGCTCAGCCCCCGCGTCGGGGAGAAGTTGTAGCTCTCAAGCGACGGGGAGAAGTCCAGAACTTCCTGAAGCGGAACAGGGGGTAACGTGTACGCATTGGCAGTCAATGGCAGTCCGAGAAAAGGCGGGAACACGGAAACATTGCTCAACGCAGCACTGGCGCCCTTGTCCGCAGCCGGCTGGGAGACGGAACTGGTTCAGGTGGGCGGCAAGAGAATCGAAGGGTGCAAGGCGTGCTATGAGTGTTGGGAGAAGAAGGATCTGAAGTGCGTCCAAAAGAAGGACATCTTCAACGATGTCATGGCCAAGGTCGTCAGGGCCGATGCCCTGATCTACGGATCGCCCACCTATTTCACTGACGTCTCGGCGGAAATGAAGGCCTTCATCGACCGCTCCGGCATGGTCGGGCTGGCCAACGACCGCGCCTTGCGCGGCAAGATTGGTGCGGCTGTGGTGGCCGTGCGGCGTGCGGGCGCCACCCATGTGTTCGACTCTATCAACCACATGTTCCTTATGTCCCAGATGATCGTGCCCGGCTCCAGCTATTGGAACCTGGGCATCGGTAGGAATAAGGGCGAAGTCAGTCAGGATGCCGAAGGTTTGACAAACATGAAGAACCTCGGCGAGACAATCGCCTGGCTGGGCAAAGCCATCAGACCCCATATGGAGGAGTTTCCCATACTGGATTAGGCCTGCCATCGGCTTCAGGACGCCGCGTAACCAGGGTGGGCCTCGCCATCAGCGCTTCCCGATCATTCCGCCGCTTGCCAGATAGAGAATCAGCTTCCTGAGGATTGTACGCTCTTCAAGAACTCGTCCTTCATCTCTTTCACCTGTCCGGCCATGAGCACCATACCTATCATGTTGGGCACGACTATACTCGCCAGGAGTATGTCCAGGAACTGATACAGAAACTCCAACTCAATCATAGATCCTGCAAGAATGGCCAAGAGGTACACGCCCCTCATGACTTTCGAGAACCGAATCCCGAAGAGATACTCGGCCTGCTTCTCACCGAAGAAGATGACGACGATGATCGTCGAGATCACAAAGAGCATCAAGCAGAGTGTGACAACTCCACCACCAAGACCTTCTCCCAGTAGCTGCTGGAATGCCAGCGCCGGCATAGATCCGGCTTCTCCGAGCGGCACAACTGTCCACACATCCGTCACCAGAACCACAAAGGCGGTGGTGGTGCATATGATCATAGTGTCGACCATGATCCCGAACACGCCCCACATTGCCTGACGGGCAGGATGGTCTGTCACAGCGGCCGCGTGAGCAATTGAGGCTGTTCCCATGCCGGCTTCGTTGGAATAACAACCTCTGGCCACTCCCCATCTCAACGTGGCTGCGATACTGGATCCGGCGAAACCACCCAAAGCTGCAGTAGGTGAGAAGGCGTGCTCGAATATCATGAACAAAACGCCAGGGAGTCTGCCGACATTGAGGAGAATTATCACAAGCGCCGTGCAGATGTACAGCAGAGCCATGAACGGAACCAACCGGCTGGTCACCTGCGCGATTCGCGTGATTCCCCCGACCACCACGAGCCCCACCAGCGCGGTCACGACCAAACCGGTTACCACATTGGGTACCCCTACGCTTGAAGCTGTCTGAACCAGGTTGACAGTCTGCGTGGATATGCTGGGTATGAGTTCGATCATGAGGAAGAAGGCGTAGACCGCGCCGAGGAAGGGCAGGCCCAATCCCTTGGTGAGATAGTACATGGGGCCACCGACGTAAGTGCCTTCCTCGTTCTTTTCTCTGTACTTGAGGCCCAGCGCTATTTCCGAGAATTTCGTGGCAAAGCCGATGAGTGCTGTCACCCACATCCAGAA
>JBDHKN010000129.1:0-4402 GCA_039586365.1 Gemmatimonadota bacterium | reverse complement strand
CTTTCACAAAAAAGGGGCCGCACGCTCATCGTGCGACCCCCCACAGGGCAGCGACGTGTGGGCATCTAACGGGCGGCCATACCCGCTTCAGCCTGCGTCGGACCACCGATAGCGCGGCGGCCCCGACTTCTCTATCTGTCAACTTCCGTAGTACGAATTCCTTTGCACGAATCCCGACGCCTTCCGGACCTTTTTGTACACACTCTCGTTGGGGATCTCCGGTATTCCCTTCTTGCTGAAATGGATCGGACATCCTTTTTTGCGATAGAAACTCTCGGCGGTCTTCACCTGCGAGGGATGCACCCCGAGGGCGAACGGGTGAATCGGCCACCCGCGCTGACATCTCCGTTCTTTAAGTGGACGGTGTTCAGCCACGATATCGCGCTTGCCAAGTTTGCCGTCCGGGAATCGAATCATGGCCGGCACCTCATCCATCGCAAACCGTTCCGTGCGCGTCTCGCCGTCTTCGCTCGTGAAACAGTAGAAGGGCATCCTCAAGGACCCTCCTTCATCAAAAGCCTGTCGAGTTTCGTGCTGATCTCCTTCATCCATTCCGTTATGCTCGCAAAACGCCGCATGGTTTCACCGCTTTGCGCTTCGACTCTCGCCGTCAATCCGGCGACCTTGCGACCAAGAGAGACGTACTCTTTGAACATCCATCCGCTAAGCCCTATCGCGACAGTGCCCAGCAGACCCAAAAGCGCCATGATCATATGATCGGTCGTCATAGATTACCCCGCCTCCCTGAACATGGACTTAGCCATGTCGGGTTGAGCAGCACCCATGAGCGACTGCTGCATGGCTTCGCTTCGTCCCTGCACGGTGGATCCCGGCCGATTAACGCGCACGTTGGTCCGCGTCGTATTGGGGCTCTGTTGCGGCCGCTGCCCGGCCATCTCCTGAACCATTTCGTCGGTGCGCTCCAGGATATGCCCCAGGGTGTCCTCACTTCCTGACAACTTCGTGATTTGCTCGACGAATCGCTCGAAATTAACACGTATCCCGTTCTGTTGAAGCAAAGGAAGGATCGGCAGAAAGACGCCGTTCCAGACCTTCATCACGATGCCGAGCTTCGCGGCGGGCGACTGGTCTTGCAGCGAATAAGGCGCGATGTCGAATTCGTAATTGAGAAATCGCCCCTCCCGGACATGAGGCTGCCAGACAACAGGCACTTCAAATCGGGTATTCGGCTCGACGCGGTTCAGCATTCGCACGCGCTGATCGTCCGTCCAGACGTACCAGGCAACGTGCTCGACAATCCCTTTCACGAAATCCCGCACACTGCGAGCCATGGCCCCGATGCGCTTGTTAGCGGCACCGTGAATGAGTTCCTCCTGCCCCACCGTTTCAGTCTGCGGGCCAAGCCCGCCCAGGGCCAGCAGGTTACCGCCCTGCATGTGAAACGTATCCGTAGCCCGCATTGCCAGAAGCAGATTGGACGCATCCACGCCGCCAAGAGCAATTTCCTTAACTGCATTAGAATCGCCCACGGAATACATATGCCCGTCTTGTGCCTTCTTAATCCGCTCAGCATCCGTACCGCCGCCGGGCGTGTATACGCCGATCTTCTTCTGCCGTCTGCCCTGATCGTCCATCTTACGCCATAGTGAATTGACCAGTTGATGCAGATCGAAGAGCAGCGAAATCGGCGAAAGCGGCATGAGAGTCTGCGGAAGCCGCCTGAACTTCAGAAAATGGAAAGGCCCGCCTTCGGGCCCGTCCCATTCATATACCCGAAGCGGCTTATCGGAATTGCCGTCAAGCTGAAGAGTCGCGATCTGTCGTGTCCGCGGGAACCATACATCCCACAACTGGATTCTTTCGCGGTACGGCTCGGAATGGCCGGTTTCGCCGGCTTCCAAGCTATGCGGCTGCGTTTCGTCACTGTCGCTTGAAGGATCGAACTTGCGAACCCGCGCTTTGGCTTCATCGCTGAAAAGCGGAGACTCCTGGATATCTTCCCAGTCTATCTGATAGCGATGGGCCGCATAGCCGATCTCCTCCCAACGGTACGCTGACGTGTCGTGCACCCAGTCGCTCAGATCAATGGTATCGGCATAGACCTCACCCTCAGGATGGGCCTGGGTCCCTTTCATGCCAACGCGCATGATGCCAATCGAAAGCAACCCGTCGAGAAGAGCATCCTCAAGCCTGGGATGCAGCTTCATCTCGTTCATCGCCTGATTCGTGGCAAGCTCGAATTCAGCCGCCTGGGGCATGAGCCGCCGTCGCTTTGTCGTAATCAGCGTTTGAGGCAAGCCGGGGAGCAAGTGCGACATCCAGACAGTAAGCGCCGTTTCAATGAGATTCACTACGACAGAGGCGGGCGCCGCATTATCCCCGTGCCACTTGCCTACCGTCTGATCGAGAATGTTCTTGCGTTTGACGCAGAAGGGCGCAAGCGTTTCGCAGTCCTTGTCCATCGCGGTTTGAACCCGCTGCATCCCTCGTCTGTTTACCGGTACGTCGATCATCGATCTATCTCGAAGCCCAAACAAAAGGGGGCGTGCCCGAGTCTCAGCCCGGATTGCACGCCCCCGACATAGGCGGGTGATGTCGGCACCTTCAGGCCGGTAGCTATCCGGCAGGTGCCTATGTTGTTTGGACCGTTATCCGCTCATCTTTTCACCTTCCCACTAGCGGGGGCAGGACTCGAACCTGCGACCTACGGGTTATGAATCCGCCGTTCTGCCATCTGAACTACCCCGCAATCCTGCTACGCGAAGAACAGGTGCGCCACGACGATGCCCGAAGGGCTCGTGGCCCCGCCCGTTCCGCCTTTCTGCTGAACACACGCGGCGGCAATTCGATAATCGCCGCTGCCAAACACCCAGCCCTTTTCGTCATCACCCGTAGTAAACCAGAACAGGTTATCCGGATCCGTCTTGCCGCGCTTTCCGCGAACCCAGAGCTCCGCGTCGGTAACACCAACAGTCGGATCCGCCCCGGTCGAATCGTAATCCCAGATCCGCAGCGTCACGTCCTCCCCGGGATTCAGCGAACAATCAAGCAAGATACCCAGAAGTTCCATCGCCGCCGCGGCGCCAATCGCCAGATGGATAGTATTGTTGGCCGGCTTGATGATATACGATTGACCGATAATCGCGCTTCCGCCGACACCACCTACTTCTGCGCCCATTGAAAACCTCCCTAGGAAGACAGTATCCGTACGTTCATTGTGGTCGGTGCAGTTATCGCATTCCCGTCTTCGTTGGATCCCAGAACGCTAATTCCGTTTTCAAAGAAAAATCCGCCGGGACATTCGACCAGAAGCGAACCGCTCGCAGCGACCGGAAATCCAAAATCGGGCGCCGTGGTCCCGGCAACCAGGGTGGTGCTGACGTTGTCGTATACTTTCAACCAGACCTTGGCAGCACCTTCTTCTTTTATCTTGAAGCTTCGGACTGTCGTCGGACCGTTGCGTAGATTGCGCGTATGAACATTCACCGTGCCGAGTACGTCAAGCACCTTCGTCGGCGAAAGACTGGCAATCGAACCTATCGGTGATGTCGATTTAACTGCTGCCATGTGTCAAACTCCTAAGTAAGCACGCAGTTTCGTCTGGGATTGTGGACGTTGAACCCATAGTCAATGTCAAGGTCGTAAGCGATTTCGCGCGCTTCAGATTGAGGCTCTAACTCGTACCATGGCCTAGGTGAGACATCCATTCTCACACCATAGCACGCCGCGACGCATGCCAGCGCCGCACCTGCAGCCGTTTTCACGAATGACCGCCGCGTCAGTCTCATGCGTCCTCATCCACAACAAGGATCAACTCGGGGATCACGATCCGGTCCTCGGGCAGCGTGCCCGTCATCGTGAGGAAGTACACGGCGTTCTCGCCCCTCATCAGCATGTCCGCCGAAGCCAGATCGAACTTGAGCTGCTGGTACGTGTCAGCCGTAACGCCGGTAAAGTCATCATTCTCGAAGTACCTGCCAACCGTAGCACCCCCGCGCGAATCACCTATGTGCTGCCGCTTCAAGTAGACTTCCATCGTGCCGACCTGGCTCAGATGCCGGCGAAGTAGGCTTCGCGAAGCTTGTGGCTTGCGGGTATGCGGACATGGCACGTCGAGATGCCGCCCTGATCCAGCCCGCCGCCGCGCGTGTACTCGAACCAGGTGGCGGTGATATGAAGAGCGTCGCTTGTATGTGCAGCCGGAAGCAATTCGATAGAGACCGTTTGTGCCCCGCTGGGAATATCGGCAGCATCAATTGTGATCGTATACTCGGTGTCCGTCATACCTGAAACGGTAACTGCAGCCTCGACCTTAGTATCACCTTTGTTGAAAAAAACGTCTGCGTCAATCGCAGGCGAATCTGTTAGACCGGCCATGTCGGCACGAAAATGGAAAACAAGATCCTTGGTTGGATCAAAATCAATCGGAAGTGGTAATTGT
>JBDHKN010000019.1:0-53600 GCA_039586365.1 Gemmatimonadota bacterium | reverse complement strand
CACTGCGGCACTGTGCGGTACCGACGCTTGCGGCTTGAGCGCGAATCTGTAGAGCCGGTCGGCTGAGATGACCATGCCTACGCCGAGCAACAAAGCTACCCAGCCGACTAGGCGACTGTCCGGTGCGAACCAGAAATATGCGGTCCCGACACCGGCGAACAGCCAGAACGAGACGACCTCACGACTGAGCCACGACTGCGCCACGTTGAGGGCCGCGCGCCAAGCGCGGCGCTTCTTGCCGAGATGGGTCGCCGCGAGCCCCAGCGCCGCAACAGCGACGAGCGGGAACAGCAGTCCCGGTGGTTGTGTCGGGCCGATGACGGCAGCAAAAAGCAGTGCGAACGTACCGGCCGCAAGCAGCGTGAAGAGAGCGAGGGACCATTCGGATCGCAGGCTGATCCTGGAGGCGATCTGCTCGGCGCCGCTCACCAGGTTAGCCTCCGCTTTCTGGGCCACTAGGTTAGGGATGAGCCGCGTGTCCAACAGCGGGATGATCTTGATCGCCGGCCGCATGTCGCTGCTCGTGAAACCGGCCACGTCGTTACTGATGTCCTGCGGGGCCAGATTCTCGAACCTCAGAGCCCCGGTGGGACACAGGTCGACACAGGCGGGCTCCAGCCCTACGGTCAACCGCTGCTGACAGAACGTACACTTACTGACGACACCGGCGGCACTGGTGAACTTGGGAGCGTCGTAGGGGCACGCCCAAGTGCAGTAGCGACAGCCGATGCACTTGTCCTGATCCAGCAGCACAACGCCCGTCTCACTGTCCTTGGAGTATGCTAGTGCCGGGCAGGCTGACATGCAGGCCGGTTCCGCACAGTGGTTACAGGCAAGCGAGATGTGGAATAACGGAGCACTAGGGTAATGGCGTGCGTTGAAGGTGTGAATCGCGCGCCAACTCCGGTCCGGCTCCAAGCGGTTCTCAATCACGCAGGCGAGCTGACACGCCTGGCAGCCAGTACACTTGTTCTGATCGAAGACGAAGCTAGCGGGCATCTGGGGCCGGCCTGATCTCGACCACGTTGTCGTGAAAGGCCGCACCGTGACCCATGTCGGTCTCACGCCCGTAAGAGCAGAAGTTGACCGTGCCGCCCTCGCTGATCCACCAGCCGTTGGTGACGGAGACGCAGCCTGCTTTAATCCCCTGATCGAGACGCGCGGCGAGCCGCATGCGGCCCCGGTCGTTGAACACCTCGACGACGTCCCCGTCGCGTATCCCGCGCGGCTCAGCGTCCTGAGGATTGACGGAAACGGCCGGTCCCTCGCTCACCTGCCGAATCATCGCGAGGTTGTTGAACTGCGAGTGGATCCGGTTCTTGGTGTTGGGCGTCATGAAGTAGAGGGAGTACCGCCCAGCAGTCGTCTTCACTGACTCCTGCGACTCCTCATAAGTGGGCAGGGCGGAGACGTCCCAACGCAGCACTGCTTCTTGCGATGACAACTCGATCTTCCCCGACGACGTGGGGAACACGAAGTCCGAGAAGGCGACCGCCTGATGTCCCGGTGCCAGTACCGGTCCCTCGCGGAGCCGGTCCAAGCTGAGTTCTTCGAATGGCTCCAACCTCCGGTGCAGGAACTGCTCGATCGCTGCATCATCAGGTTCGGGGATCTCGTCGTGTAGTTCCGGAGCGGTGAATCCGAGCCGCTTGGCCAACAGGTAATAGATCTCCGACTCCGGCTTAACCTCGCCCGGCGGCTCGATGATCTTCTGCTTGTACTGGATGTAGGGGTGCCAGTAGGCGCCGATAACGTCGGACTGCTCGAACATGGTCTTGGCCGGCAATACCAGGTCCGCTTCCCGCGCGGTATCGGTGAGGAATTGATCGACCACCACCCGAAACTCCAGGGCACGAAATGCCTCGAGCACCGTGTTCGTCTCGGGATTCTGGATCACGGGGTTGCCCCGTTCGACCCAAGCCATGCGGAGCGAGGGATTGGCTGTCGCCAGCATGTCCTGCCCCAGCCGTGCCGTCGAGATGGACACCCTGATCGGGCCGCCGGGATTCTCGGGCGGGTAGCAGGCCAGGGGATCCTTCACCGGGTCGAAGATGTGACTCTGCAGATTGGCATAGACCCAACCGGCACCAGGCTGCCCGAAGTTCCCAGTGATCGCAAGCAGGGCCAGTAAAGCCCGCATCGTCTGGCCGCTGTTGGTGTAGCGCTGCATCCCGAAGCCAGGGCAGAACGTCACGGGTCTGATCGAGCCAAGGTAGTCTGCCAGACGGTGGATGTACTCGACCGGTACGTCGCAGACCTCGGCGGCGTGATCCGGAGTGAAGTCACGCACCATGGTGGCAAACTCGCCGAAACCCAACACGTGCCGGTCGATGAACTCGTGATCGATACTGTCGCGGCTGATCAGTAGGTTTGCCAGCGCGAGCGCCAGTGCTCCGTCGGTGCCGGGCCGCGGCTGAATCAGCAGAGCGGCACGTTCGGATGTCTGAGTTCGGCGGGGGTCGATGACGACCAACTTGGCTCCGGCGTCCAATGCCTGATCGACGAACACCATTTGATGGATGTTCGTCTCCGCCGCGTTCCTGCCCCACATCACGATCAATCTCGCGTTGGCGAGATCCCAGGGGGCGTTGTGTTTGTTGTCCCCCAGCGTAAGACGAGTTGCTTCCAGACCGGCAGGCCAACAGAGATCACCGTAAGTCGTGGTACAGCCGCCGTACAGCCGCCAGAAGCTCAGGCCAACTGAGTTGAGTAGCCCCTTGGTGCCACTGGCCGCGTAATAGAGTACGCTGTGAGGTCCGGTCTCGTCTCTTATGTGTCGCAGCTTCGTGACGATGAGACCCAACGCGTCATCCCACGAAATGCGCTCGTAGCCGGTCGAACGCTTGCGGATCAAGGGGTGCACGATCCTATCGGTCGAGTAGACCCGCTCGTAGTAGGAGAGGCCCTTGAGGCACACCCCCTCGGGTGTAGCCAGGTTGTCCGAGTGCGGCTCGATCCGACGGATGCGCCCGTCCTCGACGTGCACGCGCATGCTGCATGTGCTGTAGCAGTTGCGGGGGCAAGCGGTCGTGAAGATGGGCATGGAGCATCGTGACATGCCGGGTGCATTTGGTCAAGGGAAGGTGTGGGGTTTATCTTGACAGCCAACGGCCGACGGCTAATCGGCGGCGGCTAACCGCTCCCCGCTCCCGGCTCTCCGCTCCCTGCTCAAGGTGCCATGCCAAGCACGCCCAGCCCGACACAAAAGCCTACAGTCGCTCTGTTCGTGACGTGCATGGTCGACACGCTGTATCCCGCTGTCGGTTTAGCTGCCACCAGCTTGCTCGAGCAGCACGGTGCCCAAGTGGTGTTTCCTCCTGAACAGACCTGTTGTGGGCAGCCGGCATTCAACGCGGGATACCGTTCAGATGCTTTGAAGCTGGCCCGCCACTTCGTTGCGGTGTTCTGGCCGTTGCTGAGCCGCGGTGATATCCAGGCGATCGTGGCGCCCAGCGGCAGCTGCGTGGCGATGGTGAGGCATTACTACGACCTACTGTTTGAACACACAACAGCAGGCGAGCGGGACCGGGCGAACGAGGTGAGCCAAGCCACCTACGAGCTGACCGAGTATCTAGTAGACGTGCTCGGGGTTTCGGAGATCGACTCACGGTGCTCCGGTCGGCTCGCCTACCACGCCTGTTGTCATCTGTTGCGTGAACTGGAGGTGGACGCACAGCCGCGCCGACTCCTCGCCGGTCTGCAAGACACTGAAATCGTGCGGTTGCCCGGGGACGAAGAGTGCTGCGGGTTTGGCGGTCTGTTTGCCATCAAGAATGCGGAGATAAGCACCGCAATGGGCCGTCGCAAGGTGCAGAGTATTCTCGCTTCCGGCGCTGATGTAGTTGCTGTGAATGACGTGAGCTGCATGACACACCTTAACGGGATTCTGAAGCGGGAGGGCTGCGCGTGCAAAGCCGTGCACATAGCCGATGTTTTAGAAGGTCGGTGTGGTGCTCCAGCGGGCCGACGGTAGGGCGGTTGATGGCGAACCCTTACGACATCACCCGGCGGTTACCCGCGACTGAGAGTAGAGGCGATTCTCACGTCGGCAGTCGTTGCTCGCTCAGTCCCACCCGCGCTTCACCGCCCTTTACCGCCCTTTACCGCCTTTTACCGCCTTTTACCGCCTTTTACCGCCCTTGCTATGCCCGTAGATAGCTCCGCTCCGTACTCCACTCGCGTCAAGCAGGCCCTGGCAGACCCAAACCTGCGAACGGCGCTGGACCGGGCGACGAGCCGATTGAGGACACACCGCGCTCAGGCCATAGCGGCAATCGACTATGCACGGCTGCGCAAAGATGTGCGCGCGGTTCGCGAATATGCCGTATCCAACCTGCCCGATCTACTCGAACAACTGGAACGCAACCTGGAGGCCAACGGTTGCCAGGTACACTGGGCGCGGGACGCGGCGGAGGCGTGCGAGATTGTCACCGAGATAGCTCGCGAACGCGAGGTAAGGCACGCGGTCAAGTCCAAGTCGATGGTCACGGAGGAGATCGGCCTGAACGAAGCTCTGGAGCGAGCGGGTATCGAAGTGGTCGAGACGGATCTCGGAGAGTACATCATCCAACTCGCCAACGAGCCGCCGAGTCACATTACGGCACCTGTCATTCACAAGCGGGTGGAGGACATCAGTGAGTTGTTCGAGCGGGAGTTCGGCATCGCACCGACAACGGATCCGGCCGTTCTCTGTGCCGTAGCTCGCCGCCAACTGAGAAGCAAGTTCCTCGCCGCTGACATGGGGATCAGCGGCTGCAACTTCGCAGTCGCGGAGACCGGTACCATCTGCGTCGTCACCAATGAAGGTAATGGCAGGATGGTCACTAGCATGCCGCGCGTGCACGTCACCGTACTGGGTATCGAGAAGGTAGTAGCCAGGGTCGAGGATGCCATACTCCTGTGGCAAGCCGCCGCCCGGAGCGCCACTGGCCAAGACGTTACAGTGTACTTCTCCGTAAGCAGCGGGCCGCGCAAGCCGGGGTGTCCGGATGGGCCGGACGAGATGCACGTAGTCCTGCTGGACAACGGCCGCTCGCGTGTGCTAGAGCGCGGCTACGCAGAAGTCCTGCTCTGTATTCGCTGCGGTGCGTGCGTAAACGAGTGCCCCGTGTATCGCGAGATAGGCGGTCACAGCTACGGACCCACGGCGTACAGCGGGCCCATCGGCGCGGTCGTCACTCCACTGCTCGCCGATGACATCTCGACCGCCAAAGAGCTGCCCTACGCGAGCTCACTGTGCGGTGCCTGCCGCGACGTGTGTCCGGCCAGGATCGATCTGCCGCGATTGTTGCTGGACCTGCGGCATCAACTCGTGGAGCAGGGCGCATCGTCCCGCGGCGAGCGCATGGCCATCCGCGCGTTCACGGCAGCGGCTCGGACACCGCGCCGGTTCGTGACCTGGTCACGCATGGGTGGGTGGATCACTGGATTGCTGGCGGGCAAGGACGGCGACGTCACGAAGCTGCCACCTCCACTGAACGCTTGGACGCGGTCTCGGGTCTTTCCCAAGCTGGCACGGCGGAGCTTTCGCGCGCTGTGGAGCAACCGTAGCTCGAAGCGGTCGGTCCAATGAAGCACGACTCCCGGAGCGCGCGAGACGCCATACTGAGTCGGCTGAGGACGTCTTTGGCTGGGTCGGAGCAACTGTTCCGCGCCAGCGGGGCACGACGGGACATGCCGGCAGTGCCCAGCCCGGTGACTGGTGGGGGAAGAGACAGAGTGGCGTTGGCTCGCGTGTTTGGGGCGAAGCTGGAACGTCTGAACGGGGGATACGACCTCGCTGAGCGGCCGGAACAAGTAGCTGAGCGGGTGGTTGCTTTGATCCGAGAGTGGGATGTAACGGCTCGTGAAGTGCTGAGCTGGGCTCCCGACCAGATTCCCGTGCCGCAGCTGGAGCAACGGCTCGAGGCGGCCGGGATCAAGCTACTGATACCCCATGACCTGTACGACCGGGAGAGTCGTGATCGCGCGGCGGCACGGTCGGTGGGGCTGACATCTGTAGACGCGGCTTTCGCGAGTACCGGCGCGGTCGTTGTAGCACCGGGGCCAGGCAAAAGCCGTGCTGCCGCTCTGCTGCCGTTGCACCATCTCTTGATCATTCCGCTGAGCCGGTTATATCCGACGATCGAGGCTTGGTTGGAGTTGCTGCGGAAGGAGGGCGATCTGGGCACGTTCCTGAGGGGGAGCGGTCAGATTGCCTTCATCACGGGGCCCAGCAAGTCGGCGGACATCGAGTTGACTCTCACACTCGGTGTCCACGGACCCAAAGTCGTACACGCCATTCTCTACAACGACGATCGCTGACCAATTCGGAGGGATTCACTGTGGCCGAGACCCGACTGGTGGAGCGCGGCGCTAGATGAGTCTGACCGTCCTTGCTGTAGTTGCCATCGCACCCATTCTGCTGGCTGCGGTGCTGTTGGTTGGATTCCGCCTGCCCGCCAAGTGGGCCATGCCCGCAGTGTATGTCGCAGCGGTCGTCCTGGCTTGGGGCGTCTGGCGCATGGACGCGAGGCACATCGCCGCCTCGAGCGTACAGGGACTCTTCGTCACGTTGGACATCCTGCTCATCATCTTCGGCGCCATACTACTGCTCAAGACCCTGGAGCATTCGGGAGGAGTAGCAGCGATCCGTCGCAGTTTTCACGGTATCAGCGACGATCGGCGCGTGCAGGTAGTGATCATCGGGTGGTTGTTTGGCTCGTTCATCGAGGGCGCGGCTGGATTCGGGACTCCTGCCGCGGTGGCCGCCCCACTCATGGTCGCCTTGGGTTTTCCGGCCGCGGCGGCCGTGATGCTCGGAATGATGATCCAGAGCACCGCGGTCACCTTCGGGGCCGTCGGTACTCCGATCCTGATCGGAGTTCATCAGGGGCTGTCCAGTCCTGAACTGGACGCGCAACTCAGTGCGGTTGGCCTCACGTTCGTGGAGTACAGGCAGTACATCACGGCGTACGCAGTGTGTTTCCACGGTATCACCGGCACCTTGATGCCCACGTTGATGGTCGTGATGATGACCCGGTTCTTCGGGGCGACGAAGTCCTGGACTGAAGGTCTGGCAATTGTGCCGTTCGCGCTGTTTGGAGGGCTGGCGTTCACCATTCCCTACACATTGACTGGCATTCTGTTGGGACCGGAGTTCCCGTCGCTGTTGGGGGCGGCAATCGGGCTCATGGTTGTGACGTTCGCGGCGCAACGTGGCTTCTTGATACCGCGGGACACCTGGGATTTCCCAGCGGCAGCCGGTTGGCCCGCTGAGTGGAACGGGGGTGGCAGCGGAACGCTACAGAAAGTAGCTGACGCACCACGCATAGGGACGGCACGGGCTTGGGCACCGTACGCAGTGCTGGCGGGGTTGCTGGTGCTGACGCGGCTGCGACAGCTGCCTGTGGGGGCATGGCTGCAGTCAGTCAGAGTCAGCTGGAATGACATCTTCTCCACCGGCATCAGCGGCGCGACAACGCCCTTGTATCTTCCGGCCGCCATGCTCCTGGTGGCAGTAATGACTACGTGGGTTCTCCACCGCATGAGCCGACGGCAGATCGCAGCCGCCCTACACGATTCGTCTCGGATCATCCTGGGTGCGGGATTCGTACTGCTGTTCACAGTGCCGATGGTACGCGTGTACATCAATTCGGGCGTCAACTCTTATGAGTATGCGGGCGGTGGAACCCTGCCGTCCATGCCCATTGTCATGGCGACATGGGTTGCCGACAATGTTGGCGGGGTCTGGCCGCTGTTTGCTCCGAGTATCGGAGCGCTCGGTGCGTTCATCGCCGGCAGCAACACGGTCAGCAACTTGATGTTCAGCCTGTTCCAACACGGGGTCGCCACGCAG
Organism: Gemmatimonadota bacterium; assembly: GCA_039586365.1. Lineage (GTDB taxonomy): Bacteria > Gemmatimonadota > Gemmatimonadetes > Gemmatimonadales > GWC2-71-9. The sequence goes on along the minus strand of JBDHKN010000019.1, from coordinate 45,763 downwards.
TTGGCGATGAGCGGTGCCGTGATCGTGGCGCTGCAAGCCGTAGGTGCAGCGGCAGGCAACATGATTGCCATCCACAACGTAGTGGCCGCGTCGGCAGCAGTGGGCTTGCTGGGGCAGGAAGTCTCTACGCTACGTAAAACGGTTCTCCCGACTGTTTACTACCTGGCGGTCGTCGGGATTCTCGGCCTGGTCGTGATCTATATCGTGGGCGCTAGGGATCTGCTCGCCGGGGGCGGGTGACGCGCGGGCAAGCTGAAGGGAGGGGCACTGTTGCCTCCGCTACCGAGGCCGGATAGCTTGAGCCCTCTCAGGCGTAGCCCCTACAGGTGAGGACTCGAGGGTAATGGCAAACATTCAGGCTTTTGCGGGTGTCGCTCGCGTACCGTTCCTTGTACTCCCCATCACCCTGGTGGCAGCGGGCGCAGCCGCTGCGGCTCATGAAGGACGTTTCAGCTGGCCTCACACGATGGTGGCGCTGGTCGGACTGACTGCACTGCACATTGCCGTCAATGTGCTGAATGAGTGGAGTGACTTTCGGACCGGGATCGACTTACGCACTGAACGCACACCGTTCTCCGGCGGGAGCGGCACCTTGCCCTCGGGTGCGATCTCACGGGGATCTACCCTGGCGTTCGGTCTCAGTTGGGCCGCCGTCGGACTCGCCGCAGGGCTGTGGCTGCTCAGTGAGGTGGGCATCGTCCTGGTTCCGTTCATGATCTTGGGGGCCGTGTTCGTCCTGGGCTACACGGACGGGCTAGCGCGCATCGGTTTGGGTGAGATCGCCGCTGGTCTCGGGCTCGGCGGGCTTCCAGTAGCCGGGACGGCGCTGGTGCAGGATGGCTTGTTGGGTCCGGCGGCGGTTGCCGCCGCGATCCCGGCAACCTTCATGACTTTCAATCTGCTGCTGCTCAACGAGTTCCCTGACGAGACGGCGGACCAAAGCGGCGGTCGCCGCAACCTGGTGCTGCTGTTCGGCCGGCCGATGGCGGCTCGGATCTACGCGGCAGCGGCGCTACTCACTCCGCTTGCGATCGTTGTGGCAGTGGCAATCAGCGCTTTGCCGCCAGTGTCTCTCGTTGCCGCTCTGCCGTCGCTCTTGCTGGTGAAGCCACTGCGATGGGCCTTCGGCGATACTGCGCTGCCCGTCCCGATCCCCGCGCTCGGCGCGAACGTGGTGTGGAATCTGGCTACGAACTCGTTGCTGGCGCTGAGCCTGGTGCTCGCGGTTCTGATCGGGTGAGTGGATACTGCTGATGCTCAGTAGACTCGCCCAGGTCCTGACCGCAGTCGCGGTCGTCACGTGCTTGGCGGGTCCCACGGCCGGGGTCTGGGCCCAGCAGACAACTCCCCGCGACTCGGTGGGCACGGAGGCTACCACGGCTGCGCGCGGCAACACCTTGGTCCCAGTGCCGGTCTTGTTCTATATGCCCGAGACGGGCGTGGGGTTCGGCGCCATTGTTGGCTACTACTTCCGTCCTTCGGGCGCACCTCAACCGGATGCGGCGGGGCGAAACCTACCCTCCTACGTCTTCCCCATATTGATATACACCTCCAAGAAGCAGGTTATCACTCAGCTCCGGACGGAGCTCAACCCTGCCAGAGGACGCTACCGGCTGACCGGTCTCCTGGGATACACCAGGTTTGCCACCAAGTTCTGGGGTATCGGGAACCACACCCCGGAGGAAGACTCCACGAATTACACCCCTGGTACTTTCGACATCATGTTGGAACTGCATAGACAGCTTGCGCCGGGTTGGTATGCGGGTGTGATTGGCCAGGCCGCTCATCGCAAGTTGCTCGAAGTGGAGCCGGGTGGTGTGTTTGATACCGGCACCGTCCCTGGTACCGAAGACGGTAATATTCTGGGAGTTGGCCTGTCGGTGGCGCGAGATACGCGGATCAACACGACGTTCCCGCAGTCGGGGAGCTTCCATCAGATCAGGGCAATGTTGTTCGACGGGGTCTTCGGGAGCGACTACGAGTACGGAACACTGTCGCTTGACTTCCGGAAGTATCTCTCCCCTCGTGAGGGACACGTGCTTGCTATGCGGGTTTACGGAGTCGGAACCGCAGGCAGCCCGCCATTCGAGCGGCTGGCCATGCTGGGTGGCGATCTGCTGCTCCGGGGCTACTACATCGGGCGTTTCAGGGACAAAGATATGGTGGCGCTGCAAGCGGAATACCGAGCCAACCTCTGGTGGAGGATCGGGGCGGTAGCTTTCGTGGGGGCAGGGCAGGTGGCATCCAGGGTCGCAGATTTCGAAGTAGGTGGTTTCAAAGCGTCTGCCGGTCTGGGTCTCCGGATTCTACTGAGTCCCCAGGAAGGTCTGAATATTAGGGCGGACTTTGGCCGAGGATTCGATGTTGGCTCTTCCGGTTTCTATTTGAGTTTGGGAGAGGTGTTCTAGTGCTGTGCCTGCGCGGCCGGAACCGGGCCGGGTGATTCCTCGCCTATCGGTAGGTCGCAGATGCGGCGTCGGCAGGCTGAACACTCGAGGTCGACCCTGACGACTGTCCATTTGGAACTGATCGGATAACGTTCGAATCCGCGGTAGGTGACCTTGCCATCCTCAGTTCGCCCTGCCACACCACCGGTTATGACCATGATCGCGCTGTCCAGGGGGCAACGGATGAAATCGAGGTCGCACTGCGCCTGTTTATGTAGCTTCTCTCTACCAAGCTGTGAGTAGTCGTCCATTGACTCAGTCGATACAGGTCCCCGGTCAAGAGGGGTGGCCGAGGAACGGGCAGTACGCGAGAATCCGTCTCTATGATCAGCTCGAGTTGAGCGTTCAAGCGAGTGCAAGGTAATGCACGTACGGGGCGTAGCAAGCGCCGTCGTTTGTTCGGTGACAAGTGGTTTTTTCACACTGTGTGGAACTCTTTGCCCTGGTTGTTACGCTGGTGTACGGGGCTTTTCCACAGGGTGTGGAGTTGTGCGAAACCGTTCTCCGCAAGACTCCACAGAAAATCGAATCGTAAACGTGTAGCAGAGCGGTGTACTGTTGCTCAAAAGCTCTCGTATTCTGGCGAATCGGGCTGGTCTCACTGTTGTGCAGCCTCTAGCTTTCACGTGCCTGACAAGGATCGGCATCCGGTGAGCTGCACGTGTCAGGCGTGTTGGCCAGCAGGCATGTGTCTTCTCCCATTCCCCTAGTGAGGTCAGGAAATGCGCAAGTCCGCCACGCTGCTAGCCCTATGGCTCGTGCTGTTACCGGTCGCAGCCACGGCGCAAGAGCCTTTCCAGCAGGACGTGATCGAGACATCGGCTGGAGATCTGGTGATTTCCTTCATCGGTCACGGTACCCTGATGTTCACGTTCGGGGGCACGGTAGTCCACGTGGATCCCGTCATGCGCGAAGCGGACTATACAAAGCTGCCCAAGGCCGCTGTCATTCTGGTGACTCACCGTCACGGGGATCACCTCGACCTGGAAGCAATAGGGCACGTAACTACTGATCGGAGCGAATTGGTGGTATCGCGTGATTGCTCCGCGAGCGTCGACACCGCGATCGTGCTGGAGAACTGGGCGGTACGGACGGTCGCTGGCCTGAGCGTCGAGGCGGTTCCCGCGTACAACATCGTGCACCAGCGTGACAACGGTCAGCCGTATCACCCCAAGGGGGATGGCAACGGATATGTGGTCACGTTTGGTGACAAACGGGTCTATGTCGCTGGTGACACGGAGAATGTTCCCGAAATGAAGCGGTTGCAGGACATAGACATAGCGTTCCTGCCGATGAACTTGCCTTACACCATGACGCCGGAGATGGTAGCGGAAGCGGCGAAGGCGTTCAGGCCCAAGATCCTCTACCCATATCATTACGGGAATACCGATGCGTCCGAGTTGGTTAAGCTCCTGGAGCAGGAGAAGGGGATCGAAGTACGGGTACGGGAAATGAGCTGAGTTTGGAGGGAGCTGAGAGCCGGGAGCTGGGAGCGGAGACCCGGCTCCCTGCTCTCCGCTCCCGGCTCCCACTCTTCTTAGGTCTTAGGGGGAAAGATGCGTTGTAACACGGCGTTGGCTTGGATCAGACTGTGGATCCTGCTGCTTCCGATGTTCGCTGTGCTGCCGTCGAATGGTGCTGCACAGCGGACCTTCAAGCCGGTCCTACATGGCAAGCATTGGGTGGCGATCACCGGCAAGCCACTCGGCGCGACGGCCGGTGCCATGATGTTCCAGCAAGGTGGGAATGCCGTCGATGCCGCCTGCGCGATGCTGGGTGCCACCTCGACGATGTGGGACGTATTGAGTTGGGGTGGTGAGACACAGGCCCTGATCTACAATCCCAACACCGGCAAGGTTATCGGGATCAATGCCCTGGGAGTGGCCCCGACAGGAGCCACGCCGGAGTTTTTCCGCCAGGAGAACATGGAGTATCCACCGGCATACGGGCCGCTGGCGGCAGTGACGCCGGGTACGCCGGGCGGGCTGATGGTGATGCTGGCGGAGTACGGTACCATGAGTCTTCAGCAAGTACTCCAGCCGTCGATCCAGATGGCAGAGGGCTATGCCATCGAAGCGCAAGCGGCCAATTCGATTGAACGCAACAAGGAGAGGATCAAGCGGTGGTCCTATTCCAAGGCCGTTTATCTACCGCACCTAGGTGAAGAGCGCGAGGCTCCCTACCCGGGAGAAGTATTCCGGCAACCCGATCTGGCAGCCACACTGCAGAAACTCGTCGACGCTGAGCAGCAGGCGTTAGCTCAGGGCAAGAGCCGCAGGGAAGCCATCTACGAGGCGTACGACCGCTTCTACAAAGGGGACATAGCTGAAGAGTACGTCAGGGGCTCGCAGGAGCAGGGCGGACTGCACACGATGGCGGACTTAAACAACTGGCAGGTCTATATCGAAGAACCCGTGATGACAACGTACAAGGGCATAGAGGTCTACAAGCTGACCAGCTGGGTGCAGGGGCCGGTCCTGCTACAGGCGCTCAATATTGTCGAGAACGTTGACATGAAGTCGCTGGGCTACAACAGCACCAGGTACATCCACGCTCTCTACCAGGCGATGAACCTGGCGTTTGCCGATCGAGACTTCTACTACGGCGATCCGTACTATCCACCTGAGGAGCCTATCGACGGTCTGTTGTCCAAAGACTACGCGCGAGAGCGGTTCCGGCAGATCAACTGGGAACGCAACGATCCCGACGTGAAGCCGGGCGATCCCTACCCATTCCAGGGGGGGCAGAATCCCTACCTGCATCTTTTGGAGCAATGGAACACCGATACGACTACTGCGACTCCGGAGGGTTCGGCTGGACAAGCCGAGATGTCGTTTGAGGAGAGCTTCTACGCGGGAACCACCTCGATACAGGCCGCCGACGAATCAGGTTGGGTGGTATCTATCACGCCGAGCGGTGGCTGGGTCCCGGCGACCATAGCGGGACGCACGGGAGTGGGTATGAGCCAGCGGATGCAGAGCTTCGTGCTGGACGAGAGACTCAATCCGTTCAACGTAGTCGAACCAGGCAAGAGGCCGCGGGCAACTCTCACACCCAGTCTAGCGTTGAAAGACGGCAAGCCGTACCTGTCGTTTGCCGTGCAGGGGGGTGATTCGCAAGACCAGAACCTGCTGCAGTTCTTTTTGAACGTCGTGGAGTTCGGAATGGACGTGCAACAGTCGGCGGAGGCGGCGAACATCAACAGCTTTCAGATGAGGAGCTCGTTTGGTGCTCACGCGTCGAGCCCGGGCCGCTTGCTGTTGAACGAGTCAGTACCGCCGTGGGTGCGCGCGGAACTGTCAGCCATGGGGTACGACCTGGACTTTAGCTCACGTACCTCCGGCCCCATCAACGCGATCTTCTTCGATTGGAAGCATGGAACCATGTGGGGTGGGTCGAGCCATCACGGGGAAGACTACGGCATAGCCTGGTGACTGTGACAATGCCTAGGTGGCCTTCACAACATTTCTCCCGGGAGCCTGCCATGGGAAAGATACCGGTCATTCGCCGCACCGTCTGCGTCACATGTCTTGCGTTGACGGTCGGATCGTTCACTGCGTCGGCACAGGAACAGTGGAGTCCGGAGCTGGCACTGCAGGTGAAACGGATCAGCAACGTAGTAGTCTCGCCGGACGGCAATCAAGTCGTGTTCCAAGTGGCAGAGGCGGTGATGGAAGGGGAAAAGAGCGAATGGCTTTCTCACCTTCACATTGCCGCGACAGATGGGTCCCGATCGTTCCAGCTGACGCAGGGTGAGAAATCGGCTTCAGCTCCCGCTTGGTCACCGGACGGACAGTGGATCGCATTCATCTCGTCACGTGGTGGGAAGTCGAACATATGGGTCATTGGAGCAAGTGGTGAGGCGCGGCAGATCACGGAGGTGAAGACTGGAGTGTCGGCGTTCAGCTTCGCCCCCGATGGAGAGAGTATTGCCTTTGTGATGACGGATCCACCGAGCGAGGAGGAAGAAAAGGCTGAGGAAGAAAAGCGCGACGCCAGAGTGGTGGATGAGAACTTCAAGACGGCTCACCTGTATGTCGTGCCGTTCAGTCCTGAAGAAAAGCGCCAGAAGGCTCGCCGGTTGACCGAGGGCAGTTTCAACGTCGGCGCGCTGTTCGCGGGCAATGCATTCAACTGGTCACCGGACAGCAGGTTCATAGCGTTTGCCCACACCCCGACGCCGCTAGTAGATGATTGGACCCGATCAGACATATCGATCGTTGAAGTGGAGACCGGGGCAATGCGACCCCTAACGGTGACACAAGCTGCCGAGAGCCAACCCGTGTACTCGCCGGACGGCAACTGGATTGCATTCACGGTGAGTGACCTACCGCCAAGCTGGGGATTCACTTCGCGGGTTAACGTGGTCGATCCAAGTGGCGGGCAGCCACAACCGCTAGCCAACAGCTACGATCAGCAACCGGCGATAATAGGCTGGTCGGCTGACAGTAAGACGGTTTTGATATCGGAGACACATCGCACAGTCAACCGTCTCAGTTCTCTGGCGCTAGATGGGAGCAACCCGACCGACATTTCTCCTCCTGACATGATGGTTGGCGCGGTGCGCTTGAACGCCACGGCGAGCCACGTCGGGTTCATATCGCAGGCGCCCGAGAGACCTCCCGAGGCATACGTGACCCCCGTTGGCCGGTTCCGTCCCACGCAGGTCAGCTGGGTCCAGGACCTGCCAGGAGCGCCACTCGGAAGAACTGAAGTGGTACGCTGGCGGTCGAGCGACGCTACAGAGATCGAAGGCCTGCTCACGTATCCGGTTAGCTACCGTGAGGGAATCCGCGTGCCCCTGCTCGTGATCGTGCATGGCGGACCGACGGGTGTTTTCGTGCAGGGGTTCATCGCGGGGGGAGGTGCCTATCCAATCGCGGCTTTTGCTGCACGCGGTTATGCCGTGCTGCGCTGCAACGTGCGGGGCTCCAGCGGTTACGGAAAGGAGTTCCGTTACGCGAACTACAACGATTGGGGGGGCGGCGACTATGACGATATCATGGCCGGCATAGATGAAATGATCGCCCGAGGAATTGCTGACCCGCAGCGGCTCGGAGTAATGGGCTGGAGCTACGGAGGCTTCATGACTTCGTGGATAATCACCCAGACGAACAGATTCAAAGCCGCCTCGGTTGGCGCCGGAGTCACCAACCTGATGTCGTTCACGGGTACTGCGGACATTCAGGGCTTCATCCCTGACTACTTCGGAGGGGATTTCTGGGACGAGTTCGACAGTTGGCGGACCCACTCCGCGATGTTCAATGTCAAGGGTGTGACCACTCCCACGTTGGTCCAGCACGGAGAGCGTGATGCCCGCGTGCCGATATCCCAGGGCTACGAGCTATACAACGCGCTCAAACGTCAAGGCGTGGCGACCAAGATGGTGGTCTACCCCCGCCAGCCTCACGGCATTCAGGAGCCCAAGCTGCAGCTTGACGCCATGCGTCGCAACATCGAGTGGTTTGATCAGTGGTTGAAGATCGGGGAGCCGAGAGCGGGGAGCGGGGAGCGGTAACAGGGAGCAGGGAGCAGAGAGCCGGGAGCGGTGGGGGGACGGGCCCACTCCCCGCTCCCCGCTCTCAGCTCCCAGTCATCACAGCTCCACCCACACTCCGAAGCTGATTTCCGCAGCGTTCATGCTGGAAAACTGTCCTTGTGGGCTGGGTCCGGTCAGAAGCTCGATCCCGCAGCGAACGACGCGCCGCCCATCCAACTTTGGGAACCAGGCTCCAAGTTGCACGTCGACGCGCGGTTCCCAGCCGTTGTCTTGCTCCAACTGAAAGTCCACCGCCCCGTACGGCATGAAGTTGCCGTCGGTTGTGGTTGTCCTGAACTCATTCCCTAACCGCAGGGTCCAGCGCCGGGCATCGTCCGGATGGACGTTGTAGGCTACGTTGGCGCCACCGTACACGGCGAGTTGCGGGAGGACCTGGAAGTAGGCCAGACTCTCTACGGCATCACGCCCGTAGTTCCGGGCCTCATCTCGGAACCGATTGATGTAGTCGTCCCCGAGGTGCGAGCTGATATGGTGATAGGCCAAGCGGAACCAGTGATTGCCCCGGTGCAGGACGAGTGGGACGAGTACGACCCAGTCGGTAGAGATCACATCCCGCTCGATGGTTTCCAGAGTGAATCTGCCAAAGACCGCAGCTTCAATACCGAACACCAAGGCATCTTCCAGCGTGTGTCCAGTCAGGAGGAACCCCGGTACCGAGGCGCCCAACGCCACCTCGGCCTCGGCCACGTCCTCGAACTGGTTCACGCTCTCCGTGACCAGGACCAGTTTGGCTTGCGTCACCGGATCACGCGGCCCGGCGATCAGCTTTGGCAAGTAGTCCCGAGACGGGAGCAGCCACCGGGGTTTCTGTGCTTGTAGCAGCTCAGGGGTAGCGCAGGCAACCAGCGTGCTGATGGTGAGCGTACCCGCTAGGAATGCGAGCAGTCGTTTGGTCAAAGTCAGCTTGATGTCCACCGTCAACTCCGAAATCTGAGCGGCCATGTACAGGGCTTTCCTGAAATGGGGGAGTAGCTACTGCGAAGGTGCCGATGTTCGGCGCTCCATTTGTTCGAGCGCAATGCCGAGCCAGGCAGTATAGCGGTGCGGGTGCGTTGTTATCTCTCTGGCCAGTTCAGCTTTGTCGATCCAGCGCCACGACTCGACTTCTTCGGGGTTGGCGACAGGCTCACCGTCAAACCGTCCTACCAGCACGTGATCGACCTCATGCTCTACCATGCCGTCATCTAGCTCGGCGCGGTAAGCAAAACTGAAAGACACCGTCAGAGGGCAGTCAAACCCCATTTCCTCTCGTAGCCGGCGGTGAGCCGCGGCTTCGACTGACTCACCCGGCCGTGGATGGCCGCAACAGGTGTTCGACCAGAGTAGAGGCGAGTGATACTTAGTCGCAGCCCTGCGTTGCAGCAGGAGTTGGCCGCTGCGATTGGTGACGAATGTGGAAAAGGCGCGGTGGAGAGCACCGCTACGGTGTGCCGCCATCTTCTCCTGGAATCCCAGCTCCCGGTCTGCATCGTCGACGAGGACTACGAGCTCTTCCATGGTCACACTAGCCTCGAGCGGGTTACCCGTTCGGATCATGTGGTTGGAGCGAGAGCCTTGGGTGGTTTGAGCCCGAGGGGTTCACTCAGCAGTTGGGTCTGTCCATTCCGATTCTTCCGGCCCAGCAGAGTATGGACTGGCACAAAACGCGAGTCTGTCGGTATATAATCCATAGATGCGTAATCCACTACCTTCATACATGCCTAATCCACTACCTCATGGTGTCGGCCTGCTGGGCGTGTTGGCGGCGGTATTGTGCGCTGCGGGCTCGCTCCAGGGGCAGGTGGTAGTGGGGCAGGTCGTGGATTCGACGAGGGGCGTGCCTGTTGGGACCGGGTTCGTCGTTCTGTTGGACGAAACCGGAGCCGAAGTGGCCCGCACTCTCAGTTCGGGCGCTGGCAGATTCACACTGCGAGCGCCCAGCGCTGGTGTCTATCGGTTGAAATCCGAACGCATCGGTTACCGCGCCTTTCTGTCCGATCGATTTCAGCTTTCTGCGGACACCACCGTTGACCACACGCTGCGAGTCGCGGCGTTGCCCGTGCAGCTCGCCGCTGTGGAGGTTCTGGGCAAGGACCGCTGCCACGTCAATCCAGAGCGGGGTGCGGCGACTGTGGTCATCTGGGAGGAGATTCGGAAAGCTCTGGCTGCCACGACCTGGAGCGACGAACAGGAGCTGTTTCACTACCGCAAGTATAGTTACAAGAGGGATTTGGACGAACACCGTCGCAATGTGTTGAGCGAGGACGGCACCACCATGGCCGCCGTGTCCGAGCCACCTTTCAAGAGCATTCCTGCCGACCAGCTTGCCGCAGAGGGGTATGTCGTCGAACGCCGCGATGGAACCTGGTACTACATCCCGGACGCACACGTGCTGCTCGATCCGGCCTTTCTCGGGACACACTGTTTCCACGTTGTGCGTGACTCGGACAAGAGACCCGGCCTGGTCGGCCTTGCATTCGAACCCGTGACTGATCGCCGCCTTCCCGACGTCGAGGGAGCCCTGTGGCTGGATGAGACCACATCAGAATTGCGTTCCTTGGAGGTGAGACACACTCGCCTCCCCGAGAGCCTCGACGACAGTCGGGTGGGTGGGACGGTCGAGTTCATGGCGCTCCCCTCAGGTGCATGGATCGTGCGGCGTTGGCAGGTGAGGACTCCGGTTATCACTGTGCTGGAAGATTCCCGTCGTCTGATGCGACGCAGGCCAACTGTGGCAGGATTCCGAGACACCGGCGGTGAGATTCTGGCGGTTGCTATGCGCGACGGCACTAGAGTGTTCGAGACTCCCCTCTCGAGGGTGACAGGAGAGGTCTTTGATAGCACCAAGGCGCTACCGCTGGGCAAAGCGGTCGTCGGTGTGGCAGGCACGGATTTCAGGGCCGTGACCGACAGCAACGGGCAGTTCGATCTTGCTGCACCGCTCGAGGGCGAGTACACCCTGGCGGTCACCCATCCCTGGTTGGACTCAATTGCGGTGGGAAGCTCACAGCAGGTGGTAAGGTTGTCACGGGAGGACAATCAGACCGCGTCTTTCCGGATCCCACATGTGAACACCGTGATGCGGCGCTTATGTGGACGCGGCCTCAGCCTCCGCGACCGACGTGTAGTGGTCGGTGTAGTCCGTGCGGCGGGACGGACGATTGCAGATGCGACCGTGTCAGCGGAGTGGCAGACACTCACATCGTCCGGAGACAGATTTCGGGTCAGTGACGTGCGGGAGGATGTCGAGACCGACAGCAACGGGTCCTTTGCGCTGTGCGACATACCGGCTGGACGTCCGGTCGACCTGGCTGCGGAAAAAGAAGCTACCAGCAGCAGGCGGGCGAGCATCATTTTCTCTCGTGTTCTCGAGGGAGAGCTGCTCTTCGCCTGGGACAGGACTGTGGGACAGGCCTATGATCATTCCTTCTCTGCCCCCCACGGCCTGTGGAAAGTGGATCTTGACCTGGTGGCACGAGACCAAGACGGCACGCCGAGTGACGGCGTGATGCTCAGTGGGATAGTGTCCGATCGGGAGACGGGGGAACCTCTCGAAGCTGCTCTGGTGATCTTGAACGGCGCCGACACGGTCGGCACTCGGGCGGACGGGACGTTTGATATGGTGGATGTTGCAGTGCCTGTGGGTACCAACTACGTGACATTCCGCCGGCGAGGATACGAGCCGATCGGGCTGGATCTCATGGTCGATGAAGATGACTCCGATGTTACGCTGAGTGTCGACTTGAGTCCCTTGGCAGTCGGGCTGGAGGAGATTGTGGTAGCGGGGGAGCACATCGCTGTACCTGAGAAACTCGTCGAGTTCTTCCGACGCCGGGAGAGGGGAAGGGGACAGTTTCTCGGCCCGGACGAAATCGAGCGATCGCGGGGCCTGAGAATCACGGATCTCATACGCAGAGTACGAGGCGTCGATGTGCTTCGCCCGGGCAGCAACACGGCAGGTGTCAACGAGTACTTCTTGTTCTCGAAGGCTTCCGCGTTGTGCCGCTCTCTACTGCAGCAGCCTGTTGTGTATGTGGATGGATTGCTCTTCGACATCGATCAGCTACTGTCGTTCCACGTCGAAGATCTAGCCGCGCTGGAGATCTACAATGGAGCCAGCGAGGTGCCACCGGAGTTCAACCGCACGGGTTCGGATTGCGGAGTCATCGTGCTCTGGAGCCGATAGTTGGTCGGGTCCCAGTCACACTAAAACCGAGCACTGTCTTTCTCAGGTCAGTCGCGCTCACCGCCAAGAAACCCCAGTGGCAATACCGCTCGGCGTTGGGGTGATTGCCAGGGCCGCCGTTGTGGCTCAGATTACGCCGGGTCATTCTCGGGATGGAATCATGCGTGCTCTGACGTTCACTACGGTTGTTTTGGCTCCGCTATTGAGCAGTGTCAGCCTGTCAGCTCAGGATACGGTGCGGTTCACGCCGACAGTTGGGCAGCCGACATTCGCGGTGCGTGAACCGGTGTTACGAATCACGCCTCCCACGGTGCTCATCTCCAACACCAATTTCGGACCGTATTTCACGCGGGAGGGCGGCGCGTTTCCGGGCGAGGTCGGACCTATCTACGTCGAAGGTGTGACTACCGACGACATGCTCGTCGTCGAGATAATCGAGGTCACACCTAACCACGATCTAGCAGCCTCGCGGATAAGCCCTGATTTCGGTGGGTTATCTGCGGACCGGCGAGTTCGCATGCTGAACGATCCGGTCCCCTCACGACGATACGTGTGGGAACTCGATCACGAGCGGATGGTGGGCAGGACGGAGTTGCCGGATAGCAGGATGAAGACTATCGAGATTGATTTACAGCCGATGCTAGGACGGGTTGCTGTTGCTCCCAGAGGTGAAGAAGCCTTCAGTGGGCTGTGGCCGGGAGACTTCGGCGGCAACATGGACGCTCCTGAGGTCCGGGAGGGTACTACTGTATTCCTTCCCGTGTTTCACGAAGGCGCCTATTTCTACTTCGGTGACGCTCACGCGCGTCAAGGGCACGGCGAAGTGGGTGGTACCGGTCTGGAGACGTCTGTCGACGTGGTTCTCAAGATCGACGTCATAAAGGGCAAGACAATTGATTGGCCGAGACTGGAGGACGACGAGTACATAATGGTAGCCGGGAGTGCGCGTCCCCTCATCGACGCCTATCGGCTGGCCCACGTCGAGTTGGTGGAGTGGCTGGAAGAGTACGGTTTCGGACGGTGGGATGCCTACACGCTGCTTGGACAACTCGTGGAGAGCACCGTCGCCAACGTGGTCGATCCGATCTACACCGTCGTGGCGAAGTTCCCGAAGAGGTACCTGCCGAGATAAACCTCGGGTCGTCGGCTAGTCGTCCTCGTCCCCGTAGGGCACTACAATAGGGAACTCGGAAGTGAATCCGACGTGGCGGTGCCCTCCGGCATTGAGTGCGTTGCGCCGCACGTACGCGAGGAATTCACGGCCTTCCGTGGTCAGCGACCAATACTGGTTGCGGTCCTTCCTAATGTGCTTGCGCTTGGAAGGGGCCACCAGCCCAAGAGCCAACAAATCGGTGAGCCAGAGGTTCAGGGAGTGGAGTGGTATTATCCACGGAGGTCTACCCTCACGAGCCTCCAGCTGACACACGCCGGTCGGCACGAACTCGGCAGCATCGGCCACCGACAGCTCCACCGTGAGTTGTGGGCCGATTCGGGAGAAGAAGGTGAACAGGCTCATTTCCACCGGCTGCTCCCACACCGAGGCCGACTTGTTCCAGACCGGAATCAGGATCTTGTTGTCCTCCAGTGCTCCGACAACTGGTTCCCAGCGGGACTCCTCGGGTATCCCCGGCTGGAAGCTGATGCCAGTTTCGCGCAGTTCCGCATTCTCCTTGGTCAAGCGGACCAACTCACTGGCCACTTCACTAGTGGGGAGTTTGTCGCCGGATACCCAGCCGGGGCGGGGGCGGGCATCAAACAGCTCACTGAGCAATTTGGTCGCCACGGCCGGGTGCTCGAGAGTCTGCACGGCGCCCGCCTTGCTGCGCTCAATGTCCGCCACTAGGGATGCACTGGCGGAACTCTCGACGATCTCGGATTCCGATGCGTCGCGTGCGAGCAGGCCGAGGACGGGAACTCCGTTCTGCGCAGCCAGGTCACACGCCTCTGCAGCCTTCTCGACGATCTCGGTGGCGACCTCCCGGTCCGAAGCGATGACCACCACCAGATAGTCAGTGCGCTCGAGGTGCCGGGCGAGGGTTTCCACCGGCGCCTGGTGGAACACGTCAGCGGACACTAGATCGACCGGTAGGTGGCCCATGTGCACTACTGCCTTGACGATCCTCTCCCTGACCGACCGAAGTCCGTCACCGACTGACATGATGGACACCTGATATCTGACGCTCATGAATGCTCCGTTCTCCCGCGGGTCCGACGCGGTGCTGCCACAACCAGGGGACAGACGCTGCAAGCCGCCTGCCACGCACCAAGTAGCGCGCCATCGCCGTGACGAGAACATAATCGACCGGTCGCGTCGGGCGCCAGAATGTGTAGGGGTGCCGATCTGGAGCCGACCTGCCTCATGGCCAGCCGTCCCCTTCATAGAATTTTCATCAATTTTTCATAATGTGACGGAGATAATGGCGCGGCTGATCACGGGGGAAGCAACAGAGGAGTTGATGGAGATTAGAACCCGCCCACGCTGGAAACGAGATGAGCGCCGTACGGGAAAGGACCGCCGGGAAGGAGACCGTCGAGCCTCTCCTGCAGCGCTGCAAGTAGGACAGCGTACCGGGGTGGACCGGCGCCAGAACGGAGAGCGCCGCAAGAGCGACTGAGCCCACTTCAACTGCAGACCCACCTTTTGTAGCTGCAGCATCTGCACAACTATCTCGGTGACGCCGAGTTCGCTTGTAGTGCCGTCTTAGAGGCAAGACAGCCGGCGAATTGTCCTTACCCAGCCGCATGTGACGCGTCGGAGGCGTGGCGGGTATCGACTATGGAGCACCTTTCTTGATCGCTGAGCCCAGCGGGTGGATGCAGCATGAGCCGAACCAACTTTGTAGCAGTGCATGTCTTAGCTGTCCTCTTGTTGGGGGCAGGCTGTGGCGGCAGCCTCTTGGGGCCTGAGTTGATTGGCACCTGGGGTGGCGAACACATATCGCTCACGGTCGCGTGGAACGGGGCCACAGTTGAATACGACTGTTCATACGGCACCCTTGCCCAGCCCATCGTACCGGACCCCAAGGGCAACTTCGACGTATTGGGCGCGCACATTTTCGAGCACGGTGGCCCGGTGCGAGAAGGTGAAGTCCCCGACGAGCACCCGGCCCAGTACCGCGGTTGGACGAATGGACGGCGGATGACCCTGCGTGTGACACTTACTGATACGGGACAGCTGCTAGGTCCTTACGAGCTGCGGATAGGTGGGCGGGCGCTGCTGTACAAGTGCCTCTAGCCGCCGACAACAGAGCTCCCTCCACCTACCATACTAATCAGAGCCCACTCCAAACCTGATCCCAGGATTCAGCCCGGTGCGGTTCCAGCTGCTACCGGACCCAGGCGGCGACCCCCAGCATGGCCATCTGCTGCATTACCTCCCGGGTTCGGGCCGAATCGTACCCCTGCGAGTGGCTGGAATTGCGGTATTCGTCAGATGATGCGGTTGAATTGCCAACGGCTGGGTGTAGAATCGTGGCACCGTGATGAGTAGGGCAGGCCGGAGTACTCTTGCGGGGAGCAATCGATCTCAGGTGGTGGCTGTAAACGTCAGGGACAGGAAAGCAACATGCGATTGAAGGACAAGGTAGCGCTTATCACCGGCGGGAGCAGCGGGATCGGACTGGCCACGGCTCACCTGTTCGTACAAGAAGGAGCGAAGGTAGTACTGGTCGCGCGCGATCCAGAACGGGGTAGCATGGCGGCACGTCAGGTATTGGGTGCCGTGTTCCTCGTTGGTGACGTCAGTGACAGCGCTGACTGTGAACGTGCGGTCGCTGCTGTCCAGCGCGAACACCAACGACTCGACGTTCTCGTGAACTGTGCGGGGATCATCTACCGCGACCGTCCGGTCGACCGGATGAGCGAGGAGGAATGGGACGACACATTTGACGTCAACGTCAAAGGGACCTTCCTCATGAGCAAGTATGCGCTTGCGGCACTCAGAGCTACCCGTGGGTGTATCGTGAACGTTGCGTCGTACGTTGGCCTGGTCGGGTTCGCCGGCGCCGCCGCGTACGCAGCTTCAAAGGCCGCCATGATCAATCTCACCCGGTCGATGGCCCTGGACCATGCGGCAGAGGGAGTCCGCGTGAATGCGGTGTGTCCCGGTAGCGTGGACACGGAAATGATACGCTCAGCCTGGCGATCCCAGGCGGATCCCGCCGCAGCGGAGCGCCGCTGGAGAGCCAAGCACCCGTTGGGAAGAATTGCGACACCAGATGAGGTTGCCCGTGCAATTCTGTTCCTTGCTTCGGAAGATGCCAGTTTCGTGACGGGTACAGCGTTGCCTGTGGACGGGGGTATCACCGCCGGCTAGTGGTGCAGGTCGCCGAGGATGTCCGAGGATTGCCCTGGCAGGTCACACGCGTTACTGATTGTGTCGGACCATCACCTAGGAGCCACCCAGATGCGCGTTATTTCAACTGCCGCTTCCCTAGCCCTGCTAGCTACAGCGATTGCTGCAGCACCCGCGAGGGCGCAGACTGGCACACCGCTCGAGGTTGGAGCGATGGCGCCGGATTTCGGGTTGGTTGGCGCTACTCGCTTTGGTGTGCTGCGGGATCAAGTTCACCTCAGCGACTTCCGTGGCAAGACCGTGGTACTCGCGTTCTTTTATCGGGCGCGCACAGCCGGCTGAACTGCGCAAATGCACGCGTACCGTGATCAGTACGCAACGCTCTTTCGCAATGGCCGTGGAGTAGTTCTCATCGGGATCAGCACCGACTCAGCCGAAGACCTGCGATCCTGGGCACGGGACGACGAGTTTCCGTTCTTGATGGCGAGTGACCCAGGTGCGGAGGCGGGTAAGTTGTACGGTGCTTTTATCGAACGTGCCTCCGGCCCGTCGGATAACCGTACCCTTTTCGTGATCGATCCGGAGGGTCGGATTTCGTACGTGGCCGCACCGTTTCGGGAGCTGGATCCGACCGCCTACACCGAGTTGGGCGAAGCAATCGACCAGGTCAGCCCAGCGGCGGATTCAGGTGGGGCTTAGATCAGAGATTAGCGGTGGTTCACGTCAAAGGGCCCGGCTGGCACCGGGCCCTTGCTAGTGGTCCCGAACCGCAGCCGGACCTAGGTACCCTGCAGGGCCGCAAGAGCACTCTCCAGATCTTGATCTGCACCGACTCCGGTGTACGAGATCTTGCCCTCGCTGTCGACTACCACCACATGCGCTGTCGTGGGCACTTTGTACGCTCGCGTGGCACGGCCTTGCCCGTCCCACAGGAACCGATAGGGCGTGTCATGTTCCTCTAAGTGTCGTTGCACCCGTCGCTTGCTCTGATTGACAGCCACCGCCACAACCAGGAAGTCGACTTCTGCTCCGAAACGCTCGTGAGCCTGCCGCAGCCGCGGCGCAAGCGCCTCACAAACGCTGCACCAAGACGCCCAGAATTCGATTAGCAGCGGACGCTGTCCTATGTACTGCGCCAGATCGAATGGTTCGCCAGCGAGGTCTTCGAGTACCACGGCGGGAGCTTGAGACCCAATCGGGAGACCCACGTCCTGAGCGCCCGCGGCAGGAGTAGTCATCACGATAATGAGCCATCCGAGCGCGAGCACTGTCAGCGTTTTGGCGATACGTGCTGTCATAGCACCTGTCCTGCCTGAATGAAGTAGTATTCGGCCATTGCCAACATTATGATCCCGGCAACCTTCTTGACCCACAGCATCCACAGCCCTGACTTGGGTAGCGCCACGAGGGTTCCGGAAAACAGCCCCACTGCCACGAGCAGCATCGTCATCCCCAGTGAGAACACGAATAAATACACGAATCCGAGCACGGCGTTCTGCGTCGTAGCTACCCATGTCAGCACCACGGCGAACGCGGGCGCACCACATGGAGCCGCCACAACACCTGAGGTCGCCCCCAGGAGAAACACAGCTGGGTATGATCCGCTGCCGAGACCGCTTACCCAGGCGACTACACGGTGCGGAGCTGACAGCGGAATCACATCTAGCATCGCCAGCGCCAGCAGCAACAGCAGGTTACCGATGGCCAACCGAGCCCACGGGCTCGAAGCGATTGTGCCAAACAACGAACCCGTCAGTCCTGCGATCAGTCCCAGGACGGCGTATAGCAGCGCCAGGCCAAGCACGTAGGTCAGCGTCAGACCCAAGGTCCGCAGCCGTGACTGCTCACTGCGCGCGCTTCCCGCGAGGATCCCCGCCGTTATCGGGATCATCGGGTAGATACAAGGCGTCAGACTGGTAACGACACCGGCCCCAAACAAAGTTCCCACTGCGAGTATTGGGTGGCTCTGGAGCGATGATGCCAGCTCCGCTTGTGTGGCCAGGGCAAGCAAGATTGTGTTGGTCATATCAGCTCAGCCGAACCACGTCGCTAGCCGACTTGAGGAGTTCGGCTCGTCCGCATCCACTCGGAGATATGAGTCGTGTCCGGTGGCCGAGTAGCGAGCGATATCGCGACGAGTGTCGCTAGATTCGCAACCAGCCCGATCAATCCCTCATGTAGGTCATACGGCCGCCACTCGGGGAACACAATGAGCAGTCCCGTTACGGCAACTCCCACGAGAAGTCCGGCTACGACGCCGGACGCTGTAGTGCGACGCCACAGAAACGCTGCGTACACTGGCGGCGCCAGCTGAACCACAGCTCCATATGCCAGTAGCAGTAGTCCCACTAACGATCGGCCGCTGGTGAGTGCAATAGCGTATCCCAGAACACCGACTGCGACTGCGAGCCAGCGAATCACGGTTCTGCGGTCGTGCTGGCTGAGTTGACTGTCGCGAATTCCTGAATACACGTCCTCCAAGCTGATAGAGGCGGCCCCGTGCACCAATGCATCGCCGGTGGACATCGAAGCGGCGAGCGCGCCGGCACAGAACAGCCCGATGACAACGGCGGGCAGCCCGGACGTGAGCACAATGTGTGGCATTATGGCATCAGCATTGTCAGGTACCGATCCATACAGGATTCCGGCGAAGCCCACGAGGAAAAGCGGAAACAGGAAGAGCTGGAATGTCGGGTACAACACTACGGTCCGTCGGATAGTAGCGTCGTCCTTGGCGGCAAACGCCTTCATGAAGAGGTGAGGCCACATCCAGACTCCGATAGCGGACACCAACACAGCCGAGCTGTACGCTCCGGGTGTCCAAGGATCGCCATTAGCATCGAGGCCCGGTGCGGTGAGCATTTCTGGTCGCAGCGCCTCGAGCTGTTCGAACATCGGACCGATGCCGCCGTACAATTTGTGGGGGAGGTACAGACCAAGTGTCCAAGCCAGCGTGACCATGAAGACACCCTGGAACACGTTGGTCCAGCCGACTCCCAACACACCGCTGCGCCACACGTAAATCAGCACCACACCGTAGGCTATTGCGGCACCCAGCGGCAGGGGAACGTGCCCTTCAGTGACCTGTTCGAACACGATACCAGCGCCCCGCATCTGGAGCGCGACGTAGGGTACGCTGGCTATCACGCTGATAGTTCCAGCGATGACGGCGACCCAGTGATTCTGGAACCGGTGGGCTAGCATGGAAGCCTGCGTCACGTAGCCGTGTCGTCTCCCCAGTCGGGCCGCCCAGGGCCCGATAGCGAAATAGGGCGCCACGCCCAACACACCGTATGCCAGAATATAGAAGGCGGCTCCCCCGCGACTGAAAGCCCAACCGGGGCCACCAAGAAAGGCAAAGGCCGAAAACATGGTGGCTCCGGCGACGAAGTACATGACCAGAGTACCGAAGTCCCGGTCTCCCGCCACGTATCCTGCCACCGTATCGGTCGACCGTATCCCAGCCCGCAGGCCGACCATCAGGTTCACCAGTAGATAGCCGGCGACCACCGCCACCACCACGTGCCAGCTCGTCATTTGCCGTACACTCGATGGAGCCAGAAGAAGACCACCAAGGATCCTAGAATCCAGAAGAGATACCACGCGAACACGAACGGAACACCCAGAATGAGAGGTCGGATCGTGTTGAAGGGTTGAAGGCCAGGAAACGTCAGCGCCGCTGTCATTGCAACGAAGTAGCCGAATCCAGACCAGGTGGCGATGCGCTTCATGGTGTTCTGGGGTGAGAGGATTGGGGCGTCGGTCGATCCAGGGTTCAGAATGCTATGTTATCATTGTACGAATTGCTAGATGAACCACGAAGTCAGCTCATCGCTACTGCCAACAGACGACTGTGATTGCGAGATGTCCGACAAGGGTATGCGAATAAACGGGAATCGGCTGAATCGGCGGATCGCCGAACTGGCTGAGTATGGTGCGACACCGGACAAAGGTGTGAGCCGAGTTGCGTTCGGTGAGACAGATGTGGAGGGTCGCAGGTACGTGATGAACATCATGCGGCATGCTGGGTTGAACGTGAGGGTGGATCCGGCCGGGAACATCTTTGGGCGGCGGGAGGGATCGGTAGCCGGGGCTGGGTGCATTCTGTTCGGTTCTCACATAGACACTGTACCGAACGGCGGTGCTTACGACGGAGCGTTGGGATCTCTGGCAGCCATCGAGGTGGCGCACAGCCTCAATGTTGCAGGGTACCGCAATCGCCATCCGCTCGAGGTGGCCATCTGGTGTGATGAGGAGAACGGCTTGACAGGGAGTCGCAGCTTCGTGGGTGAGTTGGGATCCGAGGATTTGGAGCGTCCCGGGCACGATGGCGTGCGCCTGGCGGAGAAGATAAGGCGCGTCGGAGGCGATCCACTGCGGATCGCAGATGCCGCGGCGGAACAGGGGCAAGTCAGTGGCTACCTGGAGCTACATGTCGAGCAGGGTGGCGTGCTGGATTCCGAGAAATTGGACGTAGGCATCGTCCAAGGATTCGTTGGCATCAACCACCACGATGTGACCATCCGTGGCGTGTCCAACCACGCAGGTACGACTCCTATGGACCAGCGGCAGAATGCTCTCCTGGCGGCAGCGGATCTCGTTTTGGCGGTAGACAGGATTGTACGGTCGATTCCCGGAGAGCAGGTAGCTACCGTCGGGAGGTTGTTGGTGACCCCAGGAGCGCCCAACGTCGTGCCGGGTAGGGTCGATCTCACCGTTGAGCTCCGCGATCTCGAGATGGCCAAGCTGAGGTTGATGTGGCAAGAGATCAGCAAAGAAATGCAGCAGATTGCGCGTAAGTACGACACCGAAGTGCAGCATGAGCTGCGCCAATCGCTGGCGGGCACGCCTACTGACAGCTCAGTCCGCCAGCTGTTGATGGACGTCGCGCACGACCTCGGTCTATCCAGCAAGGAAATGCCCAGTGGGGCGGGGCACGACGCCCAGCAGCTGGTCTCGATCTGCCCCGTGGGGATGATATTCGTTCCGTCAGTCGCTGGGATCAGCCACTCCCCGAAAGAGTATACGCGGCCCAAGGATGTGGAGAACGGGGCCAATGTGCTGCTGCAGGGAATCCTACAGTTGGACCTGAGGTAGAGTGATACACCGGAGAATGGGCTGGCACAATCACTTTCTGAGTTGATCTGGTCGGCGGGCCAGTTCCGGACAGCGACACTATTCAACTAGCTGAACCGGCACCCCGTCGCTTCACTTGCCATCAATCGGATGAGTGACTATTTGTCAGAGGTACTGAACCTCGGAGCATCAGTCTCATTTGGTCCGGCATCCACCTTATTGGGGACAGATGAGCAGATGAGCACTGCACTCGATCACCGTCAGTTCTATCGCCTGCCCTGGAGCCTGCCCGATAACGCGATCGCGTGGCTCGAAGCCACGAGGAAGTGTAATCTTGCATGTCAGGGCTGTTACCGCGCGAACGTGAATGAACACAAGTCCCTGGAGGATGTTGCGGCTGATTTGGACGTCTTCGAGCGGTATCGCAGCGCTGATGGGGTCTCGATTGCCGGAGGCGATCCGCTAACCCACCCTCAAATTGCCGACATCGTTCGAATGATCGCACAGCGGGGCTGGAAGCCAATTCTCAACACCAACGGTCACGCCCTCGACGAGCGTTTGTTGCAGGAGCTGAAGTCCGTCGGTTTGTATGGTCTCACCTTCCACATCGACAGCAAGCAGGGCCGGCCCAAATGGAAGGGAAAGACTGAGCAGGAGCACAACGAGTTGAGGTTGCAGTACGCCCAGATGGTGGCGAACGTCGGAGGGCTCTCCTGTGCCTTCAACTCGACCGTGTTCGGCGATACGCTTGATGCAGTCCCCGATATGGTGGAATGGGCGCAGAAGCACATCGACATCGTGCACGTGATGGTGTTCATCTGCTATCGAGCGGCGACGCTTGATGCCGAGTTCGACTACCTTCTGGGTGACCGCAAGGTAGACATGAGCCCGTTGGTGTACAGCTACACTGACGTTCCCCAGAGGGCTGACATAACGGCACATGAAGTGGTCGCCAAGATCCGAGAGCGCTTGCCAGATTTCGCTCCCTGTGCCTACCTGAACGGGACCGAGAGGCCCGATGCTTTCAAGTGGCTCTTGTCGTTCCGTTTGGGAACATCTGCTAGAATATACGGGTATGTCGGTCCCAAGCTGATGGAGCTGGCGCAGACCTGGCATCACCTCACCACTGGCCGCTACATGGCGTACACCTCTCCCTCCGTACTGCGACGCGGCAAGTCACTCATGTGGTTGTGGCCGTTCGACCGCGGACTGAGGCAGGCGTTTACCCGGGCGGCAATGGATCCGCGTGCTCACTTCCGGAGGATTCACGGGCAGTCGATCATGGTCATTCAGCCGATCGACATCTTGCAGGACGGGCGCCAGAGTATGTGTGACGGCTGTCCTGACATGACGGTGTGGGATGGCAAGCTCGCCTGGTCGTGTCGCTTGGAGGAATGTATGAACTTCGGAGGGTTCGTCCGCACCGTGCCGAAGCAGAACCTATCCCAGAGTTCGGAGGCTGAGGCTCGCTAGCACATCGGATTCGGCGCCCTTTCACGTAGCCCGCCGCTTGCTGGCTACGTTTTGTTTTGCAGGTGGTTGGGTCTTTGAGCCTGCGTCCGTGAGGTGAGAGTGGAGAAGCGCAAAGGAATCTGCGGAATCTGCCCTGCTGGTTGTTGGGTTGAGGTCGGTCTGGATGATGGTAGGCTAGTCAGAA
Organism: Gemmatimonadota bacterium; assembly: GCA_039586365.1. Classification (GTDB taxonomy): domain Bacteria; phylum Gemmatimonadota; class Gemmatimonadetes; order Gemmatimonadales; family GWC2-71-9. Next base: position 22,564 of record JBDHKN010000019.1, on the reverse strand, counting down.
TTGAAGCTGACAGGGGGCATCCTTTAGGGATGATTTGCCGCCGTGGGCAGCATGCGCCGGAGATCATCTACTCAGAGAACAGACTCAGGCACCCCCTGCTTCGCGTAGGGCCCAAGGGCAGCAACGAGTTCAAACAGGTCAGCTGGGATGAGGCCTACGAGCAGATCGTCGAGAACTTGCAGGCGATCAAGCAGGAGTCAGGTCCGGAGGCCGTGGCGATTTATACAGGTCGTGGCGCGTTCGAGCTTTCCCTCTGCGACATGTTCCAGCCTGCCGGCATCGCCGTATCCTCGGCATCCAACGTGCTGTTTCCCTTTGGCTCGCCCAACACCATGGGAGTCGGTGCGCTCTGTTACGTATCCTTCGCGATGATCGCGCCGCACGTGACGATGGGCCGCATGCTTGTCAACATGTTCTTTGACTTGGAGAATGCCGAGTCAATCGTCGTTTGGGGCGCCAACCCGGCAACTGATTCACCACCGCTCGACATGTACCGTTTGGAGGCGGCAGCCAAACGGGGTGCCCAGATCGTGGTCATCGACCCGCGTCGCACAGAGACCGTGCGACGCACAGGTGGGGAGTGGGTGCCCATTCGTCCTGGAACCGACGCAGCATTGGCACTGGGCATGATTGCCGTGATGATCGAGGAGGAGCTATACGAAGAGAGCTTCGCTGACAACTGGTGCCATGGTTTTGCGGAGTTGAGCGCCTATGTGCAGCACTTCAATCCCGACGCCGTTGAGAACATCACGGGTGTTGCCGCGGACACGGTGAGGGGGCTTGCGCGCCAGATCTGCACTGCCACTGGGGCGTGCCCTGTCATGTACACCGGACTCGAGTACTCGAACAGCGGGATACAGGCCATTCGGGCGGTTCTGACGCTGTTTGCCCTTGGGGGGCAACTCGACGTTCCCGGAGGCATAGGGCTGGCCATGAGGGATAGCCATTTCCCGATCAACCGGTCCTGCAACGTGCCAAATCCCGCAGTTGATAGAGCCGTAGCGCGGGAGCGGTTCCCAGTCTACAGCGATTACAGAGGAGAATCGCACGCTAGTGGACTGGTGAACTCGGTACTGCAGGGTGAGCCGTACCGGATCAGGGGCCTAATCGTCCACGGTGCGTCGATCCTGACATCGTGGCCCCAAACCGCAGTGTGGCGTGAGACGCTCAGCAAGCTCGATTTCCTCGTGTGCATCGATCGCCAGCTGACTGCGGACGCTGCCTATGCCGATCTAGTGTTGCCGGCAACCACGATGTTCGAGATCAACTCCTACATGGTGTACGGACCCATCTTCCGCCTGAGGGAAGCGCTGATCGAGCCGGTGGGCGAGGCGCGCAACGATTACCTCATCATGGCTGAGTTGGCTCGTCGCCTGGGGTATGGGGATCAATACCCGCAGACAGAAGACGAGATGATTCGTTTCGCGCTCCGGGGGTCGGGTCATACCCTGGAAGAAGTCCGAGCGGAGGGTGGGTGGATAAAGCTGCCCAGCGCCATGATGGAATACCGCAAGTGGGAGAAGGGGAGCCTGAGGGCGGACGGTAACCCGGGTTTCGACACTCCAACGGGCAAGTTCGAGATACTCTCCAGCGTGCTCGCTGACTACGGCTACGAGCCGCTTCCCAAGTACATCGAACCGACCGAAGGGCCCCTGGCGAGTCCCGCTGTTGCCCAGCGGTTTCCCTTGGTGTTCAACTCGGGAGCACGCCCCCAGACCGATTTTCGCTCGCAACATCACGGCATACCGGGACTCGTCAGGGATCATCCTGAGCCTACGGTCGAGCTGAACGCTGTGGACGCTGAGGCTCGGGGCATTGCAGACGGTGACCTGGTTGAGGTGACCACTCCGCGCGGGCGGGTGAAGTTCCGCGCGGTTGTCACGGAGGACATTGTACAGGGGGTGGTGGAGTGCAGCATGGGAGGAGGCACGCCCATAGGGCCCGAGGCGTGGCAACAGTGGAACGTGAACCTGCTCACGGACTTGAACAACTATGACGAGATAAGTGGCTTTCCCGTCTACAAGGCCCTCCTCTGCGACGTGGCGAAACTGGGTGGCGGTAGCGGTGTGGCTGTGGCCGATGGATGTGCCACGAGTGCGATCGACGGATCACTGCGCGTGATACGGAGCGAGAGCCACTACGCTCCGCCTCACAGGGTCTATCTGGACAACAACTCGACCAGCGCCATGGCCGATGCCGTTCTCGAGGTCATGCAGCCCTATCTGCAGTCGCGCCATGGCAATCCGTCGAGCATTCACGGCATCGGGCGTGATGCGCGCGAGGGCATGGAGCAGGCTCGGCGACAGGTCGCGCAACTAATCAACTGCCGACCCAGGAGACTGGTGTTCACTGGGGGAGGATCCGAGTCGGACAATCTGGCGATCAAGGGAGTCGCCTTTGCCCGGGCAAACCAAGGCAAACATATCGTAACCAGTACCATCGAACACCCAGCCGTCCTGCAGAGCTGTCGCGCATTGGAGCGGCTGGGGTTTGAGATAAGCTACGTGAATGTGGACGGGCATGGCCTGATCGACCCAAGTGAGTTGGCGACCTCAATCAGGGAAGACACCATCCTGGTATCGCTCATGATGGCGAACAATGAAGTGGGTACGATCCAGCCGATCAAGGAGCTGTGTGCAATCGCTCACGAGAGAGGAGCCCTCTTCCACAGTGATGCAGTCCAAGCCGCGGGCAAGATCCCAGTGGACGTTGCAGAGCTAGATGTCGACTTGCTCACACTGTCGGGCCATAAGTTTCACGGCCCAAAGGGCGTCGGTGTGCTGTATAGGAAGAAAGGCGTGGAACTAGAGCCGTTGGTGCACGGTGGCAAGCAGGAGACCGGGCTACGGGCGGGTACCGAGAACGTCCCTGCGATCGTCGGTTTCGGCAAGGCAGCCGAGTTGGCGCGGAGTGTCCTGAGGGACGGGGACTCGATGAGGCGGTTGAGAGACGAGTTGCAGTCAGCCGTGCGGTCACTCGTGCCTGATGCGGTTCTAAACGGCGATCCCGACAAGAGGCTGCCGAATACGCTCAACCTTACGTTGCCGGGTTTGCGGGGAGAGTCTTTGGTCGTCGCGCTGGACCAGCACGGCATCTCGCTCTCCTCTGGCTCTGCCTGCAAGTCGGGTTCACCTGAGCCTACGCATGTATTGATTGCGATGGGGCGAAGCCCGGAAGCCGCGCACTGCGCCGTGCGGTTCTCGTTGTCCCGCTACACCACAGCCGAGGAAATCGACCAGACCAAGCAAGCGCTCGCACGCGTCTTGGAGGAGATGGAGACGACAGTGCGGTTCCTGCCGTGCAAATAGGACGCAAGGAGGTGCGCGCGCTTCACCGGCAGGTAGTGGTGGTACGCAGCTCTGCGACACAACCCCCAGCTTACACCTGTCTATGTGCTAGCATTTCTGCGCGGCAGAATCAGCGCTAGTCCTGCCAGAATCCCGCCACCGCCGGCCAAGACCCGCCAACTCAGAGACTCGTGTAGCACAATCCAGCCGGCGAATACTGCAACCAGGGGATGCACGAGAGCCATTGCCGTCACCTTGGTCACATCCATGCGTCGGAGCAGCCAGTAGAGCAGGAAGAAGGCCAGGGCCGAGCATACTAGAGACAGATAGAACAGGGATGCCACTGCAGGGAGGGTCCAGGACAATCCGACCGGGCTGCCCTCAGCGATCATACCGATCGCCAGCAGCGCGACTGCACCGACTGCCATCTGGCATCCGGCGAGCACCAACGGGTCGATATGAGTGCCGCTGTTCTTGACCTCAACTTGAGCATACGCCATGGAAAGAGATCCGATCAGGAATCCGATGCAGCCCCACACAGCAAGCGAACTGTCCGCTCTCAGTTGGTCGGAGAACACCAATGTGACGCCGGCTATTCCCAACATGGCACCGATCAACTTGGCGCGGGTGAGGGGCTCATTCGGTATTCTTGCATGGGCCAGCAGCATCGTGAAGAGGGGTACTGTGGAGAACATCACCGCTGTGAGCCCTGAGGGCACATATTGCTGACCCCAGAATTGGAGTGAGTAGGCAATACCGAAGGTGAGCAGGCTTGTCTGCGTGATGAGTACCCAATCTCTCCTGCTCCGGGGCAAGACGGTTCGACGCATGAGCATTGCCGCGAAAAGCACCAGAGCGGCAATGAAAAAACGTATGCCGGCGAAATTGAACGGTGGCAGATCGTCCAGGCCGATCCGGACGGCCAACCAGGTGAGGCCCCAGATGAGGGACAACGTGATCCAGGCGAGCGTTGCCATCAGGTTAACGCAAACAGCCCTCTGAGACCAGGCTGCAGGGGCAGCAAGTGGATGTATATCTGAGTGCGCTTACCGCGATGCCGTCTCTAGGTACAACACGATCCGGGAGTACTGGTCTGGAGTGAGCGTACTGCCCAACATGGTCTGCATGTGATCCATCATGCGTCGCACTACCGCAACCCAATCGTCCGGTGAGTGTTGCTTGGGATCGGGCAACTCGTGGCAATCCCTACATGTCTGTCGGAAGAAGTCGCGCCCAGTTCCGACCGGCAGCTCCGAGCTCACTTGGAGGGCGTGATCCATCAGGTACTGCAGCATTATCTGCCGCTCTCCTCGAGTTGGCACCGGAATGTCGTAACGTCCCTGCAGTCCCTCGGTACGTACCCACATGCGACGAATGTAGCGTGGCCAGTCGGTCGCTGAGTGCGATCCCGGTGTCGGCAGGTCATGGCAATACGCACAATACTGGGCGATCAGGTTCGCCCCCTGGGACTCAGGATCCGGCAGGTCCGCCGGTGTCACACCGGCTGGCGGAAGGGCAACCTTGGCCGCCGCCAGGAGCAGTTGATCGGCCGGGGGGAGCTCTCCGGCTGCCTGTTGGGCAGGACCGGATTCCTGACATGCAACCAGCAAGGCGGCCGCGAGTGGAAGCAGCGCCAACTTGGCGCGATGATTCGTCGACAGTGGGCGTTGTACCATTGTCTTCATCCGGTATCATGGGCTGCAGAAGTAGATAGCCAGGCACTGGTCCGGAGTCAATGCATTCACTCGCTGTCCAACATATGGGCGAGTCCCTTGAATGCTGGCAGCTGGTTTGTGATCACATAGGTCGGAATCTCTGCCATGTAGCGAGAGAACCGTCCCTTGTTTTCGAATCGGCGCCGGAACCGCTTGCTGTTGAACGCATCGCCCATCTTCGGGACGACGCCTCCTGCAATGTACACGCCGCCCCTGGCACCGAGCGAGAGCGCCAAGTTCGCTGCGACGGTCCCCAGCATATCACTGAACATGTTGACGACGTCAATACATACCTGACACTCTCCGCTCACTGCTCGCCGCGTTATGGTATCCGGCGTAAGACTCTGCACAGGGCGACCTTCCAGTGGGGCAATAGCCATGTAGAGATTCACCAGACCTGGCCCCGACAGAACGCGTTCTGCCGAAATATGGTCGAACTTCGGCCGCAGGAATCCGAGCACTCCTGCCTCATAGTCGTCAAACGGCGCCAGAGTTACGTGTCCTCCCTCGGTCTCGAGTGCCACAGGCCCCGCTCGGGTAGGCACCAGACACGAGACACCCAGTCCGGTCCCCGGTCCTAGGACGGCAGCGGGGGAGTCCGATACACATTTCCCGCGTCCGATCTTGCGTCGGTCTTTCGGAGTGAGATAGGGAATGGCCAGTGCCACCGCGGCGAAATCGTTGATCACCTCTAGGCGCTTGAGCTTGAAGGCCCGCCGAGTCTTCTCGACAGAGAATGACCACGGGCTGTTGGTGAACCTGATCTCGTCGCCTCCGATAGGTGATGCGATGGCAAAAGCTGCCTCACTCGGCAGTCGTCCAGAGTCAAATGGAGCCAGATAGGATTTGATGGCCGCCGTGAGATTGGGGTAGTCCCGGGAGCGGAGTACCGCAATGTGGCGCGGTTTGCCCCCTCGCTGCTGCAGCGAGAAACGCGCGTTTGTGCCACCGATGTCAGCCAGAAGTCGGACTGGCGCCTTGCTGTCCCATCTTGTCACCATCGCTCCGCCCGTTGAAGGAGGGGGGGTCGGTCGGGCTGCAATATAGCACGGCGGAGCGCTGGTGGAACATCAGCGCAAGGTTGGCACTGTGGGATTCCAGGGCATAGTTTCCAGGTTCGACAATTCCATTGGTATAGGCAAGCAACGTCGTCCAGGCCCACCAACATGGCGAAAAACAAGGTCCTCTCGTCCGTTTGGCCAGTCGTGATCGTTGCCAACAGCTTGCCGGTCAGGCAGGTAAAGGCAAAGGGCAGGACGCGTTGGCAGACGAGTCCTGGGGGACTCGTTTCTGCGCTCACGCCAATTGTCGAGAATCAGGGCGGCGCTTGGATTGGGTGGCCGGGGTCGGCCGGTGCCGTACCGGATCCCTTCATGCACGGTGCGATTGCCAATGTTCCGATCTCGATGTCCCCAGTCGAGATGAGGGGGTTCTACCACGGAGTCTGCAACAGCACGCTGTGGCCGTTGTACCATGACGCGATCCGGCAGCCGGAGTACCATCGCCATTGGTGGGTCCACTACGTCGCGGTCAACGAGCGCTTTGCCGACATGGCTGCGAAGACCGTTGCACCGGGCGGTCTCGTTTGGGTGCATGACTATCACTTGCATTTAGTGCCCGCGATGCTGCGGGAACGACGCAGCGACATCCGAATCGGTTTCTTCCTTCACATACCGTTCCCACCTGAAGAACTGTTCAGCCACCTTCCGTGGCGGCGTCAGATCCTCGAGGGAATGCTCGGGGCCGATGTGATCGGATTCCAGACGCGGGCTGCAGTGAAGAACTTTGTCCGACTCGTGCAGCGATACACAGATGCAAGAGGGCGTGCCACCAGAATGCGCTTCGGTGATCGAAGTGTGCGGGTGGCTGTCTACCCAATCTCCATCGACTTCGACAGATACGACTCGATGGCACGTGATCCGGCAGTTCTCGAGCGCTCTGAGAACCTACGTGACTCGCTCGGACGCGGGCGCAAGATCATCTTGGGGGTAGATCGCCTCGACTACACCAAGGGGATCGATGTGCGGGTCAAAGCGTTCGGGGAGTTGTTTGCCAGCCGTCGCAGGAGCATCCAAGACGTCGTCCTGGTCCAGCTTGCGGTCCCCAGCCGCGAACGGATCACTGAATACAAAGAGCTGCGCAGCAGAGTGGAGGAACTGGTCGGCCAGATCAACGGCAATTTCGCTGAAGTCGGCATGACGCCTGTGCACTATCTGCGCCGAAATCTCCCGTTTGAAGAACTTATCGCCCTGTATCGAGCTGCCGACGTCATGCTGGTGACACCGTACTGCGACGGGATGAACCTCGTTGCCAAGGAGTACGTCGCTACCAGGTCTGACAATTCCGGAGTAGTAGTCTTGAGCGAATTCGCAGGTGCAGCGTCCGAGCTGCGCCGCGCCCTCCAAGTGAATCCCCACGACGTAGATGGCATTACAGAAGCGATGGACCGAGCTCTCTCTCTCCCAACGAGAGAGTCACGCAGGCGAATGCGAGCAATGCGTAGAGTGGTCGCGCGGCACACTGTTCACGACTGGGCGAGCTCTTTTGTCAAGGTACTGGCAGGCTAGAGTCGGCAGAGGCAAGTCAAGGAATCTCAGGATCATTGAGCGTTGATGATATCGTTCGAGCCGAACGGGACGAAGCATTAGCTCAGCAACCGGTACGCAAGCAGAGGTTGGCACATGATCGTAGTGCTGTTTTCTCTCCTCACGGTGGTGCAACAACATCCAGAAAGCACCATGGCCTTCACTGGTGGTATGCGGAGTCCCGCTTACTCTGCGACGGGTCGCCTGGCTTTTGAGTTGAATGGCGACTTGTGGGTAACGGCGCAAGGCGCGAGATCCGGCTGGTCGGCGCTCACAGGAGACAACCTGACACGAGTAACGTCGGGCCCGGCCTGGGACACGGAGCCAGCGTGGACACCTGATGGTTCGGAGTTGGTCTTCTCTTCTGATCGCTCAGGCAACTTCGATCTCTGGCGTATACCCGTTGGGATCGAGGGAAATGAGAGCGATCCGACGGCACTGACGATGACACCGGAGGCTGAGAGCGAGCCGATAGTCACGGCAGATGGGTCGATCGTGTTCGTGAGGGGCAGTGGCTATCGTGCAGATCTGTGGGTGAGAGAGGCGAGTGGATCGGAGCGTAGGCTGACAGAGTCACCGGGCGCCGAGCGTTCACCAACGGTTTCGCCTGATGGGCGGCAAGTAGCGTACGTGGCCATTCGTGGTGGTAGCCGAGAACTGTGCCTCGGAGAAACAGCTGGTGGAGGTGATCGGGTCGTACTGAGCGACTTGCAGGTCGAGTACCCGCGCTGGTCGCCTACCGGCGACGTCATAGTCTTCGTCACGCGAGGTCGGGCCCCGGGTGTGTGGGTTACTCCTCCCGATGGACGCTACCGGAACCTGGTGAGCGAGAAGCGTGCGGTTGCGGCCTGGTCCCCTGATGGGGAATGGTTGACCCTGGCCGAACTGCCAGCGCAAGCACCCGGCTATAACGGCGATCCCGCCAGGCTGGGTGACCGCAGGGCCGGAGATGTTTTCAGCCGAGAAGGGCACCTTTGGGTGGTCCGGGCGCATCTCCTGCCCGACACGGATATCAGTGAGGTGAGTCTGGCAGTGCCCGCCACCAGGATCGTCCATAACGCCGAGGCATTCGATCGAGTATGGCTGCGGATGGAGCGGTTGTACTACGGCGGCCGGGGGCGTGAGCCGTGGGAGCGACTGCGCTCCGAGTATCGCGATCGGGCCTTGTCCGCCATGACAGAAGAAGCACTGGAGAGCACGATTCACGAGATGCTCATCGAGCGCCCTCCGTCTCGGGTGGAGGTCAGCGGGAGTGCCGCTGTTTCCAGTGCCCACCACCTCGCTACAGAAGCTGGAGTTGAAGTTCTGCGTCAAGGCGGCAATCCGGTGGACGCTGCTGTAGCAGTCTCGTTCGCAATCGGCGTGGTGGAGCCCGATGCAAGTGGAGTCGGAGGCTATGGCGAGATGGTTCTCTACCTGCGGCATATGGATCAGCCTGTGGTAATCGAGTTCTTGAGCCGAGTGCCGGAACAAGCTGGCCTCGCCAACGCATTGCTCTTGGAGGACGGGGACCTTCCGTCGGATGGTCCCGTGCTAGCCAACGTGCCGGGTACTGTGGCGGGCATGTGGCTGGCTTGGAAGGAGTACGGCAGCGGCAACCTAAAATGGTCACAATTGCTCGCGCCGGCGATTCGCCTGGCTGAGAACGGATTCGTGCTGGATGATGCATTCCCGACGACCCTCGCGATCGAGAGTGAGAGTTTCCTCAAGTACGAAAGCAGTAGGAAGTTGTTCTTTCCCAACGGTGACCCGTTGCAGCCAGGAGACACGCTGCGGAACCCGGACCTCGCCTGGACTCTCCGGCAGATCGCTGAAGGTGGGGCTGATGCGTTCTACAGAGGAGCAGTCGCTCATCGTATGGTTGCCGATCTCAGGGGGCAAGGCAACGCAATGACGCTGCGCGACATGGAGCGCTACTTCGCCGCGAAGCGCGAACCGGTGCGCGGAGAGTATCGTGGTCATACGGTGTTTTCGGCCGCGCCCGCAGCCGGCGGCGGTGTATCCCTTGTTGCCAAACTGAACAGTCTGGACCGGTTCGAGAACCCGGCTCTCTATTCTGAAGACGTCGCCACAGCGCACGCGATGATAGAGGCGTGGAAGCTGGTGCCATCGTCGTCAGGACGTGTTGCCGATCCAGGGCTGTGGCCAGTGGACACCGGTCCGCTGCTGGATAGGGAAGCGGCCGGCCGCCGCTGGGAACGGTGCTTTGACCCTGGCAAGAGTCTCAGCCCAGACGATCTGGAACGGCGTGCCGCCGGAGAGCCAGCATGTGCAGAGGAGGCGACAGAACTCTCGTGGGGGGAACAGATGTCTGACTGCTCTGTCGGTCTGCCCTGCCGAAGGTCTGGCACGACCGCATTCGCAGTCGCCGACTCCGCTGGAAACATGGTGGCAGTCACACAGACGCTGGGGACGTGGGGGGGTAACTTCTATGTGTCCCCAGGGTTGGGTTTCCTGTACAACGACAAGCTGCGTTCCTACAGTACCGATCCGGATTCGTATGGCGCGCGCCTTCCCTACGCACGGCACGGTACGAGCATCGCACCCACATTGGCTTTTCGAGGCACGGGTCACCGACTACAGCCACGCTTCGCGGTCGGCGCCGCCGGGAACGCGTGGATTACATCCGCTGTGTATCAGATGACTGCGGCGATGATAGACCGGGACATAGGACCCCAGAATGCACTGGAGCTGCCCCGGTTTCTCATCGGTTCGAGGCGGGAGTCAGGGCAGACCAGGGAAGTGGTCGTGCAGATCGAGGACGTGTTCGCACCCCATGTGGTGCGGGGATTGCAGAAGCTGGGACACCGATTGCAGCGCATATCCTTGCGAGGAGAGCTGCGGATGGGGTATGGAGCCGTGGTGAGTATTGATGGCAAGTGTGTGCGCGCAGGTGGTGATCCGCGTCGCTCCGGTGCTGCGGGTGCGATTCCCTAGGCCGCTAAGTCCAGCAGGACGGGCGATTGGAATGCGAATGAATCGCCTACCTTATCTGGGTCAGGCTCGTAGCCGGGCCATACTCAGCCCTGTTCCAGCACCAGTCTGATAAGCAATAGTAAACCCAATCCACCGACGAGCGCTACGAACACTTTGATGTTCTGGCTTAGCTTGTGGTGTTTGTTCACCTCAGGCACGAGATCAGAGGCTGCGATGTAGAGGAAATTCCCAGCGGCGAACGGAACGAGAAATGCGACGTCGACTCTGAACGAAGCGAAATACGCTATCAGGCCACCAACTAGGAAGGTCAATGCTGAGATGAAGTTGAACAACAGAGCTTTCCCCTTTGTCCAACCGCCATGAATCAAGACTCCGAACTCACCTAGCTCTTGCGGTATTTCGTGGGCTGCAGCAGCGAGCCATGCGGCCACCCCGAGACGGACGTCCAATAGGAAGGTCCCTGCCACCGCGAGGCCACCCAAGAAGTTGTGCAAAGTGTCCCCAACAAGGATGAGGTACGTGAGCGGTTTCCTGCAGTCCGCCGGAGCTCGGTTGCAGTGATGCCAGTGGAGGAATTGCTCGAGGGCGAAGAAAGTCGCAAACCCCGCCAGCATCCATACGAAGATGCTCACATCACCGGGGGCACGCGCTACTGCTGCCGGAATCATGTGGAAGAACGCTCCGCCCAACAGTGTTCCAGCGGCAAAGGCAACGAGCAGCACGATGATTCGTTTCAGGGCGTCTTCCTTGAGCAGTGCTGTCACACCACCGACGAGTGCTATGGCGCTCATCAGTATGCCGCCGCCGAGAATCCACGCGAATGTCGTCACGGTTCAGTGGGGGTAGCGTCATCTGTGGCAGCTTGCGCGAGCTCGCTCAGCCGGTGCTGTAGAAACGCTGCCAGTTCCTGAGCCTCGGCGCGGTGGGCACGCCGAAACCGCAGGCGGATCTCTCCCAATTTGCTGCCGGGGACTTGGTCGAAGGTCTTCATGCTGCGGGCACGGATCCTAAGCTCCGCTTTGAACGGATTCCGCTTGAAGTCGATGGAGGTGATGTCGTCTGGTAGTACAGCTATCTCCTGTACACCAGACCGATACACGCCAAAAAAAGCATCCTTTGTTTCGAACTCGATTATCAAGCGTCCCCGGTCGAGCTTTACGAGCCCCTCGGCTTCGGTGAACATGGCGTCGGGAGTGTGCAATTTGATTGGTATACTGACCATGTCATGCCTCTCGGCTACCTCACTGTGGCGACTTCAGCTCGATTCCCGCGAACCACGGATCCTGACGACTCCGACATTCTGATCCGGAACGTAGCTCACCTCCGTTCCAAAGGGGCGAGAGAGATCCCGCAGCTGCTCGATGATCCTCCGTCCTGCCGCCGGATCTGCGAGGACAGGCCTGCCCCGTTGCGCTCGGGGCTTGCCATAGCCAAGTGTAATAGGGTAGAACCCTATCTCTGAGAGATGTCCGTCGAGGAACCGCGGCGCTGCAATGACACTTTCCCAATAGACTTGTTGGCCCGGGAAACCACCCGTACTACTGCTTTGGGCCCGGCGATCGTATAGGTCCGCCGGGCTCGCGTCGGCGGCGAGATTGAGTCGGTCATAGAAATCGCCCGGGAGGAACCGGATCGTCTCATTCTGGAAGATGAAGTTCGACAGGCTGTAGAAGATCGGCTTGTTACGGTAGATCTCCACGCCACGGAGCACGTGAGGTCCGTGCCCTACGAATATGTCGGCACCGGCGTCCACGACCGCTCGGGCGAATGTCACGAGGAAATCTGCAGGGACCTCTCTCGAACTAGCACTCTCGTGATTGTGGCTGGCCACAATCACCCAGTCCGCTTGTCTCCGTGCGTCGGCGACAGATGCGACGATCTCCGCTAGGTCTCCCTCATGAGGTACAGTACGGCGACCTGGAGTGTCACCCACCTCGAATGACTCACCGAAGAATCTGATGCGGTTTCCTTGCTGGGTGGTTTGATAGCCCAACTCCCTACGAATTTCGCGCAAGCTCTCCAGAGAGTTCTCGCTCACGAGGTAGGTAGTCGTGTAGCGCAATGGATTGAGTCCGGGCCTGCCACGTACATCGATTCGCTGTGGTCCCGCCCGATCTTCGTCGGAAAATGTAGAGGTCACCGAGATCAGGGCAACCCGCCCACCGGCTGTTTCCAGGTAGGCAGGTGCCCGAGCTCGAGCCAGATTCTCGCCCGCTCCAGAGAAGACCAAACCCGCCGCATCCAGGGCACGGACAGTTGCTCTCATGCCTCCGGGACCGTAGTCCATCGTGTGGTTGTTGGCGAAACTGACCATATCAAACCCCGCCCACGCCAACTCCCCAGCGATATGGGGCTCCGCTGCCATCCATGCACCACCGCTGTGCGCCGCCGGGAATCCCTCGTCATACGTGTGAAAGAGCACCTCCAAGTTGGTAAACGCCAGGTCTGCCTCACGTATCAGTTCGATCATTCTGAGATATTCTGGCTCCCTAAAGGGGGAGAGGCGCCGAGTGATGATCGCGTCGCCCGTGAGAGCGAACGTCATTGTGCCGGGTGGAGGGCCGGTTTGTGCTGTAACAGCCTGAGTCGCGGTGATCGCGAGACCCAATGCCGCAGCATAGACATGAATACGGGGGAGTGCGTTACAACCTGTCATGACTGATCCTCCAGTAGCCATTGGCAAGGGCGGAGTGCATGCGCTGGTGGCTGGCTGCTTGGGGGCAATTTGTAGCCACTTTGCCCTCCGCGGTACCCCGTGCTTCAGGCGGTACCGCACCACACACGGCGGTACCCTGCCACCGCAGCTAGCTCCCATAGTGGCATGACGGTCTCGGCTCCAACCCTCACCACCTTTCATCGTTCCTCCCCATCGTTCACTGTCCTCCACCGCCGCTCCGCCTTACCGCACCTCAGCCACACCAATATCTTTTCGTTGCCCAAGCTAACCGAGGAACCCAAGATGCGATTGCATGTTCGAACAATAGCCGCAAGCGGGCTGGTGCTGTTGGTGGCCACGCCGCTATGCTCCCAGGCCTTTCCCGAATCCGATCAAGACACGACTTGGTACACAGTGAAGGGAGAACGCCACGGCGTCAGTTTCTTCCGGGAGCATCGATACCCCGAGGTGGAGTACGCAGCGGGTGCTCAGCTCACATTCGATCAGTACCACACTGCGGACGTGATGTATGAGTGGCTCCGACGGTGGTCGGAGCAGTATCCCAGCTTGGTCGATCTCTACGAGGTTGAGAAGAGCTTCGAAGGCCGGCCGATTATGCAGGTGACCCTCACAAACAAGGAAACCGGCCGTGCGGAGGATAAGCCGGCTGCTTTCTTTGAAGGTGGGCGCCACAGTGGTGAGGTCACCAGTTCGGAGTCGGTTCTCTGGCTGATGCAGCATCTGCTTCAGAGTTACGGTGAGGACGAGGCGATAACCACGCTGCTCGACACAAAGGCGGTCTATCTCAAGCCACAGAACAACCCTGATGGGTCCAACATGTATCTCCATACCGCGCAGTCGAACCGCAGCACTGTGCGACCGCACGACAACGACCGGGACGGACTGTTCGACGAGGACTCGCCTGAGGATCTCGACGGGGACGGCATCATTTACCAGATCAGGTACCGTCCCAAGCCTGGAGACGAAGACGAGGCCAACCAAATCCTGGATGGCCGTGATCCGTCGGGGCGTCTGATGCGTCGCGCACGGAGTGGAGAGGGGGATTGGGTCGTCATTTCCGAAGGTATCGACAATGACGGTGACGGCGACTATAACGAGGACGGGATTGGTGGTCTCGACCTGCACCGTAACTATCCCGAGAATTGGCGTCCCGATACTGGCGGCGACAAGACTGGGAGGGGCTATACTCAGGGAGGTGCGGGGGCTTTCCCCCTCAGTGAGACCGAAACCAGAGCAACAGTGCTGTTCCTGCTTGCCCACCCGAACGTCTCGGTGGCCAACTCAATGGACACTCGTGTCCCCATGCACCTCCGACCGCCGTCAACTTCCGCGAGCGCCGAGCGCATGTACGCCGAGGACCTCGCCTACTACGTGCAGTTTGACAGCATCGGGATGAGGTTGACGGGGTACCCCTGGGCCGGCGACGTGTACGACACCTACCGGACCCGCGTGCCGGTCAACCCCTTTACTGGCGACTCGGCGCGTCCGGGACCCCTGTTCGGACACAGCCCCGACTTCGGCTACTGGTACTACGGCGCCATCTGGTACGGGGACGAGCTGTGGAACGGGGGGGCCATGAGAGATTACAACGACGACGGCCTGCTCGATCAGGCCGATGCGTTAATCTGGGACGACCAAGAGAACGGTGGCCTAGGATTCCGCGAGTGGGAGCCGTTCGAGCACCCGACCCTGGGTGCGGTGGAGATCGGTGGATTCCATCCGAAGTTCTTTTCCCAGAACGGACCTCCTCAAGAATTGGAGCGGTGGGCTCAGAACCAAGCGCTATTCAATCTCGAGATGGCGCTGCATCTGCCCCAGATCGACGATGTCGAAGCGAGAGTCCGGGTGCATCGCGGCGACGACAGCACGAGTTATGAAGTTACGGTAAGCTGGACCAACCGCGGCAAGCTCCCAACCGCCTTACGCCAAGCTCAGTTGGTGAAGATCGTGCAAGAGGATCGCGTGCGTCTCCAGTTCGATTCCGCACTCACACGAGGTGAGTCACCGAAGCTCCGGATCGTGACGCCAAGCGGGCGAGACAAGGTGATCGCTGCGGGATGGACTGAACCCGGTGAAGAGAAGTCCGTGCGCTTCGAAGTCAGATTGTACGGTGTGCCGGGGGTCGAAGGTGAAGTGCATGTCATGTCGACGCGCGGTGGTATGGTGAAAGTGCCGCTGGTCCTGGGAGAGCCGGAATAGCGAAAGAACTTTCCCTTGCCGACTCTTGCAGTCACAACAACAGTTCTGGGAGAACAGACAATGGCGCACCACGTTTATAAGAAGACCGAGATCGTCGGCACGTCACCCACGAGCATCGAGGATGCGGTCAACACCGCGATCGACCGTGCCGCAAAGACGGTGCGCAACATGCGTTGGGTCGAGGTGAAGGAGATCCGCGGTCACATCGAAGATCAGAAGCTGAATCATTGGCAGGTGGTATTGCAGATCGGATTCACCTTGGACGATTGATTGGTTGGTCAGAAGGGGCGTCTTAGAATGGCTTGGCATCACTGGTGCAGGTGTGACAGATGCGGGGGCGCGCGTCCGGTTGACGGCCAGCCGGATCGGGTGCCTGACGGTCCGTGTCCGCCTGAGTTTCTGAGCGAGGACCCGCCGGGTAGGCTGTGCCGCTGCTTCGAGCAGGAGTACCGCGACCGAAGCGACATACGGGTCGATGACGGTATTGCCAATAGCGACACGTGACCGCATCCGCAGCAAGCGTTTCTATCAAGCAGGAGGTGTCCTGGTGACGCAGCGAGTGGGTGCCGAGGGGGGCCGTCAGCGGTGAGCAACAGACTGTGTCGATCGGACGAACACAAGCCTGCTGCTCACCGCCTCACCCTGAGTGTTTCCTAGCGCAACCCAGCCTCAACGACTCGCCTCACCCTGGGCTCCAATCGCTGGATCCAACCCTCGAAGTACTCCAGTTGCGATTGCTGATCGGCGGTAAAGGGGGATGGCCATTCACTCACTTGTCCATATAGGCTGGTGAGCCTGCTGCGAAGTTCGGCTACCAGCGGTACGATCTCATCGACCTCGGATTTCAGCTCGCGGTTCATCGACTGCTGCCGATCGGTCAGGCTATCCAAGTGCTGCTTGATCTTGGCAACGGTATCGGCCGTCACTAAGAACGAGCGTAGGGTCCCGGCCAGGGACATCACGTTTTGGTGCCAGTCGGCGCGCGCTTCCTCCGGCACCTGGATGCGGGGGTCCTCCAACACTTCGATGCGTCGCTCGACTCGCTGCATGCCTAACTGGAGCCGAACTGTGTACTGGCCCGGTAAGACCCACGGTCCGTCCATGCGGCGTCCCCGGCGGGGATCGCCAGCGGAGCCGATGTTGGCGTAACGCAGGTTCCAGATAACCCGGTTCACACCTTGCTGGCCGGATCCCGCGATACGGTTGATCTCGGTGCCCGACTCGTCGTGAATAGTGAGCACCACAGCGCCCGAGTCGCGCTCTGACCGCAGGTAGTAGTCGATGGTAGCCCCGGCTGGCGGGTTCTCTCCCTGGAATATCATGTCTCCAGTGTGTGCCCCAGCGCCGCTGTACCTGATCATCTCGATCGGCTCCAGCGTGAACAGGTGTGCCTCAGTCGCCGCGACCTCCGGCGTCAGTTCCTGAAGTGCATTGACGTTGTCGAGAATCCAGATTCCGCGCCCATGGGTGCCGAGTACCAGGTCGTTGTCACGAGGGTGGACCAGTAGGTCGTTGAAAGCCAAGGTCGGCATGTTGCTCTTGAGTTCGAGCCAGTGATTGCCGCCATCGTTGCTGTAGAAGAGTCCTAGCTCTGTACCTAAGTAGAGCACATTGGGGTTTCTCAGATCTTCGCGGACGGTCCGAAGCACCCGTTCTTCCGGCAGGTTTCCCACGGTGGAGACCCAGCTCTGTCCGTAGTCGGAAGACCTGTACAGGTAGTTGGTGAAATCGTTGTTGCGGTAGTTGTTCACGACTACATAGACTCTGCCTTCCTCGAACCGCGACGGCTCGATTCCGGAGATCCAACTCGACTGCGGAACGCCGGAAAGTCGGTCGATCACGTTGGTCCAGCTGGCACCGTCGTCTCTCGAGACCTGCAAGTTGCCATCGTCAGTGCCAACGTATAGCAGGCCCTGCCGGATCGGTGATTCGGCGATAGCAGAGAGGGTGGGGTAGTAGGGAATGCCATCGTCCAGTGACAGTGTGCTGTCGTGTGGCCGTTGACCCATGATCAAGAGTTCACGCCGGTTCACTCCCGTGGTGAGATCACCCAGCGACTCCCAGGTGTCACCCCGGTCGGTGCTCTTCCATAGTTGGTTGGTGCCTGCGTACAGCGTGTTGTTGTCATGGGGTGAGATGATGAATGGGCCGTCCCAATTCGCCGGGGCCATGGCGTTGCCAAGCTCCGGTTCCGGAAGTCCCGGGCCCCAGGCGTCCCAATTTCTGCGGTCGCCGATAGCTCCGCGTGCGTTGTCGGGGCGGATCGAGGTGCGGGCTCCTGTCTCCAGGTCGAGTCGGGACAGCCCTAGGTACTGGGATTCGGTATAGAGCGTCTTGTTGTCCGTCGTATCGACCAGGTTCTGAAAACCGTCTCCGCCGCCCGTACGGGACCAATCCTCGAGACGAATTCCATCGTCCAAATACGTGGCGCTTGGTCCCATCCAGCTACCGTTGTCCTGCAGGCCTCCGTACACCCAGTACGGTTTCTTCATGTCCACGGCCACCCGGTAGTACTGGCTGACGGGGAGATTCGTCAGGTAGAGCCAGGTCAACCCACGATCGTAGGAGATTCCCAAACCGCCGTCGTCCGCCTTCATCACGTGCCGGGAGTCATGTGGGTTCACCCACACCAGTCGGTCGTCGCCGTGCAACGACTGTTGTGGTTGAGTGAACGTCTTGCCACCGTCGTCCGAATAGCTGTACGAGTTGAGCATGTAGATGCGTTGATCGTCATTGGGATCGACGAGGGGCTGGCTGGCATACATTGGGCGCGGATTCCAGGTGCCCATGTGTTGCCACGTTTCACCCTTGTCCTCAGAACGGTAGACGCCGGCCCGACTCTCGCCGTACGCCGTCGAAGCATTGTAACGCCACCCTTGTTCAACCGATACATAGACAATGTTTGGGTCCGAGCGGTAGATAGAGATACCTATTCGACCTTTGTCTCCTGTGGGCAGGCCGCTGATCAACTCCCTCCAAGTCCGGCCACCGTCGGTTGACTTGTACAGACCACTGCCGGGTCCCCCTCCGTGGAATCCGTAGGGCCGTCTGCGCCTCTGGTATTTCGCGGCGTACATGATGCTTGGGTCAGTGGGATGGATTGCCACGTCCACCACACCAGTGTTCTCTTCTCCGCTGAGCAACCTGGTCCAGCTGACTCCGCCGTCCTCAGTCATATACAGACCGCGTTCTTCGTTCGGACCCCACAGGTGTCCCAACGCTGCCACGTAGGCGATGTTGGTGTTGCTAGGGTGAAGTGCGATCCGCCCGATATGGTGGCTGTCGTGTAGTCCCAAGTTGGTCCAAGTGGTGCCGCCGTCGGTTGATTTATAGACACCATCACCCCAGGAGGAACTCTGGCGATTGGCCCGTTCGCCGGTTC
Organism: Gemmatimonadota bacterium; assembly: GCA_039586365.1. Taxonomy (GTDB): domain Bacteria; phylum Gemmatimonadota; class Gemmatimonadetes; order Gemmatimonadales; family GWC2-71-9. The sequence continues at coordinate 3,782 of JBDHKN010000019.1, read as the reverse complement.
CCACCCAGACGATGTTGCTGTCCATCAGGTGGACTGCAATCGCTCCTACCGAATGGGTAGCTTCCCGCTCGAATACGGGAGTGAACGTCACACCGTTGTTCGTCGTCTTCCAAACACCACCCGTCGCAGACGCGACATAGAAGGTGTATGGATTCGACTCGACCACGGCGATGTCCACGATCCTACCACTCATTGTGGCCGGTCCAATGTTGCGGAACCGGAGCCCGGAGAAAGTCTGGTCGGTGACTTCCTGCGCGGTGAGAGGCGCCAGGGCCAACAACACTGTGAGTGCGCAGATCGCCAGGGCGGCGACTGTATGGCATGCTGAGCGGCGAACAGTCATATGTCGTATCCTCATGGTGGTATCAATCCTGTGGGTGCAAACGAGTCGGCTGTTCATTCTCGAGTAACTATCACTAATTCAGCGGTGTGTGCAGCTTCCTGAGTTGTGTTTCAGTACAAACAGCCAGGACACGACCGCAGCGTTCATCAGGAAGAGCCCTGCAAGGGTAACAGGATTGTATGACAGGTAAACCAGCGGAGGCAGCCAGCTTCGCTTGACCGCGGAGACGTTCACCGCGCTGAGACTCATGCGCACGCTGCTGTGTTTCGGCCGCTTCAACTGTGTCGCATCGTCCATTGTGTTGCAGCCTGGCTCTGCGGGGCGAGTGTGCAAAGCACTCAATATAGGGGAGCGTGGGTCGGATGCCACCGGTGCCTCGATCAGTCGATCGTTGCCTGGCGCACTGGTCAGTGCAGAATGACAATGGCGCGTGCTGCGGACTTGGATGCGACAGAGTGGATTGCTTGAGCATCTGGACCTAATGATCGTGGAGTGCGTCACCAGCTGGCGCTGGTTCGTCTAGCTGGGGCTTGTGCCAGCTGCCATGTTCATCACGATGGAGGCTGGTGGTGGTGGAGGGAATGTGAGGGCCGGGCTACCTCCCAGAGGTGCCTCGTTTGCTGGGCCTCAGGTCAGCGATGACGATTGGCCCGAAGTGAAGCCGCCGTTCCCGCCGTCGGCGGTGAGCGTTACCCCGGACGGGGAAGCGTGGGTGCGGCGCCATGTGGCTGCGGGGGGGCAGCCGGAGTACGACGTCTTCGATGGTACCGGCCGGCGGTCGCGTACCGTGGTTCTGCCCCAGAATTCAGAGGTGGTGGGTTTCGGCGCCGGCGTGGTCTACGTGGCCCGCACGGACCAATACGATCTGCGGTGGCTGGAGAAGTATAGACGGTGACAGATGGTGAGGGACTGTGGGGGCTACCACTATCCCTCAGCTTCCCTCACCGTCTTCCACCATCCATCACCGTCTTCTATCTTTGCCATCCAACGTCCGACTCTCCCTTGGAGGACACAAAATGCACTGCCGCATGCTGATATTCGGGTTGGCCCTGCTGGCCGTCCCCGTAGCTGACGGATCCATCCTAGCGCAGTCCAACGACGCGACCTATGGAGCCAAAATCAAGGAACACACCACCGAGGAGCGATTCCTCAGCCCGCTGGTAGATCACTTGCCGGCCTCGGAGACGGTACCGTCACCGCTCGATCATTTTGGTACGATCATCGGTGCGCCGGATATTCTCCACAACACGACCGAGATATATGGATACATGCGGGCCCTGGCTGAAGCGTCACCGCGCGTGGTTGTGCGTTCGATTGGCCGGACAGAGGAGAATCGGGAAATGATCGAGGTGATTGTTGCGGACGAGGCCTCGATCGGTGATCTCGAGCGATATCGGGGCTACCTGAATCAACTGGCTGATCCACGCACACTGCCGGAGCGGGAGGCGCAGAGGGTAATCACCGACGCCAAGCCGATCTACTGGCTCAGCGGTGGTCTCCACTCGTCCGAGACGGGCGCCCCCGAGATGCTGATGGAGTTGGCCTATCGATTGGCGGTGGAAGAAACGCCGTTCATTCGTACGATTCGCGACAACATGATAGTGATCATCGTGCCGGTCGCGGAGCCGGACGGAAGAGACCGAATGGTAGACATTTACAGATACCGCAAGGAGCATCGTGATGTGGGCCCCAATTTGACCTATTGGGGAAAATACGTGGCTCACGACAACAACCGTGACGGCTACGGTCTTGGGCTTGCGCTGACGAGGAACGTTCTCGGCTCATTCTTCCACTGGAAACCGACTGTGATGCACGATCTTCATGAGTCGGCGAATATCCTCTATGTGTCAACCGGGACGGGGCCCTACAACGAACAGGTCGACGCACTGACCATCGACGAATGGCACAACATTGCCCATGAGGAAGTAACTCAGCTGACCAAGTTTGGGATGCCCGGCGTGTGGACGCACTCGTTCTACACTGGTTGGGCGGCAAATTACCTGCTGTGGATTCCCAACACACGAAACAGCATCGGGCGTTTCTACGAGACATTGGGTAACGGTGGGGCCGACACGCGTGAGCGTGAAATGTCGGAGAGTGCGACGGCTCGGCAGTGGTATCGTCCGAACCCCCCTCCAAAGAAGTTCACTTGGTCTCTCCGCAACAACACCAACTACATGCAGAGCGGTGTTCTCGTGGCACTCAAGTACGTTGCGAGTAGGCCACAAGAGTTCCTGGAGAACTTCTATCTGAAGGGGACGCGCTCCATTGAACGGGGACGCAGCGAGGTACCCTATGCTTGGGTGATTCCGGCCCGGCAGCGGCGGTCTCTGGGAGCGGCGTACCTGGTCAACTTGCTGCGGGATCAGGGGATTGAGGTGCATGTCGCGACCTCTGATCTGAGCTGGTCAGCCGCAGGTGAGGAAATCATTGCTCCAACGGGTTCCTACGTGATCCGGATGGATCAACCGTACCGCACACTAGTGCAGGTGTTGCTGGACAAGCAGTCGTTCCCGTCGGGTGAACAGCCGCCCTACGACGACGTGGGGTGGACCCTGCCGCTGTTGCACCAGGTGGACGCCCAGGCCGTACCGGACTCGACGATCCTAGGAGCCAGAATGCGGCTTCTCTCCGATCCGGTGGCGGTAACTGGCCAGCTTACGGACGAGAATCGCGATTTCTACCTTGTGAACAACACCACTGATGACAACTTCACGGTGCTACGGTTCAAATTGGCCGACGTTCGATTCGAGGCCGCGGAGGCATCGTTCGAAGCGAACGAGCGGGATTACGCTGCGGGTAGTTTCGTGATCCCAGCGGAGGGCAACCCCGCGGACCTAGCCGATCGACTGGAGGAAGCAGCCAGGGAGCTCGGGTTGGAGATAGCTGGGAGCGGTCGACGACCGGACGTGCCGACGCACGAAATCGAGCTGCCGCGTGTGGCGCTGGTTCACACTTGGGTAGCGACTCCCCAGGATGCCGGCTGGTGGCGTATGGCGTTCGACAAGATTGGGATTCCATATACCTACCTGTCTGAACAGGATTTGGGCACAGAGGACTTGGCCAGCTTCGATGTGATCATCATGCCCAACAACCGGGCAAGCCCGCAGACTCTAGTGTCTGGCACGACTGATATTGGCGTACCGCTGCCGTGGAGGCAGACCGACGAATACTCGGCAATCGGAATCATTGACCAAACCGATGACCAGCGCAAAGGGATGGGATATGATGGGGTCAAGCACCTCAAGGCTTTCGTCGAGCGCGGTGGAGTGTTCATCACTGAGGGCCGTGCGGCTGCGTTTCCGATCGACATGGCGATCACGCGACGTGTGAGTATTCAGCAACCGCGCCAACTCCTAGCTCGAGGCTCCGTCTTCAGTACGACCGTTGCGGACGAGACAAGTCCCATCGTATACGGTTACCCTGATTCGATCGCGGC
>JBDHKN010000097.1:0-19189 GCA_039586365.1 Gemmatimonadota bacterium | reverse complement strand
CACAACACAGCCATCGAGTGCGCCGAGACCACACCGCCCCAACGCGCCCTGCGGGACCAACAGCGCTCGGCTGCCTGACAACCCCGCTGGCACTTGCGGTTCTTGGTCGCACCCGAGACTATGCGGGCTTCGCAGCAACGCTACGGACCATACTCGAATTCAGGGAGACCACCATGCGACTAGCCACCGCCGCACTCGTGTTGCTTGGCGTCACACCAAGCCTGTTGGCTCAGGAACTGGAGCGCCCCAGCGGCTGGCAGGTTCGGTTCGACCAGCCCAGTATGCCGGATTCCACCCTCTATTTCGTCACCATGACACCCGGCTGGCATGTCACGACGGGTCCAGCAAGCATTCTGTACCATCCGGCCCAGACCGCTGCCGGTGAGTACCGGATCAAGTCCGAGATCTTCCTGTTTCCTGGCGAACGACGGGAGGGATTCGGTGTATTCCTGGGCGGCCGGAATCTGGCCGACGACGACCAGTCCTACCTGTATTTCCTCATCCGGAAAGATGGACAGTACCTGATAAAACTGCGCCGGGGAGCTGAGACCTCCACGATCCAGCCCTGGACGGCGCACTCGGCAATAGTACAGCACGATGGCGGAGAGGGTACAGCCAAGAACGTGCTGGAAATCGAAGTCGGGCCGAACGAGATCGATTTCCTCGTCAACGGCGTGAACGTGACGGCAATACCGCGGGCCGAGCTAGCAACGGACGGGGTGGTTGGGCTCAGGGTCAATCACAATCTGAATCTGCATGTTGCTGAACTGACCGTAGTTGGAGGTCGCAACTACTAGCTGGGAGCTGAGAGCTGAGAGCTATAGACTTAAAGTGTAACATGAGAGCGTTGGCCATAAGTCAATACTAGATAACGCCTTGACTGGCAGTCAACAATCAGCCGCCAGCGATCGTGGACTGCGAATCGCTGGCGGCTGATATCTCCTGGCTTAGGACTGACAGCTGACGGTTGCTGGCTGTCAGCTACCCGTTCTGATTGTGATTCTGATTCATCGGCCGCGCCTTGAGCACGGGCGGCATCAGCACCCGTCCGCTGCCGGTGCCTACCACATGTCTGAACGTAGCATCGGCGTCGAACAGCAGCGCCACATCCTCCACGTTGCCCTCGCCCACCACCAGGTCGATGTCGGCTTTGATACCGCTGTTCTGGGACGACGGGATCTCCACTTCAATGGGATCCCCTGGCAGGAACACTGATTGACCTACTGTGAATTCCTCTGCGAAGACGACGAAGGCGTCCGAGATGAACAGGCGGACCTTGTGGTACTCGCCTTCCGGTACGTCAGCTGCGGCGAGCAGGATCGGTGATGCGTCTTCGCTGGGTAGCTCCATCAGGTTGAGAGTGACTCCAGTCACCCCATCCTCAAGGACGAGATCGAGTGGAATCCAGAGGTCCTCGCACTGTCCGTCACCGCTGCCCTCTCCCGCCTCTTCGCACTGTGGCAGAATTGCGACACCGGTCACCGTCACCGTAAGCGACACGACGTTCTCCCGGGGAACTCGTCCCGCTGCATCATCCGGAGCCAGCTCAGGCCCGGCGACCACCTGTGCTGCAATGGCGTCGGTGGCCTGCTGCAGGGTGACCCGCACCTCTGCTGCCCCATATTGCAGACCGGTGCCATCGGTACATGCTCCTGGGACCAGTGCCGTTGCTGCAGCAAGAGCAGCCAATCTGGCAAGCACAGCTGTTTTCATGGTTCACATCCCAATTGCGGTTTGAGTTTGATCGTTTAAGATCGTTAGCAATTTACAGACCGCGGATGCACCCAAAAGGTAACGCTATCAGCTGACAGCTGTTGTCTGAACGCTGTCAGCTTATTCCAATCCGCCAAGACAGGCCTACCGAGAAGTCGGGTGTTGTTTCGGTGAACCCGAGTGAGACGTTGACGCTCATGGTGGCCCGGCGTCCGACCCGGCTGACAGCCACACCCGCAGTGTATCCGTCTGCGAAGCCTTCAACCACCGATCTGGCGGCGGACACCAGGGCGGAACCACCCCAGCCACTGCGCCCCAAATAGGCGATGTTCGCCGATCCCATTAGCGCGTCCCGCAGGTCGAGTTCGGGCAGGTCTCCCAAATGCCAGTAGGCAATGTCGAACCCAATCAGCGTTGAGCGACCCAGGATATGAGATAGCGACAGGGATCCGCCAACATCCCACTCTCCGGTGCCGTACCCCGACGTGTCCGTCACCGGAATCTTGACCCCGGCTGCCAGGTTGACTGAGGTACCACCCTGTTCCAAGGCGACTATTCCCAGGCCCAGGGACGGATCACCCACAACCATCCTGTACCCGGTCACAGCAGTTGTCGGCACCTCGACAGGGTCGTCAGCCAGGTTGGCGACCTCCTGTACATAGCCAGAGGACGCTGTGACCTGCAACGAGGGATGGCCACCACCACTTCTCCCCCCACGGGCTGCTGCAGAGTCTGCCACTGTGCGGCCGGACGATCCGCCGGTTGGCAGCAATCCAGTGCTCAGTCCGGCAATGAGACTGGTGTTCTGCCGGTATACCGGGAGGCTGCCGCGCAGCGTAAACGGCCCCGCGCTCAGCGCGAGGCCGTTAGATAGCGTCCAACTAGTGGTCCGCTGAGTGAAGATGTAATTGCCGCTCGCTACCGAAACAGCTCCTTCGTAATGGAGCGACTGCCCTTCGAGCGACACCCATGGCGCTGCAACGACGAAGACCACTGTCACCCAGCGTTTGAAGGTCATGGTATTGCCAGCTCCTGCAACGCCTGCTGGGCCTGTTCCATTTCCTGGACCATGTTGCGGAAGCGCTGCTGCAGCCGTTCTATCTGTCCAGAGCGCTGACCGGCAACTTCGGGGTCATTCTGAACCTGCTTCATGTGACGCAGCATCTGTTGCAGCTGCTGACCGGCTTGCTCCATTTGCTGACCCATTTGGCGGTACTCCTGGCGCACGCGCTGCTGCGTCATGTGCTGGTTCATCTGCTGCACCTGCGTCATCACTCGCTCCATGTGCTGCTGCATATTCTGGAGCTGCTGCATCTGTTGCAGGCGGGCTTGCTGCTGCTGTTGCAGCTGTTGTTGCTGCTGTTGAGCGTTCTGAGCGCCAGCGCCCACCGGCAGCGCCAGCACCAACAGGGTTCCCGCTATGCTCAGTCCTCGCATCGTGCTCTCCTTGTGACCGTTCTCGAATAGTCAGGGTCCACCAACCGACGGTCGACCACCCCTGCCAGCTATAAGACAACGACATCTCGCCAGAGGTAACGTGACTTGCATCACACTGATCCACTTGGACCCTGCGGCCGACGATTTTACCTTGGTAGCCACAGGGGTATTGACGATGGCCGCGTTACCTTTTGGGTCCCAAGGTGGTCTGTTGATTGAGAGCGCGAAGTTGAGCGACGGGAAGTTGGTGCGCCGGATCCTGGCAGGCGAGGCAGACCTGTATCGGATCTTGGTGGAGCGGTACCGGAGGGAATTCGGTCGCTACGCTGCCGCAATGTTGAGTGGGGACTCTGATGACGCAGCGGACGCTCTGCAGGAGGCCTTCATCAGAGCTTTCGACAGCTTGGCTTCCTGCAAGGACCCTGACAAGTTTAAGGCGTGGCTGTTTCGAATTGTCTCCAATCAGTGCCACAACGTTCGCAAGCGGAGACGCGACTATCTGTCCCTGGACCGGGTAGAGGACCCGGCGCACAACCCGGCAGACCAGGATCTGGAGCGTAAGGAGATCGGAGCAGCGGTTGGGGATGCGTTGGACAAGCTCAGCGCCGAACAGCGAGAAGCGTTCGTAATGAAGCATGTCGACGGGCGTTCCTATGCCGAGATGGCGGAACTGATGGGAGTAGGAGAGGATGCACTGAAGATGCGGGTGCACCGCGCCCGTGAGGAACTCAAGAAACACCTGAAGGGATTGTTGTGAGCGATAGCGATCGTCTCAGCCATGATGTCCAGCGCTACCTGGACGGCGAACAGGTGGGGCGCCTGGATGCCGGAGAGCGGGCACAAGCCGACAGCCTGCTCGCGGCGATAGAGACGTATGCTGCGCGGCTAGAACGACCGGGGTCCGAATTGGACAGTGCCGTGATGCGGGCAGTGCGGGCGAGGTCGGCTCCAACGCCACGCGGATCGTTGTGGCAGTGGCTGCTGCAGCCTCGGGTCGTCAGTGTGAGACCGGCTCTGGCCGCGGCGGCGGCGGTAGCACTGCTGGTGGTTGGGGCGTTGGGTGTTTCATTGAGGCAGAGACCTGCCTCTGTAGGTCCGGCCGCACAGGCGGAGACCATACTCGTGAGGTTCGAGCTGCGAGCCCCTGATGCCGAACAAGTGACTCTGGCAGGCTCCTTCAACGACTGGAGCCCCGAGGGAATCGAACTGGTCAGGAGCCTCGACACGGGATTGTGGACGGGAACCGTACCGCTGTCACCTGGTGAACATGAATATCTCTTCGTGATCGACGGCACCCGGTGGATTCCCGATCCCAGCGCACATGCGCAGGTTGACGACGGATTCGGTGCAGCCAACAGCGTGATCGTGGTGGGACCACGAGGAGTAGTGCGCTCATGAAACCGGTTACAGGATTACTCATCGCTGCATTAGTTGCGGCGTCCACCGCTCACCCGATGCGCGCACAGCAGGTGTCGATTCGCGAGCAACTGATCGCACGCGGCGCCCCTGCACAATTCGCCGAACAAGTGGCTGCAATCGTGGCTGCTTCAGAGGCCGAAGCGCTCCCCACGGAGCCGCTGGTGTCCAAGGCACTCGAGGGCTGGGCCAAGCGTGGCCGCGTGCCATTAGATCGGGTCATCGCAGTACTGAATCAGACGCAGGCTGGTCTCAGGGTGGGACGGGAAGTCGTACTAGGCGCAGGGTTTGATCCTCCGCCAGGAGCCGTGGTAGCCGCCGCCGCGGGCGCTTTGGGGCGCGGCATAGGGCGTGACGACGTACGAGAGATCATTAGTGTTTCACCTGCACCGGACGCTGCGGCCACAGGACTCACCGTGGCAGCTGCGTTGGCGGCGCAGGGTCTGGATCGCGCAGCTGCCGTCAAGGCAGTGCGCGACGCCTTTAGGGGCGGACGTACGCCGGACGAGGTGCTGGAGTTTCCGTCAGCGGTCACCGGTCTCCGGGCCGGCGGCGAGTCGATGTCGGATGTGGCAAGGCGTATCCTCGAGGGCGGCGGTCTACCGATGCTAGGACAGGGTGGGATGGGAGGTCAGGCCGGCCGGCCGCACGGAGTACCCGGGTCTCAGCCAGGCCAGGGCGCAGGTAAGAAAAAAGGCCAGACTAACAAACCGTGAGGCGCGCCGTCCTGCTCGGTGCAACTCTCGCGGTGACTGCCGGACCCGCCATCGCTCAGGAGGTGTCTGTCCTGGTGGGTGGTGTCCAGGCTAGGTATGCCGATTCTGTCTCAGGCACCGCTGGCCTCTTGTCTCTCAGACTCAGTGGATCCTCCCCCAACGTCGCGGGCGTGATCGACGCCGGCTTCTCGAAATTCGTCAGTGGAGAGTGGGTGACCCAAGCCTCGTCGTACGGCACCGCCGTCTTGGGTTTGGGCCGAGCTGTCAGCCTGGGAATGGGAGCGGGTGGAGACGTCAACTACACGGAAGGTGGCCTCTGGAGTAGCGAGGCCTCCGCGGGCCCGCTCGTTGCCATCGCGAGTGGGACGTTATTCGCTACTCTCGGGGCGTCCGTGGGAAATGTGCGGAGCATTGCAGATTCTTCATTCAGCATCACCACGGTGACCGCGAGGTTAAGGCAAGATTTCCCGGGTGGCTTTGCGCTTTCCGGCGGTGTGGTTGGGATTGCGGCGGACACGCTGAAGTACGCTGAGGTAACGCTCGAGGTCGCCCATTCCGGAGCGCGGACGAGATTGAGTGCCTTCGGCGGGCTCCGAACCGGCGACCTCTCTGATGATCCTTGGGGTCAGGCTCAGATCGAGTTCTATGTCACCCCCCGTACTACGATAGAGGCTGCGGCCGGCCGCTACCCAACCGACCTGGCCGGATTCACCGACGGCCTGTTCGCTACCGTAGGTGTCCGTCTGGGAATTTCGCGTCCTACTCGACGCCTGGATCGTGCCAGGCCTCCAGTCATGGTCGAACTCCTCGAATCCGGGCGCGTTCGCATCACGCTCAGCTTTCCCGGTACCGCTCAGCGCTTGGAAATCGCGGGAGACTGGAACGGCTGGGTTCCCCTCCCGCTCGAGCGCCGCGGTCGTGATAGCTGGTCGGTGGAACTAGCACTACCACCTGGTATCCACAGGTATTCCCTGGTTGTTGACGGAGCGACCTGGACGGTTCCCGAAGGCGTACCTACGCAGCCCGACGATTTCGGGGGACAGGTAGCTCTTTTGGTGGTGCGTTAGGGGTTGTCAGCCGGCAGCCAGCGGCTGTCAGCTGTCAATCCCGCCCTTACTTCCGTGCGTTCGTCGAGTATCATTCCCCCTGTATCCAACAGCGAGCCTGTCATGCCTATCGGTCGTCTGGGTGTCCTGCTTCTCCCTGCCGTGTTTGTCACGACGTCCTGCGCCACCAGTACTCAGTCCGCTTCGCAGGGCAGATCCGGCGGCCGGTACCTGATTACAGCCGAGGAACTCGCCGCCGCCCCGGAACGGAACCTGTTCGACGCAGTGCAGCGGCTACGTCCCAACTGGTTGCGTCCCAGGGGGACGGAAACCGCCCTGGGCCATGTACCGGTCGTCGTGTACGTAGACGGTATGAGGCGCGGAGGCGTTGATGCACTCTCCAGCCTTAGGCTCGACGAGGTGACCGAGATTCGCTTCCTGGACGGTCCAGATGCCACTACCCGGTATGGTATCAACGTGGGGGGTGGAGTAATCGAGGTAGTCACCAAGCGATGAGGTCTGTCTTGAGCAGCGTGTGCAGCAGCACGTTGACCCCGTGCACCACGTCCTCGGGCCGAGTAAACTCCTGTGGTGAGTGACTGATACCGCCAACGCTTGGAACGAAGATCATGCCGGCCGGAGCGAACTTCGCTATGCTCTGGGCGTCGTGGCCGGCACCACTCGGCATCCGTAGTGCGGCGAGTCCCAACTCACTAGCTGACTGTTCCACCAACCCCTGTAGCCTCGCGTCAGTCGGCGCAGAGCCCGAGACGTAGAACCCCTCGATCCCGATGGCGGTGCCAGTAGCGCGGCCGATGCGGTCTGCTTCGGCTCGGATCAGCTGGTACACCTGCTCTATCTTGTCCATGGAGAGGTCCCGAATCTCCAGACTCGCAGTGACGCGACCCGGGACGACGTTGGGCGCCCCGGGCGAGGCCGCGATCTTGCCGACCGTGCCGACTTGTCGGCCGGGGATGCTGCGAACCACTCGGTTGACGGCATCGATAAACCGCGCGGCTGCCAGTAGAGCGTCGTGACGAACGTCCATGGGAGTCGTGCCGGCGTGGTTGGCGACTCCCTCAACAGTCACATTCCAGCGCTTTATCCCTACTATTCCCTCGACTACTCCGATATCGATTGCTTCGTGCTCCAATACTGCACCTTGCTCCACATGCAACTCGAGAAACGCGGCGATCTCGCCGGCTTGACGCCTGGCGCTATCCAGTCGATTCGGGTCCCCGCCAATGAAGGCAATTCCCTCGCCAATCGTCTTGCCGCTGTGTGTCACCAGGTCGAGGTCACGCTCCTCTAATTCACCGCTCATGACGCGGCTACCTGTCTTGCCACCTTCTTCATTCTGGAATACGACTACCTCGAGCGGGTGGCGGGTTGCCCTACCCTGCTCGGCCAGGGTCTGTGCTACCTCGATCGCACCGAGCGATCCCAACGGGCCGTCGTAGTTGCCGCCCTCGGGTACCGAATCGATGTGTGACCCGAACATGAGTGGGGGCAACCCTGATGCACTGCCGGCGCGGCGACCGATGATGTTGCCAGCCGTATCGATAGTGGGGTCCAGCTGTGCGTCAGTCATCAACTCGAGGACGTATTCACGAGCCTCCACGTCCGCAGCACTGTAAGCGACGCGGCTCACTCCTCCCTGGGGATTCTTGCCGAACTCGGCAAGCTCACTCAGGTGACGCAGCAGACGCGCGCCGTCTGCCCGCAGCGGCTCCTGTCGCGGCACCGAGTAACGCCCTCGGGTGATCAGCACGGATCCCGTGAGTCCGAGCATACTGTTACCAAACTGACGTCGATTCATTGTGACGCTCCAGAGGCTTTGCGATCTGTTCGCACACGATCTGGCGCAAAACACTCGGTGAGTGCTGAAGTAGCGGATGCTCACAGGGCGCCCATATTGCACGAGCGCACCAGCGCTTCGTCCCTGCAATTCTGCCGCTAACCCTGAGGGTGCCATTAGTCCCTCCGGGCGCTGTGGTGCGGGTGGACACGGCGCACTCGCAACCCCACCAGACCGACGTAGCCATCGCGTGCGCCGAGACCACGCCGCCCCGCGCGCGCCCTACGGGACCAACGGCACCCTCATATCGCGATAGAGCTGTAGGGTTACATCTACGGGGCTCGGCTGGCGAACTCCTAATCCCGCTCAGCCAGTGCCGCTAAGCAGGCTGGTACTGGTAGACGCTCCGGCTGCGGATAGTGCGGGTCGACATGGCTCACTCGCAACCCTAACCATCCACAGCCATCGAGTGCGCCGAGACCACACCGCCCTGGTGCGCCCTACGGGACCCACCAGCACCTGCTAACGCGACCCCTACTCGCCGATCCGCCTGCAGTCGCGTATCATCTCCCGCTCCACTTTCCTGGAATCGTTGATGATCTCGTAGAACTCATCCAGGTATTCGATGGATTCTTCTTTGTGCTTCTCATCCAAGCCCTCTTGGCCCTGAAACAGTCTGTAGATGGCTTCTCGCTGTTCAATGAACAGCGGCAACACGGCATCGATACTCTGCTGGAGTCCGCAGACACCGCGGAATACGCGCTGACGCACCGAACGTGTGCCCAGGGATTCATCTGGCCTAGCGTACCGTGAGTTCACTAGCCCGGTCCAATCGAAGTCATAAGCTACGGGGAACACCGGGCCCGCAGGGTCCCCGATCACCTTCACGTTGTGACAGCAGCTCGGTTGCTCTTCGTCCTTCTTGTACGCATCCCAATCGGTGTTACCAACCATGAATTGGAACACATCGACCAGGCTCAGCTGTCTCTGGTCGTACGCTACAGGGGGAACTTGCATTAGTTCCAACGACTGCCAACCCCGCTGCTCCGCCAGCAGATCCTCGTCCTCGATGAAGAAGGCGTACTTGGTGAGCGAGTCGTTGTCGTCGTCGGTGTCGACGTAGGTAATGCGAGCCAAGCGGGTCCGGAAGCTCAGATCAGTGAGCAGGTTGTAGGTGCGATAGATGAGATGCTCGAGCAGCACGTGCTGCTCGTAATCGTCGCGTCCGTTTTGACAATGGGTAACCAGCTTGAGCTTGTCCTGGCCAGCAAAGACGGTGTTTTCCACTTCCTTGCGAGCAAAGTTGACCCTTATCGGCGGGAAGTTGCATGTGCTTCGCTGCAACCGGAACTTGCCTCTGGTCTTCAGCTCGATGCCCAATGTCACCGGTGTCCCGTCGGACGCGGCAAACTTCATGACCGCGTCATGGTACGAGCTTTCCTGACCTCGCTCCTTGAAGATCGTATTGAGCGGTGCCTCGATGGTGAGTTGCAGCAACTCGTGCGCAGTGAACAGGGGGCTAACGAGGTCGGCAGAAGCACTGTCGTCTTGCGCGTTTCCGGGTGCGGCAAGCACGATTGCTCCGGCCGCGGCGATACACACGGCGCGGATCATTCTTCCTCCAGTGAGGGCGGGTAGGCTGGTCGTCTATATCTACTGTAAAGAAATCGCGACAACACGACTGGCACTCACATCTCTCGGCCGGTCCCAGCAAAGTGGCCTCAGTACTCCGGTCTCACTCGAGAGGAATGATCACACTCCCCCGTGTTACTCCCCACCATACGGCATTGGGTCAAACGTTGTCAAGCTGCCTATGGCACGCCGCGTCAGAACGCGAACATCTTGGTGATCTTGATCGTCACCTGCCGTTCGATGACCGCGTCGAGATCCAGGTTGCGCCGCTCCGTGAAGACCAGAAACACATCGCTGAGCGGCGCATAGATGAGATTGACCCGCAGGTTGGTGACTAGCTCATCGGTCTGGTTGTTGTATTGGACATTGGCGCTGCCAAACAACGTCGTCGAGGCGGCGAACTGGATCCGACTCCGCAACACGTACGCCGTGAAAGACCCGCCCTCGCCCGATACGTCGTCGTGGCTCGCCGAAACATTGAAAGCGAGACGGTAGCTGGGACGCCATTGGGCTGCGGTACCGAGTGAGATGCGGGAACCGCTGTAGAAGCCACCCCCGGTCACGTCAGCGGAGAAGTTGAACGGCTTTGCGGCGCTGGAGCTAAATGACAAGCTGGCTTCCTGGAAACTGTAGTTGCCTGCAGGAAACACTACCGAGCTGTCCCGATCCACGATGAATCGACTGTCCAGCCGCTCGAAGAGATTGTTGTACCGCAGGTTGATGCTGCTGCCAGCAAGAAACTGCACACCTAATCCGAGGGTTGCCTCCCGTGTCTGCAGTTCGGAGTCCAGGTCGGTGATGTAGTTGATTTCACCGTAGGGATTGATCTCTTGCACCAGTGGAATACGCGGCCGGGGATGTGCTCCGAAGGTTGCGTAGCCGTGACGGATGCCGCTGCGCCGCACAAATCCCAGGCCGGGATTGAATACGTCCCCTACCTGTTTGAAGGACCCCGAGACGTCCCACAACCAATCGCGCCACGCCACAGATAGCCGGCCGGCGAGCTGACTGCCAGCGGCGGAATCGGGCTCGTCAGAACCCACTAGATAGGAGTTGACGATCATGTGGCCCAGCAGATGGAGATTGGCGTCGAAGCCGTAGCTGCGGTTGAACTCACCGTCCGCCAGTGAGCCTGTCGCCTGCCGATTGAGAAACATGGCTCCAACGTCCGAACCACCGAGACTGCGCCGCACTCTCACTACGCTGAAATTCTCCGCAGGTCCCGGCGACCGGGGGTCCGTCGGGGACGCCGGCTGCACCGACTCCGTTTGGATGTTCAGCACACCCAGCTCGAAGTCACCCGCTCGACCCGTGAGACGGCCTCCACCCAGCACCGGAATCGGCAAACCACCGGAAAGCCCGATGCGCCGTGAGTGAAACAGCGTGAAGTCCCTGAGCGACGACCCCATGCGATAGTTCCGCTCCGACACGTCCCCCAACACGAAGGAACCAGAGTTCTCGACGAAGAACTCGCGCTGCTCGGGAAAGAACAGCGGGAAGCGCGTCAGGTTCACCCGCTGCTGATCGACCTCGGCCTGGGAGAAATCGGTGTTATACGTGAGATCTAGGGTGAGCCCCGACGTGAGACCGTACTTGACGTCCAATCCCGCATCGAAGCCTTCGTCGTCACTTGCATCAGCGGGATGCAACGTGCCCGACAGCCCAGTGCCGAACACGAACGGCTTCACCTTGAGGTTCCGGCCGGGGCTGATGTCCTGCAACCTCGTCAGCGTACCTGCTCTGGACATGCGGTGCACCAAGTCCCGCCTGTCGACCGGGGCCCAGTAGGAGTCTTCGCTCTTGCGCCGCACGCGCCGCATCAGCTGCATACCCCATTGCTGCTCCTCGCGAGTCGGATCGAATCGCAAGGTGGTCCAGGGTATGCCCATCTCGACGCTCCAGCCTGAGTCGTGGACTTCGGTCTTGATTTCCACGACACCGCGCCAGGCATAGTCGGCACTTCGGCTGTCGTTGAAAACCTGTCCCTCCCGGTAGGCACCGCGTGGGTTCACCAGCCAGATGAACGCGTTTTGCCTGTCGAGGAATGTGTCGAGCGTGATCGCGAAGACGTCCATGTCGTGCGTACTGGGCTTGAGGCCATACTCCAGCGTCGTGATCACCAACTTGTCCGGCTCCGAGTCGTAGCACACGGCAGCGACGTAGAGCTTGCGGTCATCGTAGAGAATCCGCACCACCGTCGGCTCGGTGGCTGGATATCCCTCGTTGGGTATGGACTGGATGAACCCCGCGATTGGAAGGGCGTCCTGCCAGGCCGAATCGTCCAGCTTGCCGTCGACTCTTATCTCCCCCGTCGTGCGCACGGCCTCGGTCACCGGGCGCGGTGCCGTTTCGACCGCTATGGGATACTCACGATTGGCAACCACGTCACTATTCTGCTGGGCCCAGGCGGTACCTGAGCCCACCCCCAATCCGACCGCGATCCAAACCGTGCGCAATGAAGCCCACCTTCCCTCCACCCCGCCGACGGTGAATGACGGTGGCCCACGACTCCTCCCATCCCAACGACGGTGAGGGATAGGTGCTAGGTCGGCCTCACCGCCTTTCACCGTCCCTCACCCTCTTCTTCTTCGGTGGTTGGGAGTTGCTGCTGAGCAGCGGCCGAGAGTATCGCATTGAAGATCAGCTTAAACGTGCCGCGCGGCTGGCCGCGGAACTGCGGTCGAAACCCGATCAGCACGACGCTCCCCTGACCCAGCGGTACCCGAACCACCGCGGGCCTACCGCCGATGTGGCGCTCCGCACCAAGCTCCCAACCGCTCATCAGGAGATCGTGCTCCGCGTAACGAACCACCACATCGACTTCGCGTGGCGCGCTCCTGTCACCCGCGGCGGCTGGTGCAATGACACTGAATGCCTGGCTGTTCTGGAACGAGGCGGCGGCCTCTGGCTGCATTCCATAGGCGATCGGATCCTCAGCATCCACCTCGATCCGGATCAAGCTCCCCGGTACGAAGAACTCCTGCTCCGGGACGCCGCGGACGGCATTGCGTACCGGCAGTCCGAACTGATCGATCGCGAAATCGCTGGCATGGTCGAACGTGATCAGGGTTCCACCCTGCTCTACAAAGCGTTTGAGATTAGCCGTTCCTTCAGCGCCCACACCACCGGTGTACTCAGGTGGCATCGTACCCACGACATGCCCGCCCAGGATTTCCTCGGCCTCTTGGTCCGGCAACACAATGGCATCGAAGCGATCCAACTGGCCGGTCCGGATGTCGGCATCGGCCAGGGTCTCAAACTCGACGCCGTAATCCTCCAGTATCCACCGCGTCCAACCCTCATCCATGTTGGCGACCCACGACTTGTAGAGACCCACCCGCGGGCTCTCCAGCTCAAACGCTGTCACGCTAGGATTATCGGCTCCCACGAACTGCAAACCGAATTCAGTAGCAAGCTCCCGCAACCGGCCGGCACTGGCGCGAGCCAAGAATGTCCCAGCGGGCCATGCTGTCCCGGCCGCGGTGAACCCCTCGGTTGCCTGCGACACTCGAGTACCGCGTGCGAGTAGCCGTAGTACGGCGCGTGCACTGGCGTTGTGGTTGGGACTCAGCAGATAGACCGGTCCGTCACCGCTCACCTCCCCTGCTCCGGCTGCGACCGTCAGCTCTTCCACCCTGGCCGCGGCAGCCTCGAATGGCTCGTCTACTCGATCGACCCTGACCCCCATCTGCAGCGGCAATGTCCATCCCGCCAGGTCGTAGGGACGGTCAGGTGGACCGCCCGGGTAAACGCGCCGGTCGGGATAGTTCTGCGGTTCCATCAGGTCTACGAGGTGCGCGCGGAAAGGTTGCGCGGTGAACGCGATGTAGCTTCCGGGGGCGTAGCTGCTGCCACCCGCAGTGAACGATGCGGTCGACCGGTGTAGCTCCACACCCCCGCGGCGTAACACCCCCACCAGTTCCGCAGCCGCAGTAGCATCCCATTGATCGTAGGGAATCACGTACGCGAAGGGCTTCTCCTCGGTCCCCCGTGTTCTAGCTTGGCTAGCCATGCGGTACATGTTGAACAGCCAGTCTTCCTTCAATTCTGCCCCGATGTCCGCCACAGCCATCGAACCCGTGAACATGTAGTCCACCGCGTCGCCCAGACGCCACCAACCACCCTGCCACGGATTGGGATAGAAGATGCTCGGCTGCTTGGCGGATACTGTAGCGCCGCGCCGTGGACCGAGGTTCTGAGGCAGCGAGTCCGGTTCGTAGTAGTGTGGCGTGGCCAGACTGTAGAGGTGGGTCTCGGTCAAAATGCCGATTTGGTTGTGGAAGTACGGCGCGGTACGCATACCTCCGTTCCACCACATGCTGTATTGCACATACGAGCTGACCCCGGGCTTGCCCTCTTCATCAAACCGCTTGGCCATGGCTGCACCCACCAGGTTGATTCCGCGCACAACCAGCGGGGGGATGTTCGGATTCACCGGATCGGAAAAGGGCGGCACGAAGATCCGGCCGGGGAATGGACCGGTCTGGTGGTGGTTGTAGACGATCTGCGGAAACCACTCGAACCAGAGCTGGTAGGCGATGGCCCTGGTTTCCGGCTGCTGGATCATGAACCAATCGCGGTTGTTGTCGTGTCCCACGTACTTGTTGTACAGTACGGGCAACGGTGCCGTCTCGAACTCAGAACCCACATTGCTGCGATACCAGTTGGCTACAATGTCGAGTCCATCCGGGTTCATGACCGGCATCAGCAGCACGACCGTGTTGTCACGGATCTGACGAACTTCATCATCCTCGCTGGTAACGAGGTGGTGGGCCAGGAGCGGCGTGTGTTGCGCGCCGGCTACCTCCGTACCGTGCAGCCCACCATCGATCCACACGATAGCCTTGCCTTCCTTGGCGAGGGCCCTGGCCTCTGTCTCGCTGAGACCCTCCGCCTGCGCCATCCGGCGCGAGATATCCTTCCAACGATCGAGCTGCGTGAGGTTCTGTGCGCTCGAAATCGCAGCCAACAGCATTGTTCTGCCTTCCGCAGTGGTCCCGATCTCGAACAGTTGCATGCGATCGGTAGCAGCATCCAACTGGCGGAAGTATCCCGAAATCTGGTCATAATCAGCCAGCTTGTAGTCGGCGCCCGGTTTCCAGCCGATGACTGATTCCGGTGTCGGCACCTGGCTGATGAGAGATGCGGCGAGTAGCGTGACCGAACAGGTCAGCGCCAGGCTAATCCTGGTGGCAAGTCGCAGCATTGGTGCTCCCTTGGAGTTCGTAGCTATGAGAGTGCATCTTGGCGGTACTCCACACTATCACATCACCACACGGACGGTAAGGGGCGGTACCCCACCCCGCCGGGTCACCCCGCCGACGGTAAACGGCGGTAGCCCGCCGCACCGCCCTGCCAACCGCCCACGCCACCTTTCCCACTGGGCGGTACCGCACCACACCACTCCCAACCCGGCGGTACCCTGCTCCACCAAGCCACCCCACAGACGGCAAACGGCGGTAGGGTGTGGCTACAGCCTTTGACCGCCTGGAAGGGCTGGGTGGCTGGTGGTTCTACCGCCATTTCCCGCCCGGCAGGGATGGGTTGTGGGGTGGTGTTACCGCCCTTCACCGCCTGGAAGGGACGGGTTGCGGGGTGAGGTTACCGCCTGGAAGTGCTGAGTGGCAGGGTGTGGCTACCGCCATTTACCGCCCGGCAGGGATGGGTTGTGGGGTGGCGTTACCGCCCTTTACCGCCTGGAAGGGACTGGTTGCGGGGTGGTGTTACCGCCCTTTACCGCCTGGTAGGGACGGGTTGCGGGGTGAGGTTACCGCCTGGTAGGGCTGGGTGGCAGGGTGAGGCTACCGCCATTTACCGCCCGGCAGGGATGGGTTGTGGGGTGGTGTTACCACCACAGCCGCAACAGCACGCCTTGTATCCGTTCCGGGGGATCGCCGTTCGGCGGTGGGGAGCTACCGGGTTCTCCTTCGCCAAACGCCTGAGCCGCAATGAGCACCGCTGCCCCAGCGGCCACGCCAATGAGTCCGTAGGTCCGGAATTGGTCCAGTTGTCTCACGTCGACGCGCACAACCCCCTGGCGTGACACATCTACCCGCTGATACAGTGGCTGAGTACTGCCCAACGTGCTGAAGGCCGCAACCGAGCGCACCGACAGCAGCACCTGCTCGCCATTGCTCTCGAGCAGTTTCCCTTGGAGCACCTCGACATCCAGACCGACGCGACTGCGCAGGTCTGCTTGCGCCTCGGCCGAGAGCACCGCACGGATATCAGCGCCGGTCGGTACTGCCCCAAGTGTAGTAGGAACGTACTTATAGCAGCCCAGCAACAGGCTCGCGGCCGAGCACAGCGCCAGCCCCCGGAGTGTACTGCTGTTCCATCGACCAGCTGGTGACAACATTATTCCCTCCACACACGGGAACGCCGCAAGTCCGGTCACCCTGCTAACAGCTTGCTGTAGAATAAGCATACCGTGCCCGTGAACGGAAGAGGTTCACCGGGCTGGCTGTTTGTCGGAGAGCTGGTTTGCGGCGCATAGCTTACTGATGTCGCCGCACTGCCTCAGCGTCAAAACGACGTGGCCCGCCAGGTTGCCGGCGGGCCACGCGTTGTTACCGGGAGAGCTGCGTCAGCAGCACCCCGTCACCCGTGAGCTCAACCGCTGCACCCGGGAGCGTCGTTCACGTTGGGGTTGGTCTCCACCTCGCTCAGACCTACGAAGTAGGCGCGAGCGCGACTGGTCAGGTCTTCCACCTTGGTGGGGAACTGATTGGCCTGGTTGATATCCCGGTAGTTGCCGTCCACATAACTGCCCGGAATGCTGTTCTCCATCCAGCGCCGGACGTCGTGCATCCGCCGTGCCTCGAGCCACAGCTCCGCCGCCCGTTCGGTCTTGAGGGCGGTGTAACCGTCAGCCAGACTGGCAAACGGCACGGGGAAGTTGGCCGCCCCGGTGAGGTCGTTTGCCGCCAGGGCTGCCTCGGCCCGGATCAGGCGCATTTCCCAACCCGAAGCCACATTGATGGGGTCGTCCGTGGCATCGAACTTGGTCTGGGGATACCACGGCACGTTGCCACCAAATTTTTGGACGGCCGCATCCCCGGTCAGTCCGGTATTAGGGTCAAACGGCGTTCGCGGGTCGGGCGCGTTTTCCCAGTAGGTGCCCCACACCGTGTGGGCCCGGTAGGGGGAGTTGGCATTCGCCCAGTAGAACCAGTTGTACTGGTCCAGCTCCTGATCCGAGTAGCTCACCCCGAAGACGAAGTCGTCCGGAACCAGTGCCGCTTCTGAGGCGGCGTCGGACCAGCTCGCGAGGCCATAGGTCGCGAGATTGGCCAGCACCGACGCGCGCCCCGCGTGGGCAGCGGTGACGAATTCAGTTTCCCCGGCCGCCTGCGCAATGGGCAGTGCGTCCTGGAACAGGGAATCCGCCCGTGCGAAGGCATCGGTGTGCGGCAGCAGCCCGCTGCCATTGAAAGTCACCTGGCAGAAATTCTCTCCCAGGAGCCGGTTGGCGAATCCAGCCCACACCAGGGCCTGCGCCGCGGGGGCGTAACTGTTGAAGGCAGGGGCGCCCGGGATCTCGGGCAACACTCTCCTGAACCGATCGACGGCGTCTTCCGCGGTCCAACGGGCTTCCTGGGCCTCGGCCGGCCTGGATGTAGGATTCGATGCCGTAGCTGCCGGTGGAGCCCGCCGGATTGATTTCGAACGCCATGGCGGCGCCCCAGTATCCGATGTTCTCCATCGCCTCCCCGAAGCTGCGCTGTGTACCAGTTACTAGGGCTTCGTGAGCTGACAGGCTATCCAGGAACTCGTCCTGCGCTCCGCCGGGATTGGTGATGCTCGTGTCGCACGCCGCGGCCAAACCCAGGGCGGAAAAGGACAGCAGCAGCCCTCCCAGGCGGCGACAGACCGTCAGTCTATTCTTGCTATGCGTCGCTTTCATGATGTCGTTTCTCCCTGTCCTTTCCGGATATTGATGAGAGTGCATTGGTTCCCTCACCGTCTCAGAAGGTAATCCGGAGGGAGGCGGTCAAGATCGCCGGGGGCGCAATGGCCTCCTGGATCTCTCGCACTCCGGGATCTGTGATCGTATCGCGCGCGCCCATTTCGGGATCCCAAACCCGCAGGTCGTCGTTGAACCAGCGGAT
The DNA here is from genome assembly GCA_039586365.1 of Gemmatimonadota bacterium. Classification (GTDB taxonomy): domain Bacteria; phylum Gemmatimonadota; class Gemmatimonadetes; order Gemmatimonadales; family GWC2-71-9. The sequence continues at coordinate 1,320 of JBDHKN010000097.1, read as the reverse complement.
CCAGTTCTGCGCCGTCAATGTCAGGGTGGCGCTGTTCGCCTGTGGCAGCGCCCAACCCATCGGGAGCCGCAGGGTCACGTCCCGGACCTTGAAGAAGTCCTGCTTGAAGTAGAAGTACTCGCTGATCGTGTTGTCGGGAATGCACTCCATCCGCTGCAGGGCCGTAAGCCCCTCTTCCAGCGGGCGGCCCGCCTCATCGTTGGCGTCGATAATATCGTAGGCCCCGCTCTCAGTACAGGTCGGCCACAAGACCGAGCGGCTGAGGGCGTTGAAGGACGCGCTATCGTGGAAGTATGCGCCGCGCTGGTACTCGCCCCGAGCCGAGAGCTGAATCCCGTAGGGGAACCGGAAAGTCACCAACGGATTGAACACAAAGGTGGGCTGCGAGGGCCCGAACACTGTGTCTCTCACGAGGACCGGAGCCGCAATTTCATCGGGGTTCATCAGCATGTCGCCCCTGGCCGCGATGACCGGGTAGCCCACTTCAACCCAACCGGGTTGCTCGCCTCCGGTCCCGAACGGCACGGCGTCGCCCAAGTCGAGCACTATTGAGCGATTGGTGTAGATGTTGCCGCCGAACTCGATTCCCCAGTCCAGGGCGTCCACCGCGGTAGCTAGGACGTTGAGTTCAATGCCGCGGTTCCGAATCACGCCGACGTTGGCGGCCTGGTTGCTCCAGGCCCCAAGCGACGGTATCTGCCGCACGTCGAACAGTGCGTCGGTGGTCTTCTGTTCGTACCAGGTGAATTCTGCCGACAGCCTCTGATCAAAGAACCCACCATCCAACCCCAGCTCGATTTCCCGAGTTCTCTCTGGACCGACGTCCGGGTTGCCAACGTTGTCCGGCTCGAATCCTGGCAAGCCGCCGGAAGGCTCAGAATTCCAAGTCCGGATCGCGTCAAATTCGTCCGGCGCCCGCCCGGAGTACCCGGCAGCGGCACGGAGCTTCACCTCACCCAACGCCGCAGGCCAGAAGGACTCATCCGAGATCACGTAGGAAAGGCTCGCCTTAGGATAGGCCTGCAACCCGAGGTTCTTCCCGAACGCGCTGTTCCCGTCCACGCGGAGACCGGTCGTAATGAAGAGTCTGTTGGCAACGTCGAACACGTTTTGGAAGAAGAAGCCAGCATTCACAGTACGCAGCCGATCTTCAGCTGCGTAGTACTGCGAAGCATCGCTGATCTCAGGTTCGCCGGGACCGGCAAAAAACCGCCCGAACACGGAGGTTCGGACTGTCCGAGTCAGAATACTCTGGCCGCCGAACGAGAACGTTCCCTTGACAGTGGGCAGCAGGCCGTAATTCAGGTTCCCGACGTAATC
>JBDHKN010000096.1:0-16900 GCA_039586365.1 Gemmatimonadota bacterium | reverse complement strand
TTTGGGCTGTGGCGGACGTGCTGCCTTGGCTGGAGCGGATCGCCCTCGCAGTCGGAGTCGCACTCATAGCGCACGGACTACCCTTCATAATGCTGACCGACGGTAACGCGAAAGGTTAGCCTCGAGTCGCTAGCAGTCGCTGCTGTCCCATCCGACCTCTTGGCGGAGACGCCGGCGACTCCGCGGGGCCGCGCGGTTATCATACTATCTTCCAGTTGCGGAACCAAAGCAGGTGACTGGGAGTCTAATAGCTGCTGGACAGCTTTGGCGTTGGGTTGACTGCCGCTGCGCGCGCAGTCTCACAAGCGAGATTCGCGGCACGGTCCTGCAAGAAAGAAGTGAGCAGATGATTATGAGTCTTGGTTCAGCCGCAGGTGGAGTTGGAAGATGGGGGGTTGGTTTGGCCTCGCTGGCCATCTCTGTCGCATATACCGCATGCGCCAGCAGCAGCTACAGTTCGACGGAGCCCACCGAGCGGGGCGACTACAGTGCCACGGTGATTATGGCAACCGATACCCTACAGCTGTCCGGCAACGCCATCTACAGTACCACGCAAAACACCGCAGGGCAGATACTCTTCGTGTTCTACCTCTGGACGGGCGACGTGAATGGTACGATTTACAACGTCGTGTGGTTCCAGCGGGAGAACCTCGAAATACCGGAGCCGGGCAGTTACGCCATCGCTGATGTCGGTGCCGGAGCTATACCGCTGGATGATTTTTCCGCGCTCTATGCATTCGCTGACGCTGCTGCTGCGGCGACGTTCCATTCGGTTGAGGGGACTCTCACTATCGACACCTCAGAGTTTCAGGAAATAGCCGGAGCCTTCGAACTCATAGGGGCGTTCGATGAGAATTCCCACCATTCGGGCACCGTCGGCGACACCGTGCAGGTGAATGGTACCTTCAGGGCCGCGCCAGGGACCATCTACTGAGGCTCTGCTACACAACTCGACCTTGTTGCTGGAACCTTCGCACCGCTCGCGCGAGTCCGTTGCGCCTCCTATTGGGTATCACGAGGGCAGGAAGATGCCCCCGGCCGTCTTGCTGGTCTCCGAGGAGTTCCACCAGTAGAGGGCGGTCCAGAGGCACCTGGAGTCCCTGTCGGGACCCTATATAAATGTACCCGGGAGCGACATTCAGTGATCCACGTCGCAACCGGCGCGGCGCCATATTAACAAGCTCTTTCGGTTGACAGCTGTCAGCTGTCAACGCTGAGCTCCACCAACCGTAGCCTAACGGAAGGCGGTGGTAAGCGGGCGGATCCTTGGTGTGTGGAACAGCCAGCGCGACCTGCGTGTTGTATCAAGACGGCTCTATACTATTGGCAGATTGGACCCTCTGATGTCTTCGAATAGACAAGTTGCTACACTTGCAGGTGGCTGTTTCTGGTGTCTCGAGGCTGTGTACAGCCAGATCAGAGGCGTCGAAGGCGTGGTGTCCGGGTACGCCGGCGGGCACGTCACCAATCCGTCCTACGAGCTGGTGTGTAGTGGTGCGACAGGCCACGCGGAAGTCGTGCAGCTCACGTTCGATCCGACCGTGGTTTCTTATCCCGACCTGCTCCAAATCTTCTTCACCATCCACGACCCAACCACGCTCAATCGACAGGGCGCTGACGTAGGCACGCAGTATCGTTCGGCCATCTTCTATCACTCGGACGCACAACGGTCGGCGGCGCTAGACGTGATGGCACAACTCAGCGCAGCCCAGGTTTGGGACGAGCCGATTGTGACCGAGTTGGTGCCGCTCGAGGCATTCTACCCGGCCGAGTCCTACCACCGGGACTACTACGAGCGCAACCCGAATCAGTCCTACTGCCAGGCGGTGATCGCACCCAAGGTGGCCAAGCTGCGGCGGCAGTATCTGGAGAAGCTGAAGCGGTAGGCAGCCAATGGTGGCTCAGAACCCGAAGCCACTGCCGATGTACAGTGCTATGCCTTCGCTGCTTGTCGCCAGCGTGATGTTACCGGTGAACTCACGATAGAGCGGGGCGCCCCAGATCCCACCTCCCGCCGAGACGTGCCAGCCTCCGGGGCTCGCGCCCGCTTCGTACACGCGACCAGCATCCGCGAATGCGAACACTCCGACATCCCAGGGAACCAGCAGACCGAGATGACCCAGCAGGACGCGGAACTCCGCCCTGCCTAACAAGGCCGCATCTCCCGCAAACCGTTCGGTGCGGAAGCCCCGTAACATGTGGGGCCCACCGAGGAAAGCCGCCTCGTAGAACGGATAGTTGCCCCACAACTTTTCGGCTGCGATCCCTAGCGCCAGGGTTTGGTTCCCGGAGTGGGAGAAAGGCAGGTAAACCGATGCGCTTCCGGTGACCTTACCGAAGTTGCCCTGATCGACATCCAGCAGGGCGGGGAAGAACTGAGCTCCGCCTGCGACCAGAATGCCGCGCGTCGCCGCCCCGGGACTGTCACGCGTGTCCAGTCTCACTGCAACCTCTGCTCCCGCATGCAGAAATCGTCCCACTCCGTAGGGACGCGTCTGTGAGACCAGGTTGGGTTCGTCTGGCAGAGTGTCGGTCTCCGATGCCTCGAATCGCAGGGCGAAATCCAGCTCAACCTGCTGCGCCAGCGACGTCGTCAGCGACGGTCTCACCAGCAGCCGACCGCGCCGCAATTTGTAGAAATCGCGGGACTCGGTTTCCTCGGTGTCGTTGCCGAAGCCGTAGAAGTGCAGCGTCTCGATGCCCGAGTAGCCGAGCTCGAACGAGCCGTGTACTCCTGGCACGACGTCGCGTGCCTGGTACACCAGATCGGCGACATACTTGGCATCCCTGGGTGCAAACCCGGCGCCTAGCAGCAGTGTGGATTTGTTGGGGTCCTTGAGGAAACCGTACGTCGTGCGAGTCGCACCGGCGTAGATCAGAATCCCCAGGTCGGACGTGTAGGGGAACGCCGGTCGGGGCAGCCACTTGGCTCCCCAATCGGGACTGAGCGGCCCGGTCTCCCCCCACGACTGGGGGTGCGGGGCGTCACGCCGTACCAGCACCACGCCGGACCCCGGGGCTAAGTTGGTTCTGCCACCGGCGTCGTAGAAGTAGATCCGGCGCCCCCCTACTGCGGAAGAGTCGACGAGTTCGTCGGTTCCACCTCCTCCGACGATGCGCAACTTGACGTTGTTCCTTCCATTGCCACGCACTACCACGCGATCGTCGCCACCGTGGAGATAGAGTCGTATCTCGCGGGTCTCCCTACGATCGAAGCTCCTCGTCAAGTAGACGGACTCGCCACGCGGCACGGCGTCGGGTGCCGCCGTAAAGACCGTGACGCTCACATGGTCGTCGTCAGTCCAGTCCACCACGGCCCGTTCCGAGACATCGGTGGCGTGGACGTCCGCGTATCGGGCCACGATCCGATAGAGTTGGTCGGCGGCTTCCTGTAGCCGGTCCCGCCGCGCCCGGAGCCGCTCGGTCATCTTTTGGCCGAACAACCGTACGTGTTCCGGCGGCATGTGCTCGACTGCCGTGGCGATGACGGAGTCGGTGAGCCGATGCTGCACCGCTGTAACGACCGAGTCCCACACCGGTCTCTCGAGTCCGATCAGGAGCGGCCGGTCGATATCCCAGGCGCTGCGGGTCACCCCCGCGACGTTGGGAACAGCTTGGCTGAACCTCACCAGCCGTGGCTCGTACAGTCTGAGCAGTACCTTGGCTGCGCCGTCGAGCTGAATGAAAGCTTGATCCCGATCCCTTGGTATGGGCCGCCACTCATACCCGCCGCCGTGGTCGAACCTGGCCCACCACCAGTTGTTGACACTCTTGTCGCGGTCACCGACCAGCAGGTCTATCAACCGCGCAGTCAGGTAGCCACGCGAATCCAACTGGTTGCGCGGATCCTCCTCGAGTTCCTCCAGGAAATCAGAGGTATTCACGATTCTGCGGCTGCCGGCAAAGCCCGGAGTTTCGTCAGGGCCTTCGTCGGGCCGTTCCTCGATCAGCACCAACTCGCCGCCCAGCAGGTCGCCGAACTCCGCCAGCCGCGGGTCGTCCGGCAGCACCCGCAACACCGGCTCCACGTGCAGTACGCCGACGGATTGCAGCAGCGCAGGAAGGACGAGTGCTCCTGAGGGATGGAAGCTGCTGATCTGGTCTTGCAGGATAGCTTCGTAGATCGTCCCTCGCAGCTCTTCGATGATACCCTGTCCCGCGTACTTCTCGACCGAACGGCACACGTAACGTTTGCCGTCGTTTCCGAGCGCGTGCAGAGTCCGCGTGGTCATACCGCCGCCTAATCTCAGTGGCGTGAGACCGCCACCAAACCTCGCTAGATCAACTACCTCTACCTTGAGCGGCACGGTCCACAGGTCGCGATGTCCCGCGCCTGCGAAGAATCTCACGAAACCACTCTTGGCATACCGAGCACCGGGGACTAGGGTGACTGAATCGGGGATTACCGGCGGAGGCGCGACGGTTCGCTGGCCGAACGTGCTGAGAGGTTGCAGCGACGAGACGAGTACTACGCAGATGACTCCGCTCAGAATCGGTCTCATGATCCACTCCGGCTAGATCGCCGATCACCTTCCGCGCGGACCCTACCGCTCTGCTGCCAGGCGGGTGCTCTGCTATGCCCCGCAGGCTTGGTGGGTCTCGGGCGATAGGCCACCGGCGCGCTGGCCCGCACGCACTGTGGCTGTGGGGGCGACAGTAGAGTATTAAGCGAAATACGAGGATTGGCTAGGTGGACCGCGGCAGCGCAGCCGGCCGCCGTCGGCCACCATTTCCATTCGCGCAGTCTGTTCCGCGCCGGTGTCCGTCAGTCGTGCGGAACCAGCTGCTCGATCACTCTCACCAGGTAGTCCGGACCGGGCCGGTCGAGCGTGTTCTGGCTGTGGTACTTGAACTGCACTACCCCATTGCCATCCATCACAAAGATCGTTGGTACGTTCTGCTCCGCCTCGGCTCCGCTCCAGTTGGTGGTGAACAACCTCAGCCGCTCGGAGACCGCCCTGTCGGCGTCAATGAGGATCGGGAACGGTACTGGCACGTTGCCCGCGGTGTAGTTGAATTGCTTGGGGTAGTACTGCTTTGCCGTCTCCATCCGCGCCCTCTGGCGTTCGTCCAGGTTCGCCTGGTCGGGTGGGTTCTTCCAGTCCTCTATGTCCTGCAGTTGAGCCGGAAACTTGTCCACCCACTCCTTCACCAGCTCTCTGCCGTACGGCAACACGAACAGGGCCTCGACGTTGTGGTTGGCCCGCAGTCCTTCCTGCTGGTCGAATGCGGCTAGTTCGGCGTACTGGTAGTGGCACACATGACACCAGCCGCCACCTGACTTCCCGCGCGGGAAAATGAGCAGCACGGTCTTGCCCCTCAGGTCGGAAAGAGTGACGTCTCCTCCCTGGAGCGCCGGGAGCGTAAAGTCCGGCATAGGCTGTCCCACCGACACCGGTTGTTGCGCCGCTACTGGACCGGGCCGCAATAGCAGGCTGCCCGCGATTAGGCCGAGGGTCAACATTGATACTGTGTGCTTCGCGCCCATGGTTGCACCTCCATTGGTGGGGCTATCGATCGCCAGGTCCCCGCGCCCATCGCTTCGGCGCCCCAACCCGCTGATAATCTCCCACCCAACGCTCAGCTTCGCCACCTGGAGGCATGGACTGGGTGCGGTCCGGCGGGGGGGAAGACAACTGGAGCGCGTCGCTACGGCGGTCCGACTCCCCGGCGCGTCCAGAACACCAAGACACACTGGGCTCCGCCAGTAGCGTATTCTACCGGTATTTCCGATGAGCGCTGGTAGATCTCGATCGCGTAGACATCCTCTGGCCGTGCGATGACCTCCAGGTCTCGGACGGTCCCGTCGTAGTTGTATGGGACATTGTCGACGTACACGTTCGGCACGCAGCGCCGGCTGCCGTGTCCCAACATCAGCAACCTGCCTGACAGTCCCTCGATCGGCTCGGGTAGATCCATGATCGTGACGCCGGGCATACCCATGATGAAATCGGAGACGTCGGCAACCTCGGCACGCCGTTGCTCGATCCGCTCAGGGGACACATGGTATCCCAAGCCCTTTTCTCTCCGGCGATAGAACCCTTGGTTCTCGAGGTAGCGTGAGCGGCGGACCCGTTCGGCCTCCACCACCACCGGATCCAGGGCGATCGCATTCGAGGTGAGCAGCACGCTCACGACCAGCTTCGACCTGTCCGGCTCGACGTGCAACTCCTGAATCCAGGGCCGATATGCCAGCTGTCGAAACGAGATTCGGTTGGTTCCCGGAGCCCAAGTGACACCGGCCAGATCAAACGTGCCGTCCGGCCGCGTGGTTGTCGTCATGGTGCCGTTGAGGTCGACCGTTACTCCCTCCAGGCCGCGCCCGGTCATGCGGTCGGCAACCATGCCTTTCACCACCCTTGTCCCGGTAACTCCTTGCCCTGGCCGGTCTCCGTCCTCCAGCTGGGGATCCACTTTCCAGATCGGGCGCACCAGCGAATGAGACTCGGGATAGGGTTCCCCCGGCATGCGGTTCCACGCCATGAGCAGCTGGCCGTCGGCCGTCCACGGGAAGATGACCTCTAGCCTCCCGCTCTCAGCTGACTTGTGCACCGCCCGCAGCTCTACCGGTCGCCCTACCGGGATACCGCAGAGGGCATAGGACCCCGACTCGTCCGTGAGCGCGCTCAGCTCAAAGTCACTCGAGACGAATCCGCTGTCCGTGGGAGCGACCCGCTGCCAGGATGCCGTCACCGTGGCGTCAGAGACAGGGTCTCCGTCCGGTCCCGTGACGAGCCCCACGACTACCTTGCCCTCCATGTTGCCGGGACTCTCCCCGCAGAGGCGCTCGGTCATGGCCGTGGCGGGGGGAATCGCAAAGGAGGCGGAACTCTCGGACCCGCGCGCTAAGCTGAGTTTTTGATCGGGCGCAGCGAACCCGATGGAGTCCAAGTACGGGTGCGCAAAGTTGACCGCGTAGTCACCCTCGAGGGGTACCGCCAGATGAAACTCACCCTCGCTGTCCGTTTCATCCACGAAGTCGGTACCGGTTATGGTGACCCGTACTCCCGCCAGTGGTTCGATCCGGGTGGAGTCGAAGATCGCACCGGTCACATGTGCCAGAGTAGCCGGATGAGTCTTGGAGCCGTCGCGCGCCGTGATCTCCAGTATCTCGCCACCGGAGTGCTGGAAATACCGTATGGCCGCCCGCTCGCGCCGCGTCCTTATAGCCGGGTCGGCGGAGCCGCGCCACCGCAGCACGGGAGTGCGTATCTCCCAGCGCTGTACGATCCACGCGCCCGAGGGCAGTTGCATGAAGTCGAGCGTCCCTCCGATGCGTTCATCGGTGACTCGACCAGGGATCTCCGTGAAGCCTACCTCCATCGTGCGCAGCTCCGACGTGGACTCGTCGATCCACAGAATCCCGCGCACCTCCGTGCGGTCCCGCTCGGTCATTGGCTCGTACGCCAGACCGACCAGCCCCGCATGCTCGGCGGGATCGCGCACTACGTGGAAGCAGTGAGTGTTGAGAAAGGCATCGTCCAGCAGCACGTCCACGTCCGGTATGTAGTAGACCAAGTCACCCTTGATCGTCACCACGTAGCCGTACTCGGCCAGTTGCTCCGCCGTGAGACTCACATACTGCTGCGTCGCCACCGCGGTGGCGACTTGCCCCTCCTCCCGCATGATGTCGCGCCCGTTGCGATTCACCTCCCGGACGTAGGTGTACCTGTGGAACCGGTACAGTTGCTCGTTGCCCTCCCACGCGGCGGCTGCGAGCGCTTTGCGGATCTCCTCCCATGCCAGGGCGGTCTCCTCGGCGCGCACGGGGTTCACCTGACAGCGGTCCCGGCCCCGCACCTCTACCGTGTTGAGTGCGACCGGCAACGCGCTGATTGTGAGATCGTGCTCGATTGCACCGCTCGCCGGGACCTCCAGCAGGTCGGTGACGAAGGCACGATACCCGATGCGCTCTGATCGCAGCCGGTAGCTGCCGCCGCGCGGCGCCCGCAGTGTGAAGCGGCCGTCTGACGACCACAGGGTGCGCGCGACCTCGGTGCTGTCGGCATCGAGCAGCACCAGGAAGCCGGTCCCGACGGGCGCGCGCGACACGGCATCCACGACGGCGCCCCTGATGGTCTGCGCGACTACCGCCTGCGGAGCGCAAACCAGAAGCGCGGCCAGGATGGCAACCGCTGGGTGTAGTTGAGGGAGCAGGGAGCCGGGAGCGGAGAGCCGGGAGCGGAGAGCCGGGAGCGGAGAGCCAGGATCAGAGAGCCGGGAGCGGAGAGCCACGCTGGGTGTCCTCCACTCCTCAGACATGGTCAGCCCACCATTGCTTCGCGCTGGCGTTGGACCACGGCTCAACCAGGGCGATCTCGCCCAGGCGCTGGGCCAGCGCGTCGGCGCTCTGCACGCGGTGGTCCGGATCCTTGGCGAGGCAGTCCAGCACCAGATCGTCCAACCCGTCCGGCATCACCCGGCCAGAACGTACACTGGGGCGTACCGGTTCCTTCTGTGTGTGGGCGACCAGCAGGGCGGGGATCGATTTCTCCTCGAACACGACCTGGCCCGTCAGCAGCCAGTAGGCCACGCAGCCCAGAGCGTAGAGGTCGGCGCGCCCGTCGGGTTCCTCACCCATCACCATCTCGGGAGCCAGGTAGGCTGGTGTACCGATGACGAATCCAACCCTGGAAAGCGGCGGATGCTCGATGGGATCGATGCTGGAGCGTCCTTTGACCAGACCGAAATCGAGCACCTTCACGAAATCGTATTCGAAGGCTCGCTGGCACAGGAAGATGTTGGCGGGCTTGATGTCCCGGTGCACCAGGCCCCGCTGGTGTGCTTCGCCCAGCGACGCACACACCTGCCCCAGAATGTAGATGACCCGCTCAGGAGGCAGTGGCCCCCATTTCTTTACCACTTGATCCAGATCGACTCCCTCCAACAGCTCCATCACGTAGTACAGCGCGCCGTCATCTGCCGTTCCGAAGTCGTACAACTCGACCGTGTGCGCCGACTGCAGGCTGGCTGTCACCTGGGCCTCGCGCTCGAACCTAACCAGGGCGCCGCCCAGTCTGGCGGCGTCGAGACCGGGAGCGTCGCTACTGATGAGCTTCACCGCTGCCGGTCGTGCCAGCATCCGGTGCGAGGCCTGCCACACCTCACCCATACCCCCTTTCCCGAGCAACTTCTCGAGTCGGTAGCTGCCCATCTCCCGGGCGCGACGCACATCTTCGCCGAGGCCATAGATGATTCTCGCGGGGAAATAGGCCAACAACACTACGAATACGTATGGGAATACAAATGCGAGGAGGAATTGGCCCGCCTGCAGCGGCGGCGCCTCACCGATGCTCACGGACACCAGGTACACTGCGGGAACGGCGGTGGCCGACGCAATGAGGGCCAACACCGCCCGGCGCGGTATGGTCGGGACGACCGCGGTGTAGACTATCATGAACAGGGCGACGACGCCCCAGCCTATCCGATCTCGGTTGATATCTCCTGGTAGCATGCCTTCGAATGCCCCCGCATACTGGGTGAGCGCCAGAGCGTGGCTCACCAGGACTTCGTAAACCAATCCGAGGTTGACGAGGGTTGTGGGCGACACCCAATTGCGCCGTGCTACGCCAAACAAGGCGAGCGAGGTCACGATGACGATCGAGGGCGGCCCCCACTGAAAGAAGTCGGAGAATTCGGCAGGTAGGTCGCCCGCGAACGCGGTCGTGCCGAGCCAGCCGAGTCCGAACCCGGCGGCAATTGTGAGGCAAACCAGCGGGATTCGTCCGGTCGCCTGGCGGAGCAGCACCGGCGGGATACTGCTGGCCGGACGACCGCCTTCGCGATCGGCGCGGTCTTGCTCCTCCGCGATGGTGAGGAAGCGACGTTCCGGTTGATTCACGCTGTCAGTCTCGAGGCTGCGGGGACCGTAGCGCACCAATTTGCCACAGGAACGGTGCGCCCGGGAGAGCCGCAGTGAAATCGACGATTGACGATTGACGAGTGACGATTGACGATTGACGCCATGAGCCCGGCAGCTCAGCGGTGCAGGGCGCCGTGTCTACGGACCGGTTGTCTGCGACTCCTGCCAGACGTGAGCTGGTGGCCCGGCTACTCCACCCTGAGCGCCACGATCGGATCCACCTTGGTCGCGCGGCGGGCCGGGAAATAGCTGGCTGCCAGGCCGGCAGTGAGAAGTGCAATAGCGACCGAAGCGTACGTCACGGGATCAAACGGACTCACTCCGAACAGGAAGCGTGACAGCCCGCGCGCTACGCCGAGCGCAACGACGGTGCCGACGCCGACACCGAACAAGGCCAAGGCCGTTCCCTGGCGCACCACCAGAGACAACACGTCGCGGTTCTGGGCTCCCAGCGCTCGACGGATACCCAGTTCCTGGGTGCGTTGGGATACCGTGTAAGCCATCACGCCGTAGACCCCGCCTAGTGCGAGGACCAGGGCGATTACGGCCAACGCTGCCATGATCTTGGCCATGATCGTGTCACCGCCCAGCGACTCTTCGATCACAGCGTCCAGCGACATGACATCGTACACCGGCAGGTTGGAGTCGATCGAGTGGATTTCGGCACGGGCCGCTTCCGCCAGCGCTTCGGGCGGGCCGCTGGTCTCGATGGCCCAGTCTATGAAGCGCGGCAGGCCCTGATAAGCTGAGAAGTAGACCATGGGCCCGACGGTGTCGTCCGCTCCCCCGTCCTTCGTGTCGGCGACTATTCCCACTATCTCTCGGGGACCCGAATAGAACGAGATTTGGAGACCGACGGGGTCTTCGCCCGGCCAGTGGCGCTGCGCCATGGTCTCGTTGATTACGAGCACCCGAGGCAGTCCCGCCCGGTCGGATTCTGTGATACCTCGGCCGCGCAATAGCGGGATGTCCATCGCGTCGAAGTACCCTGGGAGGATGTACCTGTAGCCGGTCACCTTGCGCTGTGAGTCGTCCTCCGCGTCTTCCCCCGGGACGGTGTAATAGGTCCCGCTCCCACCCTGGAGCGGGAGGATTGAGGTGGCACCGACCGTCTCGACTCCCGGAACGGCTGCGAGTCGCGCCGCCGCTTCGGTGTAGAAGGCAGCTACCGAGGCGGTGTCGGGGTAGTCGTGCGGGGGGAGTACCACCTCCATCGTGAGCACGTCTGACCGGTCGAAGCCCAAGTCGGCCAGTCGGATCCGGGCGAAACCCTGCACCAGCAGCGCGGACGACACGAGCAGCACCAGGGCGAGCGACACCTCGCCGACGACCAAGGCCTTCCTGAGGCCCACGCCCGCGGATTTAGCTCCAACCCGACCGCCCTCTTTGAGAGCATCGACGACGTTGTGCCGGCTACTCTGGAGCGCAGGAGCGAGCCCGAAGATGATGCCGGTCAGCATGGTCACCGCTGCGGTATACAACAGCACGCGCGGGCTCAGGCCGATCTCTTGTACCCGTGGGAACGAGGCCGGCATCAGGGACACCAAGCTGCGAATACCCACTATCGAGAGGGCCAGTCCCAGCACACCGCCCATAACCGATACCATGATGGCCTCTGTCAGGAACTGGCGCACGATCCGCGAACGGTTGGCGCCGAGGGCACCCCTAAGCGCCACCTCGCGGTCTCGCCCGGAGGCGTGGGTGAGCAACAGGTTCGCCACATTGGCGCAGGCTATGAGCAGCACGAAAGCCACAGCGACCGTGGCAATCAGAGTTCCTGCCTTGAACCCTTCGTCGAAGATGTCCTCGTGCAGCGACCACATCGTGGCGCCGTGGCCCGCGCTGGTCTCGGGGTACTCGAGCGCTAGCTGTTGCTGGATGTGGTGCGTCTCCTGCTGCGCCTGTCTGGCGTCCACTCCATCTCTGAGGCGGCCGAGCAGGTGGAGGTAATGGCCGTCACGGGGCTCCTCCCCTGTGACGGTCAGTGGCGTGTAGATCTCATTGCCGGGGTAGAGATACCAGAACCGGGGCTGCATCACGCCGACGATGGTGTAGGTCTCGCCGTCCAATAGCAGAGTGCTTCCGACGGCGCTCGGGTCCGCCCCGAAGCGCCGCTTCCACAGGCCGTCTGAGATGACGGCGACGTGACCCTGTCCCTCCCGTTCCTCGTCGGGTGTGAAGCCGCGGCCCAGGCTAGGTTGCACGCCCAGCACCTGGAAGAAGTTGGCCGACACGCTCCTGCCCGTGAGCCGCTCCGGCCGGTCTCCGCCGGACAGATTGAAGCTGGTCCCTGTGGTGGCCGCCACCAGCATGGTCGTGCTCTGTTCCCTGAGGTCCACAAAGTCAGGCATCGAGTAAGACACCTGAGTCCAGCCCCGCTCTTGATTCGTGATCCACGGCACGTGTAGCTCGTCCGAGTCGGGATAGGGCAGCGGCCGCAGCATGAAGACGTCGACCGCGCTGAAGATGCTGGTGTTCGCGCCGATGCCGATCGCGAGCGAGAGGACCGCCACCGCAATCAGGCCTTTCCCCCGCTTGAGCGCCCGGATGCCGAACTTCACGTCCTGCCAGATCAAGTCCATCGTGTACTCCGTTCTGAACAGATACCAAGCGTGTGAGAAAGCGCCCAGCGACCACAGGACCAGGCCGCGCGTCGGTTGGGCGTGCGACCGGCTGATTTCCTCCCGCCGCTGCCAGCGGTGGATCAGCTCGGCGTGCCATTGTTCCTGCCATTCAGAGCGGCGCCGCCGGGGGACTATCCGTCCGGCGAGCCGGATCAGGGCGAGGCTCCACCTGAGCCGGGCCGGGTAGTCGTTGCTGGTCCGGGTTCCAGGCACGATGCCCGGAGGGCGCCGCTGGCGCGAGGGTAGTCTCATGGGCTACGGGATCCGCGGCTCCAATCCGCCCGGCAGGTCCACCGGCGCCAAGGAGCGGTGTTTCTCCAGGGCCAGCGCGAGCGCCCGGCTGCCCTCGTCGGTTATCTGGTAATAGCGCCTGGGCGGGCGCTTCTCCCGCTGGGCGATCCCGCTCTCTTCCCACTCCGAGGCTGCGAGACCCAGGTCCTCCAGTCGCGCCAGGGCCGGGTAGATCGTCCCGCTTGCCAGCCCGGTGTCCTCCATGATGTCGAACCCGTAGCGGCAGCCCCGGGCCAGGGAGTGAAGGACCATTACCATCCTGAGGGTAAGTTCTTGTTTTTTAGGCACTTATATTGACCTATGTCGAATGTCGGGTTATGTCGAAGGAGGTTAATTGCCCTACGGGAGGGGTTGCCAGGCGGTTTCGATTGACGATTGACGATTGACGAGTGACGAGTGACGAACGGCGCGGCAATCAGGCTGCCAATTAATCGTCAACCGGACCGGGAAGCTCCTCAGCTGAGGTGGACATCCCTAACGAGGATCTCTCGTCAAAACTTGTCGTTGAATGAGTTAGAGTTCTTGGGTGGGGTGCAGGAATCCGCGCCAATTAATCGTCAATCGTCAGTCGTTACTCGTGAATCCCCCCGCTCGCCAAGTCCGCTCAGGACGTGCTAGGCATGCCGTTAGAATGCCATGCAAAATGCCGACATGGTAGTCAACCCAACCCACGGAGCTCACGGGCCACCCAATGGCCGCGGCCCAGCCGATGGCAAACACGGCGATACCCTGACCTGCTGAGATTGATCTGGGTGGACTGGTGAGGACACATGGACGGAAGGGCCACGCTGGCTCATTCAGCCCTTCATCGGTACGTCAGCTAACTACCAAGCCTCCGCTGATTTCTGCCACCCAGCCGACACCTCTGGACGTCGCTAGCATACCTGTCTCCAGGGGCAGAACGACGGATCTTGCAGGATAGGACGCGCAACAGGACGATCTTCTCGGCAAAGCCCGCTCTGCTCGGAGCGGGAATGCAACGACGGCTGCACTCACACCTTGTGAGGCTGAGCTAGGCGACATACTCTGCAGGCGAGCGCACACCTGCGCCACTCGCCGAGCTGCAAGCGCAATTCGCTGCTGCACGTCACACTGCTCCGACTACTTCCCGCCCCCTCAAAAGCTCACCCGCACCCCCGCCGTAATACGTCGCGTCTGTGGCGTCGATGCGTAGTCCACTCGGGTGAAGGTGGAGGTTGAATTGAACTGCACCTCCGGATCGCCATATCCCTTGTACTTGGTCCAACCCCACAGGTTGCGCCCCGCCAGCGTGAAGCTCCAGCGGCTGGACGCGAAGATCGAGCCCCAGCTCTGCGGCAGCGAGTACGTCAACGACAACTCGCGGATGTGGGACTGGACAGTCTCGACGCGGCCATCGATTGGCTCATACGAGCGGCAGAGACGCGTGATCCTCAGATCCAATGGGACATTCGGCATCCGCTCAACGACAACCTGCGGGACCACCCACGATACCCCGAACTGCTGCGAGTGATGCGGTTGGAGCGGTGAGGGCGGATGGCAAACGAAAGGGCGTCTCACACGTGTGAGGGTCACGGGCTGACGAGCCCGGTTGCTCGTCGCCGATCGTCACTCGTCAATCGTCAATCGCCCGTCCTTGCCTGGCCCGTCCTTCAGTCCGCACGTAGTTTAGGCCTCAACCACGTCAGGGACCGTCCCACATGAGTGACGATGTCCTTACTCGACTGACTGCAGCCCTCGCCGATCGCTACGCCATCGAGCGCGAACTCGGCGCCGGCGGCATGGCGACCGTGTACCTGGCTCACGACCTGAAGCTCAATCGAGCGGTCGCCCTCAAGGTCCTGCGGCCGGAACTCGCCGCTTCACTCGGTGGCGAACGGTTCCTGCGTGAGATCGAGATCTCAGCACGGCTCAACCACCCAAACATCCTTGCCTTGTACGACTGCGGCGCGGTCGACGGACTGCTCTACTACACCATGCCCTTCATGGAGGGCGAGTCGCTGCGTGACTGCATCACGCGCGAGAAGCAGCTCTCTCTCGAAGACGCACTCCAGATCACCAGCGAAGTGGCCGACGCGATGGGTTACGCCCACTCACTCGGACTCGTGCATCGCGACATCAAGCCGGAGAACATCCTGTTCGAGGCGGGGCATGCGGTGGTGAGCGACTTCGGGATTGCGCGTGCGGTGAGTTCCGCGGGCAGCGCGCGCTTGACCGAAACGGGACTCGCTGTGGGGACGCCGGCTTACATGAGTCCGGAGCAGGCGGCTGGTGATCAGGATATCGATGCGCGTAGCGATCTCTACAGTCTCGGTTGTGTCTTGTACGAGATGTTGAGTGGTGACGCGCCGTACACAGCGTCCACTCCACAGGCGCTGATAGCGAAGAAGTTGAATGAGCCAACGCCGCGGATCTCGGTGGTGCGGGAGACTGTGCCGGCCTCGGTCGAGGCGGCGCTCACGAAGGCTTTAGCGAAGACTCCGGCGGATCGGTTCGCGACGGCGCAGCAGTTCGTGCAGGCGTTGGCGACACCTGGCGAGGGAGTGACGCCGGAGCGGGTGGAGGTTTTATCTACCAAACGGCGTGAGAAGAGACCAACCTGGCACTGGGTTGCAGTATTGGCTGCCACTGCAGTGATCGTGGCACTGGGCGTGGTGCTGTTCAAGGGCAGTCGGTCCGGGGCTGACTCGCTGGTGGGCGAGGAGGTCATCAACCGGCTCGTCGTGGCACCCCTGGAGAATCGCGCGGCTGATCCAGCGGCGGCCGATTGGGGATATATGGCCGCGGATTTCGTGACGCGAGCGATCGATCGTGCGGGCTTCGTCACGGTTGTGCCGGCTAGCGTGGTGCGAGACGCATTGCGTGAAGTGGATCCAGCCGTGGGCCTACCGATACGTGAGATCGCCCGTCGGACCGCGGCACGCTACGCGGTAGCGGGGAGCTACACCGTGTCCGCCGGCCGCTTGCGGTTTGACGTCGAGCTAATGGACGCGGCGTCCGGGGAGATGCTACGGGCGCTGGACCCGGTTTCCGGCCCCGTGGACTCGCTGGAGGCGGTAGCGGCCGTTCTGGGGGAACGCGTCACCGCCGCTACGATGGCGATGCTGAATCCCGGCCACGCCTTTGCACAGTGGTCGAGCCCTCCCTCCCTGGAGATCTTCAGGAGGATGATGGCGACGCAGGACATGTTCTGCCGAGGGCGGCCGCGGGAAGCGATCGACGAGGCGCAGCTGGCGCTGGAGGAAGCTCCAGACTTCGCACCTCTGCTGCTATACGTCATGTTTTCGTACTGGAATGCGGGCTATCGCCGCGAATCTGACTCCGTGCTCCGACTCATTGAGCCACTAATGGAGCAACTGAGCACGGCCGAGCGACTGCTGTGGGAACACCATCACGGCAATCTCTACGGTGACCGGGCTGAAGTAACTCGCGCCGTCGAGCAGCTGTTCCGCATCCAACCTGGCAGCTATGGCTACCACGCGGGCATAAATGCGTATCGGATGAACCGCCTCGCGAGTGCACTCGAGTATCTGCACGCCACGGATCTCGACTCTCCCTGCTACAGCCGTTGGGTGGCCTGGTGGACGCTTACTGCGCAGGCCTATCACCTGCTCGGGCGGTACCAGGAGGAACTGGACGTTGCCCTGCGCGGACTCGAGCGGTTCCCGAATCACTTCAGGATACTGGACCAGCAGCTGGCCGCGCTAGCGGCCCTCGGCCGGCTGTCAGAAGTTGACTCGCTGCTCGACGTAATCGCAGGTCTGCCGGCGCAGGAGAGGTACGGACTGGGTCTGCGACCGGTGTGGGTGGCCCTCGAGCTCAAGGTCCATGGGCATCGGGAAGCCTACGAGGCGGCGATGGACCGGGCTCTCACCTGGTTTGCTACACGGCCGGCGAGCAGCTTGGGCGGCAACGTGCCCTACGATCGCGCAAGAGCGTTCTACTACGCCGAGCGCTGGTCTGACGCCGACACCCTGTTCGCCGCGCTGAGCGCGGAGGCACCCGACAACCTCGACTACCGAGGGTACCGAGCAGTAGCTCTAGCGCACATGGGACAGCGAGAAGAGGCGTTGGAGATCGACCGGTGGCTCGCGCAGCTCGATCGGCCCTTCCTGCTCGGAGACAACACACGGTGGCGCGCTGC
>JBDHKN010000095.1:0-17489 GCA_039586365.1 Gemmatimonadota bacterium | reverse complement strand
GGGTGTTCAGTTCACCACGGCGTTGCCAGCCTTTGTGATCGTGGTGTTTCTCCTCGGTTTATTGTGGGGGTGGCTCATGCGATACACGGGCAGTGTGTTGGCGCCTGTTCTGGTACACGCTGGCGTCGACATGCTTATAATCGGAGACGCAATGAATCCGTTCGCGGTCGCAATATGAGCGGCCACGGCGCAAGGGACATGACCTTGGCTTCGATCGCGCGTGCCGGCCACGCGAAACTGACGCAGACGGCGCAGAGGTCTCAGCCCATCAGTCTTTGGGGCTGGCTAGATCTATGAGTCCACGCCGTGCTGTTTCGCTCTGCGCGCTGTTTGGCTTGTCGCTAGCGCTACTCCCACCCTCCCGGTCGGTAGGTCAGACCCTACGTGGTTCGATCCGGGATTCGACAACCAGCAGTCCAGTCGCGAGCGCCCGTGTCACCTTGTTGGACTCATATGGCGACACCGTGGCAAGCGATGTGTCTCGAAGGGATGGGACGTTTGTGGTCACTGCCACAGATTGGGGTGCCTTTATCGTATCTATCGTGCGATTGGGCTACCGGCATGGACCCGGTGGTGGTGCAAGCAGAGGCGGCAGTGCAATATGCCCACGTGCGGTACCTGCAGAAGGAGGGGTTCTATCACCGTGAAAGAGCGACTACGGGGCGCCATCTCGATCCGGTCGCCGTGGAGAAGCGGAGCTACTTTGCGCACCGGTTCACCGACTTCATGGTTGGTCTGCCGCATGTTCGCGTGGACTACGGTTTCTTGGCGGGATCGGGCAGGGTACTGAGGCTCCGGTGTGGCAGGCCACGCTTCTACATAGACGACATACCCCTCATTGCTGACGTACCTATTGATGAGGCAGTAGATGCGTTGGACATTTTGGCGATAGAGATCTATGACAGTGCGGGTTCCGCTCCCGCGCGCTACGGCGCGTGCTCCATCGTGATATGGACCCGCCACAAAGCGGTCGCCCAGATGCGTCCGTAGGGGGACTCGGCGCGTCTAGTGGTTAGATGAAGCGATGGTGGCGCTTGTTGTTCTTGGGACTCTGCAGTAGAAGAGAACGATGATGGCTGTGACATTGCAGCGGCTGCTGCCTAGCTGCCGGCGTTGTGCACCGATCCGCCAGTGTCCTGACGCGCTGCGAACATGAACTGAAGCGTAGAGGGTGGGACAATGTACAAGAAGAAGACCTTCCGTGAAAAGCTGGCCGACAGCAAGGATCTTCCGCGTGTGGAGCCGATCCCTGAGGGCATGAGCAAGAGGTGGGGGAAAGGGACTATCGTCATACCCGCTCCTCATGAAGTCGACGCAATCATGCGGCAGGTTCCCGAAGGCAAGCTCATCACGATCAACCAGATCCGCGACGCCGTGGCGCTACGACACGGAGCGACCATAGGATGTCCGATAACCACCGGGATCCTGGCTCGGATAGCGGCTGGGGCAGCGGGCGAGGATGAAGCGGACGGGAGAGAGCGAGTAACACCCTATTGGCGCACCCTCAAGGCCGGTGGGGAAGTGAACCCGAAGTACCCTGGCGGAGTGCTGGGTCAGCAGTCGCGTTTGGAGGCGGAAGGTCATGAGATCGTCGCCAAAGGGAGCCGCCGGTTCGTGCGGGACTTCGAGCAGCACCTGGCCAGGGTTGAGTGAGTGGTATGCAGGTGGGCTTCCGGCCGAAGAAGTGGAGAACCTGCACATGAACCCGAAGGTGCGAGAGGAATGGATGGTTTGGTGCCAGTGACATCGAATCGTTCCCGTAGCTCCTTGGAGCCGGCGACGAGTCGGCTGCATGTTGGGCGCAGTTCGGTTGGATCGTGGCCAGGTCCTGATGTCAGGCCGGACTCGGCATGACGCGAGCCAGGTTGGCCGTGTTCGATGTGGGCGGAACCGCTGTGCGGGACACTGCAGACGTGGCCACGATATTCAGGGCAGCACTCGAGCAGTACGGGATAGCGGTTTTACCGGGCAAGATAGAGGAGTCGCGGGGAGCCTCTAAGCGGGAGGTCATCGCTCAGTTGCTGAGGAGTGCCAATGTGCTGTCGGACCCTGGCGAGGTGTATCGGGTGTTTCAGGGAATGCTCATCGAGGCGCTCACGACATGCGGTGTCGAGGCGGTTCCTGGTGTCGCAGCTGCGTTTGATCGGCTCCGGGCCAACGGGATCAAGGTCGTGCTGACAACCGGCTTTGACACCAGGATTATGGATGTGGTGCTCGAACAGCTCGATTGGGAGGGGGTGGTGGACTTCATAGTGACGGCGGATGATGTGGTGCAAGGAAGGCCGGCACCTGACTTGATCTTTGCTGCGATGCACCGGGTGGACGTAAAGCGCGGTGACACAGTGGTGGTGGTGGGAGACACGGCCAACGATCTGCGAGCTGCGGCAGCGGCCGGTGTAGGCGCTAGCATTGGGGTGCTTACGGGCGCCCATGACCGACTGCAGCTCAGCGCCGTGCCGCACACTGTAATTCTCGAGAGCGCCGCCGAGGTGCCACGCTGGCTATCAGACCGGGATTGGCGGGCGGGGTGACCCGCCCCTGGCCCAGTAGGAATGCGATCTACCATGAACCAACGCACTGCTGCACTCGTCGCCACTATCGTGGCAACGACCACCGCGTGTGGGGGAGACAGCATGCCGTCGTTGAGCGAATCTGAACGTGTGACGATCGTAGAGAATGTTCGCGCTGCGTTGTCCGACTACGTCCGGGCAGTCAACTCGGGTGAGTTACCTAGAATCACCCAGTTCTATGCTGACGACCCAGAGTTCCACTGGGTGGAGAACGGAAGAGTAGCATACGATTCGTATGCCTCGGTGCAGCAAGCCTTTGGCGCCCTGCAGTCGAGTGTCAGCGAAGTGAAGTTGGAGCTGGGCGAACCGCGTATCGTGCCCCTGGCACGAGGTGTTGCCGCCGTGACGGTTTCATACAGCCAGGTTTTCGCGGACACTTCGGGCGGGCGGTTCGAGACAGATGGCTATATCACGCTGGTTGCAGTCGAGCGAGTGGATGGCTGGAAGTTCTTGTTGGGCCACGCATCGCAACCGCGGCCCCGTCCTTGACGGCACCGTGCGGCACAGGTTGCTGCGTGTCCCAACAGCTAACGCCGACAGGTACGGGGACAACTTGTGAGATGCAAGCAGGGTGACATCGAGTGGATCCCGTAGCCTACCAGTATTGGAGTGTATCCGCCTGGAGGCTGCGAGAGCAGTTTCCCCGCAGCAGCTCAGCGGGGGCAACATGAAAGAGAGCGTAGCATGAGAGCAGTTCAGTGTCTTGTCGCAGCCCTTTCTGTGGCGGCAGCGACCCTGGTGAATTCGCCTCGGTTGCACGGCCAGACTGATCGGTGGGAGCTGCTGCGTTCCCTTGTTGGCACATGGGAAGGTCCGGGCTCGGGATTCGGCGTCACTTCCACCGTTTCACATGCGTGGCAGTTCGTGTTGGCGGACCAATTCCTGCGACTCCGCACGCGGTCCGTATCTCAAGGATCGGATGGCTCGGACGAGATTCACGAGGACGTCGGCTACCTGAGTCGCGATACGGATCGGGACGCTTTTGCCTTTCGACAGTTCTTTTCGGAAGGCTACGTGAACACCTATGATGTGACACTGCATGATGGGAGCCAGCGGGAGATCGAGTTCGCCTATCGTGAGGCAGAGAGCGCTGCGGGGCTGCGCGCCCGAATGCGACTCGTGTTCCAGGATCCCGACACCTACGAGATGGTGCTGGACCTGGCGGAACCAGGCGAGGAGTTTGTGGCGTGCCGAACGATGTTGCTGAAGCGGATTCGCTAGGCAGCGATCGGTCTTCATGACGCGAACGAATGGAGTGCCTGCTGCCACTGTAGTGTTTGAGTGGGGCATTCTGTTGTCGCTGGCATGCGTCCCGTCCGACATCAGCCAACAGCGGGAACCCACTCAGACCGACGCCACGCCCACCGCTTTCCCGCAGGTCGCAATCGAGGACTCGGAACGGCGCGAGTTGGCTTCCGACTTTGTGGCTGATGTCTTCAAGATCCACGTGTACTTCCCCCGTGGCTACGCTGAGATGATGGATTTCCTCCCGGTGGTCTATCTGCTGGATGCCGAGTACAGTTTCGGCGCCGTGGCGTACGCCATTCGCCGCATGGTCAAGGACAGCCTGATTCCACCTGTACTACTGGTAGGTGTGGCCTACGAAGTTCCCTACGATGAGTACTATCGGCGCCGGGAGCGGGATTTCACGCCGACTGCGGCCCACCTGGATGAGTTCCCCAATGCGGGCCATGCGGCATCCTTCGCACAGTTTCTCAGTCAGGAGTTGGTACCGTTCATCAACAGGACGTACCGAGTGGACCCGGACGATAGGACCATCATGGGGCTCTCGTTCAGTGGGCTGTTCTCAAGCTACCTTCTCTTTACAGAATCGGACTTGTTCAACCGTTACGTGATCGTGAGCCCATCGTTGTGGTGGGACGACGGCGTCGTATTTCGCTACGAGTCAGATCGTTGGATCCGGAGCAAGACGTTGCCGGCTCGGATCTTCCTAGCTGCAGGGGAGCAAGACGGGAGCGCCATTCTGCGTGACCTGCAGCGCATGCAAGAAGTCCTCGCCGCCAGGAGCTACGAGGGACTGCAGTACAGAGTGAGGCTGTTTCCCGACGAGACACACCGAACGGTGTTTCCCCTAGCCGTATCGCACGGCCTGCGGTTCGTATTTGCGGGAGGGGGTTAGGTCGGCGGTGGTTAGCGTACGTAATGCGGTGTCTGGAGACGGAGCCGAGATGTGCGAGGTCCACAAAGCATCGATTGTGGAGCTCTGCAGCGGCCACTACACAGCGGAACAGATCGCCGCCTGGGCCGATCCGAGGCATCCAGAGGAGTACGAACGGACCATCCGATCCATGTCGACGTTGGTGGCGGAGCACAACGGTAGGATCGTCGGCTTTGCGATGGCAGACTGGGATCAAGGGCTCGTTCTAGCCTTGTATGTTCAGCCGGGTTACGCTGGAGTTGGAGTCGGCAGCGAGCTTCTGCGCGAACTAGAGGCGGAAGCTGGGTCAGCAGGGGTTACTGAGTTGTGGCTTCACGCGACGCTAAACTCGGTCTCGTTCTACGAGCGTCGCGGGTTTGTTTCGTGTGGGCCGGCGACGAATATGCTGCCCAACGAATGCGAGCTGCCTTGTGTTCGTATGGAAAAGAGACTGATGCCATAGACCGCAGGCTCACAATCGGACTAGCGCTGAAGTCGCGCGGCGAAAGGCTGATTTGTGCGCAGGGTCACAGCGGGCCGATTCGGTAAGTCGTTACTGCTGGTGACGAGTCGCCTGCAGGTCATTGGCTGTGCCGGTGAGACGTACTTAGGCTAAGGGTTCGGCGGATCACACGACATCCGGTGGCTGTTATGCGAATTATCTTGATAATCAGTGGTGTTGTCTTTGCGTTGCTGCTCGGTGCGGGTGGGGTGGGTTACATCTGGTGGCGTGTCAACGGAGAGGAACTCGTCGAGGCCGGGCAACAGGCGATGGAGGAGGGTAGGGCATTCGGCGAGACCGGTGACAAAGCTGGCTGCGTCGCCGTTGCCTTGGAACGGGTTGCTGACTGTGAGGGGTTCAGCTGCGAACTATCGGTTCAGGTTTTCCTCACGGGCTGTCTTGCGTCGAGCCAAGCGACACCGGGTTTCTGCGCGGGAGTGCCGAGGCGACGGGAGATCCTTGGGACGGTGCGGTGGCGAGCAGGTGTATGTGATGCCGTGCAGCTTCCAGCGGACGGGTCGTGTGGCCGGCTGCTGGGTCCAGTGCAGGAGTTCTGTTTTCCGGATTCGTGAGTCTGTGGGCCACGTCCATGGGTCAACCGGCAAAGCAATATGGCAAGCTGCAGGGTCGGGCAGGCGGGTCTTGCAGTGAGCCTAGTCCACGGGTTCATAAGCATGGCGCGCAACGTAGAGATAAAGGCTCACATCAAGGACTTGGAGAGGATGCGTCGGCTGGTTGCTGAAGTTGCCGGTTGTGGGCCGGAGACCCTGATGCAGACTGATACGTTCTTCCAGGTCCGAGTCGGCCGTCTCAAGCTCCGCGAATTCGCTGACGAGCCAGCCGAGCTGATCTACTACCGGCGTCCAGACACCACCGAACCGACAGAATCACAGTACCACCGCGCGGCCGTCGCAGATCCGCAGGCACTACGTGACTTGCTGGCCGCGGCTCTGGGTGTCGGTGGCCGGGTCACCAAGCGTCGTTTGGTGTATTGGGTAGGACGCACACGCGTTCACCTGGATGAGGTTAGGGACCTGGGCAGCTTCCTAGAACTGGAGGTTGTGCTGGATGAGGAGGAGCCAACCGATGTCGGCGTGGCAGAGGCGCGGCGATTGATGAGCGTGCTCGGCATCCACGAGGATGCACTGGTCGCGGGTGCGTATGTCGATCAACTGGACGAGGTGGGCGGTCTAGGACACGATGCTGCGAGCCGTAGGTAGGTGAACGTTCGGAGCTCGAGCGCCGGGACGAGAGGCAGACAGCTGAGTAGTGGCGCCATGTGGCGTACACGCCGTGGCCATCGTGGTTGCGAGGCCGGCCGGCGTTCGATCTGAAACACAACCACTCCTTTCTGGGAGGTATCATGCCAATGAGAATGTTCATCCCACCCATCGCGCTGCTTGGATTCGCTACTGCGGGACTTGCTGCGCAGCAGCAAACACAGGTGGCAGTCTCGGCCGACGTCGTCATCGCCCTCAACGTGGAGGATCGCGAACCGGTTGGCGCCGCAGAGGCGTTTCCCGCGGACGTGGGCCAGCTGTTTGCCTGGACGAAAGTGACTGGCGCGGCAAACACGACGGTTGAGCATGTGTGGCGCTATCAGGAGCATGAACTCGTTGTTCCGATCAACATTGGGGGATCGCCTTGGCGGGTGTGGAGCACCAAGAACATTCCGGCCGAGTGGACTGGGCAGTGGACGTTCGAAGTGCGGACAGCCGATGGCACCGTGGTAGCCACAACCACATTCACCGTCAGTGGACCTTAGTTACTCGCGGCGCGAATGAGGGCAGCGACGAGCTAGCTGGGCTATTAGCAAACGGGGGAGGTCACCCCGGGCAACAAGGGCCTTCATGAACTCTGCCGAAACGATGACCGGCATAGGTGCTGGGTGCCCGCGGCTCCCGTGCCGGTCCAGTTCGCCCTGCCTGGGAAAACGAATGAAAGCAACACGGCTACTGATTTTACTTACGTTGCTGGTCGTCTATGGATCTGGATGCGAGCGTCGCGCAAGTGATGTGTATCTGTTCGACTGTCTCGGAACGGTCACGCGGCTTGACGGCAGCGGTCTGTCGCTGCAAGCAGGTGGTCACGTTTCCGAGATCGATACGACTTTGCCGTCGCAGGTGCGGGACGGTTGTTCGATCCGCCGTGGCTGGTACGAAGCTGGGGCCGACAGACTCCTACTCGTAGTTCAGACTGAGCCCATCCAAGGGGCGAATGACGACAGCATCCCCACGAAGGTCTTGGCAGTTGCGGTTCCGGACATGCAGTCAGGAACAGAGTCGAGTCTCAGGCTGGACGGAGTCCAGAGCGTGGAGCGACAAGAAATGAGGACAAGGATCTTGTCGATCAACGCCCCTTTTGTGTTCAGTGCCGCGTATCCGCTGTACGGTGAATCCAAGGTACTGTTCCAGGAATTGATCGAGCCTGACCTTGGTAACCAGCCGATTATGGCGAACGTTCTCTGGGAGCCCGGCGTGCCTACAACGCGTCGATCCAGCAGAGCTGCCACCGGTCGCTACGCGCTGTTTGATCTTGTGGGCAAGGCACAATATGGTTCCGTGGTTTCCACCACAGGGAATACCGCTGACGATCGAGTCGTCTGCTTCACACCGGATGGACTGGTTTTGCTCGCAAACACCAGGGATTCGTTGCTCGTCCTCGATACCAGAGATGGTCAACGCAAACAGCCACACACTGACACCGGACTGGATCTGTACTGGACGGGGTGTGCCTGGAACTAACTGATGATGTCAGGCGATGGTTGGGAGCTAGCCCACGTGATCGACACGTGCCAACTGGCTGTCTTGTCTCCAATTGAGTCATGAAGCCAGGGCCACCGGCAGTTCGCGATTGGGTTGGCAGAAACGGCCGCAGGCTCGTGATTGCAGCGACGCTTGCCTTGCTCGTTGCGATCTGGACGTGGTACACGCTGAGACCCAGGCGGGCTGACACAATGGCCGTCTTGGAATGCATCCAGCTCTACTCCGGCGCGGTTTCAGCAGCCGACACGGCTGCCGTCGACGGCGTTCACCCAATACAGGGTCTCACGCAGGAGACCACCTGTGGTGTGCTGCGCAGTGAGGGGTTGCTGCAGTGAGCAGGGTCATTCGGCATCGGCTGGAAGACGCTACTACACCAATTCCGGCTTCCCTCCGTTTCGGGCCGATCGGTACAGCGCTTCAATCACTCGCATGTTGGCCGCGGCTTCGCTGAGAGGGTAACGTACGGGTGCGCCAGACAACGCGCACTCGGCAAAGTGTTCCACCATCAGTTGGTACTCGTCCACTCCGGCCACGGCGTGAGACGTCTTTTCGCGTGGCCCGTGGTACTCCTCGATAGTCACGTCTGCAGTGCCGGGCAGGTACGCGTTGGTGACCTCCAGATGACCGTCGGTGCCCGCCACGTGGAAACACTCTCTCCGCTCCAGCGAGAGGGCACAGTCGAACTGGACGACCGCACCTCCCTCGAAGCGCAGCATGCCCACCATCTGCTCGTCCACTCCCCGATCGGTCCACAGGGCGACTGCGTGGACCTCCTCGGGCTCACTCCGCATGATCGTGCGGCCGGCGTTGATGCAATAGCACCCCACATCCATCAGCGCGCCGCCACCCAATTCCGGACTCAAACGGATGTTATCGGGCTTGGTGACCTTGAAGGTGAGCACTGCGTAGACCGATCGAAGTGTGCCGATTGCTCCCTGGGCGACGAGATCCAGCACTCGATCGATGCGGGGGTGGAACCGGTACATGAACGCTTCCATGCACGCCACGCCGGCCGCATCTGCCGCGGTGGCCATTGCGTCGCATTCTGCTGCGCTCAGGCCGAGCGGCTTCTCGCACAGCACGTGCTTGCCAGCCTCGACTGCCCGGATTGTCCAGTCGCGGTGTAGGCTGTTGGGCAGCGGAATGTACACTGCGTCGATCCGCTCGTCCTCCAGCAGCGCTTGATAGGTTCCGTGGGCGTGGGGGATACCGTTTGCCGCTGCAAACTCCTGGGCGCGGCGGGCATCCCGGCTCGCTACGGCGATCACCGCTCCACTGGTGGACTTGTGGATTGCCGGGATGACCGCTGCGCGTCCGATATTGGCTGTGCTGAGGATGCCCCAGCGAAGCGTGTGGCTCACCGGCGGGTTCTATCCGGTCTTATCGTGCGGAGCCGAAGCTGGTTCAGCCAAGCTACCGGAGCACGCCCTGGCCGTGCGCCGCGACTTCGCGCCGCAGGCCAGGGTCGGATCACACCGCTCCGCACAGCGGAGTTCTAGTTGCCGGTTCGTAGCTCAACCCTCTGGGTGGCCGTACCACCGTGATAGGAGACAACCTCGAACTCTACCCATCCGCTGGCGCCGGACATTCCGAATAGATAGCGGAATGAACGTGTCTCTTTGCCCTTGAGTCGGAACTCAGTCGTCTCGTCGCTCGCCGCAGTGGCTGCAGAGCTGCTGTTCAGCGGGTCGATCCGCGTCTCCTCTTCAGGGATCGCTATCACCTCGATGTTGTTCGACGAACTGAAAGTGAGCTGATCCAGTACGGCGCTGCCCAGCTCGTTCTCGCGGTCCGAGGCCGTCGGGTAGATTCTGTCATTCTTCACGGCAACGTCGACCCAGAAGAGATTTCCTGTTTCGGGTGTCACAGTGACTTCATCGATCTCGACCCGCGGGAACTGGCTGGCGCAGTACATGACGAAATCGGAGTTCTTCTGGGCTTCCATCTCGATGTATCTCGCCGGTGGGGTTCGAGTCGTGTGTTTCTTGCGCGATCCGCCGATCCAAATCTCACCCAGATCCGGATGCTGGAACCGATGGGGCTCTATCCAACCCTCGCCGGACAGTTCGGTGTCGATCCACAGCAAGTATTCCTCGTCGGTGATGCGCCCATCGTCGTTTTGATCGGCCGCAAATGTCGGTGCACCCCACAGCTCGATCAGATAGCTGTATGCGCCGAGCATGTAGTACGTGGCTGCGTGTGCCTGGCCGCTCAGGCCGCCGATGGTCGGTCTGTAGTTCTTGAGTATCCTGGCGCCCGCCGTGACGATCGCGGTCTGAACATCCATGTCGTGCTGGTATTCCGGTGCCACCTGCCGCTCGAACAGTTGCGCATATTTGTTACTCTCCCGCAGGAAAGCCAGGCTGTCCTCAAAGGACATCTGCCGGCCACCTCCGAATCCGCCCCCGCCCCCTCCGGCCTGTGTCCGCGTCTGCGCCTGTACGGCAGGAGGAGCCTGGAACATGATTAGCCGGCCGGTATTGTGAAAGTGAAAACTGGCGAAGATGTTGGGATGCGTGCGTTGAAACTCATATACGTTGCGCGTCTCGGGCTCGGACATCGGGTAGGGGTTGCCGGCCTGCAGGCTCCATCCGTACGGGAAATTCCTGTTGGGGTCGGGCCCACCGATGTCGTCCTCATTGATCCTGCCGTCACCGTCGTTGTCGTAACCCTCGGCGCCGATGCGGCGGAATCGCAGCACTCGTTCAGTCGAATCCGCCACCGCAACAAACTGCCGTCCATCTGCAGACAGTTTAAAGGGCCCTTCCGCGTCTTCGATGTACATCGTCGACAGCTCGCCGTCGCCGTCGACGTCCTCGGTCTGGTCTTCGTCGTACAACCCGTCGCCATCGTTATCCTCGGGGCGGTACGGCTCGCGAGGGTTGTTCGGTGTATTGGGAAAACTGACGCAAGACTCGTTGGCGTCGACGTTGAGGCCCGGCAGTATATAGAAGGTGGTACTGTTGACGAGATCGTACACGTAGGGGTCGTAGTCGTACCGCGTCAGTAAGTACCACATCAGGTACAGCGAGCACATGATGCCGTTTACCTCGTTGCCGTGAATGGCTCCGTCCACCCACATCGCCGGTTTCTCGCTATGGTCACCAGTGGATTCCGCGGTAATGGTGATGAGGTACTGGTCGCGGCCCATGCGGCTCGTCCCGATGCTCTCGATGTCGGCGAGATGAGAATACTGCTCCTGCATCTCGTGCATTATTTGAGTCCACTCGGCGTAGGAATAGTACCGTTTCCAACTGATGGGAAAGTCCAGTTCGCCGTGGTAGCCGCCCGGGCTCGGCTGCTGTTTGATCTGTGCAAATGCCGGCGCGGCGCCCGCCGCAAGCAGACAGACGACGAGGGTACACACCGGCAGAATCATCAGTCTCATTCTCGAATGCATTGTATGCTCCTGTCAGCCTCAGCGGACTGAGAGTTCCCTGACCGTTGTGCCGCCTTTTTGCGACGTGAGGACGAGCTTGAGCGGCGTGTCGCCTTCGATTGCGATCAACCAGGTTACTTCACGCTGGTTGCCGACCTGTTCATCCTCTTCCTGTTGCGCGTCACCCTGCTGTCTCGCAGGCTGCCGCATCGTGCGCGGTGTCGCGCTCGTCGCGATGGAGTAACCAGGTATCTCCATCGATCCGTCGATCACACCGAGACTCTGCCAGGTGCTGCCCTGCAGGAATTTGATCTTGTCCCGGTCACCGATCAGCCAGATGGCATCCTGGCGATTGCCCGCCAGACTCGCACCTATTGCAACGTGCGTCGCGAGGGCTCCGGTGTTCGTAACAGTGGCGGTCACCTTGACGACCTTGTAGCGGCCAATAGTCCGACCTGGTCGGATCGTGACCGTGTTTCCGTCGCTCACAGCCCGTGCGGCACTCGAGTTGTCAGTCGCATAGAGCACTTCGGCCGCGGCGTCGGTGATCTCGAGTTTCGGCAGCAGGCCGGCCTTGAACAGCTCGAACTGCCAGTGGATCTCGCACACATGCCGCAGCGATTCGCCCGGCAGCGCGTTGCCGCCGCCGAAGGTGGAGACCCAGCCGCCGACCTCACCTTCGCCGAGTTCCGGATGGGTGTAGCCTCTCCAAGGCACGAACATCTCACCATCCAGGGCTGTATCCTGGTACGTCAGCAGCGCCCGGTACCAGACGTTACGGTCTTCCTCACCTTCATAGCCGGGCACACCTCTCGTGTCCCGCTGCCAGTTCCACAGCTCGGTCGACATCGAATAGGTGCCGAACTGCGCGTAGGCCCAGTCCAGGAAGATGCCGTATCCATAGGGCCGGTCCTCAGAGTCGTTGTAGGGGTGTCTCCACAACCTGGGAGGCTCGTAGCCGCGCCCGGTGCTGCTAGCAGGAGGTCCACCCCCCACGGCTTCCAGCGCTGGGTCTTGCCACGCCTCGGGGATCTCCGCGCCGTTCAACTCGAGGTACTTCTTGCCCATGACCCTGTCGAACACCGCCAGGTCTTTGGCCTCGATCCGGTCGTCGGGCCAGCGCGCGAGCGGCCGGTAGGTGAATCCGCCGGAGGTGTGATATGACTGCACCATCAGGATGTTGGTGTGGTTGGTGAAGAACTCGAGAATGGCGTGGGCTTCCGGGGATGAAGCCGGGTAGTATCCCCTGCCACCCTGTGAGTTGTCGTCTCTGAACCATCCCTCGGGGAAATTCCGGTTGACGTCGATGCCCCGCTCCGAGTCCTCTCCCCGCTCCCCGTCGCCGTCGTTGTCCCTGTCCTCGCGGATCACTGAGTATCTCTGCTCAGTCGTGTCCTCGTCGTCCTGTTCCACTCGAACCATGTGGCGCGGATCGACATCGTCGATGACGTAGCGGCCTTCGGGGTCCGGATAACGGAAGCTCGTGATACGGCCGTCTCCATTCAGGTCGTCCGGTCCGTCTTCGTTGATTGCGCCATCCTCGTCGTCGTCGACCAGCATGGAGTTCTGCCGTTGCGAGATCCCGCGATCGACTGAGTTGTACACTCCGTCAGGGTTCACGATGGGGCAGATGTAGAACACATTGTCGTCGATCAAGCGGGTGATCTCACCGTCGGAGCCGTACCCGGAAGTCAGTTTGTCGATCGTGTACAGGCTCACCTCCGTCCCGGTGTATTCGTTGCCATGCGTTCCCCCGTCGATCCACATGCCCGGTTTGCCGATATAGGATTTCATCGGGGTGACGTTCTCAACGCCTTCCCGGCGCTTGTTCCGCAGCTCGACGTGCCGGTCTATGGTGGTCCCATTGTTCATGTTCGAGATCACGAGCACATAGATCGGGCGGTCCATGTTGGATCGGCCGATCTCGAGCAGCTCAGTGATGTTGGGATAAGCCCGGGCGACTCCCCTGATATAGTCGACCGTGGCGTCATAGCCGTGATACTCGTCGAAATCGATTCGCACTCGCTGCGCCTCTGTGGACTGCACAGCCGCCAGAAGTAGCAGCACGCTCAGCGCAGTAGTCAGCCGGTTCAGCCGCAGTCTGCATCGTTCGCGCAGCGGCAGGTTCATGACCGAGCCTCCCTGTTCGTGTATTGAAGACGAGAATCCATCTGTAAGCGGTGACTGACTGGAGAAAGGCATCCTGCATCGGAGCAGCGATGCTTAACCAGTTCATACAACTTAGCCACATTTCGCTGTTTGGAGAGGGTAAGCAGGAGGGTCGGTCAGTTGCCACGGCGCGACTGCGGACTATTTGGTGTGTCGCAGCTTGCTTGGGTTAGGGGGGTGCTTTGGGGGGCACCCGTGCTGAGTCGGAAGTCGTAGTGTCACCTCCGCCCAGTCAGGTCCTGCCTACCCGAGGTATCGGTCCAGCTTCCGGATTTCGGCCTCGGCTCCGAGCTTGGTGAACAACGCGCGAGCTTCGCGTGCAGCTTCTTTCGCCTCTATGTTCCTCGCCACGGTCCTCAACAGGTGTGCGAGGTCGCGCGTCGCGTCTGCCGCGAGCAGGGGTTGCCCCAGCGCCCGGGCGCGTTCGATGACGCCGCGCAGGGTGTGCTCAGCCTCAGCCGTCTCACCATTGGCGGTCATCACTGCGGCAACGATACGGAGATCCTGGGCCTCTTCGACTTCGTCGCCCAGTTTCCGGTGAGTCGTCAGGGCGCGCTGGATCTCGCACTGGGCGATCTTCACGTCTCCGCGCAGGACTCGGATCTCGGCCCGGACGCGCAACGTCTGGGCGGCGAGGGTCTCGTCTCCTGTCTCGGCTGCCTCTCGCACTGCGTGATCTGCCTCCTCGAGGGCACGGTCGTGGTCGCCCATGTAGGAGTATGTGAATGCGAGGTTAGGACGGGTTTCGGCCACGCCGTGTGTGAGACGAGCCCGCTGAAAAGCAGCGAGCGCCATGGTGTAAGAGCCGATCGCTCGAGCGTACTGCCCACGCAAGCTGTTGATGATGCCGAGGTTGTTGGAGCAGCGGCCAACCGTCGCGTGATCGCCTTCTCGCTCAGAGGTCGCAAGCGCTTGTGTGAAGTACTGGGCCGCCTCGTCGATCCGTCCACCGGCCAGGCAGATTGCTCCACGGACGTTCAGTGCGCGAGCTTCGATCGTCCGATCTATCCGCTCGCGGGATCGCTTGAGCGCCAATTCCGTCCAACGTTCGCCTTCTTCGTGCCGACCCAGCCGAGCACTCGCCGTTCCGTACAGCAGGGCCAGAGTCGGTGAGTCTTCCAGTGCCTCGCGCGACCGCCCGCTCAGACGATCCACCAGGGCGGCGTACTGACCGGTCTCGGCGAGCTGGCGCACTCTATTTAGATCTACCAGTGAGTTAAGCATTATGTGTCTCACTGATTCCAGGAAATCACGTAGCCCGAGAAATGGAACAGGACCGTCCTGAACCACATTCGATCGAGTTCGTGCTGCGAAACGATCGGATACCACAGGGCTCCTGCTTCCTGTTGGTACCACAGGCCCAGCTGGGGTTGGGGTATGTCACCCTCAGCCGCGCTGTACCACAGTTCCAGTTGCGCGGGCGCCTGATCGTTGAACACCAATCCCGACGGCCCAAACTCCAGGTGGAATTCAGACGGGTCGATGGTGACCGTAATGAGAACCGAGTCGCCGGCCGCGAACGCCGTTCCGTCCGGCCGCAACAACAGTGCTGCAGCCGGGATGTGGAAGCGGAGGAATTCACTGGTCGCGCTGTCCCCGGCGCTCTGGTAGCCGATCTCGAACGTCCGCTCTTCACCCCGCACAGCCCAGAAGCTCATCTCAGACGCCTCCTGCAGTTCTGAGCTGGCGGCCTGCAAGAACACTTGCTGGAACAGGCGCTCGCTGTCTGAAGTCACCACGTGCATCCGGTGACTCAGCGGATGCAGCTGCGACCCGCTGACACCGGGGCCGGCGATGGTTCCAAGACTCGGCTGATCTTGGAAGTCCGGTGGCCCGGTACTGTCGCTACACGACAGCAGCATGACTGCCGCGCTGCAGCAGAGTAATGGGGCGATCCGAGACATTAGGCTTCTCCTCTGTAATGGCTTCATGCGCTCATGCGTTCTTCGTTGAGCAACCGCCTGAGGCGCTGGCGGGATATCCCCAGACGCCGTGCAGCCCTGCTGCGGTTGCCGTCAAATAGATCGATTGTGGCCCGAGCTGCAGCAGCCGTGATCTCGTCCAGCTGAGCCGGAAACGGGATCGGCCCGGTCCCGGGGGTGTCGACATCTGCTGGCGGCAGGAGTTCTTGCAGGTCCAGTGCTCCGGATGCTGACAATAGCAGTGCCCGCTCAACGGCGTTCTTGAGCTCGCGGACGTTGCCGGGCCAATGGTAGCCCACCAGGAGGCGACGAGCCTCAGGGGTCACTTCTGGTACGTCAAGGCCATGCTGTGCGGCCAGGTCTGCGAGCAGGGCTTCGGCTATCAAGATCACGTCATCTGATCGCTCCCGCAGCGGCGGCAATGCCAGGGTGATCACGCCGAGCCGGAAATACAGGTCCTGACGGAACGTTCCGCTCTTGAGGGCGTGCTTGAGATCCTCATTGGTGGCCGCGACGATCCGCACGTCCACGTTGCGAGTTCTGGTCCCGCCCACGCGGCGAACCTGCTTGTCCTGCAATACCCTGAGCAGCTTTGCTTGTAGCGTCACAGGCAAGGTGCCAACCTCATCCAAGAACAGGGTGCCACCGTCAGCCACTTCGAAGAGACCCGGCTTGGCCGAGTGGGCGTCCGTGAAGGCCCCGCGCTCATGCCCGAATAGTTCAGATTCGATGAGATTGTCAGGTAGAGCTGAGCAATTGACGGCGACGAAGGGCGCACCACGGCGGGGACCACCGTGGTGAATGGCTTGAGCGAGTAACTCCTTGCCAGTACCTGTCTCACCAATGATCAACAGCGTAGCATCTGAATGGGGCAGGACACGGGCGGCCCGGGCGAGTAGCTCCCTCAGTGCTCTGCTCTCACCCACGATTGCTGAGAACGCTTCGGCTCTCGGCTGTTGTACGAGTGCCTCCACTCGCCCGAGCGCCTCAGTCCGCCGCAACACTGCCGATCCCAACGCGTTGCGCGCCAACTCGAGATCTTCGGGGAAAGCGAAGTAGTCACTTGCGCCGCCCGCGGCTATCTGAGTCCCCGTGCGGCGACTGGGGTCCGCACCGACGACATACAGCGGAACACCCGCAGGCCAATCGTGACCTTCCAGCCATTCCATGGCTTCACGCTCGACCCCACCGGCGGCGACCAACACTGCCGCCGTCCTGAGCGGGTCGGCTGCGAGGTCGCCGTTGTCACAATAGGAGATCTCGCCGCCGACGTCGCGCGCCAGCTCGTCCCAAGCGTCTGTGAAGGAATCGGAAAGTCTCACCACAAGAATCCTCAGCCTGTTCACCTTGACCTCCGGGGCAGAATCCGTTCCCGCCAGCTACTGCATTGTAATCCCATATGGGAAAACAACTTAGCGGGAGCGGCCGGGCTTTTTGGGTGGTTCACTTCGTACCACCGGGTAACAGTCCGTACCAGCTCCGTCGCTGCGTCTTGGCTGACTCGAGCTGGGTCCATGCGAATCTCCCATCGGAGTTGTTTTCGATCGCGCCAACCGGTTCACTTCGTACCAGTACGCACGATTCGTACCACGGTGCGGTGCGGTATGAAGCTCACAAGTTGTTGTCTGACAATTACTTCGAGCGGTGGTACAAACGGTCCCATCCTTGCCCCCTGGGTACTGCGGACAGTGTGGCGCGCAGTCGACACTGTGTGACAGCGCCTTCAACCTCAGATCCGGTGTGCAGCAAGGAGCGTGTTTCGTGGACAGGCAACGCAGGACCTTGGCAGTGCCGCAGGCTAAAGGAATCGTCCTAGGGTGGGGACCGGTGCCGGCGGGGCCGCGGCGCCGGATAAGCTGGGCCCGCAGCGGGAGGTTGGATCGCACCGCCCAGTCGGCCCGGTGGGAAAGGCAGCGGGGGGCAACGCGCGCCGCCGCGGGTGCCTCGTCGGCGAATCCACTGAATGACGCTGCACTACAGGCAGTCATCAGTGCGTTGAAAGCCAAGGATTCTTACACCTGGGG
>JBDHKN010000094.1:0-17155 GCA_039586365.1 Gemmatimonadota bacterium | reverse complement strand
ATGAGGTTCAATGTCAGGTCCATTCCCACCCTTCTCGTCTTCAAGGACGGCACACTCGTGGACACGGTCGTTGGTGCCGTGCCCAAGGACCACTTGGTGAACACGCTCGAGAAGCACCTGTAGCCCTGCAAGCGATTTCGATCGTAGCGGGGCCAACCAGAACGAGTGGCGGCGCGCGACGACTCACCCGTCGCGCGCCGCTTCATCGTTGACCAGATTACGGTCGTGTCAGGTACACTCTATGTGATTGCCAGTCCGCTCGGAAACCTCGCGGATCTATCTGAGCGTGCGGTCCAGATCCTGCGTCAAGTCGAATTGATTGCGGCAGAGGACACTCGGCGCGCCCGGATACTGCTGAGTCACATCGGTGCGCGTCCCAAGGTGTACAGCTACCACGCCCATTCGCCAGCGGGCCGCTTGGACTTGCTGGAACGTTTCCTCGTTGGTGGTGCCGACGTTGCCCTCCTAACGGATGCTGGCACTCCAACTGTCAGTGATCCGGGGAGTGAACTGGTGCTGCGGGCTCGAGCCGCAGGCGCAAACGTGGTTCCCATTCCAGGCCCATCTGCCGTGGCGACGGCGCTCAGTGTATCGGGAATGCCCGCCGACCAATACACGTTTCTGGGATTCTTGCCCC
Source organism: Gemmatimonadota bacterium (assembly GCA_039586365.1). Classification (GTDB taxonomy): domain Bacteria; phylum Gemmatimonadota; class Gemmatimonadetes; order Gemmatimonadales; family GWC2-71-9. The sequence continues at coordinate 16,518 of JBDHKN010000094.1, read as the reverse complement.
GCAAGGGACCGGAAAGAAGGCGGCAACTGGAGGCAGTTGCTGCGAGTCCCCGGACGGTGGTCGTGTTCGAGGCGGCGAATCGCCTGCTGCGGTTGTTGCTGGACCTGAGCGAGTCCTGTGGACCCGACCGGCCGGGGATGGTTGCCCGCGAACTAACCAAAGTCCATGAGGAGCTAAAGTGCGGAAACCTCGCAGACTTGGCGGTTTATTATGAGGAGCATACCCCGCGGGGTGAAGTCACAGTGCTGATTGCTGGGACGGAGCCTGTCGAGCCGGCCGTCGATGCGGAGACGGTGCGCAGCAGGGCCCAAGCTCTACTCGCTGACGGGCTGAGCCGCAAGGATGCCGCTAATCGAATCGCCGCAGAATTCTCCCTGCCCCGCAGAGAGGTCTACCGAATGGTTACCGAGCTATGATCGGCAAGGCCGTCGTGGGAATGGCGGCGGTGGTCCTGCTCTCAGCCGCTCTGCCGCAAGAGCCGGGACTGACCGTGGGGCGCGTACACTATGACGGCGGCGGGGATTGGTACGCAAATCCGTCCAGCCTACCCAATCTGCTGAGTGCCATTGGTGAACGTACGAGGCTACCGGTCTCGCAGCGGGAACTGGTGGTCCGCCTGAGCGGCCCGGAGCTGTGGGAAGTTCCCGCGCTGTACATGACGGGACACGGCAACGTTCACTTCTCTGACGACGAGGTGAGCCAACTGCGCCGCTACCTGGAGAATGGGGGATTCCTGCACGCCGACGACAACTACGGCATGGACGAGTCGTTTCGCCGAGAGATAGCCCGGGTGTTTCCCGAGCACCCACTGGTGGAGATCCCGTTGGAGCACGAAGTCTACCGTATCTTGTACCAATTCCCGCAGGGTATCCCCAAGGTCCACGAGCATGACGGTATCCCGGCTCAGGCATTCGGCATCTTCGTCGCGGGACGACTAGCGGTGTTTTACAGTTATCAGTCCGATCTCGGCGACGGTTGGGAAGACCCCGAGGTTCACGCGGACCCACCGGAGGTCCGGGAAGCGGCGCTGCAAATGGGTGTCAATCTCTTTGTCTATGCGGTGACGACTATACGATGACCAAGACAGGGCGCTGGCTCGAATCCAGGGCGGCGGGACTCGCTTTACCGGTTTCCGGATCGGGTGCCTTCCTGACCCTGGGCCTGGTACTGGGCGTCCTTGGACTCGGCGTCTTCGCGGGCAGGCTGGGGCTCTACGGTCGCGTACCGCTCAGCGTGTTGCTGGGATGGGTAATCGTGGTCGGGGTCGTCGTTTGGGGCGTGCAATGGAGCAGAAAGCAATTGGGAGTAATACGACCGGCGAGGCTGGCGCACGAGATCGAGGTGGTGGGAGGGCTCAGACAGGGATCGATCACCGGGTTCGCTGAGCAGCTTCCTGAATCCGGCAGTCATGCTCTTGCCGAGCTAGCCGATGAGCGGGCCTTCCGGGTGCTCGACAGGCATGGATCCGCTGCACTCAACGGTGTGCGGCGCCGCAGTGCCAAATCGCTCGGACTCGGTGGGGGTGTGCTGTTGGCCGGCGCCACGATGTTGACTCTGGTGGGCCCGACTTCACCGGGCGGATCGAAGTTCTGGCATCCGGTGGCGACCGTCGTGGGCCCACGTGGGCCGGTTGAGCTGTCGGTCGATCGCACAGAGGTGCGGCGTGGCGATACCGTGGTGGCTCTGATCACAGCTCCCGGGCGCTATCGCGCGACGTTATGGTCCCGGGTCCCTGGAGAACCATGGTCCGCCCAATCTGTTGCGCTGGATTCGGCGGGCTCGAGCCGGGTACTGGTGGGCCCGTTGGACAGCGATCGCTTCCTTCGGGCTGTCAGCGGCGACCGGGAGTCGGATACAGTGCACGTTCGCGTTCGTGTCCCAACGCTGCTGACCGAACTGCAACTCAGAGCGGCTTTTCCCGCCTACTTGGGCAGGGCCGACGAGCCCCTAGCGGTGGGCCAGGAGCCGGTCTTGCTCCCTGTGGGCACCCAGATCCACACTCGAGGTCGCGCGACTATTCCCTTGCGGGCTGCTGAGTGGCGGGCGGGTGATCGGGCGGTGACGCTTGCCACGGACGGTGACTTCTTCGCCGGGACCCTGGTGGTGCGGGGTAGTGAGACCTGGCGCCTCGAGGCGACGGCCGCTGACGGGGGTGGCCTCGACGACGATGCACCGGAGCTGAGCGTTGTCGCGGTGGCTGACAGCGCTCCGGTGGTAGCAGTGCCAATCCCAGCCACCGACGCAGCGGCACCCCTGAGTCTCCGTCAAGCCGTTGTTATCGACGCTCAGGATGACTACTCCATCGCCAGGGTGGAGGTCACCAGCTGGCGGGTCAACCGCAATGGCGTCGCAGCCGAACCGATTTCGGAGGACGTGCCCTTGTTGGGGGGACCGGCGGACAGGGTCGTGCTGCAATGGCTCTTGGACCTCAATGGACGCGGACTGCTCCCGGGGGATACTGCCCACTTCAGGGTGCGCGCGTATGACAACGCGCCAACCCCTCAGATTGGTGAAAGTAGAGAAGTGGTCCTGTGGCTCCCCACCATCGCCGAGTTGCGGGAAGCCATGCGCGATCGGTCTCGCGCTGTGGCGGAAGGAGCAGACTCGTTGTTGGAGCTGCAGCAGCAACTAGCGCGGGAACTAGAGGATTTGGCGGCCGAACGGCAGCGTGAGGCTGCAGGGGATCCGGCGACAGACCTGGGTGCCGAGCGGGATCTTCCCTTTGAGTCCGCGGAGCAAGTTCAGCAGCTGTCTGACCGACAGGCCCGAGCGCTCGAACTGGCTGATGAACTCAGGCGGGAACTCCGTGAACTGTCCGAGGCAGCTTGGTCCGCTGGCATCACCGATCCGGAGTTTCAGCGGCAACTGAGGGACATCCAGGAGTTGCTCGATGAGGCTTTGAGTGAAGAACTCCGTGACCGGCTGCAGGAGCTGCGGGACGCGGTGGAACGGCTGGATGCGGACGCGGTGCGCGAGGCGCTGAGTAAGCTTGCCGAGTCGGCCAACCAGCTGCGGGACCAACTGGAGCGCAGCCGCGAGTTGTTCGAACGCGCCGCCATAGAGGGCGAGCTGACCGCCTCAGCGGCGACAGCCGAGGAACTGTCTGCCCGGCAAGAGGAGTGGAACGACGCGGTCACCGGAGAAGCGGCGGACAGCAGCCTTGCCGCCGAGGAGACGGAGCTGGCCCAGCGAACTGACTCGCTGGCCGCCCAGCTGGACGAACTGGCGGAGAGAATCGCCGAGTCGGGATCGGATCCGGAGGGCATGAAGCAAGCAGCGGCGAGCGCGGCCCAGGCTGCGGGCGACATGCAGCAGGCGGCATCCGAAGCCCAACGAGGGGAGCGCAACCAGGCGCAGCAGTCAGGCGAGTCGGCCAGTCGTTCACTGCAGCCGCTGGCCGCCGACTTGGAACGCCAGCGTGAAGCGATGAGAGAAGGCTGGCGCGGCGAGGTCCTCGAGGCGATGGATCGGGCCCTGGTTGAGACAGCCCGGCTGGCCCAGCAACAGCAGGAGGTGATGCAGCGCCTGAATAGCGGTGAGTCGGGTCCCGATGTTCGCTCGGCGCAGGCGGCGGCGCGTGCCGGAGTGGACCAGGTGGTGAACCGGCTGCAGGATGCAGCAGGAAAGAACGCCCTGGTATCGCCCCAGACCGGTGCCGCGTTGGGGTTCTCTCGGTTACAGATGTCGCAGGCTCTGGACCAGTTACAGCGCGGGAATCCCAACACCCGGCAGGCAGCGGAGTTGGCGGGAGAGGCTCTGGACGGCCTGAACGCAGTTGCCTATGCATTGCTCAGGAGCCGTTCCGAGGTTGCCGGAGCGGAGTCAGGGTCGGGCCTGATGGAAGCCATGGAGCAGCTGGCGCAGCTCGCCGAGCAGCAGGGAGAGATGAACAATGCGGCCAGCGGCATGCTCTCACTCATGCCCCTGGCCGGCCAGGAGATGCTGCAGGAGCTGCAGGCCCTGGCCCAGCAACAGCGTGCGTTGGCCAACGAGTTGGATCGCCTCGAGGCTGGGGGTGAGGTCGGTGGTGCCGGAGAATTGGCCGAGGAAGCGCGTGAGATCGCTGAGGAGCTGGCAGCGGCCAGACTGGACCCAGAGACGATCGAGCGGCAGGAACAGCTGTTCCGCCGCTTGCTCGATGCGGGGCGGACGCTCAGCAGCGATGAAGATGAGACAGAGGAGAGGACGAGCCGTACGGCCGATCCACTGAACGTGCAGTTGCCGCCGAGTGGGGTACAGCCGCCCCAGGGTGGACCCCGCTTCCGCTACCCGACGTGGCAGGAACTGCGCTCTCTTCCACCGGAGGAGCGCCGGCTGATTCTCGACTACTTCAGGCGACTAAACGGTGGGCGCCCGTAGCGCCGCCGTTCTGCTGTTCCTCGCGGTCTTCGGGCCGCTCTCGCTGTTGGCCCAGCGCGTGGAGGGACTGGAGTTGGAACGGCGCGGCCGCTACGAAGAGGCGGTTAAGGCCTATCGAGCTGAGCTGGGGGCAGATCGGACTGCAGTCGCCGCCTGGTTGGGGCTCGAGCGTGTGCTGGGTCGACTGCAGCGGCTGCAATCCCTCATCCCTCTGATCGACTCTACCCTGGCTGTGGCGCCCGACCACCATTTCGTGCGCGAAATGCAGCTGCGCGTGTGGTCGTCGCTGGGGGATGATAGCCGCGTTGCCGCTGCAGCGCGGCAGTGGATGGAGGTGGCCCCGGAGAGCGCCAGCCCATTTCGACAGTGGGCGCTCGCGGTGGCGGGCACGGGTGATACCAGGCGGGCAATAGATATCTTGCTGGAGGGACGCGCGCGTCTCGGGCCGGCAGCGCTGGCTCCCGAGTTGGCCCGGCAGTACGCGGCGGTGGGCAACTGGACTGCTGCGGCACTGGAGTGGGTCGCCGCAGTCGCGGCGGACAACTCACACACCCTGTCTGCCGTGGCCGCCCTGCGGGATACCCCCGCAAGGACGCGGGACCAGGTAGTGGACCTCGTGGCTGGTCCGGCCACAGATCTGGCAGGGCACCAAGTAGCTGCGGAGCTGCTGGTCGTGTGGGATCGTGCGCTCCAAGGTTGGGCCCTGCTGGACAATTCGCTGCCGGGGGATCGGGTGCGTGCGGCAGCGGCAGTCAGCCGTTTCGTGGAACGCGCTCGGCGAGGGGGCACTCCGGAGGCAGCCCGCGCTCGCGGCTACGCCCTGGAGCGACTGGCGGGTCTTGCCGTGGGTGCCGACGCCGAGCAAGCCCTGCTCGAGGCGGCCCAGGCGTTCGCCGAGGCAGGTGAATTCAGTGAAGCACGGCGGACGCTCGATCGGCTGGCACAATCGCCGGCAGAGACCCCAGCGGACGCTGCCGCCGCTATGGCTACCCTGATACTCGTGACTATCGAATCGGGCCGGCTCGATGAGGCCGAGCGGCGATTCAACGAGTGGCAGAGCCAACTGCGCGCCGAGGACAGTGAGCGGCTCCGCCGTAGGCTCGGCTGGGGGTTGATTGAGCGCGGTGAACTGAACCGGGCAGCGGCGCTACTCGAGGGCGATTCCAGCATAGGAACCCAGGCGGTGCTCGGCTGGGTGCGTCTCTATCAGGGTGACCTGGCGGCGGCCACGGAGCTGTTCCGCGCTGCGGGCCCCTTTGCGCTGTCGCGCGAAGAGGCGACCCGCAGGACCTCCATGATCGCGCTGCTGCAACGCATCCGGTCGGACTCGGCCCCGGACCTGGGCGCGGCTCTGCTTTGGCTGGTGAAGGGCGACACGGCGCGTGCTGTGGCGAGTCTCAGTGAAACTGCCCGCGGACTGCCAGCAGATGGAGGGCAAGCCGATCTACTGGCTTTGGCCGGCGACTTGGCGCGGGCGGCTCACGACTACGGTCGTGCCGAACGACTGCTGGGCGAAGCGCTAGCTGCCGACTCGCTGGGACCTGCAGCGCCCGTCGCCGAGTATGCCCTCGCTGTGGTGCTGGCGGAGACCGATCGCACGGATCTCGCCGTCAGACGTCTGGAGCACCTGATCCTCTCTCACACTGCAAGCGCCGTCGTGCCCGAGGCGCGGCGGATGCTGAACCAACTGCAGGGGGCGATTCCACAATCGTGAGGAGACGGGAATTCCTCAAGACAGCTATGGCGGCTGCAATGGTCGGAAGGGTGGACGAGCGCCAAGGCCGTGATAACCGGCTCCTCTCCGAGGTGCCGACTGCCCCGTCGCTTCACCGCCCGGTTGGCCGCCAATCCGCCGCTCTTCTCGTCCCCATGGATGACAGCCAATCCGATCACCTCAAGGCGTATGGCGTCACTTATCGGGCGCTAGAGCGGGGAGGGGAAGCCGAGTGGTTGCTGAACTATCGAGCCGGCAGCTTTCTCATGCCCCACGATTCAGCGACCCAGCGGGATGCGGCGTTGGCCGGAGTCACTGTAGAGTCGTTGACGGGAAGCGACGCGGTGGATGTGCGCGGCGTGATCCAAGCCAACAACATGGACAGCGTGCCGTTGGAGAAGGCTCCCAAGATTGCGGTCTACGTTCCGCCCACCGCGGCGCCCTGGGATGACGCTGTCACCATGGTCCTGCAGTATGCGGGGATCAAGTACGACAGGGTGTGGGACCCCGAGGTAATCGCTGGAAGGCTGGGGGACTATGAGTGGTTGCATCTGCACCACGAGGATTTCACCGGGCAGTTCTCCAAGTTCTATCTCACCTACAGCGGGACAGCCTGGTTGACCAGGATCGTGCGCGACAACGCTCAGATGGCTCGCACCCTCGGCTTCACGTCGGTGCCGGATCTCAAGAAGGCGGTAGCGCATGGTATCAGGCAGTTTGTGAGCGACGGCGGGTTCATGTTCGCGATGTGTGCGGCGACGGAGACCCTCGAGATCGCGCTTGCAGCTGGCGGTGTTGACGTGGCTGCCCAATACAGTGACGGAACGCCGGCGGATCCCAACGCGTCGAAACTGCTCGATTGGAGCGGGACCTTTGCATTCCGTGACGCTCAGCTCGAGCGGGCCGCCGCGATTGCCAGCTTCTCGAATATCGACGGCCACCAGGTCAACAACCCGGGGCGGCGTCAGCCGTTGGGCGCGTTCCAACTGTTCAACTTCAGCGCCAAGATCGATCCGGTGGCGACGATGCTCGTGCAATCCCATCGCCAGGTGATCCCTGATTTCTACGGACTCACCACCAGCTTCAGTCGCGCGACTCTGAAACCGGGAGTCACAGTACTCGGGGAGGAGCGGGGCGCACCCTGGGTGAAATACATCCACGGTGATTTCGGCAAGGGCACTTGGACTTTCTTTGGCGGACACGACCCCGAGGATCCCCAGCATCAGATCGGCGACCCACCGACCGATCTCTCGCTCCATCCCAACTCGCCGGGATACCGTCTCATTCTCAACAACGTGCTCTTCCCTGCGGCGAAGAAGAGCGAACTCAAGACGTGACCACACTGTCCGCAGCCGTCCGGTCCCGCCTGGCGCAGGAGATCAGCGCTGCCGGCGGCCGGGAGGTTTCCTTCGTCGCCGAACTCGACGACCAAGGGGTGCTAACCGCCGTACGTCCTGTTGCCCGAGGGACGGCTGAGGCCGTGCTGGCGCTGCCTGGGGTCGCCCTGCGCGGCGAAATGGCGCTACACAACCATCCGAGCGGTGTGCTGGAACCGTCCCAAGCCGATCTCAACGTCGCCGCACGGCTGTACGAAGCCGGTATCGGCTTCGGCATCATCAACAACGATGCGTCTTCACTGTACGTGGTCGTCGAGGTGCCCCGGCCGAAGGCGTATCAATCGATCGATCCGGTGGACACCGCGGATCTCCTCGGGGTTACCGGTCCCATAGCGCGAGCAATGGGTCGCTTTGAGGATCGTCCCAGCCAGCGGGACATGGCTGCGTATGTGGCGGACGTGTACAACGAGGGTGGTGTGTCCCTGCTGGAAGCCGGAACCGGTGTGGGCAAATCGTTCGCCTATCTGGTGCCCGCGCTGGAGTGGGCCCGTGAGAACGGTGAGCGCACCGTGGTATCCACCAACACGATCAACCTGCAGGAACAACTGGTCGGCAAGGACCTGCCGTTTCTGGCGCGCGTTCTGCAGCGTGAGGAATACACGCCCACGTTTGCCCTGCTCAAGGGTTGGTCCAACTACGTGTGCATTGCGCGGCTGCAGACCGCAAAGGGTGGACAGGCTTCCCTGCTCGAGCCCGAGAGACAGCATGAACTCGATGCGCTGGCAGCGTGGGCGGCCCACACCACGGATGGCTCCCTGGCGGATCTCACCGACCAGCCGTCCGAAGAAGTCTGGGATGAAGTGCGTGCGGAGGCCGATCTGTGCACGCGATTGGAATGTCCCCATTTCGACCGCTGTTTCGTATTCGAAGCTCGGCGCCAGGCGAACGATGCAGATGTGGTCGTGGCCAACCATCACCTGCTCACTGCCGATCTCGCCGTCAGGCGGGCGCAGGGGAACTGGCAGGAGAGCGCTGTACTGCCCCACTACAAACGGTTGATCCTCGACGAGGCCCATCACCTGGAGGATGTGGCAGCCCAGCACCTCGGCGTGAGCGTAACCTCACGCGGCGTGACCCGGCTGTTGGGAAGGCTCGAGCGCAACGGGCGCGGTTTGATTCCGACCCTAATCGCGGAGCTGCGCAGCCGGGACGACCAGGCAAGTAGAGCGTCGGTCGATCTACTGAGCAGAGCGCTCCTCCCGGAGGTGGGGGATGCGCGAGCCTATGCCGACCGCGTGTTCTCGTTGCTGTGCCAGACGCTAAGCGCAAACGGTGGGGATGTGTTTCGGCTCGACGAAACGTTTGGGGCGGATCCCACATGGGATGCCGGCTTGGGTGTGGCCGTCGACAACATGGTGGGCGTGTTTACCAAACTGGGTGAAGGCGTCGAAGCCGTTGCCGACCGAATGGAACTGGAGGAGGACCCGGATCGTAGGTCGCAGCTGGTGCAGGAGCTGCGCGGTGTCGTGCGGCGATTTCGGTCGGCGGCTGACGGAATCTTGCTGGCCCTGCGGCCGCAGTCCGACGTACAATTGGTGCGCTGGATTGAACGGCGGGGCAACAAACCGACCGGGACCCTGCCGTTCCCGCTGGCGCTCGCCGCCGTACCTCTCGACCTCGCTCCCGTTCTCAAGGAGACTCTGTTCGACCGCGTCGATACGGTGGTGTTGACCAGTGCGACTATCGCGACCGGCGGGGATTTCGGTTTCTTGAAAGAACGGCTCGGACTCGAATTGCCACCCACACGCGTGAGAGACGAGGAGTCGTTGCCCTCGCCCTTTGACTTCCGAGAGCAATGCCTGTTCTGCGTCCCGGTGGATCTCCCGGATCCGCGCAGCGATGAGGTGGGTCACGACCGTGCGGTGGTGGACGCAGTGATCGAGATCGCTCAGGCCTCGGACGGCGGCATGTTCGTGTTGTTCACGAGTTATGGAGCGTTGCGGAGGGTGGCGTCGGCGGTACGCACAACTCTGGGTGCCAGGTGGCCTCTGCTGGTCCAGGGTGAAGGTCAACGTGACCATCTGCTGCGCCGCTTCCGGGAAAACGGCTCGGCCATACTGTTTGGGACCGATAGCTTCTGGGAAGGTGTAGATGTACCTGGACGCTCGCTACGGGCCTTGATGCTGGCCAAGCTGCCGTTCAAGGTGCCAAGTGAGCCGCTGACAGCGGCGCGATTGGAAGCCCTAGCGGCCCAGGGGCTGGACGGGTTCAGACACTATCTGCTGCCGCACGCTGCCCTGAAGTTGAAACAAGGCTTCGGACGGCTGATCCGGTCGACCGCGGATGTCGGCGTCGTCCTGCTGATGGATCCGCGAGTGAATAGGCGCAACTACGGTGGCATGCTGCTGGCATCCTTGCCGCCGGCAACCCGAGTGATCGGAAGTTGGCGAGAGGTTCGGAGCGCCGCTCAGGAGTTCTTCCAACGTAACGGCATAGGAGCCGCGGTATGATCTCGATGAGCCAGCGGATGGCGCTGCTCCCCAGCTACAAGATCAACGAGCTCGCTGCCAGCAAGAAGCGACTGGAGGCAGCAGGGAGAGCGGTGCTCGATCTCGGAGCCGGCGACGCGGATTTCCCGCCTCCCGCGATCGCTACCGCGGCGCTACACGAAGCTCTCGGTGATCCCGCCATGAGTCGCTACGCCTTCCAAGTGGGTCTGCTCGAATTCCGCCAGGCGGTAGCGCGCTACATGAAGCGCCGGTTCGATGTTGTGGTGGATCCGGTAACGGAGGTGTTGCCGCTGATCGGATCAAAGAACGGGCTCGCTCATCTCCCCTTGGCCGTGTGCAACCCGGGGGACGTGTGCATCATTCCAGAGCCCGGCTACCCGGGTTACATGGGAGCCTATCTGGCGGATGCCGATGTCGAGCGCTATCGGTTGCGCGAGGAACAGGCATTCCTGCTGGAGTTGGCCGATATCCCCGCGGCGCGCCTGGCCAAGGCCAGCCTCGTGTTCATGAACTATCCCAACAACCCGACGACGGCTGTAGCGCCAGTCGACTTCTTGGAGCGTACGATCGAGATCTGCCGGCGGTATGACATAGCGCTGGCCTACGACAATCCGTATTGTGAGTTGACGTTCGATGGCTATCGGGCCCCCAGCATACTGGAGCTGTCAGGTGCGCGCGATGTGGCGCTCGAGTTTCACTCCTTCTCCAAGAGCTTCTGCATGACGGGTTGGCGGCTCGGCTGGGCGGTGGGCTCCGCTGACCTCATCGCTCTGTTGAGCAAGGTCAAGAGCTACGTCGATACGGGAGTGTTCCTCGCGATTCAACGCGCCGGTGCCGTAGTACTCGACCAGGCCGAATCTCTCGTAGAGCCGCTGGTCCGCCATTTCGAGGAACGCCGTAACGTTGCGGTTGCGGCATTCAACCAGGCCGGGATAGCTGTTGAAACTCCCAGGGCCACCATGTACCTGTGGTTGCGCTTGCCGGAAGGTGTGCCGTCAGCCGATTTCGCGAGCGACTTGCTGGAACGGGATGGCGTGCTCGTGATGCCAGGGTCAGCGTTTGGAGAGGCAGGTGAGGGTTACTTTCGCATTGCGTTGACCGTGGTTCCGGAGCTGTTGAGGGACGCGGCTGGTCGAGTGGGGCGGGCACTGTCCCGGTTCAAGGATGCCGGTGTACCGGCATAGCTTCCGTCTGCCCGATGCGAAGCCTCCGCAACCGGGCTGGGGCGTCGTCAGTCTGCTACTGCACGCGGTGGTGGTGGCGGCACTGGTCCCGACGGTGGGGCGCAGGGTCGCCAACCAGGTGGCTGAGCGCTTCGGCGACAGCAGTGATGTGACCAGTCGGGAGTACGTGTTGCTGCTGGATGTTGCGCCACAACCCACCGTTCGATCCCAGCCTGCGAGTGGTCAACCTGCGGTGGCTGGGGACTCGGCAAGCGGCGTCAGCTTCGTAGTTGCGCCGCGGGTTGTACCGATCGGCATCCCGCCCAAGCATCTGACGAGGCACAATCCGGTGCTTGGTTCGGTTCCGGTGATTGGGTCGTCGTATGGGACAGGTCATCTTTGGGTGGGTCCACTGGAGGGGAGGTTGGGAGTGATAGGTGCGTCGCCGGATCCGGCGACGCATGCGGCGCGGGTTGATTCAGCGGTGCAGGCAAAGATCTTGGAGTTTTTGGCGGCGATGCCACCGGACAGTTTTGCGACGCCGGTCGCACCCAGTTGGGTGACGGAGATCAACGGAAAGAAGTGGGGGGTTGATGGCAAGTATGTGTATCTGGGAGACCTCAAGTTGCCGGCGCCGATCCTGGCGTTACTGGGTTTGCTGCCGCTACCGCAGGGCAACTACGAGCAAGCGCAGCAGGCTCGGGAGCTGCAGCGAGTGCGCGAGGAGATCATCCGAGCGGCGCGGCAGGCGGAGACAAACGCTGATTTTCGTCGCTACGTGAAGGCGATCCGAGCGCGCAAGGACGCCGAACGTGAAGCTCAGAGGCTCGCCGAGGCCGAACGGGAAGCCAAACAGCCAGTGAAGAGAGACACGATACCCTAGAGATGGTCCCCTACCTTCCGGCCCAACGTCCCTGGGCCTAGTTTCTAGTCGCACTTCCTACACGAGGCAGCAATATGAAAAGACTAGTCATGGCAGCAGTTGCTGGAGTCGGTTTTCTGTCGTACAGCGCTCCAGTGGCGGCCCAGGCGTTTCCGACCAACGATCCGGTCATCAAGGCGATTTGGGCCGAAGGGATGGAGAACTCCCAGTTCTACACGATCGCGCAGGTGCTGCTCGATTCGATTGGTCCCCGACTCACAGGGTCACCCCAGCTGAGAGGTGCCAACGACTGGGCGGTATCGATGTTCCAGCAGTGGGGTGTCACGGCTCGCAACGAGCAATACGGCACCTGGCGTGGCTGGCGCCGTGGTATCAGTCACGTCGACATGATCAGCCCGTGGGTGCGGAGTCTCGAGGCCACGATGCTGGCGTGGAGCCCCGGGACCCGCGGTGAGGTCGAGGGACCCGCGGTCGTCATTCCTGAGTTCACCAACGCAGCGGAGCTTGACCAGTGGCTACCCACCGCTCGGGACAAGTTCGTGCTCGTCTCGTTCCTAGAGCCTAGCTGCCGCCCCGACGACAACTGGGAAGAGTTCGCGACCGAGGAGTCATTCGAGGCTATGCGGACCGCTCGCAGTGAGGCCAGGCAAGCTTGGAACCAGATGATTCGCGGCATCGGCGGTAACGACTCACTGTACAAGAAGCTGGAAGGCGCCGGTGCCCGCGGCATTCTGGCCTCGAGTTGGCCCGGCGGTTGGGGCGTGCAGCGCGTGTTCGGGACCACTACGGAGCGTATTCCGACTTTCGGTGTCAACTGTGAGGACTATGGCCTGGTGTATCGTTTGGCCAAGCATAACCAGGGTCCGGTGCTCCGAGTGGAGGCGGAAGCGGAGTTCCTGGGTGAAGTCCCCATGTTCAACACTATTGCCGAGATCCGCGGGTCTGAGAAGCCCGATGAGTACGTACTGCTGTCGGCCCACTTCGATTCTTGGGACGGTGGTCAGGGCGCGGTCGATAACGCTACCGGCTCCGTGACGATGATGGAGACGATACGCATTCTGAAGCAGGTGTATCCCAATCCCAAGCGCACTATCATCGTTGGCTTGTGGGGTGCGGAGGAGCAGGGTTTGATCGGCTCCCGGGCGTTCTCGGAAGACCATCCTGAAGTGGTGGCGGGACTCCAGGCGTTGTTCAATCAGGACAACGGCACGGGCCGTGTGGTTCGCATCTCAATGCAGGGTCTCACGGGTGCCGCCGAGCACTTTGGTAGATGGATCGCTCAGATCCCGAACGAGATCACCCGGCATATCGATCTCCAGATTCCGGGCACTCCGGGTGGGGGCGGCAGCGACTACGCATCGTTCATCTGCCACGGCGCCCCGTCGTTCAGCCTGAGTTCCAACAGCTGGGGCTACTCGCCCTACACCTGGCATACGCAACGCGATACGTTCGACAAGATCGTGTGGGACGAAGTCAAGAATAACGCGACCTTGACGGCGATGCTGGTGTATCTGGCGTCAGAAGACCCAGAGATGGTTGCGCGCGACCGACGCGAGAACTTGGTGAACCAGCGCACTGGTGAGCCCATGGAATGGCCTACATGCCGGCCGGCGAGAAGGAGCTATGAGTAAAGGGCGGTAAAGGGCGGGCAAGGGCGGTAAAGGGCGGAAACAGTACCGCCCTTTACCGCCTTCTACCGCCTTCTACCGCCCTTTACTTGCTGCCTCCATTCTCACCAGACTCTCCTCTTTCCCAACCACATACAACAACACATTCACCGGCTCCGATACGGTCGTCCCGGTGAGGGCGACCCGGATCGGCTGAAACAGCTTCCCGACGGCAAGACCTAGCGATTCGGCCAGCCCGCGCAGCTCAGACTCCAGGTGATCGGGTTCCCACTGTGATTCAGGTACGGTTGCGAGATGTCGTCCGGCAGCCTCGAGTGCCATCGCAAACACCTCCGGATCCTTGGCGATGAGCTGTTGCGCTTTGGGGTCGTCACGCACCATGAAGCGCCGGTCGAGTCGCACGGCCGCCCGCTCTGCTATCTCGTGTGTCGTGCGAGCCCGCTCCCGGTTGATCTCCACGGCGAGCAGGACCCGCTCTCGCGGGTACTTGTCCGGATCCAGCTCCCGACGCCGCAGTTCGGGTTCGACCAACGGCCACAGCACGTCGACCGCAGTGCGACTCAAGTACTGACCATTCATCCACTCGAGTTTGGTGTGGTCGAAGATCGCGTGCTTCTTCTGGATGTCCTCCAGCCTGAATGTCTCGATCAGTTCAGCCACGTCGAAGAACAGCTCCCGCTCGTCCTTGGGATTCCAGCCGAGCAGAGCCAGGAAATTGCGCAGTGCTTCCGGCAGGATGCCTAGCTGCCTGTAGTCACCGACGGCGGTCGCTCCGTGCCTTTTCGATAGCTTTCTACCGTCGGGTCCGTGAATCATCGGAACGTGGGCAAAAATCGGGAGGTCCGCAGTCAACGCCTGATACACTGCGATTTGCTTGGGAGTATTCGAGACGTGATCGGCCCCGCGGATCACGTGCGAGATGCGCATCTCCAGATCGTCGGCCACCACGGTGAAGTTGTATGTAGGTGTGCGGTCAGAGCGCAGTATTACCCAGTCCTTGATCTCACTACCCTGGAAGCTCACGCTGCCATGCACCACGTCGTCCCAAGTGATCTCACCCTGTGGCATGCGAAACCGGATAGCCCCTTCCTCCTCATAGGCGTCCCCGACGCCAACCAACTGGTCTGCCAGGGCTTGGTGGCGTGCCAGTCCAGCTCCCTGGAATACGATGTCCTCGTCCCAATCCAGGCCCAGCCAGGTTAGCCCGTCACGAATCACGTTGGTGTGGGCATCGGACGATCGTTCCCGATCGGTGTCCTCGATTCGGAGCAGCGACTTACCACCGGTCTGGCGGGCGAACAGCCAGTTGAACAGCGCTGTGCGGGCTCCACCCACGTGCAGGTAACCAGTCGGTGAAGGTGCGAAACGGACGCGCACATCTTGTTGGGTCATGGTGCCGATCGTTTGATGGAGATCACCGTCAACGAGCACGAAATGTAGCGTGGCGAGACCGAACTTGCCCCGGGTATCGGCCATTGGACATGTTTGGAATATCACATGGTCGGAAGCTGGGCCCAGATCAGCAGTTGCCCTAGGGAGCTACAATCATGGAAGTGATCATTCAGAAGGACTACGAACGGGTGAGCAGGGTGGCGGCAGCGCTAGTCGTCGAAGTGCTGAACGCCAAGCCCAATGCGGTGTTGGGCATGGCTACGGGGTCCACGCCGCTGGGTCTCTATCAAGAACTGGTGCGCTTGCACAGGGAGGAACAACTCGACTTCTCTCGCGTAACGACATTCAACCTCGACGAATATGTTGGGCTGCCGGTGAACCATCCGCAGAGTTACCACCATTTCATGCACCAACACTTCTTCCAGCACGTCAATATCCAACCCCAGAACATCAACATTCCGTCGGGCACCACGAGCAACTATCGGTCCTTCTGTGCATGGTATGAACAGCGCATCGCTGAGTGCGGCGGTATCGACTTGCAGTTTCTGGGGATCGGCTCGGACGGGCACATAGCGTTCAACGAGCCGACCAGTTCTTTGAGTTCCCGCACCCGGCTCAAGACGCTGGCCAAACAGACCATCGACGACAACGCGCGGTTCTTCGACAGGCCCGAAGACGTGCCGGTCTATGCGATTACCATGGGTGTCGGGACGATCCTCGATGCCCGCAAGCTGATACTCCTAGCTAGCGGCAAAGCCAAGGCCCAGGCCATTGCGCAGACCGTGGAGGGGCCGATTACCAGCATGGTTACCGCCAGCGCCATACAGCTCCATCGCGATGCCACGGTAATCGTCGACCAAGCAGCGGCCAGCGAACTCCAGATGCACGATTACTACGAGTTCATCTATGCGGCCAAGCCTGGGGCGCCGAAGACATGAAGCCGGTGCGGCTTCCCCGCTGGCCTATCTGCCCCAGTCTGTAGATATTGGTGTAATAGGTTTGTTCAATAGATAACGGCCAGAGCAGCCCACTGCGAGCAGACTGTTGGCTGGCTGTTCCATACCTTACTGCGTGAAGAAGGACCCTGATGTCCTCGTCAAATAGCAGGTCGTCTCTGCAGCTTCGGATCCTCCACACCGCCGCGGCCGTTTCCCTGTTGTCTTCCCTAGCTTGTGCCAGGACCGGCACGCTGGGTAGCCTTGGTCAGGTCGGCTTCACAGGTACAGCGGTATCCGACCAGTCGGTGAACTTCGCCGTATCGGCTGAGCCATCTCTGTCGTCCGATGCCGTTGCTGCCACGGTCGGCCAGGTGTGGCAGGTTCTCCCGCAGGTGTTCGCTGATCTAGACATCCCGCTCGCCGTGCTCGATGTAGAGAACCAGAGGCTCGGGAATGGAGGGTTCCAGCCCAGGAGCTTGGGTGGCGAACGTCTCTCACAGTTTCTCGACTGCGGGTATAGCGTAGCTGTCGCGTCTTACGCCGACGCCTATCGGGTGACCATGTCTCTGTTCTCCCGGGTAAGGGAGGACGAGA
>JBDHKN010000093.1:0-30921 GCA_039586365.1 Gemmatimonadota bacterium | reverse complement strand
GACCGTTGAAGTTGCGATCTGCGTGGCGTGAGAACCATGAGGACCACACCAATCAGTATCAATGCAGGAATGTCTCCCAGCAGGTTGGTTCGCTCGACTGGATCGACCAGCGCCTGCACCAGCATGACGAGTCAACCGGAGCTGGACCATGCCCAGTGCGGCCGCGCACCTAAGAACGAAACGGACACGCTGACACACCTCCTCGTCGAATCACCTTGGCCAGTGCTTCACAGTGTGTCCGCTCCTTGAGGGGGGAGTCCAGTCAATCGTCAATCTCGCACCAGCGTCCCCACCACCACCCCGGCGCCCGCCGCGCCGAGGCAGAGTCCGAACGTCGACCCCAGCGAGAAGCGCAGCTTGCTGAGGCCGAGCCCTGACCTTTGCCAGGTCCCGTGTGCCGAATTGGCAGCGATAGTTTCCGAAACACAGAGCACCGCGGCCCACGACGGGTCCGGCGGAGCCGCTGGGGAAGGCTCCTTTTCCGGGTTTGCGGTGTAAGACATCACCAGCAAACGAAAAGACCCGGACCAACAGAGAGCAACGGTACCGAGCATGCTCGTCAGGACGCAAAAGGACCACTGGAAGAAGGCCATGTTTCGCAGCCGCCGGTTACCAGCACTGGCGGCTCTCTTGTTTCTGTCAGCGTGTGACGATGTGACATTCGACGACGAGCCAATCGACCTCCGCGAGCGGCTCGATGCACTGCCAGGTGTGGATGTGGCCGAGATCGCCCCCAGCCACGGAGCCCAGCGTGCATTCCGCCTCGACATCACGCAACCCGTGGATCACGCCGACCCCGACGGTCGTCAGTTCACCCAGCGAGCCTACCTGTTACATGTGGACGAGACGATGCCAATGGTGTTCGCCCCGGGTGGATATGACGTGTCGGAGGGCTTGACTCAGGAGATGGCGACACTCCTGGGCACGAACTGTCTGAGAGTGGGACATCGTTACTACAGCAACTCGGTGCCCGATCCGCTGGACTGGCAGCACCTCACCATCGAGCAGGCCGCCGCCGACCACCACCGAATCGTTGAGATCTTCAAAGAGATCTATACGGGCCTTTGGCTGAGCGCGGGCGCCAGCAAGAGCGGAGCGACGGCTCTGTTTCACAGACGGTTCTACCCGGACGACGTGCTGGCCACCGTTGCCTACGTGTCGCCGTTCATGCTCGACACGGCCGATTCGCGGTTCGCCGATTTTCTCGAGACTCTTGGGACCGAGGAGTGTCGCGCCGACATTCACCGGTTTCAACGTACGGTACTGGAACATGCGGACAGCCTAATACCGCGGTTCTCGGCCTGGCATACCGAGAACGGACACGTCCACCCCGCCGACACGGTCGGAGCGTTCGAAGAAGCGGTACGGAGCTACGACTGGATCTTCTGGCAGTACTACGAAGATGACTGCGAAAAAATCCCCGAGCCGGAAACAACGTACGACGAGATGGTGGCGCACCTCCACGACATCGTAAACTTCCTCAGGGTGTCGGACGGTCTAGCCAGGGCCTTACGACCGTACGACTATCAAATGTTCACACAGATCGGTCAGCCTGAGAGGCGGTTCGATCACATCGCCGATCTCTTGACGCAGGAGCTGGGCAGCATCGCAGGAGGGTATTTCGACTCGTTGGGTGTCGATCTGGTGTACCACCCGGAGACTATTCTCGACATCTACGATTGGCTTCAGACCGAAGGCGACAACATCGTCTACATCTATGGCGCAAACGATCCGTGGACCGGCGGGGCGATCGAGTTGACGGGTCAGGCGGACGCGCTCAAGGTGGTGCAAGCGGGCGGTAACCACAGCGTGAAGATCGACGACCTGGACGGTCGGCAAAGTGTGATCGATACACTGGAGCAGTGGTTGGGTGTGGCGATTGGCGATGTCGCCGCGATGTTAGCCGAAGTCGCGCGGAGCGAATCGGACCTGCTCGTGCCGAATAGGTTCCGATAGCGGTCTGAGCCAGCGGTCGGCAACGGTCAGAACGGTATTGCCGGCCAAGCGCAGCGGTTTCTTTCGGTTCATGCAGAGGTGCAAAACCTCTTCAGGCTGGGGCGGCATCTGCTAGGAGCGATGAATCACCGGTCATTACGCGACCGGTCGTTCAAGGAGTGGAGTGTAGCCACGAGAGCCTGCCGTGGGCCTCCTGCCGACCCTAATCGCCTCCCTCGATCAACACTCGCAGGTCCGCCGTAACAATCCTGCGCCGCAAAGTCCTGCGCAGAAACACGATTTGTTCGTCCCCGGCTTTGAACCGTCGCGCTCCATCGTAGGTGTCGCATTCAGTGAGCCGCCGCTTCGAGCCGTCGCTCACCGAGAGCACCGCGACGTCTCTGTTGTCCGAGCACCGCGAGGCACTAAGGGCTGGGCCGTCGTCGTTTCATTTGCCTCCGATGCCCTAGACCTGGCGCGATGCTTTTCTCTAACACCGTCCGGCCCATGCTGCTCCTTCGGCTCGAGGCTTCCTTTGGCGGGTCGCACCAAGCCCGTGACTGCCCGATGTGACCTGAACCTGGGGCTCTAGGGTATATGCAGTGAACCGGACCCAAGAGGTGGTCATGCAGCGACTGTTCCGTTTGCTCCCTCCCGTTGCCGTAGTCATCCTGGTAGCCAGTTGTGATGCTCTGTTTGGACCGGACGACGGTCCCATCACCGGTCTGCCCCGCGAGCTGAGCATCGCCGAAGGCAAGCTGATCGAGGCTGACAACCGGTTCGCCCTCAAGCTGTTCCGGGAGATCAACCGGCAGGCAGGCGACTCGAACGTGTTCATCTCACCGCTCAGCGTGGCGATGGCCCTGGGGATGACCTACAACGGTGCGGCGGGCACCACTCAGGAAGCCATGCAGCAGACGTTGGAGCTCGAGGGCATGACGCTGGAGGAGGTGAACCAATCGTACCGCGACCTGATCGATCTGTTGAGGGACCTCGATTCCAGGGTGGAGTTCCTGCTGGCCAACTCGATCTGGTACCGGATGGGGATGACGTTCGAGCAGGCGTTCTTGGATCTCAACCGGGAGTTCTTCGATGCCGAGGTTACGGCGCTGGACTTCAGCGATCCTGCGGCAGGGCAGACGATCAACGGTTGGGTGAGCGAGAAGACGAAGGGGAAGATCGAGGAGATCGTGCCGGATCAGATTCCCTGGAGCGTGGTGATGTATCTGATCAACGCGATCTACTTCAAGGGTGACTGGACCTACCAGTTCGACAAGAGTCGGACTGAGGCTGCTCGTTTCACGCTGGTGGACGGTTCCGAGACGACGGTGGACATGATGTCGCACGAGGGTGACGTGAAGCTCAGGCTGGCGTGGGCCGACGGTGTGCGGATAGCGGAGCTGCCTTACGGTGGAGCGGCCTACAGCATGACGGTGTTGTTGCCGGAGAGTGCAGGGCAGATCTCCGCTTTGGTCGATCTGCTCACCCAGGATAGTTGGGCTGGGTGGCTGGCGGAACTCGACAGTGGAGAGGTGCAGGTATCGCTGCCCAAGTTCACGTTGGAGTACGAGATTGGTTTGAACGAGGTGCTCGAGGCACTTGGGATGGGCGTCGCGTTCTCGCCGGGCGAGGCGGACTTCACCCGCATGTATGCTCCCGGTGGCCTGTGGATCGACAGCGTGGTGCACAAGACCTTCGTGGATGTGAACGAAGAGGGAACTGAGGCCGCGGCGGTCACCGTGGTCTCGATGATGGACGCGGCGGGGCCACCCGGCTTCATAGTTGACCGTCCCTTTGTGTTCGTGATCCGCGAGAAGTTCTCGGGCACGATCCTGTTCATGGGCAAGGTGATGGACCCGGCTGCTGGGTAGGTCTGAGGTTCGATGGCCTACTTGGGGGTCGAGGCCTGAGCCGCCGCGCAGGGCGCAACCTTGAAGCGTCTCACCGGAAACGACCACTGTGGCCCGGTACCCGAACAGCGCTCCTGACATCGAATCCTGACAGGGTCCCTAGTCCGTCGGCACCGACCGGATGTCGCCCCAGCTCGCGATCCGGGGAGCAGGGAGAATAAGGGCCGAATGACTCCTGGTCGAAAGACGCTTCCCTTGGTCAGGTTACAGCCACCGGTACTCTCTGTTCGTCCTCAATCCAACCCATATCGGAGTTCAAGGAACCGGCGCATTGGCAGCTCCGCATCCCCCTGGTCGCCATGGCTTACCTGCTGGACCAAGTGGAGAGAGCTCTCGCCGAGTCTTGGTTTGCTGAATCTCGGCTGGGTGCTGGTGGGATGGGTACTCTGTTGTCTTCCCGCCATCCCATATCACTCCGCCACACGACTCTCATAATTCCGAGCCAAGAACTGAGGAACCTCCCAGCGCTCGCCTACCCGCGTTGTGCTGCGGGCAGGCGACGGCGAAAAGCCGGCAATACGCTTTGCCGCGTATGGCGACCCTGAGATTCGTGACCACGCGGCGGCTCGCAGTCGCGCGGGGGCGAACTCCTGGCCTCTATCTATCCCGCATACCATCTTACATCCGCACCATCGGAACAGGTGAATAGATGAACGACCTGCTCGACCGTCTGAACACGGCTCTGGCCGATCGATTCACCGTCGAACGCGAGATCGGGCGCGGCGGCATGGCGGTCGTCTACCTGGCGCACGACAGGAAGTTGGATCGTCGAGTGGCGCTGAAGGTTCTGCTTCCAGAATTGGCTGCGTCACTCGGCGCAGGACGGTTCCTGCGCGAGATCGAGATCGCGGCCAAGCTCACACATCCCAATATCCTGCCGTTGTTCGACTGTGGAGAGGCCGACGGGTTGCTCTACTACGTGATGCCATACGTCGAGGGCGGATCGCTCCGCCTCCGACTCAGTGAACAGAAGCGGCTGCCGATCGAAGCCGTTCACGCCATTACCAGGGCGGTCGCCGCAGCGTTATCCCACGCGCACAGGCAAGGCGTGATTCACAGGGACGTGAAACCGGAGAACATACTCTTCTCCGAGGGTGAAGCCGTCGTCGCCGACTTCGGCATCGCCAGGGCGGTGAGCTCGGCGGGTTCGGTTGGACTGACCCGAAGCGGCTTCCCGCTCGGCACACCGGGTTACATGAGCCCGGAGCAGGCCGGTGGTCGCACGGATCTGGACCCGCGAACCGACGTCTGCGGCCTGGCCTGCGTCGTATACGAGATGTTGATCGGTGAGACACCGGGTGTGTGGCCGGTTCCCGACGAGGTTCGCCTCGGCCGGTTCGACGAGATCCTGCCGCAGCATAGAGAGAGGCTCGATCGACTGCCCGGCAGGATAGAGCAGGTCCTCGTCAAGGGCCTCGCGATGCGGCAGTCGGAGCGCTTCGCCAAACCGATGGAATTCGCGGATGCTCTGGCGGCCGCAGCAGAGCCTACGAAGAGACTGTCGGACTCGGAGGTTCGGGAGCTGATTGGCAGGGCCGCGGATAGACAGGCAGAGCGGCCGACAGACCACGAAGAAAGTGCGCTGTCAATGGGTGGAGTCGAGCAGATTGCAGCCCAGGTCGGGATCGCTCCGGCAAGGTTGAGGGAAGCAGCGAAGGAGATCTCGCGCGGTCCTGCAGATGCAATTCCGGCATCACGCTCACGTGACTACTCGACATCGACCTTCGAGAAGGGCCGCCTCGTTGTGGAGCGCACCATTCCGGGCGAGTTGTCGGAATCCACGGTTGAAATGATGGTGCACGAGATCAACACGCGGCTGGGGTTCGTAGGGAATCTCTCGTCAGTGGGTAGCTCATTGCACTGGTCGGGCACGAAGCCTGGTTTCATGGGACGCGACGTGCGCATATCCCTCACCACGGCATCCGGCCGCACCCAGGTTCATATTGAAGAGCACATCGAACTGCGCGGAGCCTCGATCTTCGCTCCCGGCTGGGGTGCCGCTGGTGGCGGGCTGGTTGGACTGGGAGTCGCCACGGCTTTGGCAGTACCTGAGGGAGGCGCTATGGCGGCCGTGATCTTGCCGTTCGTGTTCGCGGGCGCATTCCTTGCCGCCACCGGTCTGCCGAAAGGGATGGCCAATCACTATCGCCCCCAGCTCGAGGAGTTGGCCGACCGGCTTGAGGAGATCGGGGTGCGGGAGCTGACGAGTGACGAGTGACGAGTGACGATTGACGAGACCACTTGCTCCCTACGATCCCACCGCCCTCTGCACTATCTGCTCCAGCTCCCGCTTGCGCTGAATGACCGTGTTCTCGTATACCGAACGGTGTACGATGTATGCGCCCGCCAGCGAGAAGCTGATTCCGAATAGGGGCACCATGCCCGCCTCGACCGCGCCGAACCCCAACGCCATGGCGATACCGATGAGACCGCCGCCAACCCAACCTGCAACGCTGCCCGCAACCTCGCGTCCGAGGATCTGAAATCTAGAATGATGGCGAGTGTCACAGATGGTGCAGTTCTTCGAATGAAGTGTGATGGTTGATCACAGTCTGACAGGCCACTCGGTCGCTCTCCAGGCGCGCGCCTTCGACCACTCGGCCACCTATCCTAGGGCCACAGATCGCGCAGACAGAAACACAGATCACGCGGATCCAGCCACCAGCTGAGCACCTTACGGCCGAAGGAACCGCTGAGTGTCCCGTCGAAGGTGCCGTCATAAGTGGGGCGCTCTAATCGCTCTTCGGCTAAATGCCACCCTGTTCGCCCATGAGGCTCTTGGTGATCAGGACCACCCCGTCCGGGACGTAGACCAGGAAGTCGACCCGGACTACGCCGCGTCCCCCGTCCCACACGGTCATGTTCCCGGCGTTACCAGGCTCGCACGTGTTCGGGGCGTGCCCCGGCACGTCCGGGTACACGGCGCAGATCGTGACGCCGGCTTCGTGCGGCACGACGTCGATGCTCACGTTGGCCACCGCGTCGCGCGCGCCGATCTTGGTCGCCTTGACCACCACCTCGGTTCCCGCGGTCCGCACCCAGCGGAATTCTCCGAAGAGGCTCTTGATTTCGACGTGGTGTCCCGCGGCGACCTGACCGCGCCACTCCCAGGACACCCGCACATCGCTGGCCGCGTCGTCCGGTCGTGGCCATTTCGGCCAGTCGGGCCCATTGATCTCGACGTCACCGCAGCTGGTCCCCAAAGCCAGCGCGAGGGCGATTCCGCCCAAGGTCAGTGTCCGTTTCATGGTAGCCTCCTCGTAACGGGTGCTCGTTTGCCACTGGTTCGTGGCCGTCCTATCTTTGCGGCAGGATAGGCGGACCACGTCTCACCACTGTCTCCCTGCAGTCTCCCAGGAGGATCCCGCCACCGATGATCGAGTTTCGAGCGCTCGGCCCGGCTCGGCTCGTGGGCCCCGAAGGCACCGATACCCAGGCCGTGCTGGCTCGGCCGAAGCTGCTTGGCCTGCTCGCCTTCTTGAGCGCGGGCGCCAGCCGAGGCTTCCACCGACGCGACTCCTTGATCGGATGCTTCTGGCCGGAGCTGAGCCAGGAGCGGGCCCGGAGCGCCGTGCGACAGTCCCTCTACCGCCTGCGCCTGTTCCTGGGCGAAACGGTCGTGGTGACTCGGGGCGACGATGAGGTGGCGGTGTCAGAAGAGCAGTTCTGGTCCGACGTCGCGGGGTTCGAAGACGCGTTAGCCGGCGGCGATCGAGCCGGCGCCTTGGAGCTCTATCGTGGGGACCTGCTCGAGGGCCTGTACGTGCCGGATGCACCGGAGTTCGAGCGCTGGCTCGACGAGCGACGCAAGCACCTCAGGCAACGGGCATCCACGGCCGCGTGGGAATTGGCCGACCAGGAGGCGGGGCTGCGGCACACGGTCGAGGCGGGTCGGTGGAGTCGGCACGCCAGGAACCTGGCGCCGCTGGACGAACGGTTGTTGCGGCGCGTCATCAAGCTGCTTGACCGGCTCGGCGATCGAGCGGGTGCGGTCCGTGAGTACGAGACCTTCGCCCGACGGGTGGCGCTCGAGCTGGAACTCGATCCCTCACCGGAGACCAAAGCACTCATCGAAAACGTCCGGGAGCGGAGCGAGCCCGTGGCGTCGAACATGCCTCAGCCCACCCGCGAGCCGTTTGTCGCTCCGTCGGCCGTCTCTGCGACGTCATCGGCGCAACCGCAGCTCACGGGCGCGCTGGCCGATCGGTATCGACTCGGCCTGGAGATCGGATCCGGGGGAATGGCCACCGTTTATCGGGCTCGCGATCTCCGACATGAGCGGAATGTCGCGGTGAAGGTCATGCATGCCGGTCTGTCAGCTCACCCGGGCGCGGAGCGGTTTCTGCGGGAGATCAAGATCGCCGCGAACCTGACCCATCCGCATATCGTGCCGGTGTACGACTCGGGATCCGCCGCTGGCCAGCTCTACTTCGTCATGCCGCTCATCCAAGGCGAGTCCCTCAGGGGTCGGCTGGACCGGGAAGGACAGCTGCCGCTCGACGACGCCCTGACGTATGCGCGTGACGTGGCCCAGGCGTTGCATTACGCGCATGGCCAGGGTGTCGTGCATCGTGACGTGAAGCCAGAGAACATCCTGCTGTCGGGCGATCACGCGCTCGTGGCGGACTTTGGCATCGCGCGTGCCGTCAGCGCGGCAGGTGCCGCTCGACTTACTCGATCAGGCATGGTAATGGGCACACCAGGCTACATGAGCCCGGAACAGGTATCTGGGAGCAGTGAAGTCGACCACCGGCACGACCTGTACAGCTTCGGGTGCGTCTTGTACGAGATGCTGGCAGGGCAACCGCCCTTCACCGGGGACGACTCGCAGGCGATGCTCGCATCCCACGTCCTGGAGCGACCGCGGCCGCTCAGCGAGCTTCGGCCGGACGCACCGGTGCGTCTCTCACAGGCAATCATGCGCTGTCTCGAGAAGAAGCCGGCCGATCGGTGGGACACTGCGGGTGAGCTGCTGGCCGAGCTCGAGGCCGTTGCCACGCCAAGCGGGGGCGTTGCACCGAGCGAACCACGACAAGCGACCGGCGCGGTGGCCCCGGCATCTCGCAGGGCCATCGCGGTCGCAACGGCGAGCGTGATCATCATCGCCGCTGCCAGCGCCGTGATCATGGTGCGAGGTGGTGCCGGCCGGGGCGGGGCTCCAGCTGCGCGTCACACCCAACTCACATTCAGCGGGAACGTGATCCAGACGGAGATCTCACCGGACGGCGACCTGCTGGCCTACGTGGAGCAGGACGACCCGAGTCGGCTGTTCGTGAAGGACCTGACGGGAGGGACGGTCATCGAGATCGCTGCAATCGGAGTCGTCGGCTCCCTCCGGTGGTCACCCGATGGCGCTGCGCTGCTGTTTGCGGGGTTTGACAGCACTGGCCGCAACGTGACCGTGACGTACCCCAGGCTGGGTGGCCCACCACGTCCGCTCTCCGGCGTGGTCGCGTACGTCGCCTGGGCGTCCGACGGGTCACAAGTAGCTCACTGGCGGGAGGGGTCCGCCGATGGTGTCAACCCGATCCGGTTCACCAAACTCGCCATGGATGACACCTTCTCGGTGGAGACGCCTGACTCGGTGGGAGCCTTCCTGTATTCGGGTGACTGGTCGCCGAACGGCAGGTTCATTGCCTTGGTGTCCAGCGTGCAGTCGAGCTACCACCTGTGGACGGTGGCGGTGGATGGGTCCGGCTGGCAGCGACTGGTGCGGGACACGGTGATGCTGGCCGGGCCGCGCTGGGCACCGTCCGGGGGTGCGGTCTACTACCTGCGCGGCGATGAACTACGGAAGGTGCGCGTCGCACCCGACGGACGGGCCCGAGGCACTCCCGTGGTGCTGCAAGCTGGGCTTGACGCTGGTCGCGGGCGGCCTTACAAACCCGGGGTGAGCCTCACGGGGGACGGCCGCACACTCGCACTTACCAAAGTGCAGAGCCACTCAAACGTGTGGCTGGCGACGGCAAGCGAACGGGGTGACGGCACTCAATTCACCACCGTGCAACTCACCCAAGGTACAGCTTCGAAATCCCCTCCTCGACTCTCCCCCGATGGGAAGTGGGTTGCGTATATCCAGTTTGAGCGAACGGAGGGGGACGTGTACGTGGTCTCCACCGCCGGGGGGACGCCGAGGCGTGTCACGTCGCGCGGCGAGGCTGTGGTCGGCCCGGTGTGGTCTCCCGACGGGACTGCGCTGGCGTTCGGTGCCCGGAGAGGTGGCAAGGTAGAGGTGCAAACGATTCTCCTCGATCGCGGGCAGGTGCGCGCGTACCAAAGGACCGAGATGGGTGAAAACGGCCTCGCATGGGCACCGGGTAGGCACATCGTGTACTCCTGGGCCGACGACCGAGACCTCCACCTGCTCGATCCGGAGACCGAGGCGGAGGAGCTGCTCGTCATCGAAGACTCCGTGGGCTGGGTGGCGTTTCCTCACTCCTCCCCCAACGGGGCACGCGTTGCCGTCTTCTGGAATCGAGTAGACCGAGTAGAGGTGCGCGGCACCTGGGTCATTTCCCTGGAGTACGCCGGCCGCGCCGACCCGCTGGGATGGGCAGCGAACGGCCAATCCATCTACGTGCGAGAGCGGGGCTCCAACGATATTCTCCTCGTTCCGGTGTTAGGCGGCGACGGCAGGGTCGTTGCCAGGGTGCCGTTCGACGGCGCCGCCGATTGTATTCCCGTCGAGCGCCCCGCCAGCCTAGCCCTGCTGTGCAATGTCGTCGAGTCGGTGTCGGATGCCTGGATGATCGAGAATTTCGATCCGGAGGTGCGGTAGGGGGCCAAGAAGATTTCCGCAGCTTTGTGTACATCCGCTTCCAGGGTAGCAAGCAGATTGTTGGCAAGCCAACCGACCCCCCTATTGAGAAGCTGGTCTGCGTATTCGTGATTCTGAAGGACTACTGGCGCGCGCTACTCCATGTGGAAGGCTTTGTCACGATTGCCGGCAACGCTGGTCAGTTCGAAGAACAGCTCAGGATCGGTGCAGGCCTCGGTAGTAACGTAGGGGATCCCTCTGCATGACGTGGCTCGTCCGCCCGAGGCGCTAGGTCCTCCCTCGGCTCTGGCCCGCCGCGATTCCCCCGGCGATCAGATGAGCCGTGCGCAGTGGCTCCGGAATCGTACCGTGCACTGCGTGCCGTGCGATGGCGCCCGCGGCCTCGGCCAGCGAGAGTCCAACACGCTGCACGAACACGCTGCCTACCGGCTCGGGCGGGCTCAGTCGCTCAATCAAGGCCCACTTGCGGGTACCCCCACGCACCCGCCCCAGGGCACTGCGCACTCGGTCCAGCCGAGGACGTCTGCGAACCACCACAAGGACCGGCAGGTCAAGCTCTCGGTGGAGCCTGGGTAGGTCGACGACGTTGAAGCCCGCGAAAGCTATGCCTTGGAGCATGACGAGCTGGAGTTGGTCCGCGTACTTGGAGTCGGCGATCAGCCTCACCAGATTACGGGTGGAATTGGCCCCATCACGCCGCACGCTACCACGCAGGACCCCTTCCAGCCTCGAGTTTGCGAAGACGGCACCGATGACGGCTACGTCACCTCGGTGTTCGCGCTCGAACGGGCAGTCATCGAATCCCACCACATGTGAGAATCCACGTCGGGGCATGTAGGGAATATGGCGCTTGAGCCGCCGACTTGCTCCGGACGACGGTCCCAACACTCTTCGGGGGGCCGCGGCGCTGATTGACTTCGGTGCCAGTCAAGTGCCCTCTGATACGCCTCACGTGCCGGTTCCAGATAGCCGTATGCATCAAACTCGAGTCCCGCATCGTGAAGAACCTCGCCGAAGAGCCAGCCCCCAGGGCCGCTTGCCCTCAAAAAGAAAGCGCCGAGCGTGGCTCGTAGCCTCGCGGACGCGAAGCCTCGGAAGAGTCGAATATGGCTCTGGAAGAGAGGTCGATCCCTAAGGATCTTGAGGGGCGCCACACGGAGCGGCATATTTGCCTCCGCGCGCCTGTCAGCGCAGTACAACAGTCTATGACTGCGATTGCCAACCAGCGCCGCCTGTTGGCAATCGGTGCTCCTGAGAACTGGTCAGGACGGCTCGTTCAACATTGCGCTACAAGGATCCTTCGAGGGGGATCCTTTCGGTACTGCCCTGATAATCGTGAATCACCTTGAACGCGCTCGCGATGTCGAAATCGGAAATCGTGATGGTATATTCGGCCATCCAGAATGAGTCCGGACAGCCGGAATGGGCGCGTCTTTGCGTAAGTCGTAACTCCAAAACGCCTGCCAAGACGTCGTGTTCAAGCTCGAGATCATAACTAGCACGCCATTCGTCGCACTTCCGACCAATACGTCCATCGTGGTCCACGGGGACGTGATGTCCGCACCATCCATGATGAGGGCCATGATCCCCGCATGCCAGGTGTAGCGTTAGCTCCCAGACGGAGTGCCGCTTGGGAGCCGGCTGCCATGCCGCCTGCTCGGGCGTGATACCGCGAACACAACCGGCGACCCTGGCCCCGCCGGACCACAAGCGCCTGCCAGCGGGCGGGTCGAGAAGATTGAGGATCTCACGAAGTCGCGGATTGTCCATGCTCGCTTCCCCCTCGTGGCTTTGCTGCGCTCATATCAGCGCCTTCATTTGAGACGGCCGTGCTCGCCGGCTCTAACGCGCCTGTGACATAGCGGGGCGCCGGCTCAGCCGCCCTGGCGCATCTTAGCTCGCCGGAAAGTGGAGAGGTGAAGTGAGCGCCTCTGCGGTGCCGGGCGCTGGAAATCGCCTACCGGAGGCTCAGCTTTCCTCGGCGGCCGGATCGTCGGGGGGGAGCGACCTTGCCTCCAGCGCGAGCCGTGCGGCCACACCCTCCATCTGATGCCGACGCAGCCGCGCCCAGCCCGGCAGGCGGAGCGCTCCAACGCCAAACATGCCGACTCCGACGGCCGCCAGGAATCCCGTAGCGGCCGCGGCGTCGCCAAGCTGGCCGGTCACCACCGCAGGGATCAGCACCGCCGCCGCGACTCCGAGGATCCCGAGCCCCGCGGTCATGAAGGCACGGGCATCGCCTTTGACGGTTCGCAGGCAGATCCGGTGTCCGGTCGCGGTCGGCTCGAGCAGCGCCTGCAGGTTGCCGTTGGTCCACTGGCGGAAGGGACCATCGTATCTCACCGTGCCCCGCGCGTCGAACGTCTCGCGCAGATCAACAACCAGGCGCTCCCATTCCTTCTCAGAGAGCCACCGGTCGAGATCGATCGTCCGTCCGACGCCGATCGGCAGGCCTAGGAAGGTCCGTGACACCGGGCGTCCGCCTTGGTCAATCGCTCTCGCCGCCTGCGCCACAATCTCGGGTGGGATACCCACTTCACGGCCGATCTCCTGCAGGTCAGCGAGAGTCATACCCTCGCCCGGAGGGAGCTGACGCCGAGTGGATTGCTGCATCTCGGTGGCCCGCTCGAAGATGGCGGCGACCTGTTCCTCGCTGTATCGGCGCTCAGTCATGGCGACTGCAAGATCGCTGGACCCGCCATCCGGGGCAATTGGCCGTCACAGCGGTGCCGCGGCTCGAAGTACACCCGTGACAGTTGGGGAAGCCATTGCCGTCGGTTAATTTACGTCTCCCTGGGAGGGCTAGACCTAACTGGTAAGGCAGCGGTCTTGAAAACCGCCGGGAGCAATCCCATCGGGGTTCGAATCCCCGGCCCTCCGTCCAGCCACACGCCGATCCCAACCCTCATACGTGAGGGTTGGGACATGATCTCGCGACTGGCTCGCCGGATGTAGCCCGGCCGAACCGTCCCTGCCCTGCCCGATTAACCACTAGACGCCGCAAAACACCCGGTAGACCGCAGCCTCACGATAGCCAGTGACTACCCTGTAGTAGCCGCACAAATAGGAGTCCATCTCCTCATCCCCGCTATCGACCAGCAAGGGCCTGCCTCTCAGGGAACTCAACTTCTCCGCTGTGGCCACCACGATGATGTTCTCTTTTCCCACTCTCCTGATGACCTCGGGGGAGATTTGCTGGTTCCCCCTGCCGAGTAGGAAACCCTGGCCACCCACCGGCGTGAGGATCAGACTGCACTGGCTGCTGACCGTCTGCGCGAGGATCTCGCGCTCGTTCAGGTCCTTGCCGACCCGTTTTCCCGCGCGCACCAGGTCGACGCCCAGCAGGCTGCCCTCGACGCCCAGCATTTCCAGCAGTGACCTGCACGTAGTTCCCGGGCCCACGATGTAGCAGCGATCGTCGGTCATGCGCTCGACGAGGGCCGTGGCGATTGCCCGCTGTGCCGTCCGTTCATCGGGGGCGCTGGCAGACTTTGCACCCTGTAACAGGCGCCTCGCGTCGGGGATCTCGAGGTAGCCGTACAGGCGTGCAGAGAGACGGCCGCGCCGATAGTCCGCTTCATTGATGTCCATCACCTCCGCCTCTCTCACACGAGTGATCTCTCCCGTGAGAAAGGAGGCGGCCACCCGCCCGG
Source organism: Gemmatimonadota bacterium (assembly GCA_039586365.1). Lineage (GTDB taxonomy): Bacteria > Gemmatimonadota > Gemmatimonadetes > Gemmatimonadales > GWC2-71-9. The sequence goes on along the minus strand of JBDHKN010000093.1, from coordinate 16,645 downwards.
CCGCTGCGGGGCTGGACGCAAACGCGGCCGAGTGAATCTTCACCCCCGCCGGAACACCCAGGACCGTAACAGAGGTACCCACGGCACCACAAACGTCCCTGGCAGTACCGTCACCACCTGCAAACAACAGGAGGTCGACGCCTCGCTCGACCATTTGGCGGGCGGCCCTTACGGTGTCTTGCGCGGTCGTGCGCGGCGCTGAGCCCGACCCGATCAGCTGTGGCTCGAGGCCGCACGCGGAAGCGGTGGCCTCACCCATCACGCCGCTGAAGGTCACAAGCACCAGGCTGTCGCTGATGGGGAGCAGCGCCGCCAGTGCCCGTGCCGTTCGCTGCGGAGCCCACGGACGGGCACCCAATCGCTCCGCCTCCCGGACTACGTCAAGACCGTCCGTGCCCTTGAGGCCAACGCTACCGCCCATGCCGGCCACGGGATTCACGATAAGGCCCACGGTCTTCATAGGGCGGCTCACTCGTCATCCCCGGATCTTCGCCGCGGCTCTCCCCTGCTTCTTGAGCAAGGCCCGCCAAGTCACAGCCCACCGTTTCGGATCATCCAAGCTGCTGTCATCGATCCGGTGCACGACGCTGTTGTGCGGCGCGTGCTTGACCGTCTCAGGCTCGCTCCGAGCCTCCCGTGCCACGTGTCGCAGCCCGTCCAGGTACTCGTCCAACTCCGCACGGGAATAGGATTCGGTGGGCTCAATGGTGAATGGCTGCGGTACGACGAACGGATGGTGACTCTGCCACAGGTGGAAACCGAAGTCGGCCAGGCGGCGGGTAACGTCGTGGGTGTCTATACCGGTTTCCCGGTAGAGGTCCTCCCACGAGTAGCGCACTTGCTCGATCCTCCTCTTGCCACCCGAGTATGGCGAGGTAGCCCCATCTATCTCAGTGATCTTCTTGAGCAAATAGTTGTTGTTGAGGACGGCGATCTCCGCCGCTTCCCTGAGGCCGGTCGCACCCATACTGAGGATCCAGGCATAGGACTTGAGCAACACCGGGAATGCACCGTAGAAGCTACGCACCTTGCCAATGGTATGCGGCACGTCGTAGTCGAGGAAGTACTCGCCGTCGTCGCAGCCGACCAAAGGGACCGGCAGGTACCCTGCCAGCTCCTTGGTGGCCCCAACAGCCCCGGCTGCCGGACCGCCACAACCGTGGGGAGCACCAAATGTCTTGTGCATGTTGAAGAAACAGAGATCGAAGTCGGCTTCCCTCGCCCTGGTGATACCCAGGATGCCATTGGCATTGGCCTGGTCGTAACCGCAAATCCCGCCCGCCTCGTGCACTATGCGGGTGAAGTCGGCGATCTTGGGATTGAAGATGCCGATGTCTTCGGGATTGGTGATGAACAAACCGGCAGTGCGCTCCGATACGGCAGCCTCGAGCGCCGCGACGTCGGGCATCCCCTGCTCGTCGGGATACAGCGTTATGATGCTGTACCCCTTCACAGCGGCAGCGGCGGCGTCGGATGGGTGGGAGAATATCGTCGTGATCAGCTCGTTCCTCGTGTCGGCCTCTCCCCTGACCTCGTGATACCGCTGCATGATGGCGGCCATAGTGAGAATCGCGTGGGAGCCTGAGCTGGGCTGGAGCGAAAATCTGTCCAGCCCCGACAATTCCCGCAGGAAGAGATCCAGCTCGTACATCACCCTCAAGGCGCCCTGCACGGTGCTCTCGTCCTGATCGGGATGGAGGTCTCGCACCTTGGGAGAGGCCGCAATTCTCTCGTTGACCTTGGGGCTGTACTTGACAGTGCACGTCCCCTGGCCGATGTCCACGTTCAAGTCCGCTCCCAGGGTCTGCTGCGAGAGCCGCAGGAAGTGCTTCAGCACCCGCATCTGCCCTACTTCCGGCAGGGCGGGCGGCGTCTTCCTCCGCACGCTCGCCGGGATCAGCGACAGGCCGTCACCCACAAGATCGGAGATATCCTGCTCCACCTGCGGAAGGTGGATCCCCCGCTCACCCGGCGTGCTCAACTCGAAGATCGCCTCTTCGTCCCATTTGGCCTGATGGAAATTCCGCAACCTGCTGCCCCGCTGTATCTCCATGACCGTGATCTCCTAGCTCAGGTACGCGTCCAGCGCATCCACCAGCCGATCGATATCCTCGCGGGTGAGAACCTCTGTCACCGCATACAGCCCACATCCTTGCAGCTTCTCAAAGTCGGCTCCCAGATCCTTGCCCCCGAAGATGCCCTGCGCCAACAACGCATTGTTGATCTCGGCTATGCTCCTGCCCGTGGCCGTGAAGTCGACCACGAACTCCTTGAAGTGAAATCCCGCGAATCTGATCGCAACGCCTTCGAGTGCCGCCAGCCGTCGCATCGCGTACTGCGATTTCTGGATGATGTGCTGGCCCAGTTCGCACATGCCTGCGGGTCCGAGCAGAGAGAGATAGACCGCCGCCGCAATCCCGTATAGTGCGGCCGCAGTTCCGACGAATTCCTTGCCCTGTTCCCTCACCGCGAAAGAGGTTCGGCCGTAGGCCACGTCACCGAATCCCCACTCTCCGTCCCGTTCGGTTCTGCATATCCCGAACAGCCGTGACGGATACTCCATGACATACTGCTCTTCGTCGCGCGTAGCGATGAAACCACCCAATGCACCACCGAAACAGATGTGGTTACCCAGGCTCTGGATGTCACCGCAGGCCATGTCGGCCCCGGTTTGGCTCGGAGGCGCCAACACTCCCAGGGAAACGGGGTCCACACCCACGATGAGTACGCTGCCATTGCCGTGGAGTGCAGCGGCTATGGCGCTGCCGCATTCCTCCACTGTGCCGAAGTAGCAAGGATTCTCCAGGTAGAGTCCCGCCACTGAGTCGTCCAACCGGGTATGGAGATCCTCCATATCGAGCCTGGCCGTGCGGCTCGAGTGCCCCACCAACTCGATGCTCATCAACGGCTCACAGTAGGTCCTTATCACCCGCAGGCGGTCGGGGGAGATAGTGTCGGCAATGAGAACCTTGTTTCGTCCCGTGATCCTGCCGGCCATTCGGATCGACGTACTCGCGGCCTGACCCCAGTCGTAGGTGGGCACATTGACCACGTCCAGGTCCAACAGCTCTCCCATGAGACTCTGATATTCGAACAGCGCCTGGAACCTGCCGTGATCCTCATACGGCTCACCCGCGTAGGCGGTGAGAAACTCGGAGCGTCCTGCAATTTCGTCACAGACGGCAGGCACGTAATGCTGATAGCAGCCACCCCCCAGGAAACTGATGTTCTCACCACAGGTCTGGTTCCCGGAAAGGACGTTCTCCAGGTGGCGTTGCAGTTCCAGCTCCGACGTGATGCCGTCGGGGATGTTCAGCTCCCCCTTGAACCTGAGCTCGTCCGGAATGTCCTCGTAAAGCCCGTCGATATCGGCGATGCCGATCTCGGCGAGCATCTTGGATTTGACTTCGGGAACAGAGTTGGGGATATAGGGATGTGCCCTATCGTTTACCGCCATATCACGCGTCTCCGCATGTCGAGGTTGTTGTCTACCCATCCCACCATAGCCGGGACTGAAAACGCATCTCCCCCGGCAAGTATACGCGGGGTGTTCGGGCTGTCCACCGACCAACGGTCAAGTCGGTGGTTCTGTTGCGGGAGCAAGCTGGCAGGGATGGACGCCGGCCGCCCGTATGTAGACTTTTCCGGTCTAGCCGGGTGCGCGAACAAGACCGACTGAGCCGAGAAGGAGTCCGACCGTTGCAGAATCCCACACACAAACCGATCGCCGCGCCAGATCTTCCCGAGCCCATTGGCCCGTACTCACCTGCCGTCTCGTTCGAGCGCTTGATATTCGTGTCAGGACAGGGCGCCACCGTTCCTGAGACGGGCCGATTGGCCGGTGCCGACGTCGCGACGCAGACTGAACAGGTCTTCAGGAATATCGCGGCCATCCTCGAGGCAGCGGGCTCCAGCCTGCAGCACGTGCTGCGCTGCGGAGTGTTCCTGGCCGACATGCGCGATTTCCCCGACATGAACGCCGTGTACGAGAGGATGCTGGCGGGTAACAAGCCGGCTCGGACGACGGTGCAGGTCGCCGCTCTTCCGGTTCACGGCCTGCTAGTGGAGATAGATGCGATCGCGTATGTGCCGTGACAATCGGTCCTGGGTCGCCTCAGGTCAGATAGCTATGTCGCTTTGCCAACGGGCGCCCAGCACGGTCCCGTGACGTAGCTCACGGCAACGAAATGACAAAACGCCGACTTGTTGTCCGGTACGGTACGTTGCAGTAGAATGAACCAGGAAAGGGGTTGGGGGGCTTGCTGACTGTCCCTCAGGACGTTCTCGGAGGGCGAAAACATCATGGAACAGGCCCATAGTGATTCCGAACGCCGGAATGGGAAAGAACGCCGCAAGGGAGATGAGCGGCGCACAGCAGAGAAACCGCTAGCCACTGACTTCCGCAGTGGAACTGAACGCCGCGCTGGGGGCAGGCGCATCTCCGATGCTCTGCGGCAGATCATTGGCGGACGAATACTGGCTGGAGCCGGCGATATCACACCGGCCACCTACTCGCGCAAAGAAGCAGAGAGCATCCGAGCTGCGGCCGCAAACGCCAGTGAGCCGCTCATATGCCCTCGCTGCGACAAACCTCTCGTTGTCGGACCCGAGATCGAGCGAAAAGGAGAGTTGATCAGAGAGCTCCTATGCCGTCACTGCCGCCGGTGTGTGATGGTCAGGGAGTTTGCCACGAGATGAATCGGGCTGCCGCAGTTGGGCGCGCTCGATCAGCGCCGCTCATCTGCGCCGCAATCGTGTTGCTGTACCCTTCGGTCACTCTGACCCAGACATCCAGCCAAACCGAAGCTGACTCCTACACCCGTTACGACCTGCTCGATCCTGCCACCCAGAGTTTCCGGATCTACTACGACGTGAGTGCCACCACCGCGGGAGCACAGTACTACTTCAACACTTTGAGAACCGGTAGCGAGCACACCGTGCATGGGGTGACTGACCTGATGACCGGCCAGCCCCTCGAGTGGGAGGTGGTCGATGGCCGCCAGGCCAGGACCTCCGGCCTGCCAGCGGCACAGGTCGCTGGGGAATACCTCAGGGTACAGCTCGCCCGTCCGGTGCCGGCGGGCGGCGAGGCGCGCATCCGGATCGACAAGACCTACCGCGATACCGCTAGCTACTGGCAGGACGGCGCCGAGATCGTATTCGCCCGTTCGCTCGGCATCAAGCGCAACTCCGTGGTGCTCCCGCAGGGCTACGAACTGATAGGCTGCAACTACCCTTCACAGGTGGTTACTGAACCGAACGGGCGGCTCAAGGTGAGCTTCTTCAACCGGGGCCCGGCTTCGGTCCCCTATGAAGTGAAGGCCCGCCACCTCGCGACACCGGGTCGCGGCCAGAGCACCCCGGCTGGCCCAGGTGAGCGACAGACTGGTCCAACGACCACTCAAACCGTGAGTGGCGCGGCGCGAGTCGACTACACGTTCACGGAGCGCGCCTTCCAGGATCGAGAGATCGTGTACTTCCTGCAGCAGCCGGAGACACACTCGTTCCGCCTGTACCACGACTACACTGAGACGCGGCCGGGCGTGGATCGCTATCTGAACATCGTCCGCCAGGGAAGCAAGGCATCTGATCCGTCAGCCAGCAACCTCGATACCGGCGAGGAACTGGCGGTGGAGCAGCTCAAGGGCTCCGCGATCAGCGACCGCGGCATAGCACTCGGCCAGCAGATCACTGCGGAAACCGAAGTCGTTGTGATCTGGTTCGAGCCGGTTCCCGCAGGAGGATCGACTAGGTTGCGCATCTGGGAGACGTACACGGATCCCAACCGCTACGTCCTGGAGGAAGACGAACTTGTGTGGGACCGCGGATTCGGACGGCCGCAGAACACGGTCGTGCTACCGGATGGCTGGTACCTCACCGCCAACTCGATACCAGCCGTGGTAACCGAGACAGAAGACGGCAGGATCAGCCTGGACTATGTGAACGACCGACCCGACAACATCCAGGTGTTCATCAAGGGGCGGCGCCGCTGAGCCTAGTTTGCTGAACCCGCCAGAATACTGGCCGCCTTGGGCGCCATGAGGGCGTCGCTGTGGTTTGCCCCGGGGACAGTGTCGATGCCCCATGCGAGTGGCGCGTCGATTCGTGCCGCAACCTCATTAACGGTAACCCAGAAGGAGTGCCCCCGCGCAAATCTGTGGGGCCCCTGGACGTTTGCCTCCGGAGTCCGGCGCAGATTCGACTGCGTCGAGTCGACGTCCTGGTCCCCCAACAGGATCACGGTTGGCTTGGAGAACGCCGCACGAACGTCCTGCTCTGTGATACCTGAATTCCTGAGACCATAGGGGAAATCGATCGTATCCACGGGCATCGTGTACCAACCGGAGTTGGCGGCGACCGCCCGCTCGACCGGCGCGTCGCGCCGGAACATCAGGAATCGGTGCACGAACTGTCCACCAGCCGAGTGACCGTAGATTCTGAACCTGTCCTGCCTGCTGCCCGTGACCTGCTTGACGTGGTCGAACAGGTGCTCAACAGCGGTGTAGGTCCACAGGGACTGTGGGACGGGATCGCCGGCCGCGGTGAACATGTTGCCGAGGTTGTACATCGCGGCGCCCTCATATAACTCGCTCGAGAATTCGGGCACTAGCAACAGGAATCCGTACCGCTCGGCCTCCGGCACCCAGTCTTCCGTGTAGCGCGGCCCGTCGCGTGACGCACCGTGCATCACCAAGACTATTGGAGTCGTCGCAGTGAAATCCTGAGGCATGTAGTAGCGCACGTGGATGGGCAGGTCCACGTTGCCCAGCGAGTCGTGGAACATGAAGCTGCCCCTGCCAACGTCGAGCCCGGAGTCCTGCGTACCACAGGCAACCACAATCGCAACCAGCAACGAGAGCCCAGGGATCTTCTTCCCACAGCGTATTCTGGAATTCACCTGTTTCCCTTTCATGACCTTGTGGTCCTCCTCAGTGCAGTTGGAGGCTTCCCTTCTCTCCATCGATCCGGAAGTTAGTGCCTAGCTCCGCCGACAGCGCTGCAAGACGCGACAGAACGGCGGCGGCAAGCTCACCCTCGGCTAGCTCCGGCACCCCCCGGCGTTGCAGGAAATTCTCACCGGGTGTGCCCTCATCGAGCACGATCGGGACGAATTCGACGCTCACTGGCTCGTCACCCACGAACGTGACTGTTGCGATCACGCTCTCCCACACCTCGTGGGAATACCGCCCGATCGGTTGTCCCGAGTGGAATATGAAGTTGCCCAATCCGTAGAAGATCGGCCGACCGTTGTAAATCTCGACTCCCTTGAACTCACGTGATCCGTGAGCCATGTAGAGGTCTGCTCCAGCTTCGATGACTGCATGCGCCCATGAGCGTTGCCACTCTTCCAGGTCCTCCACTTGGTCGTGGCCGAAGCGGTTGCCCGGCACTATGTCGTCTTCCTCGACCTGGAAATGCTGGTATGCCAGCACGATGTCCGTCGTGTCCCGAGCTTTCCGGATCGAGGCCAGGTTTCGCGCCCAGTCGCGATCGTTGCCGAGCCGCACGAAGTTGACGCCCGGCTTGGCATCGCCGGCAGCGGCTTCCGGACCCAACCGCACCGTAGCGTTCGCGATCAGTGCCACACGGCGACCCGCCACGTCACGAACCCCGGCAGCGGCAGCCTGTGCCAGGTTCTCCCCTGTCCCTGCGGCTGCCGTGGCGCGCGTGCAAGGAACCTCGGGTTCGGGCCCGGGCCCCGCTCCTGTCTCACCGCCACAAGCCAAACCCAACGACAACACAGTCCAGGCCGCTCCAACCCCCACTACCTTACCCAGAGCCATGCACCCGTCCCCGTTCCTGTTCCTCATCATCCGCTGTAGCTCTTGTTGAGGGTCCGTAATGAACCTCCGCGGCGCCGCCATGGAGCCATCCGGCTCGGCGCGCTGCTCCACAACGGTGATTCACATGCCGGGGTCTGCAAGATCTCTGTGCGTCCGAATCCTAGACCCCTTTCTGCAACCAGTTGCGCGTCAACTCCAGCACCCGGTCGACATCGTCGGCGTTGTTGTACACGTGGAGTGAGAAGCGCAGTAAACCGCGTCTGATAGCCAGCTTCACGCCGTTATCGCTCAGGTAATCGTGCAGGCTGTTCATCCTGGGATCGTCGGCGGTGTAGTGGCGCCCTCCGCCACTCTTGCCCACGGCCACGATGTGGCCGATGTGGGGCCCCGCTGACCCACCCGCTACCGGAAGACCCAATTCCAGCATTCCCTCGATCAGTCGATGAGCCAGCCCACGTACGTACTGCTCGATCGCTGGGGTCCCAAGCTCGTGGAGCAATTCCAGGGAAGCCTCCACGGCGGTTGCGCCCAGGTAGTTGTAATTGCCCAGGTCGAATCGTCTGGCACCACGCCCGTACTCCAGTCTATCGATATCCATTGCGGTCTCGTGCGCATCGGCATCCAACGCCACACCGAACCTGGCCAAGTACACTGGCTTGATCCGCCCGGCCCACTCGCGGCGACAGTAAAGGAACCCCGTACCGTAGAAGGCCAGCATCCCCTTCTGCGTCGCCACGGCCAAGCCATCTACACCCATCGCGTTGACATCGGTGTGCTCGACCCCAATGGACTGGGCGGCATCCACCAGGAAGAAAGCCCCCAGCTCCCGACACCGCTCGGCAATGGGAGCCATTTCCGTGATGAACCCAGGTGAAAAGGAGACGGTGGGCACCGTCACGAGCCGCGTGTTCTCGTCCATGAGCGCCACGATCCGGTCCGCCGGGATGCTGCCGTCCTCCGGTTCGACGGTGCGCACCGCCACACCGAGGCGTTTGTTGAGATTGAGCCAGGGATAGACGTTGTTGGGATGCTCCAGCTCGGGGCAGAACACCAAGTTGTCACTGGCCTCCCACGGTAGCGATGCTGCTATTGCATTGAGACCCTCAGAGGCATTCTTGGTGAATGCGACCTCGTCTGCCTCGGCATTGATGAGTCGCGCGAAGCTCTCTCGCGTCCGCTCGATCAGCGCCAACTCAGCCTGCTTGTCCCAGCCGCCGTACATGTGTCCGTCGATGTAGGTATCGACAGCGGCTCGCACCTTGGTCGACAGCAGTCCACGGACGGCGACGTTCATGTAGGTCCACTGTTCCGTACCGGGAAACAGCTCGCGCGCCGCCCTGATGTCACGATGTGCTGTTGCTACACGCTGCACCATGCCAGTTCACTCTCCTCAAGCAGCCGCCCGCGCCTCGCGCCGCTGCTCCGAATGGGCGACCAGTGTCGTGCCGACCATGTCGCCCATGCAATTGATAGTCGTGCTGCCCATGTCGATGAGTCGGTATATGCCGCCTACGATGGCGGCGATCTCGAGCGGCAGGTTGAACGCCTGGACGAAGATCAAGGCAACCACGAAACCTCCACCCGGGATGCCACCGGACCCGTTGCTGAGAATCAGACCCACCAGCAAAATCGTTATCTGGGAGGCAACCGTGAATTCAACGCCGGCCGCCTGAGCGGTGAACAGTAGCACTCCCGCTAGCATGATCGCGGTGCCGTCCTTGTTGAGCTGCGCGCCCAGCGGCAACGTGAACGAGTAGACGCTGCGCGGCAGCTGCATACGTTGCTCGGCAACGTCGAGAGACACCGCCAGGCTCGCCAGGCTGCTGCAGGTGGCAGCGGTGGTGGCGTAGAGCGGTCCGGTCTGCTTGAGAAACTCCCCGGGGGTGTAGCGCGTGAACAGTACGAGCAGGATCATGTAGAACACGACCATGATCGCCTGGCCACCCCACACCCCCCCGATGAACACTGCCAGCGGACCGAAGATCACCGCGCCGTATTCCCCCACGGTACTCGCGGTAAGAGCACCGATCCCGATCGGCCCGAAGTACATGATCACCCCCACCAGCTTCCGGAACAGCTCTGCCAACACGCCGTAGGCGTTCTGCAACAGCTCACGCGACCTCTGCGGGAGCAGCAGCGTCACGACTCCCAGGAAGATGGCGAACACCACGACCTGGGCCACATTGCCGGAGGCGAACGCCGCGAACGGATTCTCCGGGATCAGCCCGAGGAAGACGTCGGTAACACTGGGGACTTCACCAAAGCTCTCGTCCACCTGACCGGCCAGCTGCATGCCCACTCCTGGCTGCAACAGGTGCATCACAACGAGCCCGATCACGAGCGCCACGGTGGTGGTGAGCATGTAGTAGAGAATGATCTTGCCGCCGAGCCGCCCCAGGGCGCCCACGTCGGTCAGGCTGGTGATCCCCGCCAGCAGATTGAAAAAGACCAGCGGTATAACCGCCATCATGAGGAGCCGGATGAACAAGTCTCCCACCGGCTGCAACAGCGTGGCCCGCTCGCCCCCCACGATACCTGCGACTGCCCCCAGCACCATGAAGACGAGGATCTTCACGCCGAGCGAGAGGCGGCGGTAGCGCTGGTAGAGGCCGGGAGTCGATTCAGTCCTCGAGGCGTTCACTTGTTGGATTCAACACCTGTTGGTGAGAGGTTCGTGGGTTGTTGACTTGCGGCGGTGTCCCTTCGCGCACTGCAGTTCGCGACTAGTCTCAGCATCCCAAGTCCTGCAACCGCTCACTGACGTGCACTCCGGGACCCCGCCGCAAGTCAATCAATTGTCTCGCCCTGGATACAATCGGGACCCTACCGCCTGCTCGAGGACCTGTCTGCATGGTGGTCCGCCAGCACGACACCACTACCCCCACCACTACCGGAGGTGCTCCAGCGAGCGCCGCAACAGGATCTCGTAGTAGTCACCGTAGTTCTCCCGCGTGACCGGGATGAACTCATCCACCTGCGCGGGGTTGCCCTCGAGGATCTCCCCGTTGGACCGGATCGTGTGCCCTATGGACCACATGAACGAGACGACCGGCTCGCCGCTTATCGGAAACGTCAACACTTCCTCGTGTTCCCAGGTGTTGCTGTACCCTCCCGCGGGCATCCCCATGCTGTGCCCGAGTTCGTTGTCGATCACGATCGAGGCGAACTGATCGAGGTGTGAGCCCCCGTAGGGGCCGAACCAACACACCATGGGACCGCGGAAATGCACTTCCGCCGGCTGGAGGATCCCATCTGAGTAAGCGGGAGCGTGTGCGTTCTTAAACGGCACATTCGTCGAATAGCCCTGCCCTGCCTCGATCGCCGCAGCCACGTCGCTCTCGAGCCACTCGAGCAACCACCTGCCGTCGTCGATCTCGCCGGGGCGGGGGCTGGAAAAACCCCGCTCTGCGGCCCGCTGCCGACGCTCCTGGAGAAACTGCTCTGCGGCATCGCTGATACGCAGGTTGCCAAACGTGGTCTTGAACGGCTTGGGTGACAGCCGTCGCACTGCGTAGGCGCCCAGCGAGCCACCGCCGCTCCGCGTCGCATCCACGATCACCGCGTGATCCAGCAGGTCGTGTTCGACTGCGTAGTCCATCAGGCGATCGATGTCATCCGGCAAACTCGCCTCGAAGCGATGCCAGCTGAGCAGGATTGCCTCCGGCTGCGCGGAACGGTACAAGTCGAACGTCGGAGTCGCGAAGACCAGCGCGAAGCCCGGGTAGTGCTGCGCTCCCTGACCCAGCCACACGATTTCATCCTGAGCCATGTAAGGCAATACCAACTGGTACTGCTCGCCACTCTGCCGCTCCAACTGCAGCTCCAGGTTCTCGCGGTAGAAGCCTCGAGGAAACTGATAGCTCCGCTGCGGAACCCAAGTCGCCAATTGCCACCACAGGCCGTTCACGGACGAGTAGCGGTGGTAGGGCTCGATGGCGGCGACGTAATCAGCGAAGCTCAGGCCGTTGACCGCAACCAATTTGTCACCCACCTGGGGTACTGAGCCGTCTGAGAGTCGGGCGATGTTCCGGGCGTAGTCCGCCACGAACACGAAGTAACCGCCCGCCGACCCGTAGTCGGTAGCGAACTTGATCGGGGCATGCAGCACCGGGGTTCCCGGTACGGGATAGTTTGCCTGGGTCACACCAGTAGTGTCGCGCAGCGTGATCCCTCCCTGCACCAACCCGACGCTCAAATGGCGATCCTTCCGTGCATTGCTGAGCTTGGCCAGGGCGTAGTACAGCTTCTCTTCGGTGTCGGCTGCAATCACTTCGTCCCTGAGCCGCAACATGGCGCGTTCCACGTCCAGCCCTAGGTTGCGATTCTTGATCGGGGACCAGGACTCTCTTTCGAGCGTCTTGGCGAGTATGTAGTCGAATAACGCCGCCCGGTCATCGGCAGTGCTTTGAGCGACTAGTGGTTGAGCGAGGGTGACTAGGAAGAGAATGAAGGAGACAACCACACGAGCTGAAAGTCTCACTGCTCGGTGTAACGACATCACACTGCGTTGCGCAGCAAAGACAGTTGTCTGGGTCATGCCGGGGCTCCGTCGTGGCCCGTGAGCGCCACCTTCGTTACGGCTGGATGGAGGTCTTGGCAATACACTTGCCTAGATGATTGCCGGATGTTGGGAAGAACAATACCGTTGATAAACGAACAGGGCCAGTGTACCCGTCACCGGCCGTGCGTTCATTGCTTGTAGAGCCCCCGATGCTGCCACCACAGCGGCGCTGCCCTGCTCTTGGCCACCTCAGCCACAGTGATGCGACCATGACCGTGTCTGGCACATCGAGCAGCACGGCCACAGGACCCTAGCCGACATCCGCCGAGCGCTTACAACAATGCGACACGATCGAGCAGCCTACTTGTCCAACAAAGTGCGACCGGTACATTGCCTGTCTGGCCATTAACCATTCTCCTTAGTGACACCCATGACCTGTGGTGGCACCGGGAGCGAGACACATCACGGCGATCTCGATGAGATTGGGCAATGGACATTGGGAGAGAGCGATCATGCAAGACAGCGTTGTTTGATAATCTCACCGGATATCAAAGCAAGCGATGACAGACAAACACATTGAGCCTTCGGAGGAAGTCAGCATCAGTCGCTCACAGGAGGGCACCGTCCGACTGGTCATCCTGGTGTTGTTTTTCCTCTCGGGAGCCTGCGGACTGACGTACGAAGTAGTGTGGATGCGGATGCTCACCCTCGTATTTGGTGCTACCGCCTTTGCCACCAGCACCATTCTGGCATCCTTCTTTGGTGGGCTGGCTTTGGGTGGGGTCTACTTCGGCAGAGTTGTTGATAAGGGCAGAAACCCTCTTCTCGTATATGCACTGTTAGAAGCAGGGATTGGCATATTCGCGTTCCTGATGCCATTACTCTTCTCCGGTTTGACGGAGATCTATGTCAGTATATCTCGGCATCTTGCTGTAGGCTTCTATGGTATCAGTCTCATCAGGCTTGCGCTCTCTTTCTTGGTCTTACTCATCCCGGCCACCCTAATGGGCGGTACCCTCCCAGTCATCATCAAGTTTTTCGTTACCAGACAAGAGCGACTGGGGTGGCATGTGGGTCAGCTGTATGCGGTGAACACCTTTGGAGCAGTTGTAGGCACCCTTACAGCAGGGTTCTTCTTCATCCTGATGTTGGGTGTCAAGGAGACCGCCTACGTCGCCGGGTTTGTGAACCTCCTCATCGCAGGCGTCGTCTTGGCCCTGGGTCGCCGTCCAGCGGTACGCCGCGTGGTGGACACCAGGCCGAGGGAGCGCGAGAAGGACCGGAAGGAGATCAGGGAAGAGGCGTTTTCATCAAAGGCAGCTCACCTGGCACTTTGGGCCATCGGTTTGTCCGGTTTTTGTGCCCTGGCTCTGGAGGTGTTTTGGACGAGGGCCCTCGTGTTCTTCTTGGACAATTCCACCCACGCATTCACGACGATCCTGACAGCATTCCTGGTGGGTATAGCTGTGGGCAGCTTGCTCATAGCGAGGTTCGTGGACACCAACAGAAAGCTGTTGGCCTGGTTGGGATCTACAGAGATACTAATTGGGGTATCTGCTATCCTGGCAATTCCAATACTGAGCAACTCCCCCCCTGTGTTTCAGAGCATGGCAGATGTGTCTGTCGACTCGATGCTTCCCTGGAAGTGGATGGGTATGAGATTCGTCAACAGCCTCGCGGTCATGCTCGTGCCTACTGTCCTCATGGGAATGGCTTTCCCTCTGGCAAGCAAGATCTATGTGAGAAACGTCAACAGGGTAGGCACCGCGTTAGGGAATGTCTATGCCGTAAACACGATTGGAGGGGTCTTTGGCTCCGTTGTAGCCGGCTTCGCGCTCATCCCACTGATAGGGGTGCAGAACGGCATCATCCTGATCGCCGCCATCAATGTCATTATTGGCTGCGTGCTTGTCCTGTCTGAGCCGGGAATGCAATACAGAATGAGGTTGGTGACGGTAGTCGGATTGGGCTTGCTGTCCGGCAGTGTAGGGACCTTCTACCTCACCAGTGGTGCGATCATCCTGACATCATACTATGAGGAAATCGAAAGCCCCGAGGTGCTTTCCTATGAGGAAGGAATAGGTGCCACTGTAAAGGTATATGACGATCGCGTCGGCGATAGGACTCTGAGTGTCAATGGATTTCCAGTAGCTGGAACAGCACTCACGATGCAAGACATACAAAGGGCACTGGCGCACTTGCCCCTGCTTTTGAGTAACGTGCCTTCCCCGCGGGTGAACATAGTGGGATTCGGATCAGGAGGTACCTCTTGGGGGGTAATGCAGTACGACGTTGCGGCAGTGGATTGTGTCGAACTCGTGCCTGCAGTGGTAGCTGCAGCAGGGTGGTTCCCGGAAACCAATCACGGTGTGCTCAGCGATCCCAGATTCAACTTGATAAGGGGAGACGGGAGAAACTACGCCCTGGTGACTGACGAGGAATACGATGTCATTTCAGTCGATGCCACTTCTCCCAAGATGGCCGGAAATGGTAGCCTCTATGCCCTCGAGTTCTATGAATTGCTCAAGGAGAGATTGTCCAACGATGGGCTGCTTGTTCAATGGTTACCGTTCCACTTGCTGTCAGATCGGGAAGTGAGGATGATAGCGAAGACGTTCCTAACGGCGTTTCCTCATTCCACCCTCTGGTTCACACCGTTGAGACAATACGTCATTCTAGTTGGGACCCAAGAGAGCCTTGAGGTTGACTTTCAATCATTGAGTGGCAAGCTGGCAATGAGCAATGTCCAACGCGAGTTAGAGCCGCTCAATGTGACTGACCCCATTGATTTCCTGGGCTCGTTTGTGATGGGTGAGGAAGCTCTAGCTAGGTACGCTGGAGACGCTGACATAAACACAGACAATCGGCCGTATTTGGAATTCGTCCCTGCAATGGCGTACTTCGTGTCAGACATGTACCTGTTACGAAATCTGCGAAACCTCATGGATTCCAGAGAGAGCGTATTCCCCTCTCTTATCAACATAGGAGAAACCAATGAGAAAATCGCTGCTGTGGTAGAAAGGGTACAGAAGCGGTTTGAGGCAACACAGCACAGTATCAGTGGCGACATTCTCCTCCGTCTAGGAATGCAAGAGCAGGCAGAGGCTGAATACAATACCGCTCTACAGATAGACCCCCAGGAGAAGAATTGGCTGAATACGATATGGCTTTATCCTAGACGCTGAAGGTAGCTTGATCCAACCGAAGTCCCCCTGCAATCAGTTTCACCAGAGGTGCAAATCCTGACGTTGACGCCGAGCCCAACGTGGGTGGCTCGTCGAGCGGCACGGTCGTAGGACACCGACCGGGGGTCCACCACCCGTAGCAAAATGGGCGGCCTGACTAGGCCGCCCATTTGTCCAACCAGCCGGGAACCTCACCGACCGAGTTGAGAGAGCCCCAGGGCCCTCAGTTTAGCCTGCCCGCACCCAGATACTCGAGAGCGCCAGGTTATTCGCGAGCCTCCACTCGACAACGTCGCCCAGCGACACCAGTACGGGCTGCGCCGCATAGCTCCGGTTCGACCCGATAGGGACTGCCACCAGCTGTACCTGGCTGTTGGCGGCGCTCATCCAGCGGGGCAGCTGGAACGTACTCGAACTGAATGACGTCACCGTCCCAAGACGGTCGTACGCGCCGCTCTCGTTCACCGCGTATACCCGTATATCCAGCCAATTCCCGTTCTCGACTCGTACCGATATGCGTGGGACAGCAATCGTATCGACTGCAGCCACTGATTCGGCAAACAGCTTCGCGGGCAACGTCACGGCCGCCATGAGGGCCACGGCTCCCAGTGCTACTGCCATTTTCCGGTACATGTTGAACTCCTTTCCTCCCTTAGGAGTTAGCCTGACTCGACCGCGGTGCCGGACTCACACCGGGCCCAGCACTTCTGCCTACTTTCTAGACGACATCACTGGCCTCATTGTTAAGCGCATACTCTCACCAGTCGCGTCTCGTTCAACCTCCACTGCTATAAGAACGCCTGACAGCGCGAAGTTGTTCCCGACCTCTCGACCACGAGACTACCGCGACCAGCCTAAGCGGTCTCTTGGGCCGGTGGCACGTCGAGCCTGCTGCTGTTCCCGCAGCGTTGAACGCTCCTGTACTCGGCAATACATTGCAGGCTCAAGCACCTGACGTCCTCACCAGACACAACCTCTACTCGCGACATGATGGCGCGGTCAGGCAGTGCGTGCGGCTGATTGAGACTTCTCTCACTGACAAAGTGCGTTTGCTGCTTTTGCCGTTGCTGGTCATTGCGGCAGCCAGCTGTGGCGACTCAACCGGACCGGACCTGCTCGTGAGTTTCAATGTCGAGTTGTTCGATCCATCGTCCGGTCCACTGCCTTCCGTCCAG
>JBDHKN010000092.1:0-18008 GCA_039586365.1 Gemmatimonadota bacterium | reverse complement strand
GAGACGGCTGCCGGGACTTGCTGGCTTCGGCACAGAATGAGCGCCATTCATCTATGTTGGAGAGGCCCACGGTGAGTCCTCTTCCTTCATCGATTGGTTGTCACTCTTAGTCCTTCTCATCGTCCTCGGCCAGGTTCCAATCAGCTATGATGGGGTCACTGATGCGGAGTGTTTCCCCCGTATTGTCAGGGATCTCTTCACAGCAGCAGGGCCGACCGGGTCGTGGATCGGCTGGCGCGGTTTCGGTAGGGACGAGTTGCCGCGAAACGCCCTCCTCCAACTCACCGCCACAGTGATAGCAGTATTCGGGCATCTATAGAACCAGATGAAAACAGGATGAATCTACCTCCAAGACTGGTGCCCGCGGCGAGAGTGCCTCGGCCGTGGTTGCGGTTGGTCTACTTCCTCTTCCGTTTCATAAAGCGGACAAGCACCCAGACCGCGATGACAACAAAGGACAAGCCCAATAACGTCGTCGCCCATCTCTTCATCCTCCTTAAGGTACGACCGTCAGGCGAGGCGCTTACGACTGCAGCCGCCAGTCACGAAGGATCCGCTCAGTTCTCGCTGCGTGGACGTCCTCCTCCCGCAACATTTCCTCCAACTTCTTGGCGAGCGCCTGATGACCGAATTCCCGAGCTTCCCTCACCCGCTCACCATAATCCTGCACCGTTTGCCGTTGAGTTGCCAGCACGGCCTCCAACATCTCCCGATTTGTACTGGCCCGAGGAACCGCCCGCGGGAGGGTCGTCGGATCACCTCCTAGCACCACGATCACCTTGGCAAGAAACTGAGCATGCGCCTGTTGGTCAGGAATCCCTGCTAGGAAGAATTGCGTGAGCCGCTGTCCGTAGCGGCCCTTAGCCTTGGCTGCATATATGATGAGCTGGATGATTGCGCGAAGTGCTCCGGCTAGATCGTCGTCGAGGTCCTCAATCAGAGTCCGGTTGTCCGTTGTCACTTCAGTTCTCGTCTCTCGGGCATGTCCTTGATCCTGAGACACCGTCGACAGATCGGACATGCCAGCAGCCGAATCATGTGCTGGCCTTCTTGGATTGGAGGGCCAACGCAAAGTGAGGCGACGCACAGAGGACACACAAGCGCCAGATCCGGGTTCTTCGCCCTGGCGCGGATGCGCGCCTCGTCTTCCCGTGAGTAAGGAGTCAGGGTATGGCTATCTGAATGCTTCCTGCTAGACGACATCTAGACCGACACTCCACCCGACACGAGACGTCGTACAGGCGTAGGACGTCACCGCCTACCGAGATGCTCACTGTTGAAAGCTGATCGAGTAGGCTCTTCCTCGCCAGGGCCCAGACGCTAGGTGCGATCCTGTCCTAGCCACATCGGGTCTGCAGCCGTAGCTTCTGCGTGCGATTCGGCCCTGGCGCGTTGCAGTTAGCTGCCGGCCGCGGTCCCCCGCGGCCGGCGCAAGAAGGAGATTGGAGAAATGATAGGGATGGACTTCATCAGTTTCTTGATCCTGCTAGTCATCAGTGTGGTAGTCTCAGCAATTCTGCACTTCGGCGTCAGGTACCACGTAGTTCCCGGACTCACCTCGTACTTCGGCAAGGTTGTCATCGGCTGGGTTGGAGCCTGGCTAGGTTCACCCGTGTTTGGTCATTGGTTCGAAGGGTTGAACCGCGGTGAGGTGTATTACGTCCCAGCTGTCCTGGGCTCGCTGGCGCTGGTTGTCCTTGCAGTAGACGCGGTGAAGACGTTAGGGGGCTCGGCACAACCAGCGGAACAGCCCGAGCCAGTACACCACGCGAAGCCGATGTAACAACAAGAGGAGAACCCCGTCCACCCAGCGCCGGGGCCGGCGGCTCGGTGGCCGAAGGAAATCCTCAACATACACCGATTTATAGTGTTTGCTGTGCGAATCAGGTCTGCGGTGCGTGTTCTGGGTTCTCCACGATCCTTATAACGCAGCTGTCCCGTACGAGAGGCTCGCTAGGTGCATTATCAGGACTCGAACACGCACCCAGAACCAGCCACAGATGCATCTGCTAGCTTGACTTCCATACCACACTCTCAATATCGGTCAGTTACCTGCAAAATCTGCACTCCGTCTTGCCGGCCGACCAGGCTCGATCAGAACTCCTACCCACCTTGTTTCTCGTTGCAGCCGTACGGCTGATAGGCGTTGGTGTACCTAGTCAAGGGATCGGCCTCCTCGCTCCGCCGTGTCCCTGCAGCCGGATTGAGGTGGCAGTGAAAGTGCGTGGCACCTTTCCTCTTGATGCAGTCTGCTTGGTGATGATTGTCGCCCGCTCGATCGGCTAAATCTCCCTCCCCAACGTAGACCGGCACCCATTGACCTTGGGCATTCTTCGTGGCGTAGATGTAGTTGCCATCCTGGTTAGGATTAAAGGAAGTCGGTAGGATGTACACAGTGTATGGACTTGACCCGATTTGGTGGACACGAAGTTAAGCCGCATTCCGTAGTTCATACTCCTGGCGAAATCGAGGCCCTAGAGTCGCCTGTAAGCCACGATCTCCAGTCGGGAGGGCCTACTTTACGGAACATTCAGCGTTTGGCCAGCGGGCGGCGACCGTGTGCAAGCCCTGGCGTCTTCTGGCAGCGCAGCGAGTTCGCCAGAGGCGACATACAAAGACCCCGAGCAGGACTGATGGAAACGCGACTCTGCTGCTCGGGGCCGGAGGCTAGTGTTCAGGTTGGGAACCTGAATCCGGCCTCCTATTGAAAGCTAAGGGTGGCTCAACTGGAAGGACAAGGACCGACGTACTGGCGGTGCCGCGTCGGTTCACGGGTCCTCTGTTCCATCTGGCGGGCTATCCAACTCTTTCCATCTACTGAATGCTTGTCGCTGAGCTTTCGACCACGTAACGAACCGCGGAAGCCGGAACCGCCGCTGCAACCACTGGGGAGCATGGGAGAGCCAATAGACAAAAACCTGGCGCCGATACCATTCGCCCTTTGTGCAGATCATTCCAGGTATGCGACGCATATGTGCTTGTAGGTGCGGCGGTAGCCGTCGATAGAGTTCCCAGTAGGGTTCCCCGTCGCGCAGATGGGTCAGCAGCTCTTGGTGCAGTTCAGCGTCAGTCTCACGAATCTCGGCTCTGTGCGCCTGAGTGAGATTGCGGTCGGACACCCAGTGAACCAAGTCGGCTTGTTCATCTTCGGTCAACAGACCAGTCAACGAATCAAATGCCAGCTCGAGCTGTTCCTCTGAGAACCGTGGCTCTTCCCCGAATGCCGCACGCATGGCCTCGGCGTGGTCCATAGCCATCAAGACCTCTTTGACAGCCCACAGCAACCTGGTCTCGTAACCCGCCATTAATCCTGCTTCTCAATCAACCCCGCCGTCGTGCCAAGGTCACCAGGCGCCAATCATCACTGTTTCGGAGTACTCGTGTCCCTTGTTTCGGTGCATTGCGGGTGCACCCCCTTGAGTGCGAGCAACCGCGCGTTGTGAGCCGGCGGGAATCCTAGTCTGCACTTGAGGTCGCAGCCTTATGGAAGAGGCTCGGTCGCCCCGTTCACTCCACCGTAAGCTCAGGTCCTCGACCTCCTAGTGGCAACTGCAAGCAAGTGATCATTCTGCACGACAATTTTCGACGGATCCTCGAAGTGATCCAGCACCCGCCTCTCAAAAGTCTCCACAACGTTCTCGAACTCGCTCCGTGAGTAGAACTCAAACGTCGAGTATGCACCGCTTCGAGCCTGTTCGATCAAGCGGCGCAAATCGGTCTCGACCCTCCAAGGAATAGCTCGTAACTCGACCTTCCCGAAAGCTCCTGTCTGATCCACAACAGCAGTAAGCTCCCTCACTGTGAAGAGGCGATCCTCCTTGTCGGCAAATCGAGGAAAGAATATTCCCCACACCGTGCAGCGGTTCTGTTCCGGAGTACGGGTGTAGATGATCACCCTGCCTTCGGGTCGTAACACACGACCCGCTTCGGCCAGGAACCCGGTGGCGCCGAAGTGGTGGATAGCGTTGAATGCCAGGACGGCGTCAATACTACTGGCGGCAAATGGAAGGCACTCTGCAAGACCGACCACCGACTTAATAGAGCGGCTGGGCAACCCCTCGAAGAGCGAGGTTCCTCCCAGCATCTCGCGCACGGCATCGTACCGGACGGCACAGCATCGGCGTGTCGCTTCCAGACCGGACTCGGCGAGAACCGATTCAAGGTATCTACCGGTTCCCGATCCCACGTCGAGGATCACAATGCGGGACCCAGACCTCGCAAGGCGCTTGAGAATCCATGCTATCTCACCGACCGCGGTCACGTCCAGGTCCCGCATCTGGCGATAGCGCGGTGCTACTCTAGCGAAGTGATGCTTCATCGTTGGGTGTCTAGCGCGCATCACACCTCCTCAAGGCTGGCCAGCGACCATGATGTCGCAGCCACCGTCGCGTCAGAGGCCGGGATCACTCTGCTCGGTATCCTCTCAGGGTCGAATCCTGACACTACGGACAGCCCATTGCACAGGGTCTTTGCTGCAACCACCTCAGCGGGTGCTGCGCTCTCGTTTGCGTCTCAACCGTCAGTCATGGATCGACCGACGTTCCTCGGACCGGCGCTCCGTCCCGTTGCGACGCTCGACATCATTTGGAAAGCGTACTCGACGGCGGTCGCCTATGAGCTCCCCCACCCATCGCCAATTGCGGTCGGACCGGCGCTCTTTTTGCCGACGTTCCTGCACTGGAGGACCCGTGCCTCCCCAACGACTGAACCGCTGGAACCTCACCGACCAGGTCGGCCAAGACACAGAGCTAGTTCACCAGAGATCACATACGGGTCATGAGTGAGCCCGCGAGCACCGACAGTCACTGCTACGTTCTGCGAGGACGAGCCGTATTCACGGTGAGCGCTTGCCCTTTCAGCTCTTTACCACTGAGACCCACGATTGCAGCGTTCGCTTCAGTTTCGGTCGGCATCTCAACGAAGCCGAATCCTCTCGATTCGCCGCTGAACTTGTGCTTTATCACGTCGACTGATGAGACTTGCCCGAACGCCTCGAAAGCCTCTCGCAAGTCTTCTTCAGTGACATCGTGCGACAGATGGCCTACGTAGATGTTCATGTCGGACCCGTTCCTATTGTCTGGTCAGCCAACTGGCCACAATGTCTTCACAGGCCTGACGCTTCCGCTCGGTAACCTCGGCTCCAGGACCAAGCAGCGGTTGCAGGACGAGCAACAATGCGTGCGCCAGTTCTGCACGGGCCGGTGCCGTTTGGGATGCCCAGTGGCGACCAACCAGCAACGTGAGCCGGTCACCTGGCATCCCCGACATCGTAATGAACTCGTCCGGCAACTGCCGTGCATAGCGTCTATCCCGCTCCTTCACTTCGGCCACGACATCTGCCTCTCTACAGCCTGCCTCTCAGGTGGCATTGTCTCCTCTATGAAAGTTGACGGCATGTACACCTTGCTGGTAGACAGGGGACAGCGGGGCCAGATCCTCACCCTGCGGTGACGCACCACTGCAATGGAGGTCTGTTATCTAAAACCAGTGGCGAGCCATTCAGGGTGTGTTGAGATCCCGGAACGCGAACTAAGGGGAAATGCAAGAACCCCGAGCAGGATCCGGCTAACGACGATCTGAGCCCCCGGGTATCAACCGGAATCGTCGAAGCGGTTCTGACCGCTCGGGGCCTTGTCCAGGAGGCCGATGTTCGGCCTGACAGACCGAGTGAGTGCGATACCCGAAACCAGCCTCCTAACGAAAGCTACAGGTGGCTCAATCGGCGGGACAAGGAGCGACGAAACCCCCGAGCCCCGCCAGACGCCCAGGGCTCACAAAGAGAAATGTGCAGACTGAGGTACTTGGACAGCCGCCGTCATCCGAAGTCGGTTTCCCGATGCAGCGATGTGCAGGGCCGGATTGATCACGTACCAGGTATGCGGTTCTGGCCTCTCGGCTGCAGCCTTGCCCTCAGCGAATCGGATTGCCTCGGAGTCTAGTTCCCAGAGTTCTACTCCTCTTGCAGGGCCCTAAGGGGGTCGACCCTCATGGCCCGGCGAGCAGGTACCAGGCTCGCGACCAGCGCAACCAGCGACAGCAGCAGTGGCGATACAACGAATGTGACCGGGTCAAGCGCCGACACGCCAAACAGGCGACTGGCCAGTAAGCGACCAAGGACCGCGGCCAGGGTGAGACCGAGCATGGCCCCTAACGCAACTCGCACCATCGCCTGACGAACTACCATGCTGAGCACTGCTGCACCGGTCGCACCTAGGGCGATCCTCACTCCCAACTCGTGAGTGCGCTCAGCCGTCGCCTGTGCCATGACGCCGTAGATGCCGACTGCGGCGAGCAACAACGCGGCGGCCCCAAAGACCCCTAGGAGCAACGCGGAGAACCTGGCGTCCCTGGTGCTCCGTCTCACGTAGTGCGTCATGGTGTTGGTCTCGGCCAGAGGCTGGGTCGGATCGACCTCCAGCACCGCTTGGCGAATCGGTTCCACTAGCTGCGTTGGGTCGCCAGCTGTCTTAACCATGACGTGGTAGCCCCGCTCGTTGTCTTGCCCGTGCGGGAGGTAGAACTGAGGCAGTGCCTCGGGCACCACGCCGTTGACCTTCACGTGCCCCACGACCCCAACCACTTCCATCCAAGGGTTCTCGGATGTGTAGTCTCCGAACTTCAGTCGCTTGCCTATAGCAGCTTCCCCCGGCCAATAGCGCTGGGCCAGCATCTCGTCGACCACCACCACCAGTGGTGCATCGGGTCCGTCGCTGCGCGCAAACTCGCGTCCCCGGAACCGCGGGATACCCATCGTCTCGAAATAGCCGTCCGAGACAGAACTCACCTCCGCGAACGTGTAAACGCCGTCTCTTTCTGGGGGCTCACCCTCAACGTGAAAAGCATTCTGCCATCCCCCAGGTCCCACCGGCACCACATACGTGGTAGCTGCAGACACAACACCCGGCAACTGCCTGACCCGATCCAGCAGCTGGTGGTGGAAAGCCGTGCGTTGCTCCTCTGCCTGATAGCGGCTGCGCGGCAGGTTGAGTTCGACGGACAGCACATTGCGGGCATCGAACCCTGGATTGGCCCCCAGCATGTTCGAGAGGCTGCGGACTGTGAGGCCAGCCGCCACCAGCAAAGCGACAGAGAGGCTCACCTCGGCCACCACGAGAGCACTGCGGAGTCGGTTGCGTCCCATGCCGCCCGAGGCGCGGCTTCCCTCCTTGAGATGCTCAAGCAGGTTGAGCCGTATGGAGTTGAGCGCCGGCATCAGCCCGAACAACATACCGGTCACCAGAGAAACGCTCAGCGTGACAACAACGGCCAGTAGATCGATACCCACATGGAAGATGGGTGAGATAGCATCCGCTCGGAGCGCAACGAGTGACCGCGTCGCCAGAGAGGCTACCCCGAGACCCAGCATGCCCCCGACCACCCAGAGGACTAAGCTTTCCGTCAGCAACAAACGGACGATACGGGAGCCGCTGGCACCGAGACTGGAACGTATGGCGATCTCGCGCTGCCGTGCCGTACTGCGCGCCAGAACCAGATTGGCCACGTTGGTGCAGGCGATCATGAGCAGCAAGCCAACAGCGAGTAGCAGCACCATCATCGGCTCACGGAAATTGCGGGTCATTCGTTTGTGCAGCGAGGCAACGTGCACGCGACTACCCTCGTTCACGTCCGGATACTCCGCCTCCAACTCGAGCGCGACTCGCTCCAGGTCACGGGCAGCCTGCTCGAGAGTGACTCCCGGCCTCAGCCGTCCTATGACCGCCAACCCAGGGTGATTGTCCCGGTCGTCGATCCAGTTCTCGGCGAACTGCTCAACGGCAAGGTAGATGTCGACGTGGCCGCCCTGCGGGGGAAACACGAATTGCCGCGGCATCACCCCGACCACTGAGTAGGGAAGGCCATCGAGGGTTAGCGTTTTGCCTACTACCGTCGGGTCACCGCCGAGCTGATCCCGCCAGAACCCATTCGCCAGGACTGCCACCCTTTCGCCCCCGACTCTGTCTTCCTCGGGCAAGAACGTGCGACCCAGTTCTGGCTCCTGCTGTAGGATTGGGAACATCGAGGCGGAAACCCTCACTACGTCCAACTCGACTGGATCCCCCACGCCAGTCAGGTTGATGCTGCCGTCGTTGAACGTCGCCAAATCTTCGAAGACCCGGTTGCGCTCCCGCCAATCGAGGAAATTGGGATAAGAGACCGACGCGTTCTCGAATGAAGCCAGCTTTTCCCACATGTAGACGAGTTCAGCAGAGTCGGCATACGGCAAGGGTCGCAGCAGCAGGCCGTTGATGAGACTGAAGATGGTCGTAACGGCACCAATACCCAGCGCAAGCGTGCTCACTGCAACCAGCGCAAATCCTGGGCTTCTTGCTAAACTGCGTATGACGTACTTGAGATCACCCACTAGAGCAGATATGTGCCAACCGGCCCTCCGGCTGGGGCCACGTTCAGCGCGGTGGGGTGCGGGGGACTTGAAACAGGCGTCTCTCAAGACATTCAAGTGTTCGCAGAGGACAGTGTGGCTGAGGGCCGAGAACTCCCGCAGCAATAGTGCGCTACGGCGCCACGTGCCGCTGTCGAGCAGGGCGTGGTGCCAAATGTCGGAGAAGACCGCGACAATTCTGTCGCGGTACTGCACCGCGAAACTCCGCGGCAGCAGGGCAATGGCGAGCCATGCGTAAGCACGCACCACAAAGGGACGCACCCCGGATCTGTTGGTAGACCGCATCAGGACTCTCGCGGTCTTAAGATGCGCTTGTCCCGCGCCATGTCGGCGAGCTGCTGTAACCACTCGGCTTCGCGCCGTAACACCCGCAGCCCCTCAGCAGTGATGCTGTAATAGCGGCGCCGCTCGTCGTCGAGTTCCGGCACGGGCCGCTCTTCCGACTCAGCCATAAGTCCAGCTTCGAGCATCCGTTTGATGGCAGAGTAGAGCGTGCTGGCCGTGAGTATGACCTGGCCTCCGGTCCGCCGTTTCACGTCCCGGATAATGCCGTAACCGTGCAGTTGTCTGTCGCTCACAGCCAGTAGGATCTGAAACACCTGAGCTGAAACGGGTCGGTACCGCTTGGCTTCATTTGAGGCCATCTTCTGCAATTCACTATTTTAGGTAGGTAGTATTCCACTCCACGATATATACTATCGTAGTCCGACTGAGTAAAGTTTCACTGCGTTGATTGGCCGCCATCATTGCCCTCCGGGATTCGCTCAGGCGGCGACGACGGAGGTTGAAGAGCCCGCAGAACGGGAAGCGGCATAGGAACGGCAGCTCAGTGGCTGAATAGAAAGCGTCAACCCCCCGTCGTGGAGACTTACCACAACAGGAGAAAGGCAAGACTTGGGACAGAATAGCCGGGCACACAAACGTACCTGGCCGAGTCAGGCTACGCGGGAGAGTCACGGGGCAGACCCAGCCCCGGAGAAGCCGGGACGAAGGTGGGCCGGTGTGAAGTGGGGGCCCGCTAAGGCGACCCTCCGACGCTGGCCACTATCAGTTATCGGCTCGGCGCCTAGTGTGCTTTAGGACCAAGGCCCGATCGTTCGTTAACGGCCTGGTTAAGCGAATTGAACGGTCCTAGCTGGAAGCCAGGGGTAGGGTAACCCAGCAATCGGGGCCGAAAACGCACCCTGCTGGGCGATCCGGGTCAAGTGCCGAAAGTTCTGTAGTTTCTCTTCTGGCAGTCTGTTTCATGCGACAGAATGCCGGATGCGGTTCCAGGCGCGTTCGAGCCGCTGTTCGTTCCTTTCGATGGCGAGAGCGCTGGCCAACCGCCGGCCCTTTCTCGTGGTGTCAATAGCGGTGACAAACGGGAACCATCAACTGTTCCCTTTCTGTTCCCTAACTGAAGAGAACGCCCTGCGCAGGATGCACACGAGCTCGTTCTCACGGTCTGAGCCCGACATGACGTATGTTGTTGTGGGGGAACTTCTTAAGGACTGGCGGCCTCGTGCAGTCTGTGTTGTGTTTGTGCAGGCTATTCAGCTAGGTAAGTGGACTCAAAATGCCGTGGGGGCAACTCCGTGAGAGTTCGAGTCTCTCCGCGGGCACTGAAGTAAGCGAAAGGGTCGCAAGAAGTTGCGGACCTGTTTTCGTGTGTTGCTCGATCTCTCATATGTCGATTCTTCCAAGGATCGGCCGTAGATCTGCCCATGTCCTAGCAGCGCACCTGATCCCATAGCGGGAAGCCGGAAGTGTCCACTGGCCGGCAGCGGGCCGGCGTGTACGTTTGCCGGACTCGACTGTCTTCCACCAGGAGGTTCCCATGTCACTCAACATCAAGGCTCTGGCTATCGTCGGTGCCGTGCTGATGGGCGGATGCATGCTGCTTGTCGGGATCGCCAACCTGATCTTTCCGGCCTACGGCGTGGCGTTTCTGGAGCTGATGGCATCAGTTTATCCCGGTTATCACGGTCCAGCAGGTTTTGGATCGGTGATAATTGCAGCGCTGTACGGGGGTGTGGATGGGGCGGTCTGCGGAGCGATCTTGGCGTGGTTGTACAACCTCGCAGATGGTGAGACGATCAGGTAGTTCGACCGTGGGTTGAGCTTGAGCTGAGGCAAAGTTCCGACTTGCGTTCGGGCAGGGTAGGTGCAATCCACGAGCGGGTATGGCAGAAGACCGTAGCCCACATGGGGATGCCTCCGAGTGTGGCTTGTTTTGACCTGCGACCCCGCCACCTGAAAGCGCCATGGGGGCGAGGCGGACCGTGTCACTGACCAGCTCTGCACACAGCAACCACATTCGAGCCGGACTGTCTTCTCAGGGCCGTCTCTGCCCACTAGCTTTGACGTTGGGACCACATTAGGAGGTACAGTGCATATGATGGGGGACCACGTCCCGTTCAGGCTGGAGAACCTGGACAGGGCGCCCGACTCGCCCGGTGTCTATCTGCTCGAGACTAGCAGCGAGACAGTGTACTTCGGAACAGCCAGAGATAGCGTTCGCTCGCGACTGCGCCAGCACCTTGCGGGGCACGCCGGTGACTGCACTCAGAGAGCTACGCATTTCAGAGCGGAGGCTCATGGCAGGCCGATCGCGCGGCAGCGGGAGCTCTTGCGTGAGCATCATAGGGCCTTCGGCCGGATACCGGAGTGCAACGACTCCATTCCCTGAGGCCGCACTACACGGACTGCCGTTGAGCAGCAAGGAGCAGCTCGCGTGCCAAGACTCACTCCAAGTGGAATCAAGCGGCAGCTGGATCGGTTGTCCGAGGGCCGGATGCGCAAACCGAAGCAGGGTGCTTGGGGCGACATCTGGGCGCTGTTGGCAGTTGTGGCCGTCTTGTTTGGTGTGCTGCTAACGATCATACTGAGCTGACATAGGAACCGCGGTGCGAAGTCCCGCTGAGCGCACCTTCACTGCAACCAGACCAGTCCAAGCATGGACGTCTGCTGCGCGTAAAAAACCACACGGGATTCTGTCCGGCACACAACAACGACGAGGTAGCAATGTCACGAAGGGTGCGTGAGGCGTTCCCATTCCTCGCCCACGCCGAGACGAATATTCTCGATCTGTTGGCGACACGCGGCACCGAAGTGAGCGTGCCCACCGGTCAGGTCATCTGTGCTGAAGGTGGTGAGTGCGCGCACATGCCACTGGTTCTGTCGGGTACGGTGCGAGTGCACAAAACCGGCGAGACGGGGAGGGAGATCACACTGTATCGCCTGGAGTCGGGGGAAGGATGTATCTTGACGGCGGCATGTATTCTGAGCGACGCCGAATTCCCAGCATGTGCAGTCGCCGAGGCACCAGTGGAGGCGTACGCCATTCCGGCCGAGACCTTCCGGGATTGGGTGAATCGATTCCAGATCTGGCGTGGCTACGTATTCGACCTACTGGCACGGCGGCTCGATTCCGTCATTGCCGTTGTGGAGGAAGTGGCTTTCCGCCGGCTGGACGTTCGCCTTATCGAATACCTCACTGCGGTAACCCTAAGACAGGGCAGTGCCTCCATCCAAACCACGCACGAAGCGGTGGCAGCCGAACTCGGCAGTTCGCGGGAAGTCATCTCCCGACTACTCAAGGACTTCGAGAGAGCGGGGTTGGTGACTCTGGCGCGCGGCAGCATCACGGTCGCTGACATCGACGGTCTTCGCGCGCTGGGTAAGCGTTAGCGCTCTGTGACATAGTCACGGACAGACTCCGCAAGCGTCCCTAGTTTCGGTTCAGAGCGCAGGAAAGACGAGGCCGCGTCCCTGACACAGGAACCGCAGTCCTCGCCGCTTTCAGTAGCGTCGAACCATTTCAGTGCAGGGAGACGGCCATGCTGAGGAACGTGGGCACACTCGAACCTTGGCTGCGGACTGTGCCTGCGCTCGGCGTGGGCGCCCTCTAATTCACTGACCGGACAACTGGGACCGCGGCGATCTGTGGCGCATCGTTGGCAGTAATCTCCTTGGCCACGAGCCTCCCGGCCTTCCGTCCAATCTACGCTCCGCTCCAACTCTCGACGAGCAACAGCCGCCGAGTCGAATTGCTGAGAAAGCGTAGCTGGAGCCTGGTACGTAGCCCGAACCGTGGGCCATAGAAACCATGGTTACAGCTGACTGGTTTCCGTGAATCTGGAACGCAGCTCAGCGTTTCCCTGTTCTCCAATCGAGGAGGCTTCGATGAACTCACGTGTAATGCGAATGGCAGCGATGTGCTCGGTGGTCGTGGGGCTGGCATGCTCCGGAGATGGTTCGGGCGTAGTGGACCCCAGCGACGATAACGGCAATGGGAACGGTGCCGGGACTGGCTTCGCCGCTGCTGTGCAACCCATCTTCACCGCCAACTGCGCCTTCTCCGGCTGTCACGCGGGCTCGAATCCAGCCCAGGGCATGAACCTCAGTGACGGACAGGCCTACGCCAACATCGTCAACGTCCAGTCCAACGAGTCGAGCTTACTCCGGGTGAGACCCAGCGAACCGGACTCCAGCTACCTGGTTCACAAGATCCAGGGTACCCAAGGCAGTGTCGGAGGAAGTGGTGGGCAGATGCCGCTTGGTCGTACGCCCCTGTCGCAGACACAGATAAACATCATTCGTCAGTGGATAACCGATGGCGCGCAGAACAACTGATCGACCGACCCCCAATGGGGTCCTGCTGTGTCGGGTCGGCTTGACCACAGCGGTCTTGTTGGCCGGACATGTGGCGGCCTCGCGGCTGTGGGGAGAAGAACCCCACTTGGCGATCCGAACCGGGCTCAAGTGTGCACAATGCCACGTCAATCGTACCGGTGGTGGCGGACGCAATGACTTCGGAAGCGCCTGGGCACAGACCCAACTTCCCACCCGTACGGTAGGGATCAGGACCCGCGCGTTGAATGATTGGGTCGCGCTGGGCATGGACTTGCGGGTGTTGGCAGCGGCTACCGTGTCGGAAGCCACGCCGCGCTCAGAAGTCGCGATTCAGGAAGCTCAAATACAGATCCAGGCGCGTCTGATCGCGAACGTGTTGTCGTTCTATGTGGATCAGACGCTCGGACCCGCCGCGGCCACTGCCCGCGAGGCCTTTGGACTGTGGGAGGGTTTGCCTCTCAATGCCTACGTGAAGGCGGGCAAGTTCATGCTGCCCTATGGCTGGAGGCTGTGGGACGACGAGGCCTACATACGCCAGCAGACCGGGTTCACCTACCGCACACCCGACATTGGTGTCGAAGTCGGCATGGAGCCGGGGCCGTTTTCACTCGTCGTTGCGGTTTCCAACGGCACCACAGGCTCGGTCGAGAACGACAGCCAGAAGCAGCTCACGACCAGCGCCGCCTACATAAATCGACATTTCCGCGTCGGTGGATCCTATTCGCACAACAGCGACGCGGCAAGCAACACGGACAAGACGGGCGGATTCGGCGGGTTCAACCTGGGCCCACTGACCGTGCTGGGCGAAGTGGATTACATCTTCGACGACACGAGCGACACGCTGGCAACGGCCAATGGTCCCCCCGATCAGTTCGTGGCCTACGTGGAGGGCAATCTCCTCGCCGCCAAAGGTCTCAACGCCAAGGTCACCTATGGATATCACGATCCCAACCGAAACATTGTGGAGGATCAGCGCATCCGGATGAGGTTCGGCTTGGAGTGGTTTCCGATGTCCTTTGTGCAACTGGCAGGATACTACACGATGCTGGATGACATTCCGCAAGTCACCACGGACCTCGATCGAGTCAGCCTGGAGCTGCATCTGCATTTCTAGCCTCTTGGCATAGCGCGGTCGCTCGCTGCCTCTGGGCGCCACGGCCTCGTCTCGTAGCGATGCTCTCCACTGCGGCGGATTTCACCGTCAAGTCCCCCGTACCTCTGCGTGCGGGGGTACCACTACTTAGTCCTTGCTGGTGAGAGCGTTGGCGTGCCGCCTCACCAGGCGGTGGTATCATCGCGGAGCTGATTCGGCGGCTTCGGCCGCCGGGCAGCCGAGCTGCGTCCTGGTAGCCGAGGTTCGCCTGCTGCAGCCCATCCTTACCAGCTTCGGTGACTGCCGGTAGCTTGCCATGGTTATGCTCGAGTCGTTACCCAAGACACCAGGAGGTATCTATGCGTCGTTTTTTCGCTGTCGCCGTCGGCCTGGCCTTGCTGGCAGCATGCGAGTCCGAAGCCGGTCCTCTATCTCCTGAAGACTCCGCGGCAGTGAGACAGCTCGGAGTCACCTACGCGCAAGCCGTGTTGACTGGGGACGTGGACGCAGTTGTGGCGTTGTACACCGAAGACGCTGTCGAGATGCCTCCCAATACGCCGGTCAGAATGGGGCTGACGGCTATCCGGGCGGGGTATGAGGGAGAGCAGGGTGTTGCGCAGGCATTCACGGTCACTTCCGCTGAGATCGACGGGCGGGGCGACCTGGCGTATGATCGTGGCACGTGGTCGTGGACAGGCATGGCGGAAGGCATGACCGAGCCGATCACCGAGACCGGTAAGTACATTGCGATCGCCAAGGAGCAGGAGGACGATTCCTGGTTGTGGCAAGCGGTGATCTGGAACTCCGACACGCCGCTTCCCAGTCCGGAGTAGTGGCGGCGGGACGGTCGGCACAGTGCTAACCGTCGTTCCGTCGGGTCTCCTGGCGAGCTTGCTGGTTCCAAGGCGAGTTTTATCGGGGGCCCCGGGCAACCTAGGTAGTCTCCCCCGGTCGCCGGTTGCCTAACTCGTTGTAGAGTAGAGATTTAAGCGCAGCTTAGAAGGGTTGCGGCCGCCACGGGGAGCTGACTCCTGGCGATAGTGATGCTCCTCACCGTGTGAGCAGAGCGACCACGGCGACTGGTCGGCTTCCCCGCGATAAGAGCGAGCTTCCCCACCACGTTGGTCACTCTTCTCCCAGCTGGCGTGAGTTTCCCCTGGCTGTGGCTGCTATTCCGCACGGTCCGGGGAAGCTCTCCCTCGACGAGAGCAAGCTCACTCTCGCCGCGAGCAACGGGCTCCCGAACCTTACGCGATCGGACCGGTCTCAGGGTGCTGCAGGTGGAGTTTCTTCCCCCATTCGTCCGATGGCTATCTGGTCGAATGACAGGCCACGCTCCTCCGCGCACTCCACGCACAGATAGACGGTGGGCTTGAGTTTCTCGACTTGCGCCTGGGTTGGACCCTCACCGTTCGCCGGAACGACAGGCACGCCGGTGATCTTGGCACCACAGTCGGTGCAGTTGAGTTCGTCGGATCCTGCCATCTGCCATCTCCTGTAGCCGGGTTCCTGCTGACCGCCATACAGTAAGAAATGCAACCCCAGGGGCTTGTTGAGGCAAGGGCGCGCCGCTGTCGCCCGGCGGAACTGGCGGCGCTCAGTCGAAAGGTGCGGCCCGCCCGGAAGGCTCTGGTCTGCCCTGATGAGGAACCGCTTGGTCAAGTGGCATCTGATACGCGTATCGCATCTCCGGTTGCAGCAACGGCCTCCTCACATTCTGACGCACCCGCGCCCGTGCTGTACTGTATGTGTGCTAGACCGTTTGCCCCCAGGGTCCAGGCATGATACTTCAGCTGTTCCACGACCCTGGCGTCGTGTCCCAGCACCCAAGTCGGACTCGCACAGGAAAAGCCGTCCACAACACCCAGAACTGAGTAGTCCACGTTGGCCAGCTGAGTCTCGCTGTAGATCCTCACGCTTCTGATTGCGGCTTGTTCTTGGTGCGCCAATCCGTTGATGTTCGGAATAGGTGTCCTGGGTCCACATGCCACAAGCAAGATGCCAACGGCAGTCAACATGAGCGTTCTCATATTGGCCTCCTCGAGCGAGCAAATCGCTTGACAGAAGAACTGGGCTGCAACTCACTCGTCTATACCCCAGGAAGGCCGTTTCAGGTCACTTGAACAGGCAACCGCTGCGTGCCTGAGGCGAAGGATGCGTGCGGCGTGCACGCAATCAGGGTGTGGGTGGAGTGGGGATCTGGCTGAGTGCCTACTACCGGATATGGGGCTTGCTGGGGTTCGTGGTGGGACCTACGTCCGATCGGTCTTACATGGGCCTCTGTGAATCGGTCACATGTGTAATGGTTTGCGGTCGCCGGTGAGCCGGTGGTGCGATGCCAGGCTCTCGCCGCTTAAGGTCCGCGGATGCTGGCCTGGGTTGGCTGGCCTCGGCACGCATTTTCGGCGCCGCATCAAACGCAGGGCAGCCGGCTTTCCGTTCTTCTTCTTGTCCACCAGCTCGGCAGTCCGCACGAGCTGTTGGGTGATCTGCTCCAGGAGATCCTGATCGATCCTCTCTCCTTTGTCGAGGCGTACCAATTCCCCGACCACCAGTGCCAGTGTGCGCCGGACACAGTCGAACGCCTCGAAGAAACGGGGATCAGATTCGGCTGGTGTCATCGTGCTGGCCTCTGTCGGCGTGGCTGACCTCGCGGTCTGTGTGGTGGGCCGGTCGCGGCGGTAGCCTGCCACCGCGGCAACAAAGGCGGTTCGGAAACAAGCCGTGCAGTCCACCCGCCATATGGGACCCAATGAGACACCGCTTTCGGTGGGTCCTCTGACGCTGAGCTCGCCCTGACATATCGGACACGCTATGGTCCTTCCCCGAGAGCCGAGCATTTCGCGGATCTCCTGGGCCTGTGCAGGGGCAAACGTCATGGGGGTATCGGAATGCTCTGACATGTATCAATTGGCATGCAAGTGCCGTTCCTGCCGGGTCGCTGGCCAACATACACCGGGCCCAGCTGTGTGGGGCAGCTTGCCCCGGAGCCGTCCTGACCCGAGGAGTACCTAGTGCTCCGGTTACGACGCTGAGCTGTGTGGTGCTAGCTGCGGGCTCCCACAGAACTCGGCGGCGAGGTAACTTCCGTAATCTCCAGCCGCATAATCATGCTCATCTTGCCCGATTTCAGTTCGTTTGTAGCAGAACACTTCCTGCCCATTCTCCTCGTGTATCTCCTATTGACCCTAGCCTATGTAGTGTGGCTGCTACGCCGGGCCACTTCGGGTTATGTTCGCGGCTGGAAGAGAGGAAAACCGCCCAAGTACGCCATGGTGGGAGAACAACGGGCCGCGATTGCGGAAACCGTGCGCGAAATGAACGCTGAATGGTGGGCCGCCTGGGATTCGGGTGACGTGGAGAGATACCTCGGCTATTGGTCCGATTGGTCGTTCTCGCCAGCCGCGGGCTTCCCGTCCGTCGAGAGCCATCACTCCTGGGTCATCGACCAGCGGGCCAAGCTGAATACCTGCAAGTCTGAATTGGGCAGGACGAGGGTCCGAGTGTTTGGTACTGACGGAGCCGTACTAGAAGGTCTGTCTGTCGTCAATGCCACCGACGAGAATGGAGCTGAGCTGACCTGGACGGTGAACTACACGGTGCTGTTCGCCCGACAGAGTAGGCAGTGGAAGATTGTGTTGACCAGATTCCACCCGATCCCCGTCGGCGCGAAGTAACCCACTCACCCACCTGGTCGATCCTCTCCGGGCTCTGGCGCGCAACCGACCCTTCAGCTAGTCCCCCGATTTCTGCAACTTGGGCCACCTGACGGGTGAGTCTGACTGGAGAATTGCGCCACGACCTGGAATCAGAAGAGCCTAAGTGAGGGCGCGCGACACGGCCACTGACCTGACCGCTGCTCGCTGCGCGCCGAACGTGTCACTCCGGCCACGGTTA
>JBDHKN010000018.1:0-86642 GCA_039586365.1 Gemmatimonadota bacterium | reverse complement strand
ATCAGGAAATTGCGAGACTGGAGACTCGCCTGATTCGCTGGATGTTCCTGTTCTGGGTCGGCACGCTGGGAACGATGGTCGCGCTGTTCAGGTTTTGGGCGGGATAGGGCGTGGTCAGAGGCTGCGATGAAAGGCCAATCCCGACCTGAGTCCCTGGCAGCTTAGCCCACGACATTGGCTCCCGCAGTACAAACCCCGCAACTCATGCCAACGCTGCGGGGCTCGTCTTATACTGGTACGCGATTGATCACGGAAGGAAATCGCTGATCATCCAGAACTCGACCTCGCCGCCCAATGCCCCGATGAATGTGAGCTTCCTCCCATCTGGGGACCAGCCGAAAGCACCGTATCGCGTACCCTCCGGCAACCCGGTGCGCAGCTCCACCGGCTCGCCACCCTCGACTGATGCCAGCCAGATCTTGCCCGCCGCGGTGTAGGCAATCTTTCGGCCATCTGGGGACCAGGCCAGGCGATGCCTGCCCTCCAATGGGACTCCTGCGATCAGCACTTTCGGCTCTCCACCATCCGCGGGCATGGCCTTGATAACGCCAGTGGAGAAGAACGCTATCCGCTCGCCGTCGGGCGAGTATGCGATGGTGGCCTGTTCGACACTGTCCGCATCCGACGTGAGTCGAACCGGCTCCCCACCTTCTGCGGGAACGACATGGATGTTGAAGGCATAGGAGCCCTTCCCCTTGAACTCATAGCGCAACGCGCGTCGGGAAACGTGGCGTGGTCACGGGACGGAAAGAGCGTGTTCTATCCGGTCGAGACCGAAGGCGGCCATCAACTCTGGCGGGTATCCGTAGCGGGGGGACCTGCCCAGAAGCTTGACGTGCAGATGGAGACCTTGCGCAACCTCCGCGTTCACCCCGATGGGCGTCGCATCGCGTTTGACTCGGGAAGTGGTGGGGCCGAGGTGTGGGTAATGGAGAACTTCCTGCCATCCGACACTAGTGGTGGGGTGGGTTCAGGGCCCTGAGTCATCCAGGAGTGACTTCGTCTCGCCCAACGTCGTCGCTCCCGAAGGCTCTACCGATCCTTGCGTTCCTGAACCTCGGCATTGCTGTCGCTTTGCTCGCGCTGCTCCTGGTCGCCGTGCTGTGCTGTGTGTTCGACTTCTGCAGCGGACCAAGCGGGCCCATGACACTTCGACGTCAGCCGGACTTCCACTCCTGACGAGGGATGAGAACAAGAGGGTCGCAACGACGTCCAGGCAACGGACGGTTCTCTGGCACACCGATCTGGCTCGCTGCATGTTTAGGTGGCGGGCCAGGTCCTGCGCTAGGCACTAGCCGCTCTGGCAACGCAACGCTCCCACACCGCAGGGACTTGGTGAGCCATGAAACGCATTCTGGTCGTTGACGACGACACCACCATTCGCACATCGCTCTCAGAGGCGCTGGCCAACAACGCCACAGAGGTAAGTACGGCCGAGGATGCCGAGCGCGCTCTCACCTTGATCAACGAGAACGTGCCCGACGTGGTGCTGAGCGACGTGCGCATGCCGGGTCTCGATGGGCTCGCTCTGCTCAAGCTGCTGAGTGAGCGAGCCCCCTCTGTCGACGTCATTCTCATGACTGCCTACGACGACATGCCGACTGTAGTGGCTGCGATGCGGGAGGGTGCGTGTGATTTCCTGGTGAAGCCGCTCGATCTGCACGATCTGCGTCGAGTGCTTGACAGCGTGTTCGCCGACCGCCGTACGCGTGAGCGAGCACGCCGAGCCGCCGAAGAGGAGGCCAGTGCCTATCGCCTGAACGAACTCGTAGGGCACGACCAGCGCATGATCGAGATCTACAAGCTGGTCGGCCAGCTGGCGGCGAATCGCACCAATGTGTTGATTCGCGGCGAGACCGGAACCGGCAAAGAAGTGATCGCCCGGGCAATCCACTTCAACTCGGCGGATGTCGATGAGCCATTCATTCCGGTCAACTGTACCGCGTTTGCGCCCACCCTACTCGAGTCGGAGTTGTTCGGACATGTGAAAGGAGCATTCACGGGCGCGATCACTGATCATCGGGGCCGCTTCGCACTCGCGGGCCGCGGCACGATCTTGCTCGATGAAGTCGGTGATACTTCACCTGAGTTTCAGAGCAAGCTGCTCCGCGTATTGGAGGACCACGAGTACTATCCTGTGGGCGGCGAACGCCCTGAGCGCACTGAAGCCCGCGTCATTGCGGCGACGCACAGGAACCTGGAGGAGATGATCGCCGGGGGTCGTTTCCGCGAGGACCTCTATTACCGCCTGCGGGTCGTCGAGATCGTGGTACCACCACTGCGCGAACGCCTCACAGATCTCCCAGTACTTGCGGAGCACCTGATCCGCCGCTCCAGCGAGATGCTGCACCACACCTCACCAGTGATTTCACCCGAGGCGCTGGACGCCATGATGCGGCACCGTTGGCCGGGGAACGTGCGCGAGCTGGACCACTGTCTCACCCGAGCGGTTGTGCTCGCTACCGGCGGTGTAATTCGACCCGAGCACTTGGCACTCGGGCCCGCGCCACCGGAATCCCCAGCGTATCTTCCCCCTCTCGACCAGACGGAGCGCGACCACGTGGAACGAGTGTTGTCCGCCACGGGAGGCCACAAGGCACGCGCGGCCGAGATCCTTGGTGTGTCACGACCTCGGCTCAACAGGTTGATCGAGAAGTACGGGCTGGAATAGGCCCTCGAGCAGAAGACCCCCCACTTTCACCCGTCCGGTCTATCCATGCCGGTCCGCCATCAGGGAGAGAACTCGACTAATACGCTGCAAGGAGCCACACACCAATCCACCTGCCTGTGAAACCAGGCAACTGGGGCTGTCAATTCCGGATATCCCATCGAGTCTGGCAGACAACTCGTCAAGCGGACTCGACTGGTGACGTCGCTCACCAAACCTGGCCCAGCAGTGTAATAGATTTGGGGCCGGTCGAGATGGTGCCCGGAGATATCCAGTGCACCGAGCTGCAATGAGGACTACCCTGGAGGAGTCGGATGCTTGCCAGAACGGTTACCCTAGGAGCTGCCCTTGCGATTGTGTCTCTGACCGCTTGCGGTGGCGGCGACAGCGAAGCGGATACGGAGCGAGACGTCGGTCTCCTGCCGGCGGAGTCCACCTTTGCGCTGTCGGACGTCGCGCTGAGCGACACTCTTCCAGAGCCGAGCAAGACCCAACCGCCAACCGAGAAAGCAGCACCAGAAGTGAGTCGGCCACCTGCTCCTCCACCACCGCCTCCACCTCCCCCCTCGTTGAGCGAAGGGACGGAGATCGAACTCTACGCAGCCGACACCGTACAATTGAACGACGACCTGATCGGTCAGATTGTACTCGCGCGGGCGGCGACGTCGCTGCTGGACAACCGGGGACGGGAGGTGATTCCGGCTGGAGCGGTCTTCTCCGGTACCGTCATCAAGACAGAGATGTCCGACGGTGGCGGAACGACCGAGGCACTGCTATTGACCTTCAACAATGTGGAAATCGACGGGGCGAGCTATGGAGTCGAAGCCCTCACAGACAGCATCGCCATTCGCACCGAAAAGGGTGGAATCTCCGCGGGAGACGTGGCCAAGACAGGTGCGGATAGCCGGGAGGCTGATCGGTGGCAACAAGACCGGCACGCTGGTGGGTGCGGCCGTGGGCACCGTGGCCGGTGCCGGTGTCGCAATTGCCACGAAGGGTGAGAAGGTGATGATCGACACTGGTGCGCCGATACGGATCGTGCTCACCGCGCCGTTCGTACGGAAACCCTAGGACCAGGCGAGCTCACCCCCGTTCGGGACGATTGGAGCACCCTGGGAGTCTTAGGTACTGAGCCACTGGGGTAAGGCTGGGTTTGTGGTGGCCGCAGAAAGGGGTGAACGGTCTAGAGCGTCGTGCCAGAGGGAATGCTGAGCTACTCAGCGGCGGCGGAGCCGGTCAGAGGGCTAGGGCAGCAAAGACGCCGGCCAGGAGGTTAGAGGTTACGGCTCCCCGCTCCCCGCTCCCCGAAGTGACGTGGGCTCACCATTCCTGTAGCGCCTGTTGGATCCACTCCGCAGCCTCGACGTCCGCGTCCCGAGCCTCGAGAATCAGATCCGCTGTCCGGCTCCGCACTGCCGGATCCGCGAACTGCCGCGCTGTATCGTCCGACGCACCTGGGCCACCCACCAGCCCCCACACCTGCCACATGAGTGAGTGTTCCCTGTCATAGCAACCCGCCGCCTTTGTGAGCGCTGCGGGGACGGCAACGTCCTCCTGAACCTGGTTCAGGAAGTTGTGCGCGTACCAGCGACTTTCCGCTACCGTGCCGACCGCATCCTGATGTACGTCATAGAGGTACCTCAGTTGTTCGCTGCTCTTGTTGGCGAATTCCTGATCCTGTCGGATCGCATCGGCCCAGCCCTGATAGGCAGCCAAACCGCTCTTGCGGTCCCCGTGCACGAGCGGGGTACGGACCACCTGTAGCGCCCATTCCAGTGCATCGCGGTAGATATCGGCAGGTGCCTTCGGTGTGTACTTGTCACCGAGTGTGATGACCATGTCAGTGCTGTCGAACCAGTTCCTCTTGCGGAAGTATCCGCTCGACTCGAACTCCACGTCGTCACTGAATTCTCTGGCCTGTTGAAAGAAGCTCCACCCGAGCAGAACGGCACCGCTCTCATCGAATCCGGTGACGACACACTCGACTGGGGGGCCCACGACCCCCCGTGCTATCACAGGGCGACCCTGGCTGATGCTCTGGACGACTCGCGCACGCATATCAGCCTCGGTCACTCCCTCATCTTGCTTGCGGATAATATCCCAACTGTAGCCCACTGACTCGAATCCCCGCCGGAGCGGTGCTTCAGAGTCGTCCGACATATAACAGAGCGCCGGATTGTCCAGGTGCCAGCCGGGTTTCCACGTCAACCTGAACGCGCAGCCAGTGGTACCCATGAGAAACACGTAGGTCTTGTCGAGTCGCCAGCTCTGTCCGTGGGCTGTGATCTTCCGCCAACCCAAGTCGTCCCCCACGTATTGGAGCCAGGCCCTGAGACAAGACGGGAACGGTATCGACTCCGGGCAGCGGGGCAGCCCATCCTGCGGCGGCTCCTGGTGCAGTTCGAAGCTCACCAAGGGCACCTGCTCCAATACTCGCCGCACCTGTTCGTTGAACTCTTCTCCTGGCGTGTGGCTCTGCAGCGTATCCTTCACCATGGCAACCATCCTCTTCCTGAGCTTCCTGCGGGCCGAGTGCAGGCGGCTCTTCACGGTACTCACCGGGACATCCAAGAACTGACCCACATCCGCCATAGAGTATCCGTCTATGTAGAACAATGTAGTGGTGGTCCGCTCGGTCTCCGGCAGTCCCTCGATGCTTTGCAGTACCGCCTGCCGTCTCTCCTCTTCCCCCAATAGATCGAGGGGAGAGGACACTCTCTCGTCGGGCAACTCCACTCGGTCGAGCGGCACCGTTGCAACACTCTTCTTGCGCGTCAATCGATCGCAATGCTTGAAGACAAGCCTGCGAAGCCACGCTGGGAATGCCTGTGGACTTCTGAGCATCCGGAGATCCCGGAATGCCTGGACGAAAGCTTCCTGCGCCGCGTCTTCTGCCAAGTGAAAGTCGCTCAGCAGAGCGTAGGCGTACCCCACAGCCATGTCTCGGAACTGCCGTACCAGGGCGTCGAAGGCTTTCAGGTCACCGTCCTGAGCCCTGCCTAAAAGCTCATCCCAGCGCTGCATAGCCTGCTCCTACAGCTATAGCCCCGTTTGCGCAGGAAAAGGTTGGAGGTTTGTTCTTCTCGATCAACTCCGTGGGTCGTGACTCGTACTTCCCAAGTTCGAGACCACGACTCACCACTCATGGCTCATTTCATTTCGTGCTGGAGTCCGCCGAGACCAAAGCCGCCAACCGGTCCGTGAGCTGCTCGAGCTGCGGCTTGCGTCGCCTCGCGGGAATCCTGATGAAGCCTTGCACCGAGAGGAATGCACCAGCGAATGCGCAGATGAGTCCCTGAACCGCCACGGCCACTTCGCTTACTCCCAGTAGAGCTCCGGACCCGAAGCCGAACAGAGCCCCTGCCGCAGCGCCCCATCCGGGAGCGAACAGTCTCCACCCCGCCAACTCGAGCCGCTCTTCGACGTGGATATGTGTCGCACCAGCGCGTGGCGCAACCGTGACAACGACCTTGCGAGTCTCACTACCAGGAGCTGCGGGGCTCCAGGTCAGTGAGTTCCCAAGCGTCGAGACATGACCTGCGATCCCGAGTGCGGTCTGGATTTCCATGACCAACATTTCGTGTGAGGCCGCGGTCACCTCCCCCTCGACAGTACGGTCGACCGTCAGTTTCTCCTTCGAGAACACCGCAACCGCAGGTGCACCCTGAATCACTGACTTTGACGCAGGCGGCCGCTCGAGTTCGCCCATTGCTTCCCGCACGCGCTCCGGTGGGATTCCAGCTTGCGCCGCTACTTGCTCGACCCCACCGAGGGACAACGCACTTCCCTGCGTCGGCAGCGCGGCATCGAGTTCGGCAGCGCGACCGAGTATCTGCTGCACCTCGGTGTCAGCGAGCGCGGTACCCCGTTCGGATACCGCTGCCAATGCTGCGGCGAAATCCACGGGAGTCCCAAACCGGTCAGCGGACCGGATGGCCAGCGCCCTGACCAGAACCTGTTCCACCCGCCCCGGAAACTTCTCCAACCTGTCACGGTGGCCCTGGGACAACTCGAGAAACCGGCCCAGCTTCACCTCATCTGGCATTGACCACACACCAGGCGTTTCACCGACCAGCATCTCGTAGACCACGCACGCAAGACTGCAAACATCGGTTCGGGCATCGAGTTCGCTGTTTCCAGCCGCCTGCTCCGGGCTCATGTATCCGGGTGTTCCCACTGGAAAACCGCTACGTGTCAGCGCCGCGCGGCCTGCCACGCTAACCGCCTTGGCGATACCGAAGTCCGCCACGATCGCGAGTCCTTCAGAGAACAAGATGTTCTCGGGTTTGATGTCACGGTGAATTACGTCGTGGCGATGCGCATGGTCGAGAGCCGCAGCGACTTGCTGCGTTATGCGCACTACGTCATCGA
This sequence comes from Gemmatimonadota bacterium, assembly GCA_039586365.1. Lineage (GTDB taxonomy): Bacteria > Gemmatimonadota > Gemmatimonadetes > Gemmatimonadales > GWC2-71-9. The sequence continues at coordinate 79,603 of JBDHKN010000018.1, read as the reverse complement.
GTGGTACCGGTGCCGCTAGGTTCAATCGCCGGCGCAAAGACTCACCGACGACGTATGGCATGACGTAGTAGAGGAATCCCTCGGCGGCACCGGAATCGAGCAGCGGAAGGATATGCGGATGATTGAGCCGCGCGGTGATCTGAATCTCACGCAGAAACCGTTCGGATCCCAGAGCGGCAGCAAGTTCCGGCTTGAGAACTTTCACCGCTACTTGGCGCTGATGCTTGAGATCGTGCGCCAGATACACCGTCGCCATCCCACCACTACCCAGCTCCCGCTCGATGGCGTAGTGGTCGGCAAGGGCAGCTTTGATTTGCTCTTCGAGGTACGGCAACCCACCAACCTCAAACTAATAATGCGTATCTACGATAGCGATCTTCGAGATACTTCACCAGTGGTGATGGCATCGATCAGTTGATGGTGGGGGTCCACTACCGGGTGGAAGTTGGCAGGTCACACTGGCAAGCGATCGCGGTGTTGCCCGAGAACCAGGCGCACGCGGGCCGGAGGTCGCCACTCGCTACCGACTACGAGGCAATAAGGATCAAACGTGCACACGCGAAGCGACAGCGCTCGATCTTCAACGTTCGATATGCGAGTTTGTCTAGGTAAAGCCCGATCGGCGGTGGACCTTCCCTAGATCATCGGCCCCAAGTCCTACAAGCGGTTGGCAGGTTCGGGGCGCCGCCTCATGCCTTGCTCCCGCATGCGTTCCCTCATCTCGCGCTCTCTCATCTCCCCCCTCATCGCGCGCTCCGTCATGTGTTCTCTCATCGCACGCTCCCTCATCTCCAGCATCATCCCGCCCTCCATGTGTTCTCTCATCGCGCCCTCAATCATGCCGCTCTCACTATCCATGTGCATGACCCTGTCGGATTCCCTGAGTTCCCGCAGTCTCAGTTGCTGGTCGGCAGTCAAGGTGTTCTTGATTTCAATCAAATAGCGGAAGTGGTTGCGTTTGATCTGGTGTTCTAGTTCCATCACCCGATCGAGTTGCTGCAACGCAGCCTCGACATCGATGGCATCGCCGGCCATTAACTCAGAGAGTACCTGGTTCTGGTCCTCGAGCTGCCACTGGAGTTGCAGCACAGCGGCTTGCAGTTCCCGCACTTCATTCACGATGACGGTGCGCTGCTGATCGGTGAGCTCGAGGTGCCTTTGATACCGCATCACGAGCTCTGGCTCAAACAGATGGTCCGAGACATTCCGGGGTTCCAGATGAACCCGTTGGCCAGCCACCGTCTGCGACAGCAGACACGCCGCCGCTACGGCTAGCATCGTTGATCTTGTCATGACTTTCCCTCCCTGTTCAACTTGATGTATCAACCGCCCCAGGGCCGGTAACAGACTGCGACGTGTAGGCAGGCATGCCGATCTCCGGCAACGACCGAAGCAGATCGCTGCCGGGCGTGTCGAGCAGAAAATCGGTCGGCGCAACCCAAGTTGTCGCGGCCAGATCCAGTCCGAATTCAGGGTTGTGGTCGTCTCTCACCACCCGAGCGACCATGACCGCGGCCATCACAACCGCTGCAGTCGCCGTCACCATCACCAATCGACGATGGCCGGTCCGCACCGGCTGCGTTGCTCTCACCTCAAATGCCGACACTGAGGCGTCCACTTCGCGACGTAGCTCCCTGAACAATGAGCGGAGATGTCTCTCTTCCGGACTCTCAGTCATTTCGTGTACTCCTCTGCAAGCAGATCGCGCAACCGCTCTTTTCCCCTCTCATAATGCGTGCGTGCCGTTCCAAGCGAGACGCCCAGGGTTTCAGCTGCTGCCCGGATAGTCAAATTTTGGTAGAACACTAGGTGCAGCAGCTCCCGCTGCCTTGGCGGTAGAACCTTGAGGGCTGCCACCAATCGAGCGCTGCTCTCGGAGCGGAGCAGATCCGACTCTGCATCGGCCATACTGGAGTCTTTCTGGCCAGTGAGGAGTGTAACGGGCAGAAACCGGCGCAACATCTGACGTCTCCGCTGCTCCGAGGCAGTTCTCCGGATCACCGCGAACAGCCAGGTCTTGAAACTCGACCGCCCGGAGAACACCGCTCTTCCGTCCAGCACTTTGAGGTAGCTCGAATGCAACACATCCTCTGTCATTGTTCGGTCCCACCCGCAGCAGGAAAGCGCCCACCCAAACGCGTCTCGGTGGTGTTCCTCGAGCTTGATTCTGAGTTCGCTCTGTTGCATGCGGTGACCACCGGTGAACGCTCCGGTCAAGCTGTCACCCTATTAGTGGAGGCAAGGGATCAGATATATGACAGGCAGGGACGATCTGGAATCAGACACTCGGATTTCGAGGGAGGAACGTCGCATGAAGAGCTGGCATGAAGCTGCCATTTCATCACTCGACGTTCCTCGGTCTGACTCACCGAACTCAGTGGGTGAACCTCAGTTGCCGCCGCCACCATTACCAGCGGTCGGGTACCTAAACGACTTGTCGGGATATGCTGGTGCTACGGGTACGTCGCGCGGGTCTTGCTCGATTTGCCCCAACAGGTATTGGATCGCCGCATCCAGCTGAGCGTCCGATCCATTGAACGTCGCATGCGGTAGGTTGTCAACTACCATGTCTGGCACTACCCCGATTTGCTCTATGAGCCATTCACCTTCTGGTCCATAAACACCCATCATGGGCGCCCGGGCGAGGCCACCGTCACTCAACCGGTTGGACGAACTCAGCCAGATCTCTCCACCCCAGGTGCGCGTCCCGATGACCGGCCCCAGACCCAACCGCCGGAACCCATCAGCAAACGCCTCACCGTCGGAAGCGGTCTCGTGGTCGACCAACACCACCATATGGCCCCGAAACGCGTATTGCATGTTCCAGGTGTTCTTTCCAACCCGCGTCTTCCAATACATCCAGGCACGCCGCATCAACTTCTCCAGTATGAAGCTGTCGATGTTGCCGCCCCGATTGTGGCGCACGTCGATTATGAGCCCTGGCCGGTCGAAGACCGGGTAGAACTGACGGTACCACTCAGTCAGGTTACCGCCGCCCATAGCACGCAGGTGAACATAGCCGATCTTCCCATCGCTCTCTGCCTCTGCCTTCCGGCGGCGGGTGTACTCCCAATCACTGTAGCGCAGGTTGGACTCATTAGCTGTTGGAACGACGATGACGTCGCGTGACCGGCCGTCGGAACGCACCGTAAGGAGCACCTGACGGTTCTGCTGGTTGCGCAGGAGCGCTCCTATGTCTGGTGCATCCAACGCATTGACACCGTTAACCGTCTCGATCACATCGCCCGCGTGGATGTCGAGGTCGGGGTCGGCCAGGGGTGACATTTCATCCGGATAGTCTGGATCCGCTTGGTAGATGTAGTCGATGCGGTAGCCGCCAACGTTGGGTTCTCGGAACAGTCGAGCCCCAAGACTCGCCACGCTAACATTGTCCTCGCCGGTACGCAGGTCACCACCCCGCACGCTGGTATGGAGCGCCGACAACTCACCGACAAACCTACCGATGATATCGGACAGCTCGTCACGGGTGGTTACCCGATCGACCAGTGGCAGATATTTCTCGAGCATGGCGTCCCAATCGACACCGTGCATGTTGGGATCGTAGAAGTAATCTCGTTCCAGCCGCCAGGCGTCCACCAGAATCTGGCGCCAGTCTTCCCTCACATCAATCGAGAAGCTCCAACCTGCCAAGTCGACCCTGGTGTCACTTAGGTCGTTGACCCCAGACGGCTTCGCCTCTATCACGTGGAGGTTGTTCCCCTTGCGGAGCAATAGCTTCTTGCCGTCGAGTGACATCTCCAGTGACCGAATGTCCTCCAAGACTGTCACTGGCTCGCCACCTTCATTGTCGATCTCGAGACCCATCAAGTGAGCAGCGGGACTGGGTCCCGACTCACGGGCGACCCAGAACAGTGCGTCCTCGTTCGCGTACAGCGAGCTGTAGTTGCCAGCAGGTGCGGGAACCCGCTTCACCCGCTGCATCAAACCATCAATGGCGATTTGAATCGGTTCGACTGTCTGGGATGCCGCACCGCCTGAGTCTGCGCGATCAGCCACGGACTTACTGCGATCATCGGCGGCCAACTCGTCATCCGGCTGGAACGGGGAGCGTAACCCGTTTCTCAGCGCTGCCTGGTAGATCTCTATGGACTTGTCGAAGTACGGCTCGGGCTGGCGCGATCCCCAAGGACTTCCAACCAACGAGCGCAGGTTGCGGTCGGAGAGAAAATAGATGAACTCTCCACTCGGGTCCCAGGCGATGCTGAAGCTATTCACTCGATCGCCCGTGAGCGGCACAGTCGTCTCATCCTCGACGTTGTACAGCTTTATCAGACGAAAAGTGTTGCCAGCCGTCATGGTGTAGGCCAGCCAGCGACTGTCCGGCGACCACGCAACGTCGCCGATTCCTTCACGATTTTCGGAAATCCTCCTTTGCTCGCCTGTTGCAGCATTGAGCACCCACAGATCCCGGTTGTTGTCGTCGTAGGCAATCCACTTGCCATCGGAAGAAGGAGTGCCCTGAAAGCGCAAAATGGTACCGTTGTCCGTGAGCGCCTCATCCGCCCCAACTCCGTTTGCTGGGATCTGTACGAACTCGAGCTCTCCCGTTTCGTCGGAGAGCCCGAGGAGCGTTACTCCGTCTGGCATGAAGACCACATCGCGATAGCGCACGCCGTCCTTATGCGAGGCCCGCACCAGACGACCGCGGCCGGTCGGTGCCATGAATACACGGCCCCGGGCTGTGAGGACTACGCTTTCGCCCGCAGGGTGGATGTGAGCCGAAGTGAGATAGTCCATCGGGTCGGTGACCCATTTCTCACGTAGCTGATCCAAGTCGGAGGCCAACCTGATGGGAACGAGCTGAGTCTCGTCCGCCGCCACATCATAGAGCCAGAGATCGACACCCAGCTGATACGCAATTCGGCCCTGCGAAAGTGACGGATTCTTGACATCCCACCCGCTGTGTCGCGTGTGCTGGCGCATATCTCCGCCAGCTTCGTTCATCGACCAGATGTTCATCGTTCCGTCGCGATCAGTGACGAAATAGATGCGTCCATTCCACCACATTGGTGAATGGCTCTCTCCATCGTAGTCACCGGTCAACTCTACCGCTTCATCCGCCCCTTGTTCGAACTTCCATACATCCCGCGCAGTGCCACCTACGTAGCGCTTGGTGACGTTATTGTGAAATGCCGGGCGGACGAAGAAGAGCGTCGACCCTGCAGCGTCATAGGTGGCCTCAGAGGCAGTGGCGAGCGGCACCAGTGTCCGCGTTGCATCGTCCAGGTTGAGCTTCACCAAGCTCTGCTTCGGGACACCGGAGTAGTGAGTGGTGGCATAGACCAGGCCGCCGTCGGGCGCCCAGGTGGTGGCGATAGAAGCTTCAGCCTCGTAGGTGCGTCGTACAGGCACTCCTCCAGCTAGTGGCATCGTGTAGACTTCGGCAGGTCCCTCATAGCGGGCAGTGAACGCCAATGTCTTACCGTCCGTGGAGATGACCGGGTTCGTCTCCTCGGCTTGGTGCGTGGTCAGTCGCCGGGCGACCCCTCCATCCACAGACACCTTCCAAAGATCCCCTTCGGCGGCGAACACGATGGTGTCGCCATACAAAGCGGGGTAGCGGTAGAAGCCAAGGACTCCCTGGGCCACGAGCGGCTGAGCTGCCAGAACCAAGACAAACGCGAACGTAGCAGTGCGAACGTAGTTGTTCATGCCGCGACCTCTCGTCAATTATTGAACCAAAGACAAGCACGCATACATGCGTGCGCGACTGATGATGGCAATGCCACCCTGTATCACTGGTTGAAGTTGTAACCCCCACGAGCGTAAACCGCCGAGGAATCGGGTACTCCCGGTACGCGCATACGTGGTTTCAATCCGGCAATCCGCACTCTGCAAGTGACGATCGTCAACCCGATAGTCGACAATCGTGAATCTGCAATCTGCCATTCAATTGCCTGTCGGCACCCCCAACTGGGACAACAGGAATGTGATCTCCATTGCCGTATCGTCGATGGCTGTGCTCATCGGTCGACCCCGTCCCGCAGCATGCCCCTGCTTGGGATCGTAGTGCAGTATGATCGGCAAACCCGACCTGGTCGCGCTCTGCAGCCTGGCTGCCATCTTGCGCGCTTGGAGTGGTGAAACCCGCGTGTCCAAGTCTCCGGACGTGAGCATCACGGCCGGGTAGTGGACACCATCTCGCACATTCTGATAGGGGGAGTGTAGCCGGAGATATTCGAACTGTTCGGGCTTGGAGCCGTCCCCATACTCTAACAGTGCCGGCATGTTGTTCGTCTCTGTAAAGGAGTAGAACCTAACCATGTCCAAGTCGGGGAACCCGCATAGCACAGCTCGAAACAGATCCGGTCGCTGCGTCAGTGCAGCACCCACTAACAGCCCTCCGTTGCTGACTCCACGAATGGCCAGTCGGTCGGGATCGGTGTAGCCGTTGTCGATGAGCCACTCGGCCGCCGCGATAAAGTCGTCGAACACGTTCTGCTTGTTCTCCAGCATACCGTCGCGATGCCAGGTCTCACCGAACTCGTTTCCACCACGGAGGGTGGCCACTGCATACACTCCACCCTGTTCCAGCCAGACTGCTGTCGTTGCGCTGAACCCAGGAGTCAGACTCGACGTGAACCCACCATAACCGTAGAGCAGCGTTGGATGATCGCCGGTCAACTCGATGTCACTTCGATGCACAACGTAAATCGGACCGTTGGTTCCATCCTTCGACGTATACCACACCTGCTTCACCTCATAGTCATCCCCTACGAACGGTACCTCCGGCTCCTGCGATAGCTCTAGCTCCCCAGTCTCGAGATCGAGCTCATACTCGGTCTCGGGCATGATCAGAGATCTCAGAGACAGGACAGCCTTCCCATCATCACCATTGCGAATACTCGCCGTGTGATAGTCGGGGATTGGGATCTCACCCGCCGACGTGCCATCCATCTCGAATATCTTGATCTTCGTGCTCACATTGTGCAGATAGGTCACGTAGTAGCGATTGTCGATCACCGTGTAGCTCTGCAACACATCTTCCGCCTCTGGAATCACTTCACGCCAGTTGCTGCGCGCAGGGCGGCCCGGGTCCACCGCCACGATCCGATAGTTAGGGGCATCGAGGTCCGTCCTCAGGTATATCTCACCATCAGTGTACCGCGCATTGAAGTGTGCATCCACGTCCGTGACGATCGGAGTGACCCTTCCATTTCTCACTTCCTGCAGCCAGACCTCACTGCGGGCCCACCCATGCTGCACGGTTAGGAGGAGATACCTGCCTCGCTCGACCTGGCTCACTCGGACGAAACTCGTAGGCCCATAGCCTGCGCCGAAGATCTCTCTATCCTGGCTTGGATCCTCACCAATACTATGGAAGTACACACGGGGACCCGTTTGGCGGGATCGCCGCACGTAGTAGAACCCGGAGCCGTCGTCGCTGAACGACGCCGCATCGTAGAGGGCCCAGGGATATTGCTCGGGCAGGTCGGTCCCCGTCGCGAGGTCACGCACACGCAGTTCCACTTCGTCCGCGCCTCCATCACGGATATCGTAGATCATCCGCCGGCCATCGCGTGACAAGGAACGAATCGATACCCGGGTGGTGTGACCCGGACTCATGGGGTGGGGGTCGATCACAACCTCGTACTCACCGGCAGGATCGATTTCTTGTTCCGTACCCTCTGGAGGAGCTGGACGACGATAGATGATCGGAAGTTCTTCACCTTTGCGGCGCAGCGTGAAGTACTCGAATTCCCCCGCCTTCTGAGGTGACCCGACATCTTCGACATCCATCAGTTCCTGGAGCCTGAGCCGCACTCGATCTCTGAGCGGTGACTGCCCCACTATCTCGTCAGCATAGGCGTTTTGGTGGTCTATCCAGGCACGCGTCTGTTCACTCTCCTGATCCTCCAACCACCGGTAAGGATCCTGGAACTCGACTCCGTGAATCGTATCGACCACCACATCCCGACGTGTCTCCGGCGGTGGTGGGTACGAGGAACAGGCCCCGGAGAAAAGGAAGGCCGCAGATACTGCCCACGTGAAACCGCTGTGTCTGCTCAGTGGGCCTCTCTGGAAGAGTGTCATTGTACTCTCTGGAGGTTCGTGTTGTAGTGTTGTCAGAGCCGGCGGTTGCTAGGGCCCACTCCGCTGCTTGAGCTTCGCGCCAACCATGACACCTACCGCGCCAAGCAGCGGATTCAGGAAAGCGATCCACACCGGTTGCTTCGCGTTCTGCATTGCTTCAAGTAACCCTACAGTTGCGGGTCGGGTGTCAACTCCGACATCATCGTATGCGCCGGTGAGCACGGGAATCGCCAGGATCAGCCCAAGGACCACGACAACCACTACTAGCGCCAACGGCCCTCTCGGATCTTTCGCAATCGCAGCGCAGACATAGCCGCCAGCAATCGCGGCCACGATTCCGACCAGGATGCTAACAACTATCCATGCGATCGACACATCCCAACTGCCCGCTTGAAAGGATCCGTCGGTCCCCAACAATAGGTACGCGGCGGAAAAAATGATGAACACAGCCACGAACATCGTGACGTAGCCAACAACAACGCTGCTAATGATCCGTCCCATGGTCAACGTCTCCTTGTACGCGGGTGCTGTCCGATACGGCAGCACCTGAATAGGCGGTGCACTGTCTATTGAATCAGGTTGAATTGACGCGTGTATTTCACGACGAACACCCGATCCTTCGGTCCAGTAGGTGACACCGTCTGCTGTACTTCGTTATAGACAAGGTAGAGTCCCGTCCCCGCAGTGTTGAGCCAGCCGAAGCGCAAGTTGACAGAGAAGTCGTCGCTCTGGTTGTCGTATTGGATCAGCGATTGCAGAAAGACTCTGGGTGTGAACGAATATGCTGCCTTGATGCCAACGAGCGTAGTCTCAAAACTCCCCTCATCCAAGTCCACGGCATCGTAACTGAAGCGGAGCGAACCCGACCAAGTCGATCCGATCCGGTTGGTCAGGGTCCCGGCCAGGCCCTTTCGGGTTCCCGAGTAGAAGCCACCGATCGTCGCCTCGCCGTTGAGGGACCAGACTGCGCTCTGATTGGTGCCGTACCGCACGGTGCTCTCGACGAAGTCATAGGTTTCGACCGGAACGATCACACTGTCGGCGATCTCGAAGGGTTCCTTCAGGCCTTCGCGGTGCACATTCACAGCAGTCGACAGGAACGCCCCATTCTCAAAGTCGATAGCGTTGTCGATGTGGATATAGCGGGTCTCGTGAAACCCCTCGAAATCAAAGAACTCTCGCCACAGAGCGTGTGGTCGCAGCTCCCTTATCCAGCTGACCGACGGGACCCTGATATTGCGCTGCAGCCGCCCGATGAACACGCGGTACTCGCTCCTCGGCAGAAACCCCACCTCGGGATTGAAATCCTCCCCAATCTCTCGATACTGGAACCCAACGTCCCAGTCGCGAGTTTGGTATCCGCCGTTGAATCCCAATCCGTGCTGGCGGCCACCTAGCCCCGGCGTCTCCGTGCGGGCAACGTATGCGTCCAAGTTGATGCTCTGACCGATTCCCAGTCGTCCGTCGACTGCGTACGTGAGGTTGTAGTCCGCGGTGGAGTCCGTGTTGAGCCGCCCTATCACCAGGGCACCAATCTGAGAACGATTTGGTAGCTCCTGAACTACGCGACCGACGGAGTAGTTGTTGGGAGGAATTCCCTCCGCTCCAACAGCCTCAGTTTGGATGTCCAGCAGACCGATCGTGATACCTCCAGCCTTGCCGGTCAGCCGGCCACCGCCCATGATAGGCACCGGCTGTCCGTCCAGGCCGATCCCGATTCGTCGACTGTAGAATAGGTCGAGTCCAAGATCACTCCCCGCACTCGGCGTTCCCACTGAGAACATGCCGGCATTCTCGAGAAAAAACGGCCGCTTTTCCGGCAGAAAGATGCTGAAGCGGGTGAGATTGATCTGTTGTTCGTCTATCTCGACCTGGGCGAAGTCCGTGTTGTAGGTCAGATCCAGGTTGAGGCCGGATGTGAGACCGATCTTGGCGTCGCCGCCGACTTCACCCGCCCAATCCACCTCCGTGGCGGCATCGTAATCCCGGTGGGCCGAGCTCAGAACGTAGGGCGTCACCCTGGCTGAACGTCGGGTCGGAGCCTCTATGCCTTCCAAGATCCCGGCTTGCGAGACGCGATACAGCGTGTACTGCCTCGGTATGGGCGCCCAAAACGCCTCTTCGTTCCTGCGTCGGACAGTGCGGGAAATGTTCAATCCCCACGTTTGCGCCCCACCTGACGCATACCTCAGTGTCGAAAACGGAATCCTAAACTCGGCGTACCACCCGTCCTCATCTATCGAAGTTGCGATCTCCCAGCTTCCGTCCCAATTGAGACTGAACCCACCCCCTGACCCGGCACCGGATTGCATCCGCCGGGCAGTGCTCAAGCCTCCCTGCCCGTCTCTTGTCACTTGGCCGTCGTACTCGATGCCAACCGGTGTCGTCCCGAAGACGTAGGCGTTCTGCCGATCGTGAAAGGTGTCGAGCACAATCAATAGAGCATCAGCGTCCTGAAGATTGGCATCGCGGCGGTTTTCTCCCAGCAGTATCCCACCAGGATCACGGTCGAACATCCAACCTCCGATGTAGATCGCAGCAGCGTCATAGAGAACGCGGATTTCTGTTCGCTCGGTGGGCTGTTGTCCCTCGAGTGGCTCGTGTTGGAGAAAATGCTCAAGCACCGTGGCAGAACTCCACACGGCTTCATCCAGTCGTCCGTCGATTACCGGAGCCCGGCCCGTAGCTGTCGCCTGCGCGGTGGGCACAGCAATGACTGTCGTCTCGTCGTAGGTCTGAGCTGCTAGCCCGCTCAGGATAGGGCTCCCTGATACCAACAATGGGCCTATTAAAGCCGCGTTCAGGCGTCTATACATGACATGTGTTCACAATAGAGAAGGAGTTCGCAGTCCCGACCAAAGATCACTCGCCTTCTCGCCAAGCGGTAGTCGACGACCGGCCGACTGGCCCCGGCGGACAGCGATCACAAGGGGCGGTCAGCGTTCAGAATTATCTGACCGCGTACCGCTCACGGATTTACTGAGATCCCGATCTTCTCACCCTAACAGGAGCTGTTGGCTCCGCCAGTAGGTCAATCCGCTCTAGCTCGAGAATTCACAATGCCTATTTCACGGCGTGCCCATCGGAATCCGGCCGGAGGGCTTGCGGTCACTAGCAATATGATATATATATCTGGCGTAAATGTAGGGCCGTGGCTCTGTGCCGCGCACGCCTGCGGAGGGGCAACCTCCTGACGCTGGTCGAGGTATCAGGAATCGACCGTCGGTCGCCCTCAAAGGTCGCTACGGCCCGGCTCTCATGACACCCCGCAATCGGATCGTGAGGGAATGCCGTCTCACTCAGACCTCGAACTGCTGTCGCGTATTGGCACGGACGACCCTGCTGCACTTGGGGTAATCCTCGAGCGCTATTGGGCCCCAGTCGTGCGGTTCGCCACTGGCTTCCTGCACAGCCGCGATGCAGCTGAAGACGTCGCCCAGGAAACGTTCGTGCGCCTATGGGAGCGCCGCGATGCCTGGCAGCAGGAGGGTTCGCTGCGGGCCCTGCTATTCCGGATCACTCGCAACCTGAGCCTCGACGAGATCCGGCGCCGATCAGCTCGCGAGCGGGCTGACAAACGAGCATCACGACCGGCGCTGCGTTCTACTGCCGCCGAAAATGTCGAGCATGAGGAGCTTGGGAACATCATTGCGCGTGCCGTGGACGCCCTCCCGCCGCGACGGCGGGACGTGTTCGTCCTGGTTCGCTACCACGGTCTCTCCTACCGTGAAGCCGCACAGGTACTGGACCTGGCACCGCAGACCGTCGCGAACCACCTGAGTATGGCGCTGGCAAACCTGCGGGACAGCTTGGCTCCCTACTTCTACGGCCACATTGAGAAGCCGCCGCGCGATTCTGCGGCAGACCTCAGCGCCTGATTCTCAGCCTGAGCGGCACATGTAGTTGGAGCCGCACAGTACATTCCGGTGCATCTCCTGCGTCAGTCGCGCTTCCGCCCGGACGCCCATCCACCCGTTGGTATAACCCCGCCGTCGCGTTCGTGTTGTAGACGACATTGGAGGACAGTCGTCTCATGGAAGATCTCATCACACGAGTGCTGAGCGGCGAAGCGACCCCGCCTGAGGAATCCCAACTCGAGCGGTGGCGGAGCGAGTCGGCCGAGAATGAGCGCACCTTTCAGGAGTTCGCGCACACTTGGCGGCTCACTGCTCTGCACGATTCACAAGAATCCATATCAGCCCCGCCACTTCCCGAGTGCATCATCGCGCAAGGGAACCGCCGCCGTCGTCAGGCAGTCCCACTCCGACCGAGACCTGCTCACGGAAACAGGACATGGCGATGGGCTGGAGCGGCCGCCGCGGCAGCCGCAGCGGTTACGGCTGTGAGCATCGGCATTCACAAGCTTCGCGAGACACCCCCGGATGCCACCTATTGCTCCGGCCCAGTCGAAACAAAGACTGTTCCCCTCGAGGACGGGAGTGTAGTGCGGCTGGGCCCGAGTAGTCGCCTTGAGGTATGGGGCGGGGAGCAACGCAGGGCTGCATTGGCCGGTACAGCGTTCTTCGCTATCGCTTCCGACTCCACCCGACCCTTTGTCGTTAGCACGGAAGCCGGCAAAGCTGAAGTCCTTGGCACGCGATTCGAGCTCCGAGCCGAGGCTGATTCGCTCCGACTCGTGGTGGTCGAGGGACGCGTAGCTCTCTCCGCGGCCGGGCACCAAGTGGAGGTGAGTGGGGGTGCAATGAGCCGGATAGCGCAGGGATCCGCGCCGTCTGCTCCGCTGGAAGCAGATGTTTGGGAGATGCTCGACTGGCGCGACGGGCTGCTCATCTTCCACGCCACGCCGCTCGCGCGGGTGGTGGCCGAGGTGGAATCGCAATTCGGCGTTCCGTTTGTCATCCGGGACAGCTCGATCGCCCAGAGATCAGTGACCGCGTGGTTTGAGGATGAAGCTTTTGAGGAAGTCGTAAGCGCCATCTGTCAGGTGGTCGGAGCAAGTTGTGTCATGGGCGACACAGTGGAGGTGAGGCCATGACTTTGAGTCGCCACCTCTTCGTAGTTCTCATGATGAGTACTGTAGCGACGGCAACGCATGGCCAGCAGGCACAGTCGGCTGGCAATGGTCCATTGCTCCATAGGCTGGCGCGTCTCGACGTCCGGGAAGTGCCGCTTGAAACCGCTTTGCCTCTCCTCGGTCTGCGATCAGGCGTGCAGCTTGCGTTTAGTCCCGATCTCCTCTCAGGTCACAGACCTGTCAATTGCTCATGCGGCGTCGTCACGGTGGCCGAGGCCCTCGATTCTCTTCTTGTCGGTACGGGTCTACGCTACCTCGAAACGCCAAACCGCGTGATCGTAGGTCCCCCTAACGACCCTCTGATCCTCTCGCAACCCAAGCCTCTGAGGCCATTCAGACTTCAAGTCGGGACTGTACTTGGCGAGGTGCTGGCCACACCTGATAGCCAGCCAGTTGTCCAAGCCCAGATCAGAGTATCCGGCCGCGTAGGAGAGGTGCGGACGGACGAGGCGGGCCGCTTCCGTCTAACCTTGGGACCTGGCACATACGAGTTGACTGTGCGATCGCTCGGATACGCGCCACGGAGATTGGAGGACGTCCTCGTCACCGATGGGGACACGACAACCGTAACTGTGCTGCTGGACCGGGCCCCACTTCAGCTCCGGACCGTAGTGATAACACCCAGTACCTATGGCATCATCGGAGAAGCGGAACTAGTGGCGCCTCGGACGTTGACCAGGCGGGATGTTGAGACCCGACCCCACGTTGGTGAAGACATCTACCGCGCCATGGATCGCCTCCCTGGAGTTACCACCGACGATATCTCAGCGAGACTGCACATCAGGGGCGGGCCTAGCGACCAGGTACTCGAGATCCTGGACGGCCTGGAGTTATATGAGCCGTTTCACCTCAAGGAACTCGACGGCGCACTGAGCATCTTGGATGTCGAGTCTATCCGCGAGCTGAGCTTGATGACCGGTGGTTTCTCCGCTGAATACGGTGACAAGATGGCCGGGGTTGTCTCGATGCGAACCGTTACCCCCGAACCAGACCGCATCAAGACCACCCTGGGATTGAGCTTCATGAACGCGACCTTCAAAAGCGAAGGAAGCTTCGCGCGGGGCGCCGGAACTTGGCTGGCTTCCGCGAGGAGAGGGTACCTCGACATCGTTCTCGACATCACGAACGCCACCGACGAGGGAGTCGAGCTCTCACCCACCTACTATGACCTGTTCGGTAAAGTCCAATATCAGCTAGGTGCCCGGCACCTGATTTCTGGTCACGTGCTGCATGCTGGCGACGCTTTTTCGGTAGTCGAAGAAGACGGCACCGAACTCGAGAGTGGATACGGCAGCAGCTATGCCTGGCTGAATTGGCAGGCCGACCTCACAAGTGCACTTACGGCGCACACGACTATCTCTGTCGGCCGGCTGACCCGGGAGCGGGACGGCCGGGACTACAGGGGGGACTACAACGATGAACAATGGTTGAGCGTGGACGAGCGTGGCACATTCGACTTCTACGGGCTCAAGCAGGATTGGAGTTTGCTCGTGTCCCAGGGGCTCCTAACGCGCTGGGGCTTTGACCTCAAACGAGGTTTCGCAGAGTACGACTACTTCCGCTGGCGTTTCTCAGACGAGCCCAACAAGGCGAACCCCTTCGGCCCGCCTTTCTACACCTGGACTGACACGCTCTCAATAGCCACGGAGCCGGATGGATACGAGGTCGGTCTCTATCTGTCGAATCGGATCCGGCCTGTGTCTGCTGTTACGACCGAACTGGGCTTGCGCTACGATCACCAATCGCACACCGGCGAGAACATGTGGGGCCCAAGAGTGAACGTCTCGCTAGACATCGCGCCGCGAACGACGGTGCGCGGAGCCTGGGGGTATTTCTACCAATCCCATGGACTCCACGAACTGCTCGTGCGTGACGGGGATGACACCTTCTATCCTGCTCAATGGGCCGAGCATCGCATCCTGGGGGTGGAGCACCGGATGATCGACGGCATCTCCATCCGGGTCGAAGCCTACGAGAGAAGGGTCACAGACCCGCGCCCCGAATACCGCAGCCTGGAGCCGCAGTACGAGACAGTCCCTGAAGAAGGCCCCGACGACAGAGTTCGCATTGCCCCCACCCGGAGCCACGCCAGGGGTATCGAGTTGTTCGCCAAACGGGATGTAGGAGGAAGGTTCGCTTGGTTCGCCAGCTACGCACTCGCTGTAGCGGAAGACGAGTTGGACGGTGAGTGGGTACCGCGCCCCTACGATCAGAGACACACTCTCCGCCTGGAATTCGCCTACCGACCCAATCCCCTCTGGGCCTTGAGCTGGGCTTGGCAATACCACTCTCCTTGGCCCGGCACAGCACAGCAGTACAGTCTCGACACGCTCGCTATGGGCTATCTCTACTGGGAACGCAGTTTCGGACCTATTAACGGGGAGCGACTGCCGGCTTACCACCGGTTCGACTTCAGGGTGTCCCGAGACTTCCCCATAGGCCGCGGTCGACTCTCGGTCTATCTCGATGTGTTCAACCTGTACGACCGGGAGAATGCTAAGGCTTATGACTACTACCTCGAGGGTTTGAGCGCCACTCAAGTCGGCGTCTACCGCGGAACCCATGAGCTGATTGGCGTGCTGCCGACCATCGGGGCGCGCTGGGAATTTTGAGCCACATGACAATGAAGGAACGCGGACACATGCGACTGTCGATCCTCTCGATCATCTGCGCGCTTTCTCTTCTAGCGTGCGATCCCGATCTCCCGGAATTTACAGAGTCCGTCGAAGCCAACTTCGGACCCGAGTACGAGTACTACCGTACTGATGCCGAGTACCTGACCATGTGGGATGGGGTGCGGATTGCAGTCGATGTGACTCTGCCATACCCACTGCCGTACGACGCGCAAATACCCACAATCGTGTCCATGACGCGGTTCTGGCGGGCTGAAGACGGAGACGATGTCGACTGGCGCACTCGAGTGGCCAGCAACCGGGGTTACGCATTTGTGACCGTGGACGAACGCGGCACCGGCGCTTCTTTCGGAACGTGGCCCTATCCGTGGAGCGAGACTGCTTTGGCTGACTTCTCAGAGGTAGTCGACTGGGTAATCGAACAGAATTGGTCCAACGGCCGAGTCGGTGCGTGGGGCATCTCCTACGAGGGTATGTCGGCGCAGTTCCTGAGCACCACGAGTCATCGAGCTGTACGGGTGATAGTCCCGGCGTTCACCCAATACGACATCTACACTGACGTCGCGTTTCCAGGGGGGATCTTCCTTGACTGGTTCGTCGGCACCTGGAGTGCTGCGAACGTGTTTTTCGATGCAAACGAGTGGCCAGGGCAACCAAACCGTAGTGTCAAGCGTGTTGACGATGACTACAGTGGCTCTCTTCTGTCAGATGCCGTTGCCGAGCATGTCAATAACGGCAGCGTCTATGAAGGGTTCAGGGAAATAGTCTACCGCGATCAGATGTCCTCGCTCGGCATCACCATGAACGATATGAGCGCCCACTCATACCGGGAAGCGTTGGAGGGATCGGATGCCGCCGTGTACGGCTGGGGAAGCTGGATGGACCACTCCAGCGCTCACGCGACGCTCACCCGCTTTATGACGCTCAGCAATCCGCAGCAAGCCGTGATCGGAGCATGGACGAACGCCGGATGGGGCCATGCCAGCCCATACCGCCCACCCGGGACACCCCCAGAACCGGAGCTGGGGCAACAGTGGTACGAGGCCCTGAATTTCATGGACCGGTACCTCAAGCAAGACGGTCCTGGGACCGTGGAAAGGGTGCTCTACTACTACACTCTTGGTGCTGAGGAGTGGAGGTCCACAAACGTGTGGCCGGTCGCAGGGACCGCTACCGAGCGGTGGTACTTCGATGCGGCGAACGGACTGTCCACTTCTCCACCTGCCGAGCCTGCAGGCAGTGACACCTACGCGGTGGATTTCACCGCTACAACTGGTGAGAACACTCGTTGGCACACAGCACTGGACGGTCCTGTGATCTATCCCGACCGGCGCGACGAGGATGACAGGCTCCTTACCTACACAAGCGATCCCCTTTATGAAGACCTCGAGATCACGGGCTATCCCGTCGTCACGTTGTACGTGACATCGACCCATACGGATGGCGCCTTCTTCGTATACCTGGAGGACGTCGACGAAGCGGGTACGGTCACCTACATAACTGAGGGTCAGCTGCGGGCACTGCATCGAAAGGTGTCAGACAACACGCCACCCTACGAATTGGACATCCCCTACCATTCCTTCGAGACACAGGACGGTGAGCCCCTTGTTCCCGGAGAGACCACGGCAATCACTTTCGGGCTGCTCCCAACGTCAGTACTTGTTAGAGCCGGGCACCGCATTCGTGTGGCCATCGCAGGGCATGACAACGGCTTGTTCACCCGAATCCCCGCTACTGGCGATCCGGTAATCACGGTCGCTCGCAACACCGCTCACGCTTCCATGATCGAACTGCCTGTGGTGCGAGGGCGCTGACCACCAGCTACCAGCTTTCAGCTTCCAGTAGCCTGCTGGCCGCTGCAGTATACTTCCTTTCATGGGCGTGGATTCCCGGACACCGCGCATCCTCCAAGTGGATGCCGATGCTTTCTATGTACAGGTCGCCCGGCTGAACGACCCGGACGGTGCCGGTCGGGCGGAGCTTCTTCTGGTGGGCGGCTCCGCTCAAGGGAGGGGAGTTGTGACTTCCGCGTCGTATGCTGCCCGGGCGTTCGGGGCCAGATCTGGTATGCCTACGGCCCAGGCGCTGCGACTTTGTCCTGAGGCGATGGTGGTGGGGGTGCCACGCGGCTTTTGTAGCGAGAAGAGCCGCGCGATTGTGAGGGTGTTGGAACAGTTCACCCCGGTGGTTGAACCTGCGTCAATTGACGAGATGTACCTAGATCTGACTGGTACCGAGGAACTGTACTGCGGCGAGTCGCTGGAAACCACAGCCCGGCAAATTCGGGCAACCGTACTGGACCAAACCGACATCTCCGTGTCGATCGGTGGGGGCAGCAACCGACTCGTAGCAAAGCTGGCGGCAAATCGCGCGAAACCGCACCGCACGCCCGAAGCTCACGGTGTAGTCATCGTTCCCGCCGGAGCGGAGGCGGCGTTCTTGGCCGGATTTGACCTCGCGGACATCCCAGGCATAGGGCCTCGCTTTCAAGAGCGACTTGGGCGCCTCGGCATGAGATCGGTACACGACGCGCTGCACCACGACCTGCCGACTATGCAGCAGTGGTTCGGCGAGCGCACGGGTGCTTGGCTTCATAACCGAATACGCGGCGCAGATCGCACGCCGGTTGAACCGCGAGCACAAGCCAAGTCGATCAGTCGAGACGAGACGTTTGCAACGGACCTGTCGGAAGACGCTGACCTCGTGCGGGAGCTGTTGCGCCTAGTGGACCGGGCTACGGGCGACCTGCGCAAACACCGCTGGGCTGCACGCACCATCTCGGTGAAGATACGTGATCACGATTTCACAACTCGCCAGAAGAGCCGCACTCTACCCGAGCCCCTCATGTCCGACCGAT
The DNA here is from genome assembly GCA_039586365.1 of Gemmatimonadota bacterium. Classification (GTDB taxonomy): domain Bacteria; phylum Gemmatimonadota; class Gemmatimonadetes; order Gemmatimonadales; family GWC2-71-9. The sequence continues at coordinate 61,023 of JBDHKN010000018.1, read as the reverse complement.
CCGTCGTTGCGGTCGCCAAGGAGTTGTTGGCGCGACTCCGTGCAGCACGGCGTGTGCCCGCCCGCTTGCTCAGTGTATCGCTGTCCAAGCTGTGTGAACAGGATGAAGTGGATCAGCTCACACTCTTCGATCTACACGAAGACGACGTCGGCGAAAGTGAGCGTGACCGAGCATTATCGCGCGCGGTGGATGAAGTGCGGGCTAAGTTCGGGAGCGACGCGGTCGGTCGTGGCCTGTGAGATCAGCGCCGACGAGACAAACTGCTGTCTTCGACTATTCGCACTTCCACGTTCATAGTCTGCGGTGTAAGCGATCTCAAGTTGGCGGCGGACAGCACGGATCGAGCTCTATCATCCAGCGGCCCTTGCACCTTGAGACGTAGAATCGCATCTGATGGTGCTTGCGCAATAGCGTGCTCAATGGCTCGTTGCAGTCCGGCACCACCAACCCGTCCTGAACGGAGATCGCACTGCAGCATAGGTCTGGCTGGCAAACACCGGAACTCATAGCTCCGAAGCACGCCCCCGTTGCTGCAGCCCGGAGCAACATCGAGCACTAGGTAACCTTTCAGTTCATCTCTCTCGGCAAATGACGTTCGCTCGATTGATCCCGGGTATAGAATCGGTGTCGCCAGGGCGCGGCCTCGCAGGTCCGCCGTCAGGATCTGATGCCGGTGGATGTGTCCCGACAACACGGCCGCGAACTGCTCGGGCACATCAGCTACCCTGACCACATCACTGGCGTTTCGGAACGTGTAGTTGCCCGGTCCGACCGTGGCACCCTCGAAACAATGGTGCACACAGAGTAGGTTGATGGGTGCAGCGACTCTCCACCAGCCGGTTGCGGCGAGCAGGGCCGCAAATGCACCGCGCACACCGTTGCGACAATAGGGAAATCCCGCCAACGCCACACTGATTCCGTTGACCTCCGTCGCGAACGTTCGGGGTCGGTCGAAGATGTGGATCTTGGGATGCAGCGCCAACATCTCGTAGGGGATCTCTGACCGTTCGTGGTTGCCGGGCACCAGGTAGACGGGGATGCCCCCGTCTGCCACTTGCTTGAGCGGCAGGAAAGCTCTTTGGACCAGACTCGCGGGCACGCGCCTACGATAGAGTAGATCCCCGCCATGCACGACCAAGTCGACTTCGCCGCTGCGTGCGACTGTGAGTGCGCGGTCAAAGTTGTCAAAGAAGTCCTCGCCACGACGGCGCCGTATCACACGTGGCCGAGTTGGTAGGTCGAAGCCGAGATGACTATCTGCTAGGAACAGTATACGAACTACTGTCACGTTCCTATTTGGCATGCTTCTAGCATCCTAGTATAGAAACCCATAACTTGGTCCTGTCTCCTCCAGCCGAGAGTGCGCCATGGTGTCTAAGCATTGTACCTCCTGTGGTACTGAGGCACATCCAAAACGGCGCCACCCATCCAGCCTGCGAGCGGAGAGCACCGTTTGGACGGCCGCAATCTTCGTTGGTCTGGTTGCAGGTACCTGGTCGGCCGCTACCTCCCCATCAGCGCCACCGTTGAGTCGCGTGCTTTCAGCATTCACGCTGTCCTCAGAGCAGTCAATTGAGCAACCTCAGACGGCGCAAGACGATGTTCCCGTGGCTCCAAATCGCAGCATGCAACTCGTGACGTGGACCTACCGGAAGATCCTGGATTTCGTAAAGATGGCTTGGTGGGTCCTGCCGATCCCGATACTGTTTTCGCTATGGCGCCAGTTCCGACAGTACGAGATTTGTGCAGCCTGCGGCTCACGCGAACTTGAGCCAATAATCGCCCCCCACGGAGATTTGCCACCGCGGCTGTAGCAGAGTCAGCCCGCAACTATGACACACCTGTTGACAGCTGTCAGCTGTCAAAGGAGTCAGCATGAAACGCCCCACGTTGTTCATCATAGCACTGCTGTGTGTAGGAACTTCGGCTGTGGTGACCACCACCCGAGGACACCTGTGGGCACAGCACCAAAGTCCCGCTCCATCTAAGCTGGCCGTCGTGTGGACCAGTGGCGATCGGGATGTCGCGTTGAAGATGGTATTCATGTACACACTCAACGCGAAGAGTCGCAGCTGGTTCGACGAGGTCACACTCATCGTGTGGGGACCTTCATCAAAGCTCCTGTCTGAAGATGCAGAACTTCAGACGGAGGTTACCAAGATGAAAGATGCAGGGATCGAGCTCGTCGCCTGCAAGGCATGCGCCGACGGCTACGGAGTCTCGGGGCAGCTGGAGGGACTCGGGGTCGAAGTGAAATACATGGGCGTTCCCCTAACCGAGATGCTGAAAGGTGACTGGGTGACTGTGACGTTTTGACAGCTGATAGCTGCGAGCCACCGATTCTCCCACATCTGATCTGCGTCCTGTTCCGCCTGAAACAGACGCCCTGTTACCACTGGCACTGACCTCCCTGGCCGCCAGCTTGATTCCTGCCAGGTGAGCAGCGTGAGTTGATCCGTTGGCTGCCCTCCGAGTAAGGTAGGGGGCCGACTCCCCATCGGCCTATGGCGGATCCGCAGTCCGCGCAATAGACTCGACCATGGCCCCACTCGACTGGGCGATCGTTGCACTGTACATGATCTTCGCTCTCGGCATCGGATTCGTATACCGGCGCCGGGCGGGTCGGGACATCACCCAGTATTTCCTCTCCGGACGGAACCTTCCTTGGTGGATACTCGGCACCTCCATAGTTGCCACAATGTTCGCGGCGGATACCCCCCTGGCGGTCACCGGGTTGGTAGCGAACGACGGTATTTCTGGGGTGTGGTTCATCTGGAACTTCGCGGCAGCTCACCTCATGGCCACGTTCTTCTTCGCCCGCCTGTGGCGTCGCGCCGGCGTCATCACCGATGTGGAGCTGGTCAAACTTCGTTACTCAGGTCGACCCGCTGTTGCCCTGCGGGTATTCCGGAGCATATGGGAGGGAGCAGTCCTCAACTGCATCATCATGGGATGGGTGATACTGGCCATGGTCAAGATCATGGGTGTCTTGATCGACCTCGATGCAGTAACCGCGCGCCTTGGCATCGATGGCGTGATTGATGGCCGCTGGTTCGGAATCCTCTTGTGTCTGGTCGTCGCCGTGGCGTACACGGTGCTCTCCGGTTTCTGGGGCGTGGTGATGACTGATTTCGTGCAGTTCCTCTTGGCCATGGCCGGGGCTATCGCACTCGCTGTGATTGCGGTTGGGGACATAGGTGGAATCAGCCAGCTCAAGCTTCGACTGGCCGAACAGTACGGCGATTCGCTGGATGGTATTCTCAGCTTCTTCCCCACAGCGGGTAGCAATTCTCTACCCCTGCTCACATTTGTTGCCCTGATCGGTGTCAACTGGTGGGCTACCAGGGACGCCGGTGGTACCAGCTACATGGTGCAACGGATGCTAGCTGCCAAGAACGAGGAGCACAGTTTCCTGGGTGTGTTGTGGTTCTGCTTCGCCCACTATGTCCTGCGACCATGGCCCTGGATCGTAGTGGGACTCATATCCTTGGTGGTATTCCCCGAACTGGAGGATAGGGAACTGGGCTATCCGATGATGATCGTGCAATTCATGCCGGTGGGGCTGTTGGGCGTCATGGTCGCCAGCCTGCTGGCAGCTTTCATGAGTACAATAGACACCCTCCTCAACTGGGGCGTGTCGTTGTTGGTGAACGACTGCTACAGACCATTCATCAACACACGAGCAAGTGAGAAGCACTACGTGACGACATCCAGATTGCTGGTCATTGTACTCATGCTGGTTGGCGGAACTACAGCCTACATGATGCAGTCTATCCGCGGCGCCTGGGAACTCTTCTTCGGCATGACGGTTGGCATTGGAGGTGTCTACGTGATGCGGTGGTGGTGGTGGCGAGTCAATGCCTGGAGCGAGATCGCAGCCTGGGTGTCGACGGCCCTGGTCTACGTAAGTATTCACTTGATGAATCCGGCAATGGAGTTCGGTTGGCATCTGATAGTCACGGCAGGCATGTCGACGTTGTGCTGGCTGACAGTGGCATTGGTGACGCCACCGACCGATCCGAAGAAACTGACGGAGTTCTACGAATTGGTGCGCCCAGGGTCCCCCTGGTGGGGTCCCATTGCTCGTCGGAGCAGCATCAATGTAGACCGAATGGGCTGGTCCGACGTCATCGATTGGTGTGCCGGCTTGGCGTTCATCTACTGTGGCCTCTTCGCGGTGGGCAAAGTGATCCTGGAAGGCGTCGCCGCTGGACTCAGCTATATTATCGCCGCTGCTGCCGCTGGCTTCGTCCTCTATCGCAGTGTCTCACAAGGAGTTAGAGCCAGCGCCTGAGCGGCTCGACAATACCGAATTGACGCTCATGACCCAACGCCGACCGCCGCCACCCCTTCGAACCAAACAGGCGCCTGCGGCATCCAAACTGGTGACGACGAACCGAAACCGATGTTCGGTTCCCTTCAAGGAGTTGCCATGGCGGTGTCAGCGCTCAGGAATCAATATTGGATTTCGTCTCAAGCCAGTCAGGCGAGAGCGGTCGATGAACCTGGGGTAAACGTGCAAGACACACTCGAGCGTGCCCCTGCGTGGGACGAGGACGATTTGGTACAGCGGGCCCAGACCGGCGATGCCGGGGCTTTCGAGCGCCTCTACGAAGCCTACGTACGCCGGATGTACGCGCTGTCGCTACGTATGGTGAGCGACCACCAGCGCGCCGAGGAACTCACGCAGGACATCTTTATCAGGACTTGGGAGACCATCAAGTCTTTCAGGTTCGAGAGTGCTTTCGGTACTTGGCTCCACCGGTTGGGAACGAACGTCGTACTGGGTCACATCAGGTCACAGAAGCGCCACGATAGCAGAATCACCGAGACGCCCGACCTGGAGCAGTTCGAGAGCGGGCTTAAGATGGCCATGCCAGAGACCAAGATGGACCTGGAGAGGGCTATCGCCACACTCCCCCCAGGCGCCAAGGAGGTCCTCATCCTCCATGACATCGAGGGTTACAGATATCGGGAAATCGCCGAGATGACCGAAGTGGCTGAAGGAACGGTCAAGTCTCAGCTGAACAGAGCACGACGGCTCGTGCGGGAGGCATTGCTCAAATGACTGAGCACGATTTTTTGGACCGAGAAGGCAGCGAATGCGATGTCGTCGAAGAACTGCTATCCGCATTCTTCGATGAGGAGTTGAACGCCAATGCTGACGCTTTTGTGCGCCAGCACCTCGATTCGTGTAAGGCCTGCACGGCCAAACTCGACGAACTGAAGGCCACGGTAGTGGCAGTCAACTCCCTACCGACCGAAGGGACCCCAGAAAACGACCTCTGGCCTGGCATCGTGGCCGGAGTGTCTGACAGAGCCATGGTCGCACCTCTGGGCACCAGTCAGAAACGCCGGCGGAAGGTGCCCAGGCCGGCTTTGTGGGCTGCCGGGCTCGTGGCGCTACTGGTGCCCGGCACTGTCGCAGTCGCTGGGCTCATGAGATCGGCCGACCACGACGAGGAACCAATCTTCGCTGACGAACCCATTTTCGCCGGAGAGACCGCCATCGAAATCGACACGGAGTCGATTGCGGACGCCATTCGCATGGCGATGGAGATAGCCCAAGAGGCAGCACAAGCGGCCGCAGAAGCCGCCGCGGCGGATTACGAGGAACAAGCGGCTCGGGCGAGGGGCTTGAGCCTCAACGCCCTGCTCGGATCATTGCAGGACGAAGATGCTCACGTGCGGAAGTCGGTCGCCCAGGCCTTGGGTGAGTTGCAGGACCCACGAGCTCTCGAGGCGCTGGCGGACGCGCTACTGAACGACCCCGATAACGAGGTTCGCCGTTGGGCCGCTTGGGCGTTGGGTGAGATAGGGGATCCGGGTGCGGTCGAAGCCCTTGCAGTCGCGGTCTGGAAAGACAGCTATGCGGAGGCGCGTCGCTGGGCCGCCTGGGCACTGGGTGAAATCGGGGACCCGCGGGGAGTCGACGCGCTCGTGGTGGCGCTGAGAGACGACCAAAACGGTGAGACCCGCCGCTGGGCAGCCTGGGCGCTGGGGGAGATAGGAGACTCCCGAGCAGTCGGTCCACTATCGGCGACAGTGAGAGACGACACCCATGGTGAGACGCGACGCTGGGCAGCCTGGGCGCTGGGGGAGATAGGCGACGCGCGGGCAGTGGACGGGCTGGCAGCATCACTCCAGGACGAAACACACGCTGAGGCCCGTCGCTGGGCTGCCTGGGCGCTGGGTGAGATAGGGGATCCCCGAGCCGTCGACGCCCTCTCGGTCACCGTCCAGCGAGACTCCCACGCTGAGGCCCGTCGCTGGGCTGCCTGGGCGCTGGGTGAGATCGGAGATCCCCGAGCGGTAGAAGCTCTTTCGGTCGCGCTCCAGCGAGACTCCTACGCTGAGGCGCGGCGCTGGGCCGCATGGGCACTTGGTGAGATAAGCGATTCACGAGCTGTCGACGCACTGACCGCAGCTCTGCTGCAGGACGACGTCGACCAGGTGCGTCGATGGTCGGCCTGGGCACTCGGCGAAATCGGCGACGGCCGGGCAGCCGAGGCTCTGACCGCAGCCCTCAAGGATGAGAGTCCCGAGGTGCGGCGCTGGGCCATTTGGGCACTGGGAGAAATGGATTTGCACAGGTAGACCGACCAGATCACGGGGGCTGGAGTCTCAGAGCTTCAGCCCCTTGGCCCCCCAAGCCAGCCCCAATCCCTGGACGGTCAACGAGCTGCCCCCGGCTCCCTGCTCCCGAAACTTCCTCAAAACTCGCCCCGTAGGGACCATCAACCTTACAAAGTCAGCTTGTAATGGGTGGCACATCATACCTCGGCGAATTCGAGCACGTGGTGCTCGCGGCCGTCCTCAGGCTCGGCCAAGAGGCGTACGGCACAGCCATCATCCGCGAGATCCAGCGCGAAACAGGCCGTCGCGTTCCCAGCGGATCTCTCTCGGTCACACTGGATCGCCTGGAGGCCAAGGGCTACCTGCAATCCCGGATGGGTAGCTCGGCTCCCAACCGCGGTGGCCGACCCAAACGATTCGTCACCGTCACGGAAGCAGGTCTTCAAGCTATCCGGCAAGTCCGCGCGGCGATGCTCAACCTCTGGAGCGGCCTCGAGACAAGGCTGGACGAATCATGAATCCGCGACCGCCTCGCATAGCCCGGGCCCTGGCAGCAGCACTGCTACCAGCGGGAGCGGCTCGAGATGGAGTGCTCGGCGACCTCCACGAGATGTACGTCGAGCGACGGATCTCGCAGGGTCGGTTGTCGAGTAGCATGTGGTATTCCTATCAGGCTTGCTTCGCTGCAGCGCGGTACACGTTGGAACGTCTCTCCAACCGGCTACCAGGCCGCCACACGGGGCAGAATCAGCCGAACCGCGGCAACCACCGATCTCCCCGCAACCGTGCGCCCGTCTGGGAGACATTAGCCCAGGACATCCGTTTCGCCGGCCGCATCCTGAGAAAGTCACCGACGTTCACCTTGATGGCCGCAGTCACGCTCGCCATCGGAATCGGTGCAACGACGACGATCTTTAGCGTAGTGAACTCGGTCCTCTTGAGACCAGCTCCCGGCATGCGCAACTGGAATGATCTGGTCAAGGTCCGCACGGTAACCGAGGATGGCTCCAACGAAGAGGACATGTCGTATCCCAACTACCTAGCCTATCGGGAGGGAACCAGCGAGCTGGTGGATCTGGCTGGGATGGCGCTCGCTACTGTAAGTGTGGAAGGTGCGACCCAATCCGGGGCCACAGTGGGTTTCCTGGCGACGCACGATCTGCTCCAGGTGATGGGGACTCGCTTGGCGCTGGGACGGTTCTTTCTTCCCGAGGAAGATCGTGACGGCGCACCTCTGGTTGCCGTGTTGAGTCACGGAACGTGGACGAGGCAGTACGGCGGGGACTCCTCGGTGGTCGGGCGGACAGTACGGGTCAACCAGCAGCCGTTCACTATCGTTGGGGTTACTGAAGCTGGTTTCCGGGGACCCATCACCATCATGGAGATCGGTGTGTGGCTCGGAATGGGCTCGGCACCCGCCATCTTCAGCGAACGCAACCACACGGATCGCACCGAGTCGTGGGTGAGGCCGCTGGCACGTCTGAGGGAGGGAGTATCCCGGGAACAGGCCGAAGCCGCGTTCAACGTGGTCAGCGCCAGCCTCCGGGCCGAATTCCCCAAGAACAACCCGGACCACGGGATCAGGATTGAACCGTACGACTCGCTCTCGCCGCGGGCGATGACAGGAGCGTTCGCCATATCGTTGTTCCTGTTCTTGTTGTCCGGTATCGTTCTGCTGATCGCGAGCATCAACGTCGGCAGCATGTTGTTGTCCCGTGCCGAACGGCGCAACCGAGAGGTCGCACTGCGACTGGCGCTTGGCGCGGCACGCGCGCGAGTCATCCGCCAGCTACTCACCGAGAGCATCATTCTCTTCCTACTGGGTGCTGTCGGTGCAGTACTCATCGCTGGCTACGTCACCAAGCTCTTGAGCAGTTTTCAGCTGCCCATCGACGTTCCTCTGGTGCTCGACTTGTCGCTGGACCATCGAGTACTCGCGTTCTCGCTCTTGGTCGCAATGCTCACCGGTATCGCGTTCGGCCTGACACCGGCTCTACAGGTGACAAGACCGGACCTGAACACCGCGCTCAAGGCCGAAGCCCGCGGCTGGCGGCGGTTACGCAGACGGCTCCGAGACACCTTCGTCGTCCTACAAGTTTCGGGCTCGGCCCTGCTGCTGGTCGTCGCCGGGCTGTTTGCTCGGGGGCTATCACAGGCCAACTCAGCCGACCTTGGCTTCGATCCTCAGAACGTCCACTTCTTCAGTAGCGAACTCGACTTCCATCGGAACTACACGGCCGAAACAGCTGCTCAGCTCTCGCACGACCTCATGGACCGCGCGATCGCCTTGCCGCAGGTGGAGTCGGTGGCCCTCACCAACTGGCCGCCCGTTACTCTAGGGGGACATTCGATTACTTACTCCATACCGGCTCGTGAGCCAGTTGACCAGGAAGAGTGGCCCGAGATCGACTATGCCATCGTGACGCCGAACTTCTTCGCCACCTTCCGAATCCCGATCCTACAAGGACGTGACTTCAACAGTTCCGACAAGGGAGGTTCTCCCTTGGTGGCAATCGTGAACCAGGCCTTTGCCATTCGAACCTGGCCAGGCGAGACTGCTCTTGGCAAGCGGATCCGCCTGGGCACAGCCGATGATCCCGAAATCGAAGTGGTGGGTGTCGTTCGCAACTCCAAGTACCGTACGCTCGGCGAGGAACAGCGCTCCTTCGTGTACGTCCCATACGAGCAGCAGCCCCACGCCGATCTGGTCATGGTTGCCCGCTTCAGTGGGGATGAGGGTGCGCTAGCTGAGCATCTACGCGACATCATGCATGACCTTGACCCCGAAGTCCCGGTCGACGCGAACACCTCGTATGAGGATATCATGGGAATCGCCCTGCTGCCGAGCAGGGCCACGACGCTGCTCGCTAGCGTCTTCGGCGGAGTCGGACTGTTGCTGGCCGCAATTGGGTTGTACGGCATTCTAGCATACACCGTTTCCCAACGGACCCGTGAGTTCGGAATCCGCGTGGCGTTGGGTGCTCATACGACTGACCTGCGTTACATGGTTGTTTGGGACGGGATCCGGTTGGTCATGGTCGGGTTGATCATCGGCTTCGGGCTTGCTGTCCCCCTGGCAGCGCAGTTGCGCAGCATGCTGTTCGGCATAAGTCCCACCGACCCCGTAACCCTCGGAGGAATCGCACTGATCCTCATCGGTGTCGCCGTGGGGGCCAGCTACGCCCCAGCCCTACGGGCGACACGATGCAGCCCAATAGAAGCATTGCGGGCAGAATAGCAGCCGGGAGCCGGGAGCCGGGAGCCGGGAGCCGGGAGCCGGGAGCCGGGAGCCGGGAGCCGGGAGCCGGGAGCCGGGAGGGCGATACTGAAATCATCGTAAGAGCGCAAGCCCTAGGTGTTGTGGAGCGCCGGTCTCAACTGCTTGCCGCTGGTGTGCCTCGTCTCAACGCACGCTCGGCTGGCCTAGTTACTACCAGGCAAACTTGAGGGTGCCTGCTGACCGCTGACAGCCGGAGGCTGAAAGCCGAACGCGGACCGCTCTCGGCCGCTGGCCGACTGCCTAACACGAGTCACTAACCGATCGGCGAGGTCCTCCAGCTGCCGCCTCCGCTGTAGCACCGTGCTCTCGAAGATCGACCGGTGAGCTACGTAGGCACCCGCTGCTGAGAAGCTGATCCCGAACAGTGGTACGATTGATGTATCCACGGCGCCGAATCCCAGCGCCACCGCGATCCCGACGAGACCTCCAATCGCCCACCCCGCTACGCTGCCCCCGATCTCGCGACCGAGAATCCGCAGGCGCTCTTCCACGTGGATTTGGGTGCCGTCGGAACTGGGACTCATTACGATCTGCACGTCCCGGTCGCCAGCATAGCGTGGTTCTGTGCTCCACGTCAAAGACGCGCCCAGGTTGGTTATCTGGCCCCTGGCACCAAGCACCCCCCGAATCTCTTCGACCATCAGTACGAACTCCGACTCGGTGATCTCATGTCCAATCGTCCGGTCCACCACCACCGCTGCCGGTTTCCACGGTCCGGGAGGAGTCCCCGCGACAGCTGCGTGATCGGGCAGCCGCCGCAATTCTCCAATAGCCTCATGCACACGTTCGGGCGGTATACCGACCTCGGCCGCCACCAATTCGAGGCCACCCTCCGTCAATGCCGCCTGCTCACCCGAATACTTCGCCTCCAGCTCAACTGCCCGCTCTATGATCTGACGCACTTCGGTGTCACTAAAGCCGACACTGCTGCTAGGAGGAGGCCCCCATTGCTCCAGATTCTCCGGAGTGACAGGGTCACCCAGCTGCTCTACGGCTTCACGCACGCGCTCCGGGGGGATGCCAACTTCGGCAGCAACTTGCTCTAACGTGCCAAGCGAGAACGCATCCTCATCGAGTGGTGACTCTGCTTGTAGTTGCGCCGCGCGCCCGATTATTTGCTGAACCTGGATCTCTCGGAACTTCACATCAGTGGTGCCCAACACGGCAACCAGCGCGTCAGCGAAACCGGTGGGTGTGGGATACCGGTCGGTCGGTCGCATAGCCAAACCCCGCGCGAGAACCTGCTCTACCCGCCCCGGGAGCTTATCGAGCTGAGTACGATGATTGGCCTCAGCATCTACGAGTCGGCCCAACCGCACTGCCTCTTCCGTGAGCCACAGTCCCGGAGTGTCCCCAACCAACATTTCATACAGAACGCAGGCCAACCCGTACACATCCGACCGCACGTCAATGTCCCGGACACCGGCTGCCTGCTCCGGACTCATGTACCCAACTGTGCCCAGCGGAAACCCTGACCGTGTGAGTTTGGGACCGCCAGCCGAACTCAGTGCCTTGGCAATTCCGAAGTCGGTGACGAAGGCGTGGCGTCCTGACAGCAAGATGTTCTCCGGCTTAATGTCGCGGTGCAGCACACCCATCCGATGGGCGTAACTCAATGCATCGGCTACCTGCACGGTGATAGACACGGCGGTAGCGAGCTCGATCTGGCGTTCACGGTTGAGCAATGCGCGCAGGGATTTACCCTCCACGAACGGCATCACGTAGTAGAGAAATCCCTCGGCTTCGCCGGAGTCATGCAGCGGTACGATGTGCGGGTGAGTGAGCCGCGCTGCTATCTCGATCTCGACGAGGAAGCGATCCGTTCCGATGGATGCTGCGAGATCCGGCCGCAACACTTTGAGTGCGACCTCTCGACCGTGTTTCAGATCGCGGGCGAGGTAGACGGTAGCCATCCCTCCACGACCGACCACCCGATCCAGCTCGTAGCGATCGGCCAGAGCAACGCCAAGGGCTTCAGGTATGTCACTCATGCTTCGACACGTCAGACTCTCCCAGACAGAACCGCTCGGTAGCCAATCAACATTACTGCCGCCAGTTGTCCACTGTCAGCGGAACTATCGATCCGCCGACGGCTGTAACTGCCTGCCGTGCTGTCCGTTGGCGGAACCGAAAGTCCCAGTACCGGTCACTCCCGCTTCCTGCCACGCCGGGTTGCTTCGGGCAAATTGTTTCTAATCAAGAGGTTAAGCCAGCGACCACCGCGGCACACTTCGTGTCATCTATTTATGATATATCGATATATCGAATTACAATATTCCATCCCACGTCAGTGGCTCTGAAAGAGGAGAATCTGGCCATGAAAGGTCTACTTCCCACCATTCTGCTGGCCGCGGTCGCTGCCGCCCCAACCATTGCTCAAAATGGCACACATAGGGAGAGTGATGAGCAAGGCATCGTTCGCGCCGCAATGGACTACATGGAAGGTGCCGTCACCGCAGATGCCGATCGCGTTGCTAGGGGTGTGCACGAAGAGCTGAACAAAGTGGTCGTGACGACTCTGCGCCAGACCGGTAGGCAGGTCCTGAGCTACAACACGCACACCACGCTGGTGGAGATTGTGCGAGGTTTGGCGGAGCAGATGGCTGAAGTCGACCGGAGCGTCGAGGTAACCGTCTTCGACGTCGGGAACGACATTGCGAGCGCTCGGGCCGTCGGACAACTGTGGTACGACCACCTGCAGCTGGCGAAGATCAAGGGCGAGTGGAGGATCGTGAACGTGCTGTGGGCACGGAACCAGCCGAACGCTGAGAGTGAACTGGATCAAGACGTTCTGGAGGCAGACAGGGTGGATGTAGAGACAGCCGCCCTCGACTACATCGAAGGGGCCTACTCAGGAAACGCGGAACGCATGGAGCGAGCCCTTCACCCCGAACTCAACAAGGTCCTTTTGAACCGCCACCGCCAGACGGGAGAACAGTTCCTATACAAGATGGGGGCGTCCAACCTCATTGAGGGAACGCGCGCAGGTCTGGGGAAGCTCGACGAGGACAAGAGAGACGTCGAGCTGGAAACTTACGACATCTCCAAGGGCATCGCGGCAGTGAAGGTCTCCTCAGCCCTGTACATCGACCATCTCCAGCTAGCGAAAGTCAATGGCGAGTGGAAGATCATCAACGTGCTGTGGGTCCCGAACCCGGAAGCTCCACGGCCGGGTGGGTGAACCAGGCTGGGGTGCAGCTGATAGCTGCAAGTTGGCGACTGATGGCTGACAGCTGATAGCCCCGCGCTCTTCCCTGCGGGAGCCCGAACCACCACATTTGTGTTGGCCGTAGAGCAGCCAACCATGTTGGCTGGGCAAAGGATCCAATTGAGAAGGACTGGACGCAATGCGAGCTCACGGTAAGCGTCAGTCCACCACACGCAAGCCCGGAATTCCACCGAACAGGTGGGCTAAAGGGGAGTTGTTGTCCTGGGAAGCAGCAGTGGTAGTTGTCACGCTGTTCACACCCGCCCCCGCTATCCCTCAGATTCCCTCCCAAACCAGTGACAGCACGGTTGTCGTGACCCCGGGCATTCGTTATGGCATGAGCGGATTTGGACGGCTCTTTTGGGGGAATCACTACCGAGACGCTTGGACCACTCCCATTGAAGTCCCGATCCTCAACTTGCGCACGTTTGGGCAGGGTCTGACACCGGTCAGGCGCGGTGGTGGACAACAAACTCGATCGCTGCGGCTTGAAGGTGCTGACGGCAAGGAATACTCGTTCCGGTCGATGGACAAGAACCCTGCTGCGGCTCTACCACCGATTCTGAGGACCACACTGGCGGCGGATGTTCTCCAAGATCAGATCAGCTCACAGCATCCCGTGGGCGTACTCGTGTGCGAGCCGCTGCTGGAAGCTGCAGGCGTGCTTCACGCGAAACCGCAACTCGCAGTAATGCCCGATGATCCGATCCTCGGAGAATTCCGGGACGAGTTCGCCGGAATGTTGGGGATCATCGAAGAACGGCCGGACGAGGGAGTGAACGCCCTAGCGACCTTTGCCGGCGCGGAGCGGGTCATCGGGAGTGAGTCCCTATTCGAGAGGCTGCGGGAGTCACCGGCAGGCAGAGTGAACTCGCGGGCGTTCCTGAACGCTCGCCTGCTAGACTTCTTCCTGGGAGACTGGGACCGACACGCCGACCAATGGCGGTGGGCGCACTTTGGCACTGACTCGACACCTGGCTGGTACCCTATCCCGCGCGACCGCGACCAAGCCTTTTCGAAGCTAGATGGTGTGTTCCCGGCCATCGGGCAATGGAGCATGCCACAGATGGTCGGATTCTCAGGCAAGTACCTGAGCACGTACAGCCTGCATTGGAACGCACGCTTGCTCGACCGTCAATTCCTCACGGATCTCGAGAAACCTGTGTGGGACTCGATCGCCACGAGCGTCGCCGAGCGACTCACTGACGAGGTGATCGAGCAAGCGGTGGGACGATTGCCTTCCGAAATGTACGAAGCCGACGGTCAGTGGCTCGAAAACGCCTTGAAGAGAAGGCGGGCGGGTCTGCCGAAGGTAGCGAGCAGCTTCTATCGACTGTTGGCAGCTCAGGTGGACGTCCATGCGACGGACGTTGCGGAGGAAGTGAACGTCACACAGCTGCCGGGTGGCCACGTGGATGTAACGATCGCTGAGCGGTCGGCGAGTACAGCTCCGTACTACAGGCGGCGGTTCGACCCCTCCGAGACCGATGAGATACGTATCCTTCTTTACGATGGCGACGACCGCGTCACCATCAACGGAGCGGACCGTTTACGCCCGACAATCCGCGTCGTTGGCGGACAGGGCAACGACAGTTTCGTGTTTGAGACGCCTTCGAAAGGCGTGAAGTTGTACGACGCGCGCGGCAGTAATCGCGTCATTGGCTCGAGGACTGCTATCAATGAGAAGCCGTACGAGCCGGACCAGAACGCCGCACCGCAAGACTGGGGCAGGCGCATACTCCCGCGGGCCAAGCTGTGGTACAGTTCCGACTACGGCCTGCTTATGGGAGGCGGCTTCTCACGTCACTCCTTTGGGTTCAGAAAGAACCCCTACGCAACCATGTGGAAGCTCAATGCGGCGCTGTCGACCGATAGCCGTTACGATCTGTCGATCGAATACGACTACCGCATCGAGAACTCCTCGCTGCATACTGTTTTCCGTACCTACGCCACTTCCTTTGACGTCGTGCACTATTACGGAATCGGCAACGATATCTCCGAATTGGCTAACCGCGAGTTCCACAGCGTATGGCGGGGTATGTTTGTAATCGAACCATTGGTGGCCAGCTCTCCCGGACGCTCCCTGGAACTTGCGCTTGGCCCGACCCTCCGGTACTCGAGGACCAGGGATAACACTGGTCGGTTCATCGCGACACTGCCCGATCTCTATGGTACAGGAGGTTTTGGGCAGTTGGGTTTGGTCTTCAATCTCAGCTTGGATACGCGCCAGGGTATGACGTTGGACGAGATCGAAGAGCTGGAAGATCTTATCGGTCTGGGACTCGATGTGGATGGCTCCGTGTATCCCGAGGCCTGGGACCTGGACGGTGCCTACGGTGCTGTGCGAGCACTCGGCAGGACCTACCTGCCAGCTAAGCCGTTGCCCCATACTGTGCTAGCTCTGCGGGCCGGAGCTGAGAAGATCTGGGGAAGCTACCCTTGGTTTGATGCCGCCTTCATCGGTGGCCTCCAGTCGCTCCGTGGTTGGCGATCACAGCGATTCGCCGGTGACGCATCGCTATTCGGCAGCGCGGAGTTGCGCACCCACATAACGCAGTTTCGCACAGTCATGCCCCATCTTTTCGGTGTTTTCGGGGCTGTGGACGCCGGGCGGGTGTGGGTTGAGGGCCAATCACCAGGTGGGTGGCATCTAGGGTATGGCGGTGGCATCTGGCTCGGATTCCTCGGCTCCAGATACCTCTTCTCTGCATCATATTTCAAGGGGAAGGAAGAGCAGAGTAGCGGGTTTTACGTCGACTGGGGATTCGCCTTTTGAGGCAGAGCCTGGAGCATCCCAGTCTCGAGTTGCGGTTCGGTTGACAGCGATGTCGAGGCTTCGAGCTGCGCTTGCCAACACAAAGTGGCTTCTCGGATCATCGCCCCGCCGCACGCACAGTTAGCACGTATTCACCTACGTCCAACGACTGCGGCTCACCCACGCGAACAAGGCAATCACCGTTCAAGATGTAACACCCCGGGTCAGACCTGACGAGTGAGGACGCGGTCGAACCCAACGGTAATAGCGGACGCGAAATATCGCTTGCTGCGTAGATTTGCACCGTTCCGCCTATTCCACAGTCGGACCCCTCCAATCCAATCATAAACCCACCATTCCCGTGTAGCCGATACCACTGCAATGCCCCGGCGTACTCGATTCGGCCAGTCACGGTTGCCCGCCCAGAAGTGAGGCTTACTTGGTGGGCATCTCGAGGATGACACCCAGCCGAAGACCAGTTGAGATCCGCATTGATTCCCAGATGGTCGCTCAGATGCGATGTCCCGCGCTCCGTACGCAATACCCCATCGTCCGCCGCGGCTGTGAGGTTGTGAGCGATGGCAACGTGTTGCACGCAGAGAGTCCGCTCCCGATCCGCCGCACTCAACAGAATGTAGTCGCGCCTCGCTGCGGGCTGAGTTGCCGGGTACGTGAAGCCCGGATCGGCCAGCGGCACGTGCTCGTGCCACGCGTCCACCAGACCATTTGGTAAATGCTCACTGAGCGTGTCGAGCATAGCGAACCACTCTTCACCGTCGCGATACCCAGCATCCTCTGCCGCGGTGTGAACCTCCCCTGTCCTGACTCCATCAACATTGAAGTCACCCAACAGCAGCACGTCGTCGGTGACAGATGGCTCTCGACTCAGTGCCTCACGCACGAGAGTAGACAACTGGTGCAATTGTGCTGCCCGAATCTCACGCGTCAGCTGCTGCTTCTTGGGACCATGAAAGTCGTACCTTGCTTGCATGTGCGTGAAGAAGACGTGCAATCGACGGTCATTGACGCCCAATCGCACGTAGGCAGCACCTTTACCCGCCAAGCAGTCCGAGCAGCAGCAATCGGCATACTCGACAAACCAGACAGCCGGCCCATCATCAGATCCTTGGCATCCACTGATCTGCAGCCTGCCACGCCCATACGCCGTTGACCCCGGCAACGTCTGGAATGGATACTTGCTCAACAGCACGAGGCCGCTGTCGTCACGTAGCCGTCTGCGACTCCCGATATACTGTACGATGTAGCGATACCGCGACGAGAGCTTGCCTAGTAGAGCGCGACGTGCCCTTTCACTGAAGACCTCACTCAGGACCATAATGTCGTAGTCATACTCCGCGATTCGCTCCGCCAACAGTCGAGCTCGCCGTCGATTGCTCAACAGATGTGGTAGGAACCGGGCGTTGAATGTGCCGATTCGGAGCGCCGGACTTTGCAGCATCGATTCAGGGATTCCTTTGCGCACAACTCCAGTGAGAAACGCGAGCCTGAGGTACAGTGATAAACTGACCTCGGCGATATTGTTCCGTCCAGCATGGACATGGACGATCGCCACTAGCCCTCACTGAGCAAATAGTGGCTGGTGCATTATCTTTACGTGCCTCAATGAACATTTCCGCACGCAATGACGAACGGATCATGCCATTCTTCGTCGAGGACACAATGATCGTACGGTCGCTCAGTCACGCCGCTACTCTGATCCTGGCCGCTGGAACACTGAGTATGGCCACCTCAGCCCAAACGTTCCCGACCGGCGACCCAGTAATCAAGCGGATCTGGGCCGAAGGGATGGAGAACTCGCAACTGTATCCGCTGGCGCAAGCTCTGCTGGACTCTATCGGGCCACGCCTGCCCGGATCGCCGGGCAACGACGCGGCCGTACAGTGGCTTCTTTCCCAATATGAACGCTGGGGGATCAGCGCCCGCAAAGAGCAGTTTGGAACTTGGCTGGGCTGGAGGCGGGGTATCACCCACGTCGACCTGATTGCGCCCAGAGTCAGGACCCTCGAGGGCACGATGTTGGCCTGGAGTCCGGGGACCGGCGGCCCCGTCGAAGGCGGCGCAGTCATCTTCCCCGATCTGCCCGATGAAGCTGCGTTCCGCTCCTGGCTGCCCGCCGTGCGCGGCAAGTTCGTGCTGCTCTCGTTCCCCGAACCCACGTGCAGGCCTGACGAAGTCTGGGAGCGGTTGGCGACACCGGAGTCATTCGAGCGCCTGACGGACTCACGCAATGCCGGTCGGAGGGCCTGGAACGACCGTTTCCGTAAGGTCGGTGCACGCCGCCCCACAGATGTGATGTCCGCGATTGAGGAAGCTGGCGCACTCGGAATCCTGACCTCACTGTGGTCAGAGGGTTGGGGAGTCAACAAGGTGTTCTACACCGAGACTAGCCGCGTTCCGGCTCTGGACCTGAGCTGTGAGGACTACGGCCTGGTGTTCCGACTAGCTGAGAACGGTCAGGCACCACAAATCCGGTTGGAGTCCGAGTCCGAATTCCTGGGTGAGACTCCGGTCTTCAATGTTGTGGCTGAGATGAGGGGTACCGAGAAGCCGGACGAGTACGTGGTCCTGTCTGCTCACGTCGATTCGTGGGATGCTGCCTCAGGTGCAACGGATAACGGTACGGGTACCGTTATGATGCTAGAGGCGATGAGGGTTCTGCACTTGGCCTATCCCAGCCCTAAGCGCACGATTCTCGTCGGCCATTGGGGCTCGGAAGAAGTCGGGCTGGTTGGATCCGGCGCTTTCCGGGAAGATCACCCCGAGGTGATGGAGGGTCTTCACGCACTGTTCAACCAGGACAATGGGACCTGGCGGATCGACTATTTGAAAGCCCAAGGACTCGTCGGTGCCGGGGAGCACTTCGGCCGCTGGTTTTCCAAGATTCCACTCGAGATAGCGCAACACATAGATTTGGACATACCCGGCACACCGGGGCAGGGGAGCGACCATATGTCCTTCACGTGTGCCGGCGCTCCGGGCTTTCGATTGCAGTCACATTACCCCGAGTACCGGCAATACACGTGGCACACCAACCGCGACACGTTCGACAAGATCGTGTTCGACGACCTGATGAACAACGCCACTCTGGCAGCGATGGTAGCCTATCTGGCTTCCGAGGATACCGCGCAGATGCCCCGTGATCGATTGGTGCCCACCGAAGGCGAATGGCCTAGTTGCTTCCCCCCGCGGAGGAGTATGCCGTAGAGTGGCCGATCACTGACCGCTGCACACTGGAGACCGCCCCCACGGTTGGTAGCTTCCCTCCGAGGGATCGGTCGACGGGGTCTCATGATGAATGTACTGGTACTCAATTGTGGTTCCGCGACGGTAAAATTCCAGATCATCGAAACTGACCTCGATCGCATATCTAACGACGCCGATCGTCGGCTGGCGAGCGGCGTCGTGGAACGGGTTGGAGGACAGGCGCTGCTCACTTTCCAAGCCGACGGACATCCCAAAGAGAAGCATGCCGAGGCACTGCGGGACCATCGTGCGGCCATCGACACCATCCTGCGGTGGATCGTCTCGCGAGCGTCGGCGGTCAGCAATATCTCGTCTCTGGCAGATATCCATGCGGTGGGCCATAGGGTGGTGCACGGGGGCGAGCATTTCCGAACGTCGGTTCGTATCGACGCTGAGGTGATCGAAGGCATCGAAGACTGCATCGATCTGGCACCGCTACATAACCCTGCAAACCTCAAGGGTATTCGAGCTGCAACCGAGATTCTTGGTGAGGGAATACCACAGGTCGCGGTGTTTGATACGGCCTTTCACTCGACGATGCCGGAAACCTCTTACTTGTACCCTATACCCTATCAGTTGTACCGCCGACACAAGATCCGGCGCTATGGTTTCCATGGCACGTCACACCGCTATCTATCCTACCGTTACCGGAAGATCGTGGGACTGAGTCGTGAGCAAGTGAACATCATAACTCTCCATTTGGGGAATGGCTGCTCTGCGTGTGGGATCAAGGCAGGTGAGTCGTACATCACATCGATGGGATTCACACCGCTCGAGGGCCTGGTTATGGGCACCCGCTCAGGAAGCATCGACCCATCTCTGATCGAATACCTGTCGATTCAAGAGGGAATGAGCACTGCGCAAATCGACACCATGCTCAACAAGCATTCTGGCTTGCTCGGCGTGTCCGGTCTTACTAGCGATATGAAGGAGTTGTTGGAGGAGGAGGCAGAGAACCAAGACCGCAGAGCGAGACTGGCGATCGACATGTTTTGTCATCGCGTCAAGCACTACATAGGAGCGTACCTGGCCGAGATGGGAGGAGCGGAGGCCGTCATCTTCGCCGGTGGCATCGGCGAGCGATCTCCCCAAATCCGCGAGCGGATCAGTATGGGGTTGGAGGCGATTGGGTTGATACTCGACACGGAGAAGAACAACAATCTGGCTGAGGGCCTGCTAGGCGAAATCACGGCCGACGGTGCCGCCCTCAAAGCCTATGTCATACCCACCAACGAAGAACTCCTGATCGCCCGCGATACATTCCGCGTGCTATCGGATGTTCCACACCCCTGATGCAACCGTCCAGGCCTGCCGTCATCCAACACAAGAGTATGTACCAGCCGGCGCCGGCCTGCACCGGAACATGGCAAGTCTAGTCCGACTAGTGCAAAGCGCAGGCGTGGTCGGCGCAGGTGGGGCTGGTTTCCCTACTTACAAGAAGATTGACACGCGTGTGGACACGGTCATCGCCAACGGGGCCGAGTGCGAGCCACTGCTCTACAAAGATCAAGCGGTAATGGAACACTATCCGGCAGAGATCCTCGATGGGATGTTGCGCGCGATGGAGCATACGGGTGCCGAGCGAGGGATCGTCGCCATCAAGGGAAAGAACCGGGAAGCGATACGCTCGATCTCAGAGCACTCACCGACGAACATCACGGTCCGCGAGATGGATGACGTGTACCCTGCCGGTGATGAGTACGAAGTGGTCTACCAAGCTACTGGTAGACGGATTCCCGCAGGAGGATTACCGCTTGACATCGGTGTACTAGTACAAAACGTCGAGACCCTGTACAACGTACACCGTGCTGCCCACGGCCATCCTGTGACACATTCCATGATGACTGTGCACGGTGACGTACAGCAACCGCTCACGGCATGGTTCCCGATCGGCATGAGCTACGGTGATGTGCTCCGGGCCGCCGGGGGGGCGACCATCGAAGACTTCGTCTTGATCGATGGTGGACCGATGATGGGTAGCGTGGTAACTGATATGTCGACTCCTGTCACGCGAGTCTCGAGTGGATTCATCGCAGTACCACGTAAGTCAAGGCTGGCAGTACGCAAGTCTCAAACGGAGACTGCATTCGTGCGCTTCGGCAAGTCAGCGTGCGATCAGTGTAGTCTATGTACGGAAATGTGTCCGCGATACCTCCTCGGATACCCGATCCAACCTCATCTCGTGATGCGGTCATTGCTTACCAGCGGTGAGATGAGTACGACTCTCACACATTGGGCCCAGGCTTGCTGCGACTGCAACATTTGCTCTCTGTGGGCCTGTCCGGAGGACCTCGATCCACGGAACGTGTGCGTCGTGACCAAGCGGGATCTCAAGAAGCGCGATAAGTGGTTGTCGCCCGAACAACTCCAACGGCTAGCACAGGACGTACATCCCTTGAAGAGCTACCGCGGGGTACCGACAGGCCGGCTGACTCGACGCCTTGGGTTGGACCGCTACTCTGCAGCAGCTCCGCTACGGGCCGATGTGCCGGAACCAAGTACCGTAGCCATTCCACTGCAACAGCATATCGGTCTCGCTGCCATTCCGGTGGCCGCCGAGGGAGCTGAAGTCAAACTTGGAGATATGGTGGCCAAAGAGGTGGCGTCCGGACTGAGCGTCCCCATTCATGCTAGCCTGACTGGAATCGTGCGTTCAGTTGACGACACGATCGTGGTAGACCGGTCGCCGGCCGGTTCGTGAACTAGGTAAACGGCCAAGGTATTGATGGAACACTCCATCGGACTGATCGAGCTGACGTCGATAGCCAAAGGTTACGAGGTTGCGGATGCGTTGCTCAAGGCGGCAAGGGTCCAGATGGTATTCAATCGATCGATTTGCCCAGGGAAATTCATGGTGATGGTGGCGGGTGAGACCGCCGCAGTACGCTCCAGCATCGAGGCTGGCTTGGAGATCGGGGGCGACACAGTGGTCGACGATCTCATCATCCCTAACGTCCACCCTGAGGTTTTCCCAGCGATCAGCGGCACCCGGGTGATCGAAAAGACGGGCGCCCTGGGAATCATTGAGACATTTTCGGTAGCGTCGATCATCGAAGCCGCCGATGCGGCTGTGAAAGCCGCACACGTACAGCTGATAGAGATCCACCTGGCCATGGCGATCGGTGGCAAAGGATACGTCACACTGACCGGCGACGTGGCAGCCGTGACCACCGCCGTCGATGCAGGTGCTGCATACATTCGCAACAAAGGCCTGTTGGTCAACAAAGTCGTCATTCCTCAGCCACGCCCTGAGATCTTGCGGGACAAGGTATAGTCGCACCCACACTACGTGTCAGCCTTGCTCTCCATGGTTCGCTTCCCCCGTTCTATCTCCTGACCGCCCTGGTGGGTTTGGCGGGACCTCAAACCGATGTATTATCACGACGTGTCACGGTCACTCGCTGAACTGCTCCGCACCGACACTCACCAGGAGATCTCGCCGTCTGGTGTGATCCTCATCCTAGTCAACCTCATCCCGTTGGGTGGTGTCCTTCTCTTGGCTTGGGAGGTGTTCCCAGTCGTACTGCTCTACTGGCTCGAGAACGTCATCGTTGGCGTATTCAATGTGGCCCGCTTCCTCTGCGCCAGGCCCAACGACTTGGGCCGATGGTTAGCCAAGCTCTTCATGATCCCGTTCTTCATCTTCCACTATGGGATGTTCACCCTAATTCACGGTGTGTTCGTATTCGCCATATTCGGTGGCGATCTATCTGGAGGAGAGTTCATAAGCGTCGCCGTCGTTCGCTCAGCTTTGATCGAGTACGGCATCGTCTACGCAGCATTGGCTCTGTTTGCAAGCCATGGGTTTTCGTTCTTCTGGAACTACCTTGGGATAGGCGAGTACAGGCGGGCTGAGTTGGAGAAACTCATGCAACAGCCCTATAGCAGGGTCGTAGTGTTGCACATCACGATCATCGGCGGCGGCTTCCTCGTAATGGCAGCAGGCTCGCCTACCCTGGGGCTGCTGCTGCTGGTCGTACTCAAGACGGGGGTGGACTTGCGCGCCCACCTAAAAGAACGCAAGCAGTTCGGGCCCGACACATACGCACGTCTCAAACAAGCTCTAGGTGATCGAGACTCCGCTTCCGTTGGAGCGTCAGCATAGTCTTTCAACCAAAATCACTATTCACGCCAAATTTCCATCGGAGCAGTGAGCTACACACGAGTTCCGCCACGGTATCGCGTTCCCAGCACACTCCCTCTGACATGAGGCCGACGCAGAACCTCAGCCTCACAATGGAACTACTGACTGTTCGTCAACAACGGATCCGGTCGGAGGGTGAGCGTGCTGGTGTACGCAGTCCCATCAACCGTCATCGTCAGCAAGTATGAGCCGGGACCGGCAGTAGGTGTACCGTACTCGGCCCCGAGACCGGAGGCGAAGGGCGGACTCAGGAGGATTTGAACAGCGTCTCGCTGCTCACGCGGAGTCGCAGCCTCTTGGAATCGGGTGTATGCCCGTTGGATCTGGGGAAACGGAATCTCACTGATCGCCCTCTCGAATGCCTCCGAAACACGTGCCACCTGCGCGTCCGTGAACGGCTCCGCATCGAAAGCCAGGTCCCAACGGTAACGGTGGATGCCTGGTGCAGAGCCGAGTGTCACCGTACGTCCGTTCCGGCCGCTGACCTCTCTGATCTCCAGGGTAGCTGGCTGGTTCGGGATCTTTCCCAGGTAATACGTGACCAGCACGACGTTCCTGAATTCGGCCCTGGGCAGACTACTGGTCGGTTCGATGGTGGGGGGATTCTCTCCCGCAAACCAGAAGTGGCCCCGCTGGCCGCCACGACTCGTATTTTCCCAGAGAGTGGCGACCCTCTGCTCGAATAGATGGGCATCGGACGCAATGACGTCATCAGTCAACTGCTGCAGCGGTGTGATGTCGTCCAGGATCCAGATGCTGCGTCCATGGGTACCTGCTACCAGGTCATTGTCGCGCGAGTGTATTACGATGTCCTGCACTGCAACAGTCGGCAAGTTGTTCATGAACCGAGTCCAGCTGCGGCCACCATTTAGGGATGTGAACACGCCAAACTCCGTTCCAACGAACAAGAGATTCGGATTTCGCAGATCCTCCCGCAACAGATGGACGACCTGACCAGCCGGGATATTGCCGCTGATGTTCGTCCAAGTGTCACCGTAGTCGGTTGTCTTAAGAACCCACGGAGTGAACACATCACTCCGATGACCGTCGAAGGTCACGTAGGCTGTGCCCGGATTGTGGTGTGACGCCTCAAGTCGACCCAGCCAGATTCCTTCCGGTACATCCGTGATGTTGCCACGGACATTGTCCCACGTCGCACCTCCATCCTTGGTTACCTGAACGTTGCCGTCATCGGTACCAACCCATATGACATCCCGGGAGATACTGGACTGCGCCACCGAGGTTATTGAACAGTGCTGCTCAGCGCCCGTGTTATCGGGCGTCACACCACCGCTCTGCCCCGGCGTGCACTTCTCAGCGTCGTTTGTGGTAAGATCGGGACTGATTATGGTCCAGGTCTCTCCCCGGTCAGTCGTCTTGAACAGGTACTGGGCGCCCAAGAAGAGCGTGCTGGGATCATGCGGAGACATCACAAGTGGCGCAGACCAGTTGTAGCGGAACTCGCGCCCACCTCGCTGCTCAGAATCTAGGACTGCTACCCGGTAATTGTGGACGTTCAGCGGGTTGGGTCTGGCACCAGAAGAGCGGTGTGTCTCAACGTTGTAGCGCCGGAAGCTACCATTCTCCGCCTCCGTATAGAGAGTGCGCCAGTCAGTGGGATCGACCTGAATGTCCTGGCCGTCACCCCAATGCAGCTTCCAGTTGTAGTCATTCAGAATACCGCGGATATCCCGCGCGAAACTCGGACCCCCGTAGGTCCCATTGTCTTGCAGCCCACCATACACGTAGTACGGATCCCGCATGTCGACGCCGATTCTGTAGTACTGCGCGATCGGCAGGTTATCCAGGAAGACGAAGTGTTCACCGTGATCATGGGTGAGGTGTAATCCCTTGTCGTCACCGATGTAGTAGCGATCACCATCGTGCGGATCGAGCCACATGGCGTGGAAGTCGCCATGTATCTCTTCATCCTCGCTGCCATTACGTATGGTCTCACCACCATCGTCGGAAACCATGAATCTTGTAGTGAGCAGATACACGCGTTCATCGTCAAGCGGATTGATGCGGATCTGACTGTAGTAGAATGGTCGGTTGTTATAGGTGTTGACATATGCCCAGTTGTCACCGCCGTCCTCCGACCGGTACACGCCAGAGCCTGGTCTGCTCAAGTCGTCCTTCCTCTCCGCCTCCACAAACGCCATCACAATGCTGGGATTCCGCCGATAAATAGCGAGACCGATACGGCCTGTTTCTTCCTGTGGAAGGCCGTTCGTGAGCTTCACCCAACTGGCGCCGCCATCTGTCGACCTGAAGATGCCTCCGTCCGGACCGCCACTATAGAAGGTCCAGGGCCGGCGAATGCGGTGGTAAAGACCAGCGTAGAGCACATTGGGATCGGCCGGGTGTATCACTAAATCAGTGCACCCGGTCTTGTCGTCATTGGGAAGACCATCAGCTAGCTTGGTCCACGTCTCACCACCGTCAGTGGTCTTGAATAAACCGCGATCGCCGGAGTAGCCCCAGAGATGGCCGATCGCGCAGACGTAAACGATGTCCGGATTGGCCGGATGTGTGATGACCCGCGCGATCTGGTGTGTCTCCGCAAGACCCATACTGGCGAACGTCTTGCCGCCATCCGTCGACTTGTAAATGCCATCGCCCCACGCCACGCTATTGCGGTTGTTGGCCTCCCCGGTTCCCACCCAGATAATCTCCGGGTTCGGCTGGAAAATCGCGATGTCACCTATCGAGGCCGAAGGATAGTCGTCGAATATTGGTTCCCAGGTGGTGCCTGCATTCACCGACTTCCAAACACCTCCCGATGCTGCTGCCACATAGACGACCTTGAAATCACCCTCCACCGCCTCGATATCGGACACCCTGCCACCCATGTTAGCTGGGCCGATGTTTCGCCAGCGGAACGCCTGCAATAGAGCCTCATCTGACACTTGCGCTGTGGCCGAATCAGGTGTCAGCGAAGAGACGGTTGCAGACACAACACAACCCAACACGGTCCGGACTACTGTGATGTAACGCATGGGTCTGCTCCTATCGGCAGTCAGCGACGCCTGTCAGCTATCCATTATGGGACTCCTGCTCCCTGCTCCCTGCTCCCTGCTCACACACCAAGATGGCCCTGTACCAGGATCGCGGCAATCACCGCAAAGACCGACAGCCCAAGTACAACTAGCGCAACGTCATACAGCCTGACTGCATGCTTACTTTGGTCATTCATTCGCGGATGCCGTCCGTGGTCCGCGTAACGTCCTGCGGAGATTCTGGAACAGGAGTTCTATGGTGCGCATCGGGCAAAACAGGTTGCACCAGGGAGTGCTGATCCCTAGCGACATCACCAACACTATGAACAACAAGAGCCATTGCAGAGTTGTCCCGTTGAGCGAAAAGAGTACCGCGAAGGGCTCGTAGCTGGCCAACACCGGCTTGAGGGTGAGAAACGCCATGAACATGGCCGCGAACACCGCAACGTTGCGGATCCGCTCCATCCACCGGACGAACCAGATCGGAAGCTTGAGACCTTTCCCGCCGATGACGCCAACGCACCGCTGTGCTGTCCCAAATGGACAGGCGTAAAGGCAATAGAGGTTGCGGCTGCAGTGGAACGATGTCAGCACAAAGCCTGCGATCAACAAATAGAGCGCAACTTGAGTCCGCGGATCCGGGAAGTATCCGGAAAGCAGTGCCGTGATCTTTGCGAGCGTGATCGGTGAATCTCTCCAGAAGCCTAGGACAAGGAGCCCTGTGATCTGGCATGCCCACCTGACTCGACGCCGCACCGGACCTCGCGCCCGCTGTGTGACCGCACCGACAATGAACAATAGCAGGACGGTGATTTCGAGAAGCCCGAACTCGAAGGGCCGGGCTGGGACCGGCACGGTGACATCGAATGCTTCACTGGCCAAGTCGGCAACGGCACTCCTCACGCTCGCGCCAATCGCGGTCGCCGAAATTGTCGCACCGGTCAAACCAACTACTGCGCCATAGTCGTAGTTGATTTGGTCGAAGTGGTCACCAACGAACGATGTGAGGAAATCCCTTGCCTTCACCATCCGCCAGAATATCGGTGTCTCTCGTTGCTCTACAACCCTTGACCCAGCTACCCTCCCAAGGGTGTCGATCCCCACAACGAGTAACATCGGACCGCCATACCCACTCTCACTGCCGCTACCAGCCCAACCCAGTAGACTCTCGCGATCGTCGTAGACGTGGAACACACCGCGCTCGAATCTGAAAGCCGTAGCCTGGGGAAATATCTCTGCAATGGGCACGGCAAG
This sequence comes from Gemmatimonadota bacterium, assembly GCA_039586365.1. Taxonomy (GTDB): domain Bacteria; phylum Gemmatimonadota; class Gemmatimonadetes; order Gemmatimonadales; family GWC2-71-9. The sequence continues at coordinate 33,543 of JBDHKN010000018.1, read as the reverse complement.
ATCTGGCGCTGTTCGCGTCCTACCGTACCAAAGCGCGATGATGAGCGCGATGACTCCGAGCGAGTATGCGAATAGCGCGCGTCTATGGCTTCGCATCCGTCACTTGGTTACTAGACCCGGCCCCGATCATCCACAGTCGCCACGCGCCAACTCCTGACAACACGGCAAGGATACCGAAGAGCATACCACCACGGATCGCCGCAGTCGACTCACCTTCACCGAAGCTTGTACCTACAAACGCAATGGTGAAGCCAGCGAGACTTACCCACAGCACCAACACGACCCACTTCCACCACGGTGTCGGGATCGAGCGATCCTGCGCCCATGCCTTGAGTCCGAGCAGTGTGACACAACAGAGAACTCCTTCGACAAACCAGAACAGGCCGCTGTTAAAGATCTGCATGGTCTGCCTCGAGTTCGATGAAGTCTTCCGTCTTGAGCCACCAGGGGGGCTCACGATATGAGGAGTTCTCGCCACCAAGTGACGGCATGTAGTAGGTCTGCGGATCAGGAGCGTCGTACATCCCCTTCTGAAGTGCCGTCAACGTTCGCTCCGACAGACCGGTAGGATCGTTTGCTGTCAACTTGAGTGCGGTTCTGTGGAGCCAGTTGGCCTTACGAGTGTAGGGACATACACTGACGCAGAGGCGGCAACCGATGTTCCCGAGATTTGACGTCCAGAAGTTGTTGCACTTCGCCGTGTCGACCTTGAAGCGGCGGTAGCCCCGCACTTCGACCTTGTCACCCAGCGTGATTGCACCACTGGGGCAATTCTCCGCGCAGACTTTGCAGTGCCTACAGAAATCCTGCACACCAAAGTCGATAGGCTTGTCGGTAGCCATCGGCATGTTGGTGGTCACAATAGCCGGTCTGATGTTGCTCCCCAGCTCCGGAGTGATCACGATGCCGTGCCGTCCGTGTTCACCCAGACCTGCATCGACCGCAATCGGCGGTACCATCAGATCATAGCTGTTGCCTGGAGTGTGCGTGCGAGCCGGATATCCCAATGCTTTGATGAAGGCCGCAAGCCGCGCTGCAATGATACGGGAGCGCGAGTAGGCATCGTTGGAAGTGCCGTAGTTGGGATTGGCGTACATGGGATCCCATGACATCGGTGTCCCAACCACGATCGCATACTTCCAGTGAGCCGGGATCTCCAGCGGCTCGTCTACGTTCTCGAAGCCCCTGCCGCGGAGCGGATAGCCGTAGACCCAGTCCGGATTGAGTTCGGTTATCCCCACGAGAGTGGAGCCGAACTCGTGAGCCAGTTTCTTGATCAACAGTGCGGTCTTTGCCGGATCCTTGAGCCGCAACGGTTGCGGCGCCCCCCCCATACCCATTCCACCCGCCATCATCCCACCGCCTCTGGGCCGAGGGAAATCGGCTTCTTGGGGCGGACCGGATATCGGCAGAGGAGAGACAGCACCCATTGCGCTCGACCAGGCCACCGCAAGCAGGAATTGGTCGCCGTACGTAGCCTGATCCTGCATCATCCGGGGCATGATCTCTTCTTGGTTGATGATATCCAACTCGAGATCTTGTGGGTGGTTATCGTAGTACGACTTGAGGGGTTCCTCGAACTCACCACCCTCCTTGACCCTCGTGTACTGTATTCGGAAGCTGCCGCGGCGCGCGAAGATATTCTCGACCCGGGCGTCTGGACGGCTGGTGGGTCCGACGACCTCATATGTGGGCTCTTCCACCTCATAACGCTTTCTGTAGAAGGTCTGGCTCGCACCCTGTTCGTTCTGCCAGCCAAGGTACGTATGTGGGTCCCTGCCAGCGGCATAGCCGAACAGCCCAAGGCCAGCACCACCAGCTATTCCGCTCACCACTCCAGCACCCTTCAAAAACTGACGCCGGCTAACCCCGCTCTCCGGTTGGTTCTCGCTCACGGTTCACGCTCGTTTTTGGTGGTTCGCCAGTCGTGATTCCATCGAACAGGTGCCGCAATTCTCCCTGTTACGCCGCAGCAGAGAGAACATCGTCAACCTCTTCGAACACGTGTGAGGTGAGTGGTGCTTTGAGAATGCTGTCCCCCGAGATAGCAGGCCAGCTTCAGACATGGTCTTTCCTCAATTCACATCCTCTCACGCGCCGTGACACTCTTGCTCCCATCCAACCTCCAAAACTCGGTATCCTCTAGCTGCCTCCCGTACCCACTCACTTGATCCAGACGAACCATCACACGATCAGCAGGCCTAATTCGTCCAGCTACGACCTCTCTGATCATTCGATGGAGCCACGAGTCATTGGGCTTGTTGAATGGGCAACAACGCTTGCAGTTGGAGCAACTGAAGCCATTGAAGTCGTAACACTTCTCGGGTTCCACATACCATTTGTGTGTGCCCGGATTGTTGGAGACCGATTTGCCCTCCCAGGTACGTGGACCATCGGTGATCGCGCCGCTCGGACATTCGTCAGCGCACAGCATACAGATGTCGCAGAATTCCGTCACCCCGAAATCGATAGGACTGTTCGGAACCAGTGGCATGTCGGTTATCACTTTGGCGAGACGGACACGAGGGCCGTACTTTGGCGTGATGAGCAGCCCGAGGCGTCCGAGCTGACCCAAACCGGCGTCGATTGCCATGGGGATGCTCAAGCCAACGCCATTGCCCGCCGGTAAGGCCCGATAACCCAGCCCCCGTATGAAATCCGCAAGGGTGGACGACGTTACCGCCATCCGCGAATAACCGTCACCTGTCGCTGCCGATGCCAACCTTCCAGGTGAGTTGGCAATCCCGAAGTAGTACTCCTCGAACGCCAAGGCTATAACCCGATTCATCGACTGTGGGATATACCACGCATCCCCACCCCGGTCGAGCCGGTCCCCTTCTGATTGGACAGGGACGGCTCGCTCGGCGTTATCCCGGGTGGGGGCGTAGTGATCCGCGTAGAGCCACAACGGGTTGAGTTCGGCTATTCCAGCGAGTGAAGCACCGTAGAAGAGTGCGGCGTGTCTCACGGCGAGAGATGCATCCTCCCAGGTCATCCCCAATTCGGCAGGATCCCACGGTCCCATCTCGTGGAGCCCAGCGTCTCTCACCATCCCACCGGCACTACCCCAGCCGTAGTCACCACCACTGCCTCCCATGTTCGCGTGTCGCCACGCAGCCGCCATCAGCGCGTAATCCAGCCTGGTCTGATTAGGGTTCTTCCCCTCACCCTCCACTAGGTTGATTTCAGTGATGTCATCGGCCGCTGTCAAGATGTCCCGCCGGACGTGATCCCACCCGTTGCGGCTAAACACGGTGTTCTTCTCACTCATCCGTCGCAGCACGGTGGGATCGCATTCGTAAGGGATTTGCCCGGTCGTCAGCTTTTCGACCAAGAAGCCACCGTACTCACTCTCTGACTCAACTACCGCGCCGCTGTTCGTCCGCGCTACCAATCGCGTGCCGCCGAACCCAACGCTCGTGATGGCCGAGCCGGCACCCAACAATCCCAGAAACTCTCGCCTGTCCATGGATCTATGCGACATGTTCACCTCCTGTCCCTGACACCTCACCGCTCTCAGCCCTCGGTGCGAGATTGCCGCGAAAGACGAACCGTCCCAATAGGACACCCCACACAACCGCTACGAAACCCAACATCGTTCCCATCACCACTGCGCCCTTGGGAGTCCCTTCCCTCAGGAAGCCAACCACAACCTCAGCCACAAACACCAGATAGATGAAACCCAACACTGTCAGGCCCCACTGCCACCATCTGACCGCGAGGGACTTCCTACGAGTGAATTGCACGGTCAGCCAGAAGCCTGTAGCTACGGCTGCACCTACGAACAGTTCGGTCACGGATTCTCCTTTCACGTGGCGCGGGTTCGCGATCCTCCACTTCCTCCTGACGGGGAAGTCCTGGTTCGGATTCAAGGAGACCGTAGCAATTATGTCGCTCCTGAATGAAACCTCGGTGAACTGCATGTGAAGCACTGACGGAGCCTCAGGAATGCGCTTGTCAAAAGCCCCGCACTTCATGCTGACCGCGCGGGGCACAACTGACAGCTGCTGGGGGAAGCCACACTCCCAACCAGGCTCGAGACTGACTCACTCCAACGGCCCGACCGCTGCTTCCACCGCCTCGAGGATCTGGCATGATTTGACCAGATCCGCCATCGCTGTGTGATCCGGATAGAGAGGTCTATCTTCCGCGAGGTATTCGACTCGGCTTCTGACAACTTCACGCGCAGCCGCGACCCCCTTTCCGACCTTGTGCCCGCGGAGATCGAGTGCCTGGGCAGCAGCCATGAACTCAATCCCCAGTACGCCATAGGCGTTCTCGAGCACTTGACCGTTCTTGATCGCTGTGTTCATCCCCATACTAACGAAGTCTTCCTGATCGGCAGCCGCCGGGATCGATGCGGTTGCGGCCGGAGCCGAGAGCATCCGTTGTTCCACAATCAGAGTGCCGGCCGTGTATTGGGACAGCATGAAACCGCTGTTCAACCCGGGATTCTCTGTGAGGAACGGCGGTAGCCCGACCGACAGCGCAGGGTTGAGTAGGCGATTCAGTCGGCGCTCGGACAAGACCGACACCATTGTTACGGCCATCCCCATCAGCTCCATCGGCAGCGACACAGGAGTGCCTTGGAAGTTCGCTCCCGTCAGACTCACGTCGTCTTCAGCCAAGAAGACCGGATTGTCACCAACGCCGTTCAGCTCGATCTCCACCTGACTGCGTGCGAAGCCCAAGGCATCGTGAGCTGCACCAATCACCTGAGGGGTACTACGCATTGAATAGGCGTCCTGCACCTTCTTCCTGTCCGCTTCGAGCACGTCGCTCCCATGTATGCACTTCATGATCGCCTTGGCACTTCGCACCGCTCCAGCGAACCCGCGCTCTTGGTGCAGCCTGGGCTCATACGGTCTCATGTTGGCGTTCAACGCTTCCAGCGTCATTGCGGCAGCGATCTCGGCCTGTTTCAACCAGCGGTTTGCGTCGTACAGGTGGAGCGCGCTCATGCCGTTTAGGAAGTTGGAACCGTTTATCATGGCGAGGCCATCACGGGCATGTAGCACGGCCGGTTCCAGACCTGCTCGCCTGAGCGCCTCGTGGCCGGGCAGGAGCTCGCCCTCGAACCATGCCTGTCCCTCGCCTATGGCGACCAGCGCTATCTGCGACATCGGCGCCAGGTCACCAGAGGCTCCAACAGAGCCTTTCTGGCAGACGAACGGTGTGACCCCTCGGTTCAGCATTTCAACCAGGAGCTGCGTCATCTCGAGTCGCATACCCGAGCGCCCCTTGGCGTGCACGTTGGCGCGTGATAGCATCGCTGCTCGGACGTATTCCTCTGGTGCAGGATCCCCAATGCCAGCAGCGTGGTTGTAGATCAGGTAGCGCTGAAACCGCTTGACCTCATCGTCCGCAAGCCTGGTCTCCGAGAATTCACCGATCCCTGTGTTGATGCCGTAGATGATCTCATGCGCTGCTAGCTTCCTCTCGAGCATGGAACGGCATGCTAGAATTCTCTCCTCCGCCTTCGGGTGCAGCTGTACCCGTAACCCGCCCCGGGAAACCTGCACGACATCCTCTATAGTCAGTCCAGTTCCTTTGAGAGTCAGCGTCATCTTCGCCCCTCGTTAACGCACTACTCGTGGTTGGCTAAAGTCATTAACCTGCCTGCAGAATCACGACCGCATGAATGTACACAGTGAGGAACAGAATTGGGTCAGGCTCGGTGCGACCCGTCCTGTCAGTGAGAGCAGAGGCGTCCGGGTCGGCATCTATTGAGTCGTTGCGCATTGTAGAGGGACGGGGCGAGCTGCGATTCCTGACCACCAGTTGGTGGCTCCACTTTGTAAGCGCCGTGAGAATGCTGGTGGGTACATTCGCTGTTCTCTTCGTCATCTACATGCTTCGGAAGATCAATGTAACTGTCATGGAGGGACACCCCTTCGCCGCTACAAACGTCCGCCGTATGCGATGGATCGGCTTGATACTGATGATTGGTGCGGTCGCCGTTCCGATGACAGAGTACTCTGTCGCACGACTGGTCTTGGATCAGGTAATCACCGAAGGGATTGTATTGAGTCCGCCATTTGATTTAGACGTCGGAGTGATACTTGTGGGTCTGCTGCTCCTGGTTCTCGCCACCGTCTTCGAATACGGCTCGCGACTGGAGAGTGACCAGTCGCTCACGATTTGACGCCAGGCGGCAGATGATGTGGCCTCGACGTCTTACCAACACTTCGAGCAGCAGGCCATGCCGATCTCGGTGAACCTCGACTTGGTCCTGGTGAAAAGGAAGATGAGCCTCACCGAGCTCTCAGAGCGGGTGGGCCTCACACTCGCCAACCTGTCAATCCTCAAGACCAACAAAGCCAAGGCGATCCGGTTTTCCACCCTGGATGCGCTCTGCCGAGAACTCCAATGTCAGCCCGGCGATCTCTTGGAGTACACGGACGATCGTGGCGTGAGAATCAATGAGAGTGCACGGCGAACGCTTGATAGCTAACCCGGCCGGCTGCGCATTGGGTTCACTCCTGCTACAGCCGCCCCAACAAACGGAAGCGCGATTACCCAGATGCGAATCCCGAGCCAACCACTTCCTCCGACCCCGTCCAGCGCCACCAAGGCCAGTCCACCACACACTAGTGCAGATCCAACTATGAGTCGCCACGCGCCGATACTGCCAGACCCAGCAGCGGAGCGTTCGAACCGCCCGAAGATCAGTCCGAATAGAGCCAAGACAACCAGGAGGATAGCAATCCACACCGGTCGGCACAGCCACCACACGCCACTCCCTGGTACCAGAGTCAAACCTGCAAAGCCAGTCGCCAGCCCCAGACCGGCGATCAATGCCATGGCGCTCAGGTGCCAGAGGTAGATCGTCATGATCATCCCGTTCACCAGCACCGTTGCCGTCCACGGCGTCATGCGCGTAAGCCAGCGACGTAGCGGCGCTTCCAAGGAGAGGAGCAGGCCACCCTGGAACACACCTAGCGCCAGCATCGTGAGCTTGGGTGGCAGCGAGTTACTGACAGCCTCACCCGGCACACTGACCATGCTCAGTGGATAAGGCCCCAGGGTCACGAGGCCAACCAGTATCAGCAGAGCTCCAAGACACAGCGGGAGCAATTTCGAGAGTCCCGTGAGTCTTCCATCATGCCACGCGTAACCCAGCTGATGTACGGCCAGCCAGACCAACATCATCCAACGCGGCGGCGACGGCAAGTGCCACAAACGACCACATGCCGAAGCGTTGCCAGGCCGCATGAGTGACCGGCACCAGCACTACAGCGCCTACGTATACCGCAAGGAACCAGATCGGGATGAGCGCCATTTGGGAGCCCAGCTTGATCAACCCGGGATCGACTCCCCACCAGTGAGCGATAGCGCCGAGCAACGCCCAAACGAACAGCAGCGGCAACACGGGACCTACCAGTCGTTGCAGTCGCCCGCTCAACCACTCAGCGTACCTGCGATTCGATCGCTGGGCCGATCGCCAAGAGACCCCGTTGGAGTATCCACCCACGATGAAAAAGACGGACATGACCTGAAACGCCCAGGTGAGCCACTGGGTCCAGGGCTGGTAATAGAGCATGTTCTCCAGGTTGATCTCCCCGCCATTCAAGTACGGGGCGGCGACCAGCCAATGCCCAATCACCACAGCCCCAATCGACAGGGCGCGCAGGAAATCCACGTAGCGGTTACGCGACTCCGGAGTCTCAGCCGCCAACTCAGCTGCACGAGACCAGATGTTCCGCCGTTGCTCGATCGTATGTGTCGAAGTCATATGCCTCATTTCCGCGGCTCGATGGTGCGAGCGCCAACCCGTCCGGCCTCAGACGCCCACCCAAACTGGCCGTAAGATGATGTCCCAACGGTTGATAAGCGAGGAATGGCGCCCACTGCTCACCACTTATTGCTCACGCCTCGTCACATTCTACCCCCCGTCTCCAGTTGAAACATCAGGCGCAATATTGCGTATAGAGAATGAAGACGTTAGCTTAACAACCACTCAGTTAGTGTACTAACCACGTATAGGGCCGAACAATGGGTTCCAATACCGTCGACAAGCTAGTGAGCCTGGGTTTTTCCGAATATGAGTCCAAGGCCTACCTAGCACTCTTGCAGGAGAATCCAGCGACAGGCTATCAGGTCTCCAAGGGCTCAGGTGTGCCGCGGTCGATGATCTATGAGGTACTGGGCAAGCTCGTGGTTCGGGGTGCGGCAATGACGTTGCGCAAGGAGGGAGGCACCAAATACTCTCCGATCCCTGCCGCCGAGTTTCTCGACAAACTGCAGCGGGACCATGAGGACCTGGTCACGGCTCTGAAGGACAACCTCAGCAGCGTCAGCTCCGAAACGAACCTCGAGTACATCTGGAACATCGAGGGACACGACAACGTGATGGCGAAGGCGAAGGAGATGCTCGGCCAGGCACAAGCGCGGGTGTATCTAGCTCTACTCCCCGAGACCTTCCACACCTTGCGTAAGCCACTCAGCAACGCTGCCGAGCGCGGTGTTCAGGTAGTCGTCTACAGTACGAGCGAGCTGGACTTCCCCGAGGGTCGAGTTGTCGTCTCACCGGTCCCAGTGCAGGCATCCAATCGACTCGAGGGATTGTGGATGGTGCTGGTTGCGGACGGCAGGGAGGCGCTCATCGGGGAGTTACTCACCCAGAACAGGGCGAAGGCATCGTGGACCCGGAGCCCGCTATTCGTATTCGTGGCGGAACACCACCTCCGGACCGACTTATACCTGCCACGGCTGCTGGCGCTGCTGGGTGAAGAGGCACGTAGCCTCATCGACGAGAGTGACTGGGACCTGTTTGCCACACCGTTTGAGAGTCACTTGCAATAGAGGCAGATCGCTGGTATTTGAAACGTTAAGAACAAACTGAACGTAGTGAATGTTGGTTCCGGTAGCAGAACGAGGGTGGCGGCATATGCAGTTGACACATGAGGAGCGTGACTTCGTTGAACAGATGGGGTTGATCTGGGAGCGGCTGGGCGGCACGCGAACATCGGGACGGGTTCATGGGCTCCTGATGATTGCAGATAAGCCTCTGTCACTCAACGAGATAACCGCGCTACTCCAGGTAAGCAAGGCGTCGATAAGCACCAACGCTAGGGTCTGCGAACAGCTTGGTCTTGCCCAGCGGGTCAGTGTCCCTGGAGACCGCCGTGACTACTATGAGGCTTCGCCCGGCTCCTTTGAACGGGCGATCACCATTCGGCTCCAAGTCGCTCAGGAACTGATTCGACTGGCCCGGCATGGCTTGACCGCGATTGATGAGGCCAATTTGGCCGCCCGCACCAGATTGACGGAGATGCGGGATTTCTACGAGTTCGCCATTGCCGAGACCAACGAGATGGTGGCTCGCTGGCGAGCCGAGCAGGACCGGAACAAGTCCCGCAAGCAACGAAGGATGTGAACCATGACCGTCAAAGCGCGACTAGAGGAAGTCAAGAAGATCTATCGAGTGGGAGACCTGGAAGTCCTCGCCGTGCGCGGAGTGAGTCTCGCTATTGAGGCAGCCGCGTTCCTGTCGATCGCGGGGCCGTCAGGATCCGGCAAGACTACGATCCTCAACCTACTCGGCGCATTGGACACACCCACCTCCGGTACCATCGAGATCGGGGGCCGTTCAACCGATGGGATGTCTTTCAAAGATCTCGCCGATTTTCGCAACACACATCTGGGATTCGTGTTTCAGACCTTCAATCTGATTCCAGTGCTCACAGTGAGAGAGAACGTGGAGTTCCCGCTACAACTCCACGGGATGGCGCACAAGGGCGAACGTCGCGAACGAGTTGACAACATCTTGAGCGAAGTCGGACTTGGTGAGATGGCCGAGCGCCGTCCGACGGAGTTGAGCGGAGGCCAGCAACAGCGCGTGGCAATCGCGCGGGCGTTGGTAAAGAACCCGACCCTCGTGCTCGCAGATGAACCCACCGCAAACCTCGACAGCGGTACCGCCGGTGAGATCATCGATCTCATGCAGGCGATGAACGAGAAACACGGTACCACATTCGTGTTCTCGACCCACGATCCAATGGTGATGGAGAGAGCAACGCGCTTGGTTCGCTTGCGCGATGGTCTCATCGAGTCAGATGAGCGCAAGAATGGAGGCCGCGATGTCGCCTGAGATATTCCCGGGCAAGCTGGGTCCGGCTACCGTCTTGCGTCTGGGCTGGCGTAACCTACGGCGCAACCACCGCCGCACCTGGATAACAGCAACGACCGTCGGCCTAGCCGTGTTCTTTCTCCAGATCACCTGGTCCATGATCGTCGGGATCGAGCGCCAGTCCTACGACAACCTGATCAACTACCAGACCGGGCATGCCAAGCTATATGCGACCGGTTACTTCGAGATACGTGAAGAGCTTCCGCTCGACCGCTCGCTCACGGACCTGGATGCGATACGGGCATCCGTATCGTCCGTGGACGGTGTGGCGGCGACGACGCCCCGGCTCACTTTCCAGGCGCACCTGTCCGACGGCGCCGATCAGATTCCCTGCCTCGGAATCGGCATTCAGGTGTGGGGCAGCGACACCGAGGTATTCCGCATACCTCAGGCAGTGGTCGACGGGGAGTACCTATCGCCTGGAGAGGAAGGCATGCTTCTGGGCAGCGGACTGGCTGAGATGTTCGGGCTCGGCGTCGGCGACTGGCTCACAGTTCTGGCAAAGACGAAGGCCGGTGCATACGAGGCGATCGACATTCCAATCACCGGCGTGATAGGAACCGGTAATCCCCTGATTGACCAGGGCAGTTTCTTCATTCCCCTCGAGACAGCTCGCGACATGCTGGGAATGGAGGGTGAGGCTACCGAGTTGGCAATGCGCTTCAGTCAGATTGCGGGCGAGTCGGCAACGCTGGCACGTATCGACCGCGCAATCGCCGATCTGGACGGGCTGGATCTCAAGGGATGGCGTGACGCCGAGGAGGACTTCCTGGCGTTCGCGCAGATGAAGCGGGCCGGCAGCGTCGTGTTTCTCGCGATCTTCGTCGTTCTCGCTCTCGTCGGCGTCACCAACACGATCCTGATGGCGGCGTACGAGCGTACCCGCGAGATCGGCATGATGATGGCCATGGGGACACGCGGCGGCGGCATCAGGGGCCTGTTCCTCACCGAAGGTGCACTGAACGGGCTCCTGGGCGGTGCCGTAGGATCTTTGGCCGCCCTCGCGGTGATCGCGTACTTCGCAACTGCCGGGCTCGACCTGCAGGCCCTCTATGGAGACATGGATATCGGGTACCCTGTGAAGGAACGGATGTACTTCGCGATGGATTTCGTCGCCATGGGGATTACATGGTTGCTGACCGGTTTGCTTGCCGCAGTCGCATCGCTGTATCCAGCGGCGCGGGCGAGCAGGCAGGATCCGGTGAGGGCGTTGCGCTATGTCTAGAACGAGACGAAGGATCCCGCTCGCACGGCTCGCTTGGCGCAATGCCCAGCGAAATACACGGAGAACGCTGCTAACCGTCTCCGCAATCACTGTGGCAGTGGCCGCTCTCACTTTCGCGCAATCGTACGTGACTGGTATACTCGGCAATTTCCTGGACACATACGCCCGCACCGAGACGGGCCACATACGGATTCGGGCTGACGGCTACACCGAGCGCGAGCGGTTCATGCCGCTGCACATGAACGTGAAGGGTCTATCAGACCTGCTACCGGCAATCCGCGGCAACCCGGGTGTAGTCGAGGCGATTCCGAGAATCCGTACCGCCGTCCTGGTGGACGGCGCGGGATCGAATCGGCCGGGAATGCTGCTGGGCATAGACCTGGAGCGAGAAGAAGGCTACCTGAATCCGTCGGAGATGCTGCTCGAGGGGCGGATCCCTCGTGCGGGCCACCCGGAAGTCATGGTTGGCTCCGAGCTGGCCGAAAAGCTCGGCGTGTCTGTCGGGGACACCGTGATACTGCTCGGTCAGACCGCATACAGATCGATGGGTGGTGCGCGGCTCGAGGTCACCGCTCTCTCCGAGATGGGCATGGCGTACTTCGACGCAACGTTCTTGGTGGCACCACTCGATCAGGTCCAGCAGATGACATATCTCGACGATGCCAGCACCGAGATTCTACTCTTCACCAGCCGTCCAGAGTCCGCCGACTCCCTGGCACGTGCGATTGCCACAGATCTCGCACTCGCCAACGGGCAAGAGCTCGAGGTCGTCTCCTGGAAGGACCAGGCTCAGATGTTCAGAGTGCTGGACGCTGTCAAGCCGATATTCGGGTTCATCCTCGGTCTCCTGCTCCTCATGGCCGGCCTGATCATAGTCAACACAATGCTCATGACCATCATGGAACGGACGCAAGAGTTCGGCATGCAGGCTGCCCTTGGAATGCGTAGACGCGACATAGTGGTCTTGATAGTCGCAGAGGGAATCGCCATCGGTGTGATCGGAGCGATAGCGGGCAGCGCCTTGGGATCGGCCGTCGGCATCTGGCTCGAGGCCACCGGCATCGACATCACGGCTGCCACTCGGGGGATCAACATTCCATTCCAGGGCAACATCTATCCCGACTGGCAGCTCTCCTACGCGCTGATCGCAGCCGTGGCGGGAGTGATCACCGCTGGATTGGCTGCCCTCTACCCGGCATGGCGTGCCATACGCAACACCCCAGCGGAGGCGCTGAGAGCATGAGACGAACACGACCGCACCACGATACCAGCGCCGTATTAGGTGCCATCCTCATCGGACTGCTGCTCACCCCAGTGGGTACTGTCGCGACCGCTCAAGAGATCTCGCCTCGTGACATTCTGGAGCGTGTCGATGCAAACATGACGGTCAGAACCGCCCGCACCAAGGCGCAGATGACTATCACCTATCGTGACGGTGACGTGCGCAACATGCTGTACGAGGCCTGGGCCGAGGGCACTGACCGCTCGTTCCTCGAATTCACTGCTCCCGCGCGGGACGCCGGCAGCAGGTTCCTGCGTCGCGGAGACGCCATGTGGATCTTCTTGCCCAGAGTCGGCAAGAGCGTGCGCATACAAGGTCACATGCTACGTCAGGGAATAATGGGCAGCGACTTTTCATATGGGGACGCCAGCGAGAACCCCAGCATGGTCGAGGACTACGACGCCACTATCGAAAGTGAAGTGGATCTCGCTGGTCGTCCCACGTACGTGCTCTATCTGACGGCGAAACGTGACGACCTGAGCTACCAGCACAGGCGGATCTGGATCGACAGCGAGAGGTGGATACCTCTCAAAGAGGAGCTCTTTGCCAAGAGTGGTAAGCTCCTGAAGACCGCAACGTTCGGCGACGTACGGCAAGTGGGCAGACGCTGGTATCCGTTCGCAATCGAGATGAACAACGAGCTTCAGACCGATACCCGAACGACACTCCAGATCCTGGAGATGGATTTCAACGTCAATGTGCCGCAGGAAGTCTTCACGGTGAGTTACCTGGAGAGCGGATTCTGATCAGATGCTCGGCACAATCGTTTGTCTAATCGCCAATCGTCAGTCGTCGCTCGTCAGTCGCCAGTCATCAATCGTCAATCATCAATCGTCAATCGTCAATCGTCGTTCATCGATCACACTGCTTGCCATCGTCTGCAGTTCGATGTTCGCCATCATACCAAGCGCACTCACGGGACAGACCGCTGCCCGCCTCACCGGCTACTGGGAACACCAGTTCAGCGTCGGCTACAGAGGAGACCGCTGGACACAACTCGACTACGATCGTTTCCGTGCCGACGTGACCGCTCGGGCCGGCCGCTCGACTAGCGCCTCGGCGGCTGTCGTGTGGCAGCTCTATCGGGGCAACACCCGTGTCTTCCTGAGCGACGCGTTACCGGACTACTTCCCGGTGCCCGATAGCGCGTTTGTGGAGCTGGAGAACCGCCATTTCCTGAACCACGCGTACTTCACGATCAGACCCCACCCGTTCGAGATCACTGCCGGCAAGCAGTACCTCACGTGGGGAGCGGCGTGGGCATTCAACCCAACCGAGCTGTTCCGACCCAAAGACGTGTTCGAGCCGACCTACGAGCGCGAAGGAGTGGGTGCGCTCTCCGTGAGACTGCCACTCGGGCCTCTGAGCAACGTAATGGTCGCGTACGCACCGGAAGGCGGATTTGAGACCAGCGCGAAGGTGCTGCGCGCACGGCACCACTTGAGTGGCTTCGACATCTCGGCACTGGTCGCTGAGATCCACGAGCGCCCGGCACCAGCCGACATAGACCTGCCACAGCCTGTTCTGGAACAGCGCCACACAATAGGCGGAGACGTTACCGGGGAGTTGTTGGGTCTCGGTGTGTGGGCCGAGGGTACCTGGTCTGAACGCGCCGACGAGACATGGGTCGAGATGACGTTGGGCGGCAACTACACCCTGTCGAACGGGACCCTGCTGCTAGTGGAGGGCTACTACAACGGCCGCGGTGAGTGGGGCGAGCCCTACTCCAGGCAACTGTGGCTCGCCCGCATCTACGGCGACGGCAGGACACTAGGGAAGGCAACGGTTTACGGTCTCGCAACCAAGCCCGTTGGCGACTTGTGGACGGTGGCCGCATCGGCAATTGCCAACCTGGGCGACGGCAGCGCAGCGCTGATCCCGGCCGTCAGCTACGCGTTTGCCGAGAACGTGGACCTTCTAGTGAACCTGGTATTCTCAATCGGCCCGGACGGGACCGAGTACGGTAGCGGGAGCCAAGGTGGGTTCCTGAGGGGACGGGTGTATTTCTAGGGAGCGGAGAGCGGAGAGCGGGGAGCGGAGCGATAGCTTCTCCTCGTAGGGCTGTCAATCACCTTGCTACCATATGACGCCTCGTGAACGCCCAGGTGCCAACCGCAAAGAACACCACGGACAGCAACACGATGGCGGCCAACTCAATGGCGACGTCGCCCAGACCACCTCCCGTGTTCATGATCCTGTCATAGGCTGCGATGGAGTGTGTCGTGGGGAGGACGTCGTTCGCGTTGATTGTCCTTACCCCGAGGGCGAACAGCTGCACATCTGGTATCGGGAACATGCCGCCCGAGAAGAACATCAGAATGAAGAACGGGAAAGTGCCGATGGTGACCAAGTCGAATATAGTTCTCAGCGATGCCGCGACGATCATGCTGATGCCAACGATGGCCATGCTCGAAAGAACGGTGACCACTGCCACGTCGAACAGCGAACCTGACATCCGGTAGCCGAGGCTCCACGCGGTCAGGTACGTCAACGCAACGGCTAGCAGCCCTATCGTAACCTGTGTAATGCTGACGGCGGCCAGCCACTCCGCAGTGCTCATGTTCGAGATACGCAGGCGGAGCAGGGTTCCCTTGTCCTTCTCCTTGATAACCGTGCCAGCGGCGGTGAACATCAACATCATCAGGGCTAGGGCCAGGAGTCCGGGCACATAGAGATCGAACTCGTCCGGTGCGTCCACACCTCCGAGGCTAACAGGCTCCAGCACCATGGGGCCTGTCTCTCCAGTGATAAGTGCAGCGTACTCGTACGTCAGGTAGTCGCAGAAGGCTGCCGCCATCATGTACTTGACGTTCGCCGGATCACCGTATGTTCTGACCACGAGCGGCGGACCCTCCCTGCCCTCGGAATAATGCAGCAAGGCGTTGGAAAACCCCTCGGGTATCTCGACCACGAGATCGGCCGACCTATCCCTGATACGTTCCTGGGCCGCTGCGAGGTCTCCTTCCTCGGCCACCCGTAGAACGGTGGTCCCCTCCCCAGATTCGACCTCTTCGAACCGCTTGATCAGCTCCTGCGCTACCGCGCCCTGATCCCGGTTTACGACGGTAATTCTGTAGGATGTCGTTGCACCCTCGAAGTAGAAGTACATCAGCACGACGAAGAAGGGCGCAAAGCTCAGCGTCATCACGAGCATCTTCCAATCCCGGAAGTTCTCGATCATCGTCTTCCTGAGCAGAGCGCCCAATCTCACTGCCGCAACCTCCTTCCAGTCATGCCGATAAACACGTCCTCCAATGACGCCTTGCGAATGACCGTGTCTTCGACCGCCACCCCACGGTGCTCGAACCTCTCTAGCAACACGGGGAGTAGGTTCAGCAAGTCACCGCCCACCAGACGGAGCACCTGACCCTCCAGCCCCTTGTCTGTGACACCGTCGGGCAAGTCCTTTCTGAGCCGTTCCATCTTCTCGTCTTGCCCCTTTGCCACTCGGAACTCGAGAACGTCGCCCGGACCCACACTGCCCTTCAGGTTGTCGGGCGTGTCCAGCACCAACAGCCGTCCGTGATCGATGATCGCCACACGATCGGACATGCGGTCGGCCTCATCCATGTCGTGGGTTGTCAGGATCACGGTCGTGTCACTGAGTGCACCAACGTACTCCCGCACGAGTACTCGGCTCTGTGGATCGAGCCCCGCTTGCGGCTCGTCCAGGATCAGCACGCGCGGCCGGTGCACCAGTGCGAGCGCAATATTCAGACGGCGCTTCATACCGCCGGACAGCGTCCCGGCGAGCCGGTCTCGCCGGTCGCTGAGCCCCAGGCTCTCCAGCAACTCTTGGGCTCTCGAGCGGGCCGCTCTAGCATCCAGGTCATAGAGCCGGCCTACACAGGTCAGCTGCTCCATGCAGGTCAGCGCCTCCCAGATGACGACATCCTGGGGGCAGAGGCCTATCAGCTGCTTGCAGTGTGCGTATTCATGGGAGAGTGAGTGGCCGTGGACCGTGATTTCACCGGCTTCAGCAGCTAGCAACCCGCAGATCACACCTACCGTGGTGGTCTTTCCTGCGCCATTCGGACCCAGGAAGCCGAGGACTTCCCCGCGATGTACGTCGATGGAGAGATCGTTGACCGCAACCAGGTCGCCGTACGACTTGGTCAGGCCGCTGATGGAGAGAGCGTAGTCGACATCTTTGACTGGCATGCTTCCACCCCAAGACAGTCGAACGCCGACATCGAACATGCGGAATTCAGCGTCCAACGTTCAACGCTTCCCCTACCCCTTGTTCACTAAGGTATAGGTGCTTATGATACGTATGTCAAATATACATAGGATTGGCCACCGATGGCTGGCAGTGATCTCTACACAGGCACGCTCGACGTGTTGGTCTTGAAGGCACTCACCAACGGCCCACTTCACGGATACGCAATAGGTCTTTGGATCAGACGCACCAGTGCTGAAGTACTGAGCGTTCAAGAGGGTGTGCTGTACCCCGCGCTCCACCGTCTCGAGAAGCGCGGCTGGGTCTCTGCCAAGTGGGGCACCACCGAAACCAACCGCAGGGCCAGGTTCTACAAGCTCACGCAGCGCGGTCGGGAGCATTTGCAGGCCGAGGTGGTGCGGCTGACGGAACACTCAGAGGCGGTACTCAGCGTTCTCAAGGCTCTGGGCTGAACAATGAAGCTCTTCTGGCGCACTGCCGATCAGGCAAAGAAATCCTGGAAGTCCGACTCCGGAATTAGGGAAGACATCGAGGCTTACCTTGAGATGCGGGCACGCGAGTTCATGGATCAGGGAGTGGACGTGGAAGAAGCACGGCGCGCAGCGAGGGAAGCGTTCGGCGATCCAGACGATATCGCGGCCAAGTGCCAAGCGGTGCGCATCCGCGAGGCGCGAAACCCCCGGGGGACAGGATTCATGCTCAACCTCGGCCAGGACGTACGCCACACCATACGCGGCCTGGTCAAGGCACCCACATTCACGGTTGTGGCCGTCCTTACGCTCGCAATAGGGATCGGAGCCACGACCGCGATCTTCAGCGTTGTGAGCGGCGTGCTGCTCCAGCCACTGCCATACGACGAGCCGGATGACCTCGTTGCGATCTACACCTACTTCTCTCCCGAAAGCGGGATGGACTTTACCAAGTACGCGGTGGGATCTCCCGAGTACTTCGACTACATCGAGCAGAACAGCAGCATGCAGTCAGTGGCCGCAGTCTCTACTGAGTGGGTCAACATATCAGAAGGTGACGGCGACCCCGAGGTAGTAGTGGGTGGCCTCGTCTCGCCCAGCATGTTCACGGTCCTGCGCACGCCACCGTTGCTAGGACGCACTTTGGTCGAGGGTGACGGCGGCCCGGAGCCCCTACCGGTTTACGTGCTGGGGTACGACCTGTGGCGGAGACGTTTTGGAGGTGATTCCACAATCATCGGGCGCACAATCGATGTGGGCATCGAGGTTGCCGAAGAGACTGCGCGGGGCGAGGTGGTCGGCGTCATGCCTCCTGGCTACGCGTTTCCAGACCCCCGCGTAGAGCTTTGGGCTCCGCTGCCGCTGGATCCTGACCGCACCTGGCGGGGGGGGCATTGGTTCCACATGATCTCCCGGTTGGCACCGGGAGTGAGCTTCGAACAAGCCGATGCCGAAATGAAGGTGATGATGGACCGGTGGGCCGTGGACTATCCGGACCACCATGTCGGTCACGGCCTCTGGATGCTGCCCCTCCTGGACGAGACGGTGGGACACGTGCGGACGGCGCTCATATTGCTTCTGGGAGCGGTTGGTTTCGTCCTGCTCATCGCGTGCGCCAACGTGGCGAACCTGTTGTTAGCTCGCGGCGAGGCTCGGCGACGGGAGATTGCGGTTCGCAGCGCGTTAGGTGCCGGGAGAAGACGCATACTGCAGCAGCTACTCACCGAGAGTCTCGTGTTGGCAGCGATCGGCGGTACCATCGGCCTCGCCCTGTCTGGATTGGGAGTCGATGCACTCCTCAGCCTTCAGACCGGGACCATTCCCCGCGTCGACGAGATCGGACTCGATGGCCGCGTACTGGCTTTCAGTGCGGTCATAATTGTCCTCACGGCCCTGGTGTTCGGGTTGGCACCGGCGCTCCGGGAGGTCACTGCAGACCTCACCGCCGCATTCAAGGACGGGAGCCGGAGTCAGACAGCCAATCGCGGGCGCATACGGCTGAGGAGCGCTCTAATCGTGTCCGAGATAGCCGTTGCCATCCTCTTGGTGGTAGGTGCCGGACTCATGGCAAAGAGCTTCTGGAACCTGATGCGAGAAGACCTCGGATTTGAGACAGAGCAACTGCTCTTCACGTCGCTATCCCTGCCCGGCACCGACTACACGCCCGAGGAAGCGACCGTGTTCTTCGAGCGGTTGAAGGAGACGGTTGCAGCCATTCCGGGAGTGACGAGTGCCGCAATCGTGAGTAGAGCTCCTCTCCGAATCGATCAGTCACAGAGCCGCTTCCATATCGAGGGAAGAGCGGACCACACACCCGGAGAGCTGGGTCTCCAGGCCAGCCACGTCACAGCAGGCCAGGGACTGTTCGAAACGATGGGAATCCCGCTCATACGGGGTCGTCTTTTGGACGCGACCGATCAGGCCGGCACACAACCTGTGGTCGTGATCGACGAGAGGATGGCCGAACGGTACTGGCCGGGTGAAGACCCGTTGGGCCAACAGATCTGGTTCGCTCGGACAGACGGGCCGAGACACACGATCGTGGGTATCGTTGGCAATGTGAAGTTTGACGGGATCGACAGCGCGCATCCTACTTTTTACCACTCGTATGAGCAGCTGGTCGATTGGGCCCCTTTCATGACACGGACAAACTCCATCGTCGCCCGTACGAGCGGTGATCCCAGCGCCGTCGCTGCCGTCACCAGGGAGGCTGTGCGACAGCTGGACCCGCACCTACCAATACTCACCCAGTGGTCGATGCATGAGATCGTGGGCATCGCCGTGGCTCGGCCGCGTTTCATACTCACGTTGCTGGGCGTGTTCGCCGCAGTGGCTCTCTTACTCGGGTCGATCGGCATCTACGGAATCATCTCACACACCGTTTCTCAGAGAACTGGCGAGATCGGTATCCGCATGGCGCTTGGCGCGCAGAGTGGCAACGTGGTCACCATGGTCGTCCGCCAGGGGTTCCTGCTCGCGCTGGCCGGGGTAGTCATCGGTCTGCTGGGAGCCTTTACCGCCACCCGAGTGATGGCGGGTCTCTTGTTCGAAGTGAGCACCACGGATCCGTGGACGTTTGCTACGGTTGCCGCCCTGGTAATCGGAGTCGCGCTGCTCGCGAGCTACCTCCCCGCGCGACGGGCTAGCCGAGTCGACCCGTTGGTGGCGTTGAAGGTGGAGTGAGAGCGGCTATCAGCTATCTAACGCCAGGTCACGCGCTCAATCACTGCTCCCTCTAGGATTCCATCAACCACATCCATCCCACTCACGACCTCGGCGAAGATCGTGTAGCTGTGGTCGAGTCGCGGGTTGTCCACCAAGTTGACGTAGATCTGACCGTCACCCGTATCTCTACCACGTGTCGACAGACCTACCGTGCCGCGTAGATGTGACTGCAGGATCAGTTCGTCACGGGTGTAGGGCCCGTCTCCTGCATACTCGTTGGCTCCCGGACTCCCCCCCTGAATGACGAACCCTGGAACAACTCGATGGAACGTGAGACCGTCGAAATAGCCCACCCTGGCCAGCCGAGCGAACCGCGCTGCATTGGTCGGGGCTTCGAACGGAAGCAACTTGAGCTCGAAGCTTGCCCCTCCTTGCATCTCCACCACCGCACGAGTCTCAGCCAGCTCCCTCAGCTCACCGTATGGCGGTAGAGGTTGTGGGGCTAGCGGTTGGGGCATGGCACTCCAGGCCCGCCCCGTCCAAGCTGTCAGGATGCGTGCGGCTGCCGCTGCAATTGTCGGATCGAAGTCTCTGAGGTACGAGGCCAGATAGTCGCCCTGCTGCCGTCCGGCCAACTCCTCCAGTCGCATTAGCAGCACCCGGCGCGGATCTCGCGAAGTCTCTCGCCTTTCAGCGGTGATCCGTTCCAGTGCATTCAACAGAGCTGGTACCGCAGAGCGTTGGTTGGGTGACCCCTCGAGAGCGCGCGCAGCGGTGATCACCAGCTGATAGTCGGGTCGGCCGAGCTGAGCGATGTAACTGGAATCGGCATCGTGCCCGACAATCTGCGCCAACCCGCTGATGGCTGCTTCCCGCACGTTGTCGTGGCCGTCGAAAGCAGGTTGTTCCAACTGCGCTACAGCCTCCATTTCGGTAGCAGCTCGGGCTGCGTACATCCGCACCCACCAGATATCGTGTTCTACGAAGTCTGGTAGCAAAGCAGCTGCACGGTCCGGCACCAGTTTGGCCAACGCTACGATGGCATGAGCCGGTCGATGCCACGAATCGCGTCCTACAGCTGAGAGTTCCTCCACAATGCGAGCCAACGTGTCAGCAGGATTCTCATCCGCCGCACAACCACTTCCCAGCAGATCGATAGCCAGCAGTGCAACATGGGAATCGGTATCGCCAGCTGCTTGAAATGCAACATCACACCCGGACGTCGTCTGCAGGTGCCGTCCGTATGCTCGCAGCGCGGAATACCTAACCACTGCCGAGTTGTCCGCCAGGGCACTGGCGATCAACGACTCCCGTTGACTGAGCGTATCCAACGTCAACATTGCTTCAGCAGCTAGCCGTCGCACTCCCCAGTCCGGATCTCGCAGTCTGTCTGACAGGAATTGGCTGCCGACCCGACCTGTCCTTACCAATGCCGCTACCGCCAAGCGCCGTACCCACGCCGCCAGCCCCGTCTTGTCTCGCGACTCAAAGCTGGAGAGCTCACGCAACAACTCCAGCGTTCTTGCCGTTTGGTACCCTCCAGCCCCGCTACGCCGTGACAAGGACTCCAGACCGCGAGCCACCCCAACCATCGTCTCAGGTCCAGCTGTCTGCGCCGATTCGAACAGTGCTTGCTCTACCGCCCCGACGTCCTCGTTCGCTTCGTACGGGAGCCGTCCCAATGTCTGAGCGAGCACACCACGTACAGCTGGATCCGCCTCTTCGCTCAGGCGGTTGAGTAGTTCAGCCATGATGAGCTCAGCACCACCGTTGAATACTGCCTGGCCCAGCGCATTGATCGCCTCGGCACGTACGCTCGGTACACTGTCCGTCAGAAGTGGTACAATGGAGGTCACCAAGGACGGTCGCTCCAGCCTGCCCAGCGCACGCACTGCAATCCGGCGGATCTCCGGATCGCTGGAACGCGAACCTACAAGCAAGGGCTCGAGCTGTTGTTCGGTGGCACCACGCTGGTCCTCCGCACTCAAGAGCTCCGCCCACACCAGTGAATCGATCTCCCAGCGGCCGTGCGGAGTCGAGAATTGACTCAATAGGCCGCTCTCGGGCAGGACTTCACTGCCGCACGACACAAACAGTATGACAAAGACCGGTACTGTCAGTACTGGCCCGAGGCTATGGAGTTTGTTTCGCATGGGACTCAAAGATGTGCAGCAGATCAGCCTGGACAAGGGCAGCCTGAAGATTGCTGAGATGTCCTGCTGAGCCGACAGCCACCACTACGCACACAATCTGCTCGCTGAGTTTCACTCACGGCTCACCGTTAACTCCCTGCGGCCATGCATCCCGTGGCCGTCGGGAGTGCGCACAGTGACCTCACGGCTTACATCGTGACCAGAGCGATCACCCCAGCGCCTAGGGGCTGGCACGAAGTGCCACAACAGCCGTCGTCTGTGCAGCTCAGTGAATCTGTCAACCTGGCGACTCCCACGGTCCGAAGCGAGCCACAATACTCACAGCCCTGAGTTTTGGCCGGTGGAAATGATGGTAACAGTGTTGCAGATGGAGACCGGGTTGTTGCTCTTCGTCGACTCAGCGGCCTACGGATTCCCATCGGAGAACGTGTCGCACGCGTCCATACGACCAGTCGAGAAACCACGTCTGAACCAAGCGACTCTCTGATCGGACGAGCCGTGCGTGAACGCATCGGGATTCACATACTGGCCGGCCATCCGCTGGACGCGATCGTCGCCGACTGCGGCGGCAGCCCCGAGACCTTCTTCCATATCACCCTGCTCGAGGATGTCCCGTTGCGCCGTCGAACGGGCCCAGATCCCAGCGTAGCAGTCTGCCTGTAGCTCGAGGCGCACGGAAAACTCGTTGGCCAAGTCCGGGCGAGAGTGTTGCACCGAACGCACTTGAGCGTCTGTTCCCAGCAATGATTGCACGTGGTGACCGATCTCGTGGGCGAGTACATATGCTTGGGCGAAGTCGCCGGGTGCGCCGAATCTATTCCGCAGTTCGTCGTAGAACCCGAGATCGATATACACTTTGTGATCGCTCGGACAATAGAACGGGCCTGACGCAGCTTGAGCAAACCCGCAGGCGGACTGAACAACGTCCCTAAACAGCACGAGCTTGGCATCACGGTACTGCAGTCCAGCCTCCGGGAGCAGCCGGGCCCAAAGTCCCTGGGCGTCGTCGAGCACGAACGACACAAATTGCACCATTGGTTCCTCTTCATCGATGCCAGGCGCGGCCGCGGCAGGCAACCCCGCATTGGCATTGCCAGCGTCCAGCAAAGTGAAGAAGTCTCGTTTGAACAGGACGCTCAATACCAGGAGTAGTACTACGCCACCCAGTCCCAACCGAACTCCGCTGCGGGCACCCAGGTTGGCGCCCCGACGGTCTTCCAGATTGGCGCTCCGGCCACGGGGTTTCCAACGCATCTCATCTCCTCCGACGACACGGTTCGTTGAGACACAAAGGTCGCAGAAGCAACCACCCGGTGGAAGGACCCACCGCTCGGAACTCTATATCTTGATGAAGATCTTCCTTCGGTACAGCACGTACATGACTCCGAACCACAGCAAGATGTTGGTCAGCGCAAAGGCGAGTGACCCGTTCAAAGACCCAGCCCACGGCACAAATAGATGCTGGTAAATCCAGCTGTAGAGCGATACATCGCCGCCTGCCGCGACTGGCACCCGAATCCACAAGAGCACCTTCACCACCAGGCCGGACAAGACAAACACCGCAATGGCGTTCATGCCGAACACTACTGCCGGCGTGGCCCACTTGTGCCACCCTTTCACATCGATCAGCCAATAGCAGACTGCCAGGAAGTGAAGGGCGGCACCCGCGGTGAACACCACATAGGAACTCGTCCACAGGTTCTTATTGATCGGGAAGACCGAGCCCCAGGTCACGCCCACCAGGATGCCAAGCCAACCAAGCACGAACATCCAACCAGCCAGCTCCACTCTTTCCCGTTGGGACCTCAACCACCGTCCGGTCAGCACGCCAAGTAGCGTGGTGGAGACAGCCGGCACCGTGCTGAGAATCCCTTCCGGATCCCAATTCTCCCGCCAGATGTGGCTGCCAAACACCAACCGGTCGACGTAGGCTGCCAAGTTACCATCCGCCGACAGATCTCCGGCACCGATACCAGGGACCGGTACTAGTTCCATCAGAGCCCAATAGACAGCGAGCAACGAACCTGCCACCACGAGCTGTCCCCGACCTCCGGTATTCAACACGACAATTGATGCAAGAAAGTAGACGACGCCAATCCGCTGCAGCACACCGGGGAACCGCATGGTGCTCAGATCGAAGTTGGGGAACGCGCTCAGAAACAGGCCCAGCGCGATGATGATTAGACTCCGCTTGATGACTTTGCGGAATACCCGACCTCGATCTTCACCGCGTTCCAGTCGCGCCACCACAGAGAAGCTCATGGCAACGCCCACGATAAACAAGAAGAAGGAGAAGATCAGATCGGTTGGTGTCCAACCATGCCATTCAGCGTGCAGCAGTGGTGGGTACACGTGACTCCAGCTTCCTGGATTGTTCACCAGGATCATGCCAATGATGGTGATCCCACGGAAGGCATCGAGTGAGACGAGCCGCCCGGGTCGCGTCCCACTACTGCGGCTCTCTCGCATGACTCTTGCGGCGCTCATGGACAACTAAGATGGAGTGACAACCGATTTGTGGCGAGGGCGACGACAGTCACTCTCTCGACTCACCGTGATCCAAGTCGACTCGACACACCCGCGGGCACCATTGTCACCTCTCCGCCGGAGCGATACGTTATCGCCTGTCTTGGTCGCCTTCGTAACGTCGGCCTACCAATACGCTTACGCAGCCAATACCATCTCTCTCGTGGGAGAACAGATATGAAGCAGCGCGTTTGTCTCCTGACACTCGTCACCCCAGTGGTAGCCTCGGCATGTATTCTAGGTGGTGAGTCCGCCAGGCTTGAACGGATGGCGTCCACAGTGACTATCCATCGCGATGACTTCGGCGCCCCGCATGTAGTCGGTGGGACCGACGCCAGTGCGGCTTTCGGTTTCGCCTATGCGCAGGCGGAGGACAACTTCTGGCAAATCGAAGACAACTTCATCCGCGCCATCGGTCGGGCTGCCGAGGTACACGGAGAGGCGGCCCTGCTGGACGACTGGATCAACCGGGCACTGGGAATTACCAGGTTGTCCCAGGAAGAGTACGATCTCGCCGATCCGAGCTTGCGCGCGTTGTTAGATGGCTTTGCGGACGGACTCAACTATTACCTGCTGCGCAATCCGGCGGTCGAGACACGACTAATCGATCACTTCGAGCCTTGGTATTCGCTGGCTTTCATCAGATACGTTTACTACCAGAGGGGGTTTCTCGGAGCAACGCGGATACGACGACAGGAATTCGTTGCGGCGTTGGAGCAATCCATTGGCCAGGAGTTCCCTGAACTAGCTTCGCTCATCCCGCAAGAAGTGCCGCGCTCCGAGGTAGGATCGAACTCGTGGGCGATCGGTCCTGCGAAGAGCGCCACCGGCAACACAATGCTGCTCATCAATCCGCATCTCCCATTCTTTGGTGCGTCACAGGTCTATGAGGGTCACGTAATGAGCGAGGAAGGCTGGAACTTCAGCGGCTACACGCGGTTTGGCTTCCCCCTTCCCTACATCGGTTTCAATGAGCGACTGGGCTGGATGAGCACCGATAACGCCGCCGATCAACAGGACGCCTACACCGTGGTCTTTGATGACCCGGAGCAGCCCCTCGCATATCGCTACGGAGCCGATCACCGCAATGCGATCGAGTGGGTGGACACACTGAAGGTCAGCACCGACGGCGGAGTCGAGCAGCGGACAGCCACGTTTCGTAGCACACACCACGGTCCTGTGGTGGCACTCCGCAACGACCTACCTCTAGCCGTAAAGATGTCCAAGTTCGAGGAACCTGGTTGGCTCGCCCAGTGGTATGCCATGACCAAGTCCACTACTCTGAACGAATTCACCGCTGCTGTTTCGAATTTGGACATGCTGTTCGGCAACATCCTGTATGCCGATGGGGATGGCAACATCTTCTACGTCTATAACGCGGCGATGCCACGCCGATCTGAGGAGTTCGACTGGACCGAGCCCGTCGACGGTAGTGATCCCGCGACCGAGTGGCAGGGCTATCACCCGTTGGAGGAGCTTCCCCAATTGCTGAATCCTGCAACTGGCTGGCTCCAGAACTGCAACGGTACGCCCTTCATGTTGACTAGCTCAGGCAATCCCGATCCGGACGATTTCCCCAACTACATGGTGCGGGAAGGGGACAACCCTCGCCACAAGGAAGCGCGCCGAATTCTCGAGGCACAGGACAAGTTCACCTTCGACGAGTGGGCACGGTCAGCCTATAGCACGCATGTGGGCGAAGCCCAAGTGGACATTGCCGACTTGGTGGCTGAGTGGCGCCGATTGAGTGGCCAAGACTTGCCACGTGCAGCCGACCTGACGGATGCGGTAACTCTGCTGCGCCGCTGGGACCGGGTGAGTACCATCGAATCGGAAGCGATGACACTGTACGTCGCCTGGGGCGAACAACGACGCGTACTCAGACAGTCTGGGTCAAACATCCCTTGGGCCAACATGGTAGCGCTGGAACGAGCGACTGCGAGACTCGACGATGACTGGGGCACCTGGCGTGTTGCATGGGGCGAATTGAACCGGCTACAGCGTCCTCACACGAGCGGGAGCGAACCTTTCAGCGATGATCGCCCCAGCATTCCGGTTGCCGGGGTCCCGGGCTGGGCGGGGGCCATGTTCACATTCAACGCCGTCCCGGCAGACGGTCAGCGCCGGCGCTACGGAACACACGGCAACAGCTACGTGGCTGTAGTTGAATTCGGATCGGAAGTCACCGCCCGCTCACTCCACACGTTCGGCTCCAGTGCCGACCCCGAATCACCGCACTATTTCGACCAAGCACCGCGCTATGCGGTGGGCGATTTCAAACCTGCCTGGCTGACCGTGCGAGATGTTGAGCAGCACGCGGCGAGAGCCTACAAACCGGGAGAGGGTCAGTAGACACGGGGGCAACAGAGCTGGTTGCGCTAGCCAAGCGAGACTGAGGATCACTCAGTTTCAGTCAGCCACTTCTCCAGGATTCCTGCTTTGACTTTGTGGTGTGACACATGCTCCTGAGGACTACCGACCCGTAGGAGGATTGCCTGGGGTGACTGATGCAGGACTCCAAGGTTCTCTGCCAGCTGCCGAGATAGGGCACGATCTCTCACCACGTTGACCATATAGACCGGAACCTCAGGATTGTGTTCGCTGAAATAGCGCACCTCTTCCATCGCTCTGCGCGAAGTCGGACAGAACGGACTGTGCTTGTACAGGATCGCCACATCAGCCTGCAATGCCTCATCCAAGACACCAGCTGCAGCGAGATCACGTATCTGGTTCGACATTCGCCCCTTCTACTCACGTAGCAACTCGATGGCTAACAGCTGTCAGCTATCTGCCGACAGCTGTTAGCTAGCAGCCGCTTCACTTCCGATAGGTCAGCGCATTGAACAGGAGCGGCCAAGTTGCGATCGTCTGGCCCCGGTAATTCGGGGGGAATCCAAACAGCACCACCGAGCCCTCACCGACTTTCGTCTCCAGCAAGGCGGGCTTGCCCGCAACGTACTCGTGACCCAAGGCCCAACCGGATAGGAGCGGGTTACCGGACCAATACCTCGCGAGCACGTCGATTGCCGGATCGTCCACATCGAACGCTCGACTGGTTCCCCAGTACCAGGCAGCGTTCTCGCCGGGCACGCCCTCTGTTATGCTGTTCCCCGCTGCGACCCTGAGCCGCAAGATCGAGCCCGGAATGAAGAACTCCTCGGAAGGGAGCCCAGCAACCGCACTCTTGGCGCCGATCTCGAAAGTCTCGATGGCGAAGTCGGTGGCATCGCCCACCGTGACAACGCGCCCACCGGCCCGCACGAAGTCCTTGACTGCGTTGACACCTGAGGCGCCGAGACCACCGGCGTACTCACTCGGCATCTGGCTGGCCGAGAATCCGCTAACGATCTGGTTGGCAGATTGATCCTCGAACAGCAAGACATCGTACTGGTCGAGTGCACCGTTTCGGATATCACCATCGTGCAGGGTGTCATAAGCGATTGCATGTTGGTCCAAGACCCAGCGCGTCCAACCCTCAGGCATGGGCTCGCGCCAAGACTTGTACACAGCGATCCGAGCAGCCCGTCGGCCGGATAGGCCTGCTGGTGTCTCATACGCGACTGCAGGAGCAGCAATCGGCTCGGACAGTGCTACCTGCACCGGCTCGTGAACAGCGATGGCTTCCATACCCATCAGTAAGGGAAGCGTGTGAGCCGTGACGTCATACGGAGGCCTGGGAGGTCCGCCGGGGAAAAGCCGTAGGTCGGGATACTCCTGGCGCGACAGCATCGTGTTGGCAAACGAAGCGTAAGGTTGATTCATCGGGATCACATAAGCACCGGAGTCAAAGCGCCGCCCAGCCACGGTGAATGCGCTCTGCGCTTGGTGCACCTCGACGTCGCCCAGTGCAAGAATCCGAACCACAGCAGCTACGCCGGTCGTGTTGGCTTGTCCGGCAGGAATCACCCACGCCGCCGGCCATTCGGGCCACTTGTCCACCGCGTTCTTGTTGATCTGGTAGAAATTCTCCAGCCAATACCGGCGGTTTCTGGCTGCGTTGCTGAGCAGAGCCAGCACGCCCGCCTCCATGTAGTCCACTATGTCTGAAAGATGCCATTCCCCTCCGGGCCAGACTGCGGGAAAGTTCCAGGCCCGCTCCGATGCGGAATACCCGCGTCTACCTGACAGCTGGTCCGGCTCTATCGTGATCGGAGTGGCGATGCGGATAGATGCAGTCTCGCTCAGGATTCGCACGCCGCCGTGGTAATGCTGGTAGGCGCGTGCCGGTGTGAACGCATCGTACACCGCATTAATGACGACCCCTCGCTTGCCCTGTGACAGCAATTCAGCCGCCATGTAGGAGCCAAGTTGATTCACTCCGCCCGTCAAGAGCGGGTCGATGTTGGGCTCCCAGGGGTCAATGAACGGTGGAAAGACGATGCGGGCTCCATTGCTACCGGTCTGGTGTAAGTCGTGAACGATCTGCGGGTGCCACGCGTTGTGGGCCTTGGTTATCGTCAACTGGGTCTCCACCTGAGTGAACGCGTACCAATCCCGGTTGTTGTCGTGACCTACATAGTGGTGGTACAGGGTCGGCAGCGACGCGGCTTCGTATTCTGTCCCCACCAACTGACGGTACCAGTCAACGATCATCCGGAGGCCGTCCGGATTGAGTGATGGGATATCGAGGAAGATGACGTTGTCCAAGATCTCGCTCACCTTTTCATCGTTGGATGTGGCCATCTTGTAGAGCAATCTCGCTGCCGTCTGAGGACCGCCCACCTCGGTGGCATGAATGCCGTGCGTGACCAGCACGACTGTCTTGCCCCGATCCAGCAACCCACTGAGCTCACTGGGCCCGGATATCAGACGCGGGTCGGCCAACTTGAGCTGTATGTTTCGCAGCTCACTCAGACGTGCATGGTTTTCCGGGCTCGTGACGGTCAGCATCACGAACGGGAGCCCCAATGTGGTTTCCCCCAGGGTGTCGACAGTTACGCGAGGGCTCATGGTGGCGAGAAGCTCGTACCAGCCAGTGAGCTGGTCCCAGTCTGCCATCTGGCGGTCGGCCCCGATCTCGAAGCCGAAATACTGCGCCGGCTGAGGGATCTGTTGGGCAATCAGTCCTGACGCTCCTGATACCAGGAACGCAAGTGCGGCAATCAAACGAACCATGGTCGCCTCTCGTTGTGGTGATTCTGTATTGTCATCGCTGAGGAGGATCCAGACTAAGATGGATCGTCAGCACGGGAATCGCGAGGGGTAGCAGCACCCTGGCACCGGGCCCTATGCCAAGCGTGATGCGGAACCGGGTAACGAGCGGATCGGGCCATTGGCTCGTGCTCATCGGGACCACAGGTACAAGACACCAGCGCGATCATCTGCAATCAGGAGTCCTCCGATTCAGCTCACGCCGTACAGTTCGCACAAGCCGCAACGTCCCGCTAATATTGTCGGCTCAACGCCATAGGAGCTGCCTCCAGTGAAGACATCCGTTCGATATCTCGCCTCAGTGATCGTGGTTATGGCCTGGGTCCTCACCGCGTCACTCAGCATGGCTCGACGCGCTGCTGCACAGGAGCTCGACCCGGGCCACCTGGCCCAACTCAGCTACCGCTTCATCGGACCAGACGGCAATCGAGCTATCGCAGTCGCCGGTGTCCCAGGAGATCCACTCGTTGGTTATATCGGCGCGGCATCTGGCGGCCTGTGGAAGACCAGTGATGGAGGTATCACCTGGAATCCCATCTTTGATGACCAGCCGGTTTCGTCTATCGGATCGATCGCCATAGCGCCGTCCGATCCCAACGTGATCTGGGTGGGAACCGGCGAGACTTTCGTGATTCGCCCGGCGCACTCGCTGGGTAACGGCGTTTACAGGTCGACTGACGCAGGCCAGACCTGGACCAACGTAGGCCTGCGCCGCACCGCGCGGATTGGCCGTATGGTAGTGGATCCTCGGGATCCGGACGTCGCATTCGCGTGCGCACTTGGCCACACCCACGGGCCCCAGGAAGAGCGCGGCGTCTACCGCACCACCGACGGCGGCCGGTCATGGGAGCAGGTGCTGCAGGTCGACGATAACACCGGCTGTAGCGACCTGGCGATAGACCCAAACAATCCCCGTGTGCTCTATGCGGCAATGTGGCAGGTGTACATCAACACCTGGGGACTCAACAGTGGTGGCCCCGGCAGTGGCGTGTTCAAGTCCGCCGACGGTGGCACCAGCTGGAGCCGGCTCCGCGGTGGACTGCCCGGTGGGCCTGAGCATCCGGTCGGCAAGGTTGCCGTCGCCGTGGCACCAAGCAACTCAGATCGAGTGTACGTGCTGGCCGAAGACTCCTCGCCAGGACTCTACAGGTCCGACAATGCGGGCCGGAGCTGGCGGTTGGTGAACCAGAACCACACCATCGCCGAGCGGGCTCCTTACTACACGCGGATAGCTGTATCCCCAGACAACGAGAACCAGATCTACTTCCTGTGCGTCCGGTTCTCCATGTCTGTCGACGGTGGCGAGTCGCTGGTCGAGCGTCCACCACGGGCTGGCGGAGACAACCACGACATGTGGATCGATCCGCTGAACGCCGACCGCTACATGGTCGCTCATGACCTCGGTGTCGCCATGACTATGAACCGCGGTCGGACAGTCAAACAGGTCGTGCCGCCCATCGCCCAGATGTACCACGTCGCGGTCGACAATCAGATCCCCTACAACGTTTACGGCAACCGTCAGGACGGGTACTCGTATCGTGGGCCGAGTAACAGTCGCAGTGGGGGGAGCATACCGCTGGGGCTGTGGATTTCGGTTGGCGGGTGTGAGAGTGGCTTTGCCACTCCGGATCCGGTCGACAACAACATCGTCTGGTCCGGCTGTTACGATGGCGGCCTCGAGCGGTGGGATGGGCGCAATATGCAGAAGCGGAACGTGCGGAGGTGGCCGGAAGCAGCTTATGGCTGGCCACCGTTGGAACTCAAGTACCGCTGGCATTGGAACTTCGCCTTTCACATCTCGCCGCACGACCACAATCGCGTATACATCGGAAGTCAATATGTCTCCCAAACCACTGACGGCGGTCACAGCTGGACCGAGATCAGTCCGGACCTGACGTTGAACCTAAAGGACCATCAGCAAAATTCCGGCGGCATCGCCATCGACAACCTGATGACGTTCGACGGCTCGCTCATATTCGCGATCAATGAGTCGCCACTCGAGCAAGGTGTGATCTGGGTGGGGACCAACGACGGGCAAGTACAGATCACACGGGACGCCGGGGTGACATGGACCAACGTTACCGCCGGGATTCCGGACCTGCCGCCCTGGGGCACGATCGCGAACATCGAGGCGTCGCGGTTCGAGGCAGGTGCGGCATACATCACTGTCGACCTGCACCAGATGGGGGACTTCGACCCCCACGTGTACAAGGCGACCGAATATGGCAATAGCTGGAGGAAGATCAGCAATGGTATTCCCAAGTCGATGCTGAGTTTCGCACACCAAATAATCGAGGACCCAGTGCGACAGGGCATGCTCTACGTCGGCACCGACAACGCGGTGTATGTCTCCCTGGACGATGGAGCGCACTGGACTCAACTGCAGGCCGGATTGCCACCGGCACCCATGTACGGCCTCGCAGTGCAGGATCACTTCAACGATCTCGTTGTGGGAACGTACGGGCGGGGATTCTACATCCTCGACGACATAACACCGTTGCGGAACTTGACGCCCGAGGTGCTCGCAGCGGGCGTCCATCTCTTTACCCCGAGGCCCGCCTATCGCTTCCAAGAGATATCGTACGCTCGCGCCGAAGCCAACGGCCTGAACCAGGGGAGAAATCCCCCCTACGGCGCCGCCATCAACTACTGGGCAGACAGTACTCTGCAAGGCGAGAGCAAGCTCGAAATCCTCGACGTCGACGGCGCGGTGATCCGCACCCTAGAGGCACCGAAGCGAACTGGCATAAACCGAGTTTGGTGGAACCTGCGGTATGAAGACTCCCGTCGGGCCAAACTGCGTACACAACCGCCGGGCAAGGACCACGTGGAGTTCAATGACGATGACTGGCGACCACTGCGCACCTGGGACCTCGATCTCAATGGTGGGCAACGAGGACCACTGGCCCCGCCCGGAACTTACACCGTGAGACTCACGGTCGGCGAGCGAGAGTTGGCCCAGCCTCTGACCGTGCTCAAGGACCCGTACTCCACTGGCACGGAACAGGACATCCGTGCCCAGGTGGCACTCTCTTTGGAGATGCGGGACGAATTGAACGAGATCGTGGACATGATTGACGATATCGAATGGCTGAGGAAACAGCTCGACGACGTACAGGAGCGATACCGGAGCGATACGAGCGTCACCCGTGTCGTCGAAGCCGCGGAGGAACTCGAAGCGAAGGCGATCGCAGTCGAGGGCAATCTGTTCGACGTGAACCTGACCGGAGCCCGCGAAGACGCATTTCGCGCACCGATGAAGCTCTACGGCCGTCTCAGTGCACTTGCCAGCGACCTGGGCACGAATGGCTCAGATTTCAGGCCCACGACTCAGCAGGTCGAAGTGCACCAGGAGTTCCAGCACCGACTAGCTGAATACCGCGAGTTGTTCCGAACCCTGATGGGTACCGACGCACCGGGCTTCCGGCAATTGCTGCAGCAACTGGGATTGCCCGATTTTATTTCGGCGAAGATCCCGCGGTAGGCTCTCCATCGTTGACCAGTTCGGCCGGGAGGTGACTGATCACCACACAGTGACGACAACAGGTGCAGCGCACCTCCCGGGAGTTACTGCCCCCGCGGGATACGAGTGGACCCAACAGAAGACTGCCATCACAGCGAGGACACGCCGCGACGGTGTCTGGATTCAGTAGCATCTCGCGGATCAACTCCGCATGCTGCAATGCATAGGGCTCAGAGATCCTCCGTCGTCTATCCAGCAGCATCACGCGACGGTCACTGCCGCTCCGTCTGTCTGCCG
>JBDHKN010000091.1:0-17992 GCA_039586365.1 Gemmatimonadota bacterium | reverse complement strand
CCCCTTTCAGACAGTGCCGGCTCCCAATTTCAGCTCAACTTGCGTCCCTGCCTGCGTGACTTGCGGCGTCTCCCGGCCCGTCCAGGTGTCGAGGGGATGCCCGTCCTGTAGGCTGCAAAGGCATCCTGATTCTCGGTCACCGTGTTAATGAGGCTGCGCTTGGCGCATGCCCAATCACCCCCGCTATGCGATTTGGCAGGCACAGTGGACTTCCCTATGCACGCAGCATCTACGAAACTTTTCGTTGACAGGGCCCGGATGCGCGATTAGCATCCACAAAGCAACTCTTGGGGCACTTCACCTCAGCCGGTCAATCATCATGAAAAGGCTACTGACTTTTCTGCTGATCCTCTACCCAGCCGCCGCTGCTGCCCAGTCAGGGGTCATACTATTCGATCGCGCCGTGCGGTACGATTTCGAGGTGCCGGAGCGGTTGGGGGAGACGAGGAATCAGATCCCGTCTGCGAACGTGAGTTCCATGCTTCTGCTCTTCGACGAGTCGGCTTCGCTCTTGATCCCTGCCCCGACGGCCGAGGAGGAGGAAAACGAATTGGCGGCTATGGAACTCCGCATGCGGGGGTACGTCACAAGGCTCAGAATGGGGTCGCCGTCACGGAGCGACCAGGAGACGCTCCTGAAGGTCTATATGAACAATGAGGACGGTACGGTTACGGAAACCCGCGAGTTCATGGGTCGCACCTTCCGCATTTCGGGCGCTCAGCCTGCATATGAGTGGAAGCTCACGGGTGAGCAGACCGAGTTCCTCGGATACCTGGTTCAGAAGGCGACGGCAGTCGAGGACAGCTCGGTCATTGAAGCCTGGTTTACCCCGGAAATCCCGGTCTCGGCCGGCCCGGATTTGTTCGGCGGACTCCCTGGAATGATCCTCTCCGTCTCCGTCGATGATGGACACACTGTGTACTCCGCTGCAGAAGTGAATCTCACCCGTGTGGAGGCTGGAGCCATCAGGGCGCCGGAAGACGGACAGGAGGTGTCCCGTGACGAATACGAGGCGATCGTAACTGAGAAGTTGGCGGAATTGACAATGCGCAGCCGCGCCCGACGGAGGCGTCCGTAGATGCCGGCGTCTTCACCCGGTTCTCCATTGCGCGGGGTGGCCGGGTGCGCCGTGATAGTCTTTGGGGTCCTGATGGCCGATCCCGCTTCTGCTCAGACTGGCCAGTTCGATGTGAACGGCGTGGTTGTCGACTCTGCCGGTAGCGGCCTGCCGCGAGCCATGGTGGTGGCTCTCACCCGCGCAGATTCCGTGCTGACGAAGTTCGTCACGACGGACGGCAACGGAGCGTTCACTCTGCGCCGGCTCCCGGCGGGAGAATACATCCTGCAGGTAACCCTTGTAGGATATCAGCCATTCCGGAGGGACTTTTCGGTCACAGATATGAACGTCGATGCGGGTACGGTTACGCTCAACGTTCTGGTTCACGAGATGGACGCAATAGTGGTGAGCGCCGAACATGTCCCCTTCGTAAACAGGCGCGACACCCTTGACTACAACGTCGCAGCATTCCCAACTCGCCCCAACGCCACGGTAGAGGAGTTGCTCAAGAGGCTTCCCGGCATCGAGGTCGAGGCCGACGGATCGATCAAAGCGCAGGGCGAGGACGTGGAAAACGTCCTCGTCGACGGCAAGGAGTTCTTCGGGAGCGATCCGACAATCGCGACCAGAAACCTGCCCGCCGAGGCGGTTGATCGGGTCCAGGTCTATGACAAACAGTCCGACATGGCGGAATTCACCGGCATTGCTGACGGCGAGGAGGAGAGAACGATCAATCTGCAACTCAGGGAGGACGCGAGGCGCGGCTACTTCGGCCGAATAGCCAGCGCGTTCGGAGCGGATGGAGGCACCTACGGGGTCTTCGATACTCCAGGGGACGACCAGGCTCTGTACGACGAGAGGATCAGCATCAACCGGTTCTCTCCCACGACCCAACTTGCTGCAATCGCGAATGTCAACAATGTGAGCCAGGCAGGGTTCTCGTGGGGAGACTACCAAAACTTCATGGGGGGAGGCCGGGGGCGCGGGGGCGGCGGCGCCCAGATTGGAGGGGGCCGCGACGACGGCTTCACCGAGACCAT
Organism: Gemmatimonadota bacterium; assembly: GCA_039586365.1. Taxonomy (GTDB): domain Bacteria; phylum Gemmatimonadota; class Gemmatimonadetes; order Gemmatimonadales; family GWC2-71-9. Next base: position 15,895 of record JBDHKN010000091.1, on the reverse strand, counting down.
CGCTTTAGGCGTGAACGCGAGCCGCGACCTCGGAGAAGACAGATGGATTCGCACCAGTTACTTCCTGAGCAGCCTTGACAACCTGCAGGCTCGTGAGGTTCAGCGGCAGCAGCTGCTGGGTTCCGAAGTGTCCTCGCTGGTCGGCCAGACGAGCAACCAGACGACGGATAATCTCACACACCGCATCAATCTGAACACTCAATACGCCTTCGCGGACGGACACGATTTGAGGCTGCGCGGGGACCTGACCGCAGGCTCGTCCTCGCTCATCAATATCGAGTTCCAGGAGACGCAGACCGCTGAGGGTGTGATCCTGAATACGGCGGCCACCAATTATGCCGTCGAGGGTAACGACTTGGGAGGCAGCGCCCGCCTCACATGGCGCAAACGACTGAACGAAGCCGGCCGCAGCGTCGTCGCCGAGGTCCGGGCCAACCTCAACGAACCCGACCTGTCGGCCGACCTCTCCTCGACGACCGGCAGCCGGGACCGAGGCGACGTGCTCACGTACGACGAGATCGTGCAGGAGCAGTCGCGCTTCGGCCATACCCTGAGCCATTCGCAGCGGCTCTCGCTCACACAGCCGCTTGGCCGTAGTCGCGTGCTGGAGCTTTTCGGAGCGCGGCGCGCCGTCGACGAGGACCAGACCAAGTCGGTCTATGATCTCGATGGAGGTACCTCGGTCCTCAACGACCTGTTGAGTTCCGAGTTCGAACGGACATATACCTATCTGGAGGGGGGCCTGCGTCTCAACAGCAACACGGAAAACTCGTCGTTGGTCCTCGGACTGCAAGTCCAGAGTTCGGACCTGAATGGAGCGATCCTGGATCGGGACGAGCGGATTACCAACGGGTACACCCACATCCTCCCGTCCGTGAACTTCAAAATCCAGTTCAAGCCGGGTTGGAACCTGAATCTCCGCTACCGCACGTCAACGCGCGAGCCCACGATGACTGAACTCCAACCCTTCGCCGACAACAGCAGTCCGCTCAACGTCTACACGGGCAATCCAGACCTGACGCCTGAGTATACTCATGGGCTGAGCGCCGAGTACCGGTTTTACGACCAGTTTAGCTTCGTAAATCTGTTTACGTTTTTGCGGATCTCCTACACGACTGACGAAATAGTCCGCTCGAGGACCGTGGACGAAAACGGATTCCAGCAGGTCACGTCGGTCAACTCCGGTCGGAGTTGGTCGACGAACGGCGGCGTGAACTACGGCAGACCCATCCGATCCATTGGAGCACGGATCGACCTCAGCTACAGCGTCACGTACTCCACGGGTTCGGAGTTTGTGAACCAGGCCGAAAACGTGAGCCGCATTCTGCGCAATACGGTGAGCGCCGACCTCGAGAACCGCGACAAGGAAATCTTCGACGTAGAGGCGGGCGGAAGAGTCACCTTCAACAATGTGAACTACTCGCTGAACCAGGAACTGAACCAGAGCTACGTCAACAGCACCATCTACGCGAGGGGAACCTACTACCTAGGAGATGTCTGGAAGTTCAACAGTTCGCTCAACTATCGGATCTTCGACCAGGATGTGTTCGGCCCGGGCCGGAACGTCGCGATGTTGCAGGCCTCGATATCGCGTCTCCTCTTTGGCGAACGAGCCGAAATCGAGCTGACGGGGTTCGACCTGCTCAACCAGAACCAGGGCGTCAACTTCACAAGTTCGTCGAATTTCATCCAAGAGACGCGGATCGAATCACTCGGCCACTACCTGTTACTGAAGTTCATCTACCACCTGCGACCAGGTTCAGGCGGCGGTAGGGGCGGCAGAAGAGCAGGGAAACGGTAAAGAGATGGCCGTCGAGCGGCCGGCCTCTCCTTGTGGTCCGGGTCGGTCGAGGATCTCTGACAAAGAAGCGCGCGGACACGTCACCTCAGCCGGAGAATCCTTCCTTGGGCAACCACACATTCACCGAGCGCGAGCTGGACATCATGAGCGTGCTGTGGCGAGAAGGATCCGGCTCGGTCGCCGAGGTTCGGGAGACCCTGGGTGACTCCGTGGCCTACACTACGGTCCTCAAGTTCCTCCAGATCCTGGAGAGAAAGGGAGCGGTCCGTCACAAATCAGAGGGACGGGCGTACCGATACTACCCCCTGGTCGAGAAGGAGGCCGCCGGAGGAAGCGCCCTCAACCGCATCCGGGAGAAGATCTTCGGCGGGTCGGCTGCACTGCTTCTTGCTCAGCTGGTGTCCGAGCAAGATATCCCGCCAAAAGAGCTGGCCCGCATGCGGAAGATCTTGGAAGAGCTGGAGGATGGTGAGCCGTGACCCTGCCGGTGATGATCTACTCCGTGGTACTGGCCCTACTCGTCGCCGGGGCAGCCCACTTTCTCGATCGGGCGCTCAGGTCACTGGGAAGGCCCACGCGCTGGGCCTGGTTCGGAGCGCTGGCCGCGGTTGGCGTCACACCGTTCCTGCCTCGGCTGGTCCCTGCAGGCGAGCCGGAGGCCCTCGGCGGAGGCCTCGGCCTCCCTGTCGAGTTCCTCTATGAGATGGGTACCGTGGTGCCGCTGCGCACTCGGGATCACGGGTGTTCCTTCCGGCCGTCGAGGGATCTCTGGCAGTCCTTTGGATCCTCGGCTCCACCCTCGTTCTCTTGGTGTTTGCCGCTGGTTGGCTGCGACTGCACCGGCAGCGCTGCATTTGGAAGGCGCAGAAAGTCGGCGGCGAAGACGTGCTGCTGGTCCGAAGGCTCACACACGAGCTGCAACTAGGTCATACTCCTCAACCTCTCCCGCCACCAGGGATGCGGCATCATCCTGCCGTTCGTGATGCGATTGCAGCTTGACACCCAGCTTGAATTCCTCGAATATCCGACCATGTTACGCATCCGGTCGAATGCCGCATTGGGGCTGATGCTGGGCGGCTTCCTGTCGTTCTTCTCGTCAGCCGTACGGCTGCATCCTCATCCGCACCACGACTGCACGGTGGCACACGTTGAGGCCAGTCACTGCGATTGCAGGGCGCCGGTTGTCGAACAAGACGATCGCGACAAGAACCCGCAGGCAGAGCTTGCCGGGGCCGAGAGTGCAGAAGTAGTTGCTACCAACGGCTCAGCGTCGCGCCTGCTACGACCGGTGGCACACTCCGAGATGCGCCCTGGAAGCCGAGACCCACTTTCTCGTATCCGGACGCGAGCCCCCCCCACGTCGCACGCCTGACAGACAGCTCCGGACCAGCCGGAGCAGCTCCAACACCCACAGTTCAAGTACGCTAGATCGGACCGCTACGCGGCCGATCGGATTTCGTCAATTGGGAGGTCGGCGTGCAACTCAGGAAGCGACACGCATACGGGGTGATCCTGGCCAGCCTTGTTCTCCTGCCCTGCAGCACTGCAGTGGCCCAGGAGAGGGTCACGCGAGTGACCCTGGAGCAAGCACTACAGCTCTTCGGAGACAACAACCTGGAACTGCAGATATCTCGGGCTACGGCAGCCGAAGCAGCGGGATTGGCCCGGCAGGCGAAGGCTTACCCCAATCCAGTAGCCGCGCTGCAGCACGAGTCGGTTTCAAACGGCTCGGACCTCAGCGAGACCGAGCGCTACGTGACCTTGAGTCAACAGATAGACTGGCCGTGGAGGTACGGGCAGCGGAGGGCTGCAACGGCCAGAGCAGCCGACGCAGCTAGTGCGATGTCGCGGGCCGATAGCAGCGCCCTCAACTTCGCTGTGAAGCAGGCGTTCGTTGCAGCCGGTCGAGACGAGGTCACGTTCCAAGTGGTGCATCAGGTCGCGGGGGTGTTTCGCCGAGCGGAGCAGAACGGCACGGCTCGGTTTGCCGAGGGCGACATATCGGGTTACGAGCTGAGACGGATTCGGGTCGAGCGGGCCCGCTACGAGAGCCAACTGCGCCACGCAGCCATTGAGTTGGCTCAGGCTCGGCGCCGACTGACAATGCTACTGATGCCGGATTCAATCGGCCTCCTGGCGGCACCGATGTCGCCTTTGGCGGGCATCCCTCCTGCCGTGAGCGATTCTGATCTCGTCGCCAGTGCGTTGGCACAGCGACCTGAGCTGTTAGCCGCGGATCTCAGCGTTGAGGCTGCGAGCGCCGCCGTCAGCCTTGCCCGTTGGGGGGCTCTACCCAATCCCACGGTTGTCGCCGGATACAAGCGAATTTCCGGTGGGTTCGACGGCGGAGTCCTAGGCCTGGAACTGCCTCTCCCAATACTGGATCGACAGGGTGGAGAGTCCGACGCGGCCACCGCCAGGCTGGACGCCGCCGAGAGACGTCTGCTCCTGACACGCCGGGCGGTTGAGAACGACTTGAATACCGCGCTGGATGCATACACCTCTCTCAGGCGAATAGACCGGCTGGTTACCGACACCCTGTTGGCTGGTTCAGATGACCTACTGGAAGTAGCACTGGCAAGCTACGACGAGGGAGAGATGACCCTGCTGGAGTTGCTGGATGCCGCCGAAGCCTTTCGGGACGCTCAAGACACCAGAGCGCACGTGATTGCAGAACTCTGGATCGCTTATTACGACCTCGAACGCGCGGCTGGAGGATTCAGCAACTCACAGCCGGCCGGAGAGGGGGACATATGATCTACCAGACCCGCATTAGGTCTTTCCTGATATCAGTGCTGACCTGCTCGGCTCACGCATGCGGAAGCGGTGGCGACTTCACGGCCGACCCAGCCGACCAACACCACCACGAATCAGTGACGATATGGACCGACTCCGTCGAGCTCTTCTTCGAGCATCCGGAGCTCTTCGCGGGCGAAGCAACCGAGCCGTGGGTCGTCCATCTCACCGATCTTCGGACCCATCAACCCGTGACCGAAGGTGTGCTGACGCTGCGGTTCATGGTACCGGATAGCGGCGAGTTCGTGGAGAGCGTGGCTGAGCCGGCCCGGCCAGGGGTCTTTGCGCCGGCTCCTTCGTTCTCCGTGGCAGGCGAGTACGAGCTGGTGATGGACCTGAACAGCCCGCGGCTGTCGACTGAGGTTGTCGTTGGCCCCGTGGTGGTCCGCGAGTCACACGATGACCGGCCGCGCCCAGAGGACGAGCCTCCAGCCGGCATCACATTCCTCAAAGAACAACAGTGGGCGATAGCATTCGCCACCGAGGCCGCCGCGGCGAAAGCGGTGCCCCGTTCCATTGGTTCCACCGGTGAAATCATCCCGCAAGTCGGTGGACTGGTCGAGGTCACCGCTCCCGTCGCCGGGCTGGTCTTGCCCGAGGACAACGGGGCTGTACCCATCCCGGGAGACTGGGTCCGCAAGGGCGATACGCTCGCGGTACTGGCTCCCGTGAGCGGCGACGATGCCTACGCTCTTCAGATAGCCCGGGAGCAACGCTTGGCTCTGGAAGTCGCTCGCGCGGAACGGCTCTACTCGATCGAGGCCATTCCAGCCAGGCGTCTGGAAGACGCCAGACGTGATCTCGCGGTAGCTCGTGCCGCACTCGCCTCCATGGGTGCAACGCCGGGATCGGGCTTCGAACTGTCGCTCCGTGCTCCGATCACAGGGGTGGTCGACCGGCGGGAACTGGTGATGGGTCAACGCGTCACCGCCGGTCAGCTGCTCTATTCCATCGTCGACCCTCGCACGGTTTGGCTACGGATGGACGTCGCCGCTCACCATGCGGTGGATCTGTCACTGGCAGCGGGAGCCACTTTCAAGGTAGAAGGGAGCGACGAGGTCTACCGGTCGGCGCGTGTCGTGTCGGTCGGGAAGGTGATCGACCGAGCGAGGAGGACCCTCCCAATAGTGCTCGAGGTGGACAACAAGGACCAGCGCCTGAGAATCGGTATGCTCGCCGAGGGTCTGCTGTTGCTAGGCGAACCGGAAACGGGAACCGCTGTACCGACATCAGCGGTTCGGGAAGAAGACGGGCTAAACGTGGCATACGTCCAGATTGGCGGCGAGACGTTCCAGCGACGCATCCTGACGCTGGGACCGTCAGACGGGGTATGGACGATAGTGAGAACCGGGGTGGCCTCGGGTGAACGGGTCGTGACGCTGGGGGCCTATCAGGTGAAACTCGCCTCGCTGAACACGGCCGAACTCTCCGACCGTGCGCACGCGCACTAGGGGACACGGCTGATGTTGAACTTCCTGCTGGAGTGGTCCCTGAGGAACCGGATCATCACGTTGTTCTTTGCGGTGCTGTTACTGTTCGGCGGCGGCTATGCCGCCACGAGGATGCCGGTAGACGTCTTCCCCGACCTCACGGCGCCAACCGTCACCATCCTCACCGACGCACATGGCATGGCGACCGAAGAGGTCGAGACGCTGGTGACATTTCCGATCGAGACCGCGGTGAACGGAGCCACCGGTGTGCGACGAGTTCGTTCGTCGACCACTCAGGGCTTCAGCATAGTATGGGTGGAATTCGATTGGGGCCAGGACATCTTTCGCGCCCGTCAAGTAGTGAGTGAAAAGCTGCAGTTGGTCGCTCTCCAGCTACCTGCGGGCGCGAGCCAACCCACTCTTGCCCCCATCACTTCGATCATGGGCGAGATCATGATGATCGCGTTGGCCAGCGACATCCACGCACCACTCGAAGTAAGAGCCACCGCCGATTGGGTCGTGCGGAAGCGCCTCCTAGCGGTCCCGGGTGTGGCTCAGGTCGTGACCAACGGCGGAGCAGTGAAGCAGTATCAAATCCTCGTCCATCCCGAGCAGCTGCGGGCATTCGAAATCCCGCTCGACGCGGTGCTCGCGGCGGCACGGGACGCGAACGCCATCGCTGCGGGTGGCGTCTACCAGGCGGCCGGACAGGAGATACTCATCCGCGGTCTTGGCCGCGTGCGGCAGCTGGAGGACATCGAACAGACGGTTGTGGTGGTGCGGGATGGCACACCCATTCTGTTGCACGACGTTGCGGACGTCGTGATCGGCCCACAGCCCCGGTTTGGAACGGCGTCGGTCAACGCAGAGCCGGCGGTGGTTCTCACGATCCAGAAACAGCCCGACGCAAACACGCTCGAGCTTACGAGACGGATTGACGCCGAACTGGACCGTATCGAGGCAGGGTTGCCGGACGGCATGACGATCAATCGTGCCATCTTCCGCCAATCCACCTTCATTTCGCTCGCCGTCGATAACGTCATCGAGGCCCTGCGTGATGGGGCCATCTTGGTCATCGTCATCCTGTTCCTGTTTCTGTGGAACATCCGGACCACGGCTATCTCCGTGCTCGCTATCCCTCTGTCGATATTGACGGCTATCGTGATCATGCGCTTGTTCGGCATCACGATCAACACGATGACGCTGGGAGGCATGGCCATCGCCGTCGGTGCGCTCGTAGACGACGCGATCATAGCGGTCGAAAACATCTTCCAGCAATTCAAGCAAAACGCAGCTACGGCAGCGGAGCAGAGACAGCCAGTGGCAACCGTGGTGTTCGACGCTACGAGAGAAGTGATGGGCCCGATCGTCAACGCGACTTTGGTGATCACAATTGTCTTCGTGCCGCTGTTCTTTCTGTCCGGCGTCGAGGGAAGGATGTTCCGACCATTGGGGTTTGCCTACGTGGTCAGCATCCTCGCTTCACTGCTCGTCGCGGTCACGGTGACACCGGTCCTCTCGTTCTATCTCCTCCCGAATGCTCCATTCGTGAAACGCGGGGGCGAAAGCTGGCTCGTGACCTGGCTCAAGACGTGGTATTCACGTATCCTGGACCGCTGGCTGGAGCGCCCACTCACCGTCGGGGCCGCCGCGGCCGGCGCAGTCGTGGCTACGCTGCTCGTGCTGCCGTTGCTGGGTCGGGGATTCCTGCCTGAGTTTCAGGAGGGTGCATTAACGCTCACGGCGGTGACGGTGCCCGGTACTAATATCGAGGAGTCAGACCTCCTGGGGAGCCTCGTCGAGCGCCGGTTGCTGACTCACCCAGCGGTGTTGTCCACCGCCCGCCGCACGGGGCGGGGAGAACTGGACGAGCACGGGCAGGGTGTGAACGGCGCAGAAATCGAAGTGATGTTGGATCTCTCATACGGCAGGCAGCGAGACATCACCGCCGAGTTGCGCCGCCTCGTGACTACGGTGCCCGGCATGAGCATCACGTTCGGCCAACCAATCGGGCATCGCATCGATCACATGTTGTCCGGAACCAGGGCCGCCATCGCGGTGAAACTGTTCGGTAGCGACCTGTACGAACTGAGACGCATTGGCGAAGCAATCCGGACCGCGGTCGAAGATATCCCGGGTGTAGTGGATCTGTCAGTGGAACAACAGGCCGACGTCCCGCAGCTACGCGTGCGCGCCGACCGGCAAGCCATGGCTAGATACGGGGTGACTGCCGGTAAACTGGCGGAGGCCATCGACGTCGCTTTCTACGGAGCAGTCGTGTCGCAAGTTCTCGAAGGCCAGAACATGTTCGATCTGATCGTGAGGTTTGAGGCTGGGCACCGGAGCACTACGGAACAGATACGCTCGGCTCTGGTGGACACCCCGGTGGGAGCGAAAGTCCCTCTGGTGCTGCTGGCCGACATCGTGGAAGACAGGGGACCAAACACCATCAGCAGGGAGGCCGTTCAGCGCAAGCTGGTCGTGCAAGCCAACGTGACTGGAGGAGATGTTGCCGGTGCCGTCGCACAAATGCGCGATCGCATCGCCCAGACCGTGGAGCTCGACGAGGGCTACTACATCGAGTTCGGCGGCCAGTTCGAGAGCGGCTTTGCCGCCGCTCGAATGATCACTCTGCTGTCCGGCTTGTCGGTCGTCGTGATCTTCCTCATCCTGTTCCAGGAATTCGGCAGTATGCGTTCCGCACTACTCATCATGGTGAATCTGCCACTAGCACTAATAGGTGGGGTATTTGCTATCCTGGCTTCGCACAACACGCTGAACGTTGCCACCCTCGTGGGGTTCGTCACGCTATTCGGGATAGCCGTCCGCAACGGCATCCTGCTCGTGAGCAACTACAACCGACTCATTGACCAGGGCCTACCGCTATACCAGGCTGTGTATCATGGCTCCCTGCAGCGACTCAATCCGATTCTGATGACCGCCCTCACGGCCGCCTTGGCGCTGCTGCCTCTGGCCCTGGGTGGCGGAGAGCCGGGCAAGGAGATCGAGGCACCCATGGCAATCGTCGTGTTGGGCGGGCTGTTGACGTCCACCGCGCTCAACATGGTAGTCGTTCCGACCCTCTTCCTCCGTCTTGGGGCCCGGAGGCCACCATTGCATTCCTAACCTGCAGGGCCGCTGGTGAACACAGACGATAACCCCCACACAGGCCAAGCACGCCGAGATGAGCTATCGGCGCGACATCGAGGTCAAGTCGCAGCGGCGCCTCTCACAGTCGCAGCAGTTTCGTCTCCGGAACTTCGTCCAGATTCGAGGACGCCAAACGTCCACCTCGTACGACAATCGCGTTGGGCTACCGCACTCGGCAACACGTGCCCAGGCGAGATCCCTCCCATTCCACCTACCCCGCGCGTCTACTCGAAGTCGTCCATGTGTGCCTGCCCCACGGTGTGTTCCTTGCAGAATTAGGTAGGTTTAGCGGGGGATGGACATGTACATGTGTTGGAGGAGTCGCCGATGAGAACCAAAAAGCAGCGCCTGCCGGCGCGTGCTTTGATGCATACAACGCTCATACTCGTGACGCTCACCACGTCTCAATCTGATTCACTGGTAGCACAGGAGCGCCCCGACAGCATTAGGCCCGACACGCTTTTCACCATCGGCGGCCTTGTCGTGACGGCAGTGAGACGGACCACCGTCGCCGGCGGCGCCACTGGAATCATCGCATTCCCCGAGTCCCTTGCCATCGAGCCGGTCGCTACGTTCGAGGACGCGCTCAGGAAGCTTCCCTTCGTGTTGGTGCGCCAGAACTCCAGGGGCATGGCCGAGATTTCGGTCCGTGGCTCGGAGTCACGACAGGTGGCGGTGCTGCTGGACGGGGTGCCTCTGACCCTGGCCTGGGACCACCGCACTGATCCGGCGGTGATACCATTGATGGGAGTCCGAGACCTCACGTTGGTGCGGGGCCTGCCGTCCGTACTGAGCGGTCCCAACGTGTTGGGTGGGGTGGTGGAGGTGGACCTGGGGAGAGGCGGACTTCGCCAGGATCGGGACGAACTCAGGGCCTCCGTAGGCGTGGACAACGTCGGTTCCCGGGCCGTTGGCGCCTCCGGGGTCCAAATGTCGGACCTGGGTAGCGGACATCTGGTGTTTCGGGCCGGAGCCGGCTTCCGTTCCCGTGACGGGTTGGCCCTGCCCGCCGATGTCGTCGATCCCAGCAGTGAGGGCGACCTCCGCACCAACTCGGATGTGGAGGAGGTCAACGGGTTCGGTGCCATACGGTGGGAAAGCTACCGAGGCAGCTGGATCTCGCTCTCTGCCTCCGGATTCCGGGCCAAGCGGGGGGTACCCCCGGAGTTGCACGTTCAGGAGCCGCGCCTGTGGCGCTACCCCAATGAGTGGCAGGCTGTTGCGGCGCTTTCGGCCGGGACGGGGCAGCGCAGCACCCCCTGGGGAATGGGTGACCTGGAGGCGAGCTTGGGGTTCAACGGCGGCCGGCAGGATATAGAGGCGTTCGGATCCCTGGACTACGATGAGGTAGTGGAGACGGAGTCGGGTGACGACCGGAACATGACGCTGCGACTGTTGGGTGAACACACCCTTACTTCCCACGGCCAGTTTCGGGCGGCTCTTAGCTATGCCGATGTCAACCACACGGAGATCCTCGACGAGGTGGAGCGCAACGAGTATCGCCAGCGGTTGTGGAGCCTAGCCTCTGAGACCGCGTGGCACTTGCCCAAGACTACTGAATTCACGGTGGGCGTTGCGCTGGACGGCGCTGACACTCCTGAGTCTGGAGGCAAGCCGCCGTTAGGTCGGCTGTGGGCCTGGGGTGGACGGGTAGGAGTGAGTACTCTAGCGCTGAGTGACGACCTCCAGCTCCACGCCTCAGTGAGCACCCGCGCCCGTTTCCCCGCGTTGCGTGAACTCTATTCGGGTGCGCTGGGCCGGTTCGAGCCCAATCCAGACCTCGACCCCGAGCGGCTCAACGCTGCTGAGCTGGGTGCCACGTTCAAACGTTCCGGCATCGAAGTTCAGGCCGCGTTGTTCCGCCACGAACTCAGTGACGCGGTGGTGCGTACCTCCACGCCAGAGGGCAACTACCGTCGCATCAACCGCGACATGATCAACAGCATGGGGATAGAGCTATTGGTGGGCGGTTCCATCGCTGGCACGGAGATCCAAGGCGATATCATGCTGCAGGACGTCACCGTCGAGGATCCCGCGGCCACCAGCGGGCCAATCCAGCCCGAGCACATGCCGGAGTTCACAGCCGGCCTCGACCTGCGTGCACCGCTCCCACTCGGATTCAGAGGCATCGCAGGACTCAAGCACACCGGCGATCAGTACTGCGTGCATCCGGAACTGGACAGCGACGTCGCACTGGACGGTAAGACCCGGATCGACGTGGGCCTGCGGCGTGACTGGCGGTTGGGACAGGGCCTGTGGGGTGACATCCGGACGACGCTGTCGCTCGACAACGTAGCGGACGTCGCGGTGTTCGACCAATGCGGCATGCCCCAACCGGGCCGGACCGTGCGGCTCGGGATCGAGGTGTTCTAACAGCGGAGACCGTTGTCACCAAACCGGCTCGTCGCTCCTTACGGATAGATGAATCCGCAGGAACATGTTCGTGACACCGATCCGCTCCAGGGAGACTTCGACGACGTCCCCGTCCCTCACGCTTGGTGGAATGTGCACCCTCACGATTCCCCGCTGCTCCACCATGCGGAGACCGCCGCAGGCGTGGCAGGGGAGAACCGTCCCTCCCAGTCCCCCACACCGGGGGCATTCCCGCAGGGTCGGAATGGCCATTGGCAAGACCACACCTCTGGATGCCTCGAGCCGCGTCAATATGACACCGATGTCGAACCCTTCCTGGTGTTCCCACTTCGGGACCCGCATTCCAGTGCGGGTCCTTTGGAGTCGCTGTAAGACCTCTTCGAGAGACGGGCTTACCGTCTCGGGTTCTCCCACCACCTCGATAGGCTCCGGCACCAGAGGCTCAGGCTGTGGCCCTACTGACGCCGGTTCACTGCGTGCGGTACGCGTTGGTACCCTAGGGGGGAAGCGCAGATCGTACAGCCGACGCTTGGCGGGATCCGACAGCGTCTCGTAAGCCACCGCCACATCTTGAAACCGCGCTGTGCCCGCGGGTCCGACCCGATCAGGATGCAGTCGCTTGACCAGACTCAGGTACGCGTCCCTAATCGCTCGCTTGCTGGCCGACGGAGGGACGCCCAGGATTCGGTAGTATTCCCCGCCTGTCATCGTTCACCGATGGCCTGTTGGGGTTTTGAGCAGACCGACGCGCCAGTGAGCTGGCGCGTCGCTACGGTCATCCAGCCTTGATCCTAATCTGTCGCGGCTTGCTGGCCTCCGCCTTCGGCAGCACGAGTCGCAACACGCCGTCTACCAGCTTCGCCTCGATCTTCCCTTGGTCGATCTTGTCCGACAGGGTGAATTGGCGGTAGAATCGGCCCGAGTAATACTCCCGGAACACCTCTGCCTCCGCTTCACCTTCCAGACCTGCTGGGTCACCAGTCAGCGTGAGAACGTTGTCATGCAGATCGATGCGCAAGTCGTCCTTGCTCACGCCGGGCATGTCGGCGAGAACGGTGATCCGTTCCCCCTCCTCGAAAATGTCTACAGCCGGAGTGTAGACCGGACCTGGCCGGGTTTGCTCTACAGCGGTGGACGATTCCTCGCGCTCCACCGTCTGCACTTCGTGGGTCTTCTCTTTCGCCATGGCTCTATTCTCCTCTCAGTGGCCTATGCACCAATCAGGTTCACCCGGTGCTCACCGGGATCTGCCGCGGCTTGGTTTCCGCGGCGAGCGGCAGCGTGACTGTGAGAAGACCATTCTCATACTGCGCTTCCACCCGATCTCGATCAAACGGGGAGGGCAGCTCGATACTGCGACTGAAGTTGCCTCCCTCTCTTTCCCTGCGGTGGTAACTCACCCCTCCCTCCTCTTCGGGCAGTGCACGACTGCCGGAGATGCAGAGCTTGCTGCCCACGGCAGAGACTTCCAGCTCATTTGCTCGGACTCCCGGGAGTTCGGCCCGCACGTAGAAATTGTCGCTGTCCTGGGTGACATTCACCAACGGGAACATCCGCGTGCCCGCTTCCGGAAACGCACCGTTCGACATGGCTTCCGCCAGGCGTGCCATGTCGTGGCGCACCCGGTCGAAGTCGCCCCACGCCGACCACCACGGTCTCTGCAGCGGACGAATGCGTGTGACAATCATTGCTAGGTTCCCTCCTCTCAAGTTCACGGTCGTTTGTCTGCGGCAGCCGGAGATTGCGCCGACGCGAATGCCCGGGAGCAACCGGCGTGCCCAAGCATCTCTGCCGAAATGGCAGCTACAACCACACTTTCTGGCCGGCGGGGTGGACCCGGTCTGCCAACCTGCCACGGTCTTTCGTCGATACGTCTCGGCCCCGTCCAGGCCTCCGCAGCTTCCAGCCCTACGATCCGACCGGCGAGACACTCTGCTGGCCTCCTGACTGAGGCTGAGTCAACTGACTCCGCCTGCTACAACGCCGGATCCCAGGACAGGGGAGGACCCAGAGGATCGAACCGGTACATTGCGGGTAATTCAGCAATAGAGTGCAAGGGAACCAATGATCCTGGCACATCTTCCACACTGTGTTTGAGCAACGGTTCGCTCTCGCCCTAGGCATACTCGTGGTGGCTCACGCGTCCACTGCACCGCTGTCCCCCCAAATAGTGTCCGGCCAAGTACTCGACCTGAACTCCGGTCTACCCGTAGGGACTGGCTTCATTGTGCTGGTGGATGAGGAAGATCAGGAGGTTGCCCGGACACTCAGCACCAGCGCCGGACACTTCCTGCTTCGGGCGCCATCTGAAGGGGTCTATCGCCTCCGATCCGAGCGCATCGGCTACCATGCGCACACTTCAGACCCATTCGAGATTGCTGCGGACACCAGCTTGGTGTACGCACCCAGGGTCGTCGCTCTCCCGGTCAAACTCGCTACCGTGGAAGTGACGGGCGAGGACCTTTGTGGCGTTCATCCGGAGGTGGGGGCAGCCACTTCTCTGGTCTGGGAGCAGATCCGTAAGGCGTTGACCGCCACTGTGTGGAGCGCAAGCGAGGAGTTGTTCCGGTTCCGCAGGTACAACTACGAGCGCGACTGGGACGTCAGCCTGAAAAAGGTCACCGACGAAACCGGGCACACCGTCGATGGCCTTGCCAACCAGCCCTATTGGAGCCTGCCGGCCACCCAGCTCGCAGCTGAGGGATACGTTGTGGAGCGAGACGACGGCAACTGGTACTACCTTCCCGAAAGACACATCGGTGACTTCACCTTCACAGATTCCACTGGCGTGGTGCTGTATGCGTTTAAACGCGAGAGCGGCCACATCGCTGAGCTGCGGGTCGATGCTGTTTCCGGCCACTACGTGTTGGTGCGGCAGCCACGCTAGCGAAGAGGAGGCCCACCGACAAAACAACAGTCATTCAATCGGAAGAGCCGGAGTACCAGGCTCCGGCTCTTCTCCTGGAAACACAACCCGCGCCGCTAGCTTGGCTGGCGGTCGCTTGTCACAGACTCAACGAGTTTCCGGCCCACTCACCAGCGTATTGAACACCAACTTGAACGTACCGTGAGTCTGGGCTCGGTGCTGTGCCCGGAACCCGATGAGTACTACCCTACCCTGGCCGTACTGCACCGACACCATCGCTGCCTTCTTGGCAATGACGTCCTCGCCTATCAACCATCCGCTCTGTAGCAGGTCGCGTTCCGGGAACGAAGCGATGACTTCGATACGGTCGTTGTGCGCGGTGGGCACGATCTCGTAGGCCTGGTTACGTGCCAGAAACGTCGCGAGGCCTTCATCCGGCATTCCGTACGCCAGTGGATTGGCATTGTCGAACTTCGTCCTGAGTGTTGACCCCGGACACCAGAATTCGCTGGGTGGCCTGCTCTCCGTTGCGTTTCGTAACGGCAGCCCGAATTTTTCAATGGGTAACGACCCAGCCTCGGCGAACGTGAGTAACGTGCCACCGTTCTGGACAAATGTCTTCAATGCCGCCACACCTTCGGGTCCGAATCCGCTGCGGTACTCGGTCGGATAGCTCTCCGGCCCACTGGCGTAGGGGCCACCACTGCCCTCACCCTCCTGCTCTCCGACCATCGAGTTCACCTGATCGGCCGGCAGGATTATGACATCGTAGTCCTCTTCCAGCTCGTTGGACTTGATGTCCGCATCCATCAGCGTCGAATAGGGAAAACCGTAGTGCTCCAACAGCCAGCGCGTCCAACCCTCATCCATATTGCCACCGTAGTACCGCTGGTACATGCCGATCCGCAGCCGCTCCAGTTCGTGGCTCGTCGCTGTGGCGTCGCGGTCGAGCGCGGTGAAGTCGACACCTGTCTGCCGTGCTATGTCTGTGATGTCAGCCTCCGACCCACCGGTCACGACGAAATCACCCGCTTGCAGCATCTCAGCGGAAGGTTGGTCGACCCGCCTGACGGTTATACCCTTGTCGAACAGCAGATTCACGGCTTGGAATGCGTGATTCAACCGTCCATCGATCACGTAGCCGTGACTTCCCCTGGCAACTTCACCCACCGGCTCTATCGGCGCGGCAAGCTCGATGAGATTGGCCGCCACCGTATGGTCCACCGGATCCACCCGGACTCCCATGAACTCGGCCATAACGTCAGCGGCCATATCGTAGGGCCGTATCGGATTGCCCTGACCGTCGACTGTAAAGCTGTTTACCGGGTAGAACGTGCGGCCCAGTAGCCACCGGATGACACCCATCTTGGGCTGAGCCATAGACACGACGAACGCTCCCGGACCATATACCTTGCCCTCGTGCGTGAACGGCTGCGGTGCCTGTTGGATCTCGATGCCTTGGCCCAGCAGCTTGTTGAC